>JAJBVD010000030.1:186740-248165 GCA_020859985.1 Clostridiales bacterium
CCGGATCTGTCGGGGTGTCCGGATCTGTTGGAGTATCCGGGTCCGTCGGGGTATCTGGAGTCGTTGGCGTATCCGGCTCTGTTGGAGTATCCGGCTCTGTTGGGGTGTCCGGATCTGTTGGAGTATCCGGGTCCGTCGGGGTATCCGGATCTGTCGGAGTATCCGGCTCTGTTGGGGTGTCCGGCTCCGTTGGAGTATCCGGGTTCGTGGGGTCATCCGACTCAATCGGGTTCACAACGATATTCGTGTTATTCACATCCCCCGTATCACCGACTTCTACTGTCGCCTGATTTTCTACAGCCGCCTCGGTCTTACCTCCTGCGGGCGTCAGTGCGCTGCTGTTTACCTGCACAGTCAGCGTCACGCTTCCTCTGGTAAACGGCGCTACGTTTCCGATCACCCAGGTTACGAGGTGCTCTCTCGCATTGTAAACGCCATTCTCTGTCGATGACAGATAAGTGACCTCATCGCCCAGCTCGTCGGTAACGATCACCTGTGCTGCTTCGCTGGTATTGTTATAGTAGTCGATCGTGTAAGTGATCTCATCACCCACCTGCGCTTCGTCGTACGTGGTGATTCCGTTTTTTTCATCGGCAACACCCAAACCATATCCGCTGATGCTCTTTACATTGTCCGGCTCATCCGGTGCAATCGGGTTCACGACCAGATTCGTGGTGACTGCGTTATCCACGCCGATCTTCACGGCCGCGTCGTTTTCGACCTGTGCCGCGGTCTCTCCGGTGCCGGTCACTTTCGCGGTCTCATTCACCTGCACGGTCAGCGTCACACTTCCGCTGCTGAACATGGCCACATTCGCCAGCGTCCAGGTCACGGTATGGCTCGCTTCATTATAAGACACCGTACCGGTCCCCGCTATCGCGGTTTTCTTATCCACTGTTATTTCTTTTCCAGCTGCGTCGACCGTGGTTGCAGAGAGGAAATCCACCCCGTCATCCAGTTCATCGACAATCTCCACGGTCACAGCCGTATTCTTGTAGTTGTAATAAGAAATCGTGTAGGTGAGCTTCTGTCCCGCCGCGACGGCCACACCTTCATCCGTTCCCGCGGTGCCGGTCGCTCCGGCATTTGTCGTTCCGGTGCCGGACGCTGCACCCCCGGATACTCCTTTGTCAACAACTTCTACCGTTTTTTCCGGAGCTTTCGGTTCGTCCGCTGCGCGGGTATTGATAAAGTTGTAGGTATATTCCGCCGGATAGCTTTCCGTCGCGATTTCGTAGGTATAGCTTGCACCGTCAATCTCCAGCGTGATGGTATCCACACCGTCATCCGGGACCTCCTCTACCTGATAAGTGTACAGATACCCTTCGTCATCGTACTTCGGCAGCCCGCTGCCGGTTCCGGTGACCACATAGGTACTCTTTTCATCATCCCAGGTCAGAGTATAATCCTCGGCTTCCTTCAGCGTAGTCAGCTCCGTGCCGGTGCTGCTGCGGGTCACCCTAAGAGTGGTTTCTTTCGAGGTCGTGTGCGGCAGTCCGCCATCCACCCAGGTCGTGCTGCCTTTCAGAGTCACATACTCCTGTGTGATTGTATTCGTAATAATATAACGATTCGATGCGGAATTGTTCGCCGGAACAGGTTCCGCGGCCGTCGTCGTATTCGCACTGCCCGGAGAAACTGCCGCTGCGTTCGCATTGCCCGGAGAAACCGCCGCTGCATTCGCGCTGCCAGACGGATCCGCCGTATAGGTGACCGTGTAGCTCGTAATGCCATTTGCCGCCGGCCCATTGCCTGAAGTCTCTTCCACCTTCCAGGTATACTTATTTCCCTGCGCGTCGTACACCGGCAGATTCTCAATGTGCCAGTTATTGGTGTTCAGAGTGCCCCACTCTACCGCATAAGCGCCTGTGCCATCCACAGAATACGTGTCCGTGCCGTCATTGTTCTCTTTCCACGCCGTCCACACCGTTTTATCCGTGATGGTATCGTCCGTCGTGTAGTACAAGGTCAGGGTTACTTCCGCTTCGTTGTTGTGGCTCGCATTGCCGTCCACCCATACCTTTGTGCCGTAGATGGTCTGACTGCCCTGATCAAAGATGTTGACAATCACGGATTTTGTAGTGTCCGTTGTGCCGTCCCCATCCCAGTCAATGTCATTCGTGCTGGAAGCAGTGACATTCAAAGTCCCGTCCGCATTATCCGCTGCCGTGACCGTGATCAGATGTCCGTAGGTGGCCATATCGTAAGACATTCCGCTGGCTGTGCCGGTTTCCTCCGTCACCCGGTAGACCCAGGAGCCCACCATGCTTTCATCCGCGGTCAGATCAGCCAGCGTCCAGCTTAAGATCCAGGTGTCGTCATAATTCTGGTTCTCACTCTTTTTGCTTCGAGCAGCATCTGTTTCAGATACCGTAACGGTCACCGTATAAGTCCCGTCGCTGTTGGCCGTAAATCTCACGCCGCTCTGCCCCGGATCGTCAAGCGCCGGTGCGCCCGAATCCAGCGGGGTGATGGTAAAGGTGAAGGAATCGCCTGCAGCGAAGCTGCGTCCCTGCAGCACTTTGATCACAGAAAGCTCCGTACTGCCGCTCGCCTTATAGGTGTTGGTAAACGGAAGGTACACGTCCTCTGTCACAGTAATGAAGGTACCTGCCGCGATCTCGACCTGCATATCATAAAACAGGCTCTTCCAGTCCTCCTCTTTCGCATCCTTAGCGGCCGAGTAGACTGCGCTTGTCACAGTAAGGACGCCTTTTACATCCTCGACCGTTACCTTCACATAGTAAACCGTCTCGTCGTAGGTGACGCCGCCCGCTCTCTTATCTTTTTCGGGCACGGCCTCTGACACCGTATAATAATAGGTTCCTTCCTTCCCGTAGACGATCTCAAAGCCCATATTGCCATTCGCACCGTTGCTGCGGGTGATGGTGACCAGACTGTCGCCGTCGCGATCCTCTGTTTTCGTATAGGTACCGTCACTGTATTCGGTGACATCGACAGAGAATTCTCCCTCACTTAAGGTACGCCCATCCAGTTCCTTGATAGCCCGGAGAATGATGGATGTCTCACCGGGGTCATATTCATTTGCAAAAGCTGCCGTGAACGTATCGGCCGGTGTGAAGCCCGCTTCTGTGCTGGCCGCTTCTACCGTATCCTTGCCGCCGTCGCTCTTCATGGCTGTCGTCTCACGTTCGCCGTTCGCCGTCTCCGCGTTTTTCGTCATAGAGGCAGTCGCCGCCAGCTCGCCCGTCCGGCTGTCCTTCGCCACTGTGATGGTCAGCGTATAGCGGGTGGAATCGTACACGACGCCGCCGGTCGCAGTCACGACCTCGCTGATCACATACGTATAAGTTCCGACCTCGGTGTATGTAAACGCATCCGCATCCAGCACCGTCCAGGTGATGCCGGTCGCTGCCGCAGCATTTGCTGCGACATTCTCTGCCGTTCCAATCGCTGCCAGCGCAGTTCCCTGATATACGGTAAACTGGAAGTCCAGTACCGCACCGGCATTAGAAGAGGTCATGGTCTTTGTGCCATGAATAAGCGAGCTTAAGTCCACCGCGATCTCTTCTTCCTCATTCGTGACAGCAATCGTGATCCCGTTTGCCGCATTGGTCTCATCGATTGTCACAGTCACGGTGTGGCTCTTCAGGTTCGTCGCATCGTCAAATTTCTCCGTCACAGCTGCGTCCGTTCCGTTGATCGTCACAGTCGTATCATAGGAATGGTCATGGCTGCCTACCAGCGTCTCAGTCAGATAATAGGTGCCATAGGGTACGTTCTCAAAGGTAACCGTTCCGCCGGCAGTGGTGGTTCCTGTGCCGTAAGAAATGGTGCTTTCCTTCGTATCGTCCGCATACGCCCACAGAGCAAACCGGAAGTCGTCGTCGTTTTCTGTGCTGCTCACCTCCGTGCCAGCTCCATCGACCACCTTTTTGGTGACCGTGACTGTGCCGGTATTCAGTGTGTTGGTAAGCGTCGCATTCACATTGTCCGCCGGCGTGTAGGTATAGGAGCCCGTTGTCAGCGTAAGCCCCGTGCCGCCGCTCATCGTGTACGCGCTCTCCCGGCCGTTCAGATCCTCGGTGACCGTGTAGGTCAGCTTATTGCCCTGACCGTCATAAACCGTCACACCGCCCAGATTGAGCGTCCACACAGTCTTAGACGCCGCCGTCCAGATCAACCCCTGCGTTGTGCTGCTATAGATCGTCTCGTTCCCATCCGCATCCTTTCCGGACGCCGTCAGAGTTACGGTAAAGTCTGTACCATTGTTTGCCGGACGCAGACCATACTTGTCTTCCAGATCCTCCCAGTTCTTGGTCAGCACCGCTGTCGCCTCGCCGGTCAGGGTGTTGGTGATCGTCACCGCCGCGGCTGCCGCTGCATTCAAAGCAGACGCTGTGCCGGAGGTAACTGTCGCCTCACTGCCGCTTCCGGTCACGGTCCACTGCCAGGTCTTGCCGGCATAGATCGTCGTGGCCGTAGTCACGCCGGTCGTCTGATCCGTTGCCGCGCCGCTCTCCGCCACCGTGTAGGTGCCCGCCGGAAGGTCTTTCAGCGTCACGCCGCCGCCTGCCGGTACAGTCACAGCTGCAACTCCATTTTCCACATTATAGGTATTCGTTCCGTCTGTCACGGCCGACAGGCCGCCAAGCTCCCCATTTATTCCGCTTATCAGGAAGGTGAAGGTCATGCCGCTGGTATCAATGGCATCATCCGCATTGACTGTCTTGGTCAGCGTCAGGTCGCCCGTCTCCAGCTCATTTGTCACCGACGCGGTCGTGACCTCTGAGGCGTCGCCGATCTTTACGCCCGCCGCATTCGCCACCAGGCCTTCCACCGCCGCACTTGCGAGAACCTTTACAGTTACCGTCACCGTCCCTTTTTCAAAGGCCGCAGCCGTAAAGCTCCAGGAGACCGTATGCGTGCCTGCGTCATAGGTAAATGCATTACCGGCGCTGCTTCCCAGAGAAGCCGGGTTCGTCGCGCCCACATATTCCACATCCGCATCCAGTTCGTCCGTGATGGTCACTACTGCCGCACCCGGATTGTTGTTATAATAAGAAATAGAATAGGTAATCTCATCACCAATCTGCACTGCCGAACCGGCCGTCCCTGCCTTGCTGTCCTCCGTCACTGCTTTTACCGGAGTCTCAGGACTGTCCGCCTTGATCGGGTTTACGACCGCATTGGTCGTATATTCTGTCCCGCTGATCGTAACAGCCGCCTGGTTTTCTACCTGCGCTGTCGTCTCACCGGCATCCGGGACACGAGCGCCGTCGTTGACCACTGCAGTCAGCGTCACACTGCCGCCGGAAAACGGTTCCACATCCGTGACCGTCCAGATCACCGTATGCGCATCCAGATCATAAGCCACGTCTTCCGTGCCGGCCATTGCTTCCGTCCTCGTCACGGCAGCACCATTCTCATCCGTCGCGGAAAGGAAGCTTACCCCGTCATCCATCTCATCCGTAATGGTAATCGTCGTCAGCTCATTGGTATGATTATAATAATCAATCGTATAGATGATCTGATCGCCCACCTGCACTTCCCCATAGGTGATGGTTCCGGTGACCCCATCCGTAACGCCTTCGCCGTATCCGCTCTCACTCTTGCTGTTATCCGGCTCCTCCTCTTTGATCGGATTCGCGACCACATTCGTGCTGACCGCATTATCCACGCCAATCTTTACTTCGGCGTCATTCTCCACCTGTGCGGTCGTCTCCTGCGCCGCAGTACTCTTCGCGTCCTCGTTCACCTGCACCGTCACGGTCACACTGCCGCCGGTGAACTTCGCCACATCCGGCAATGTCCAGATCACGGTATGACTCCGCTCACTGTAGACCACCGTAGCAGTTCCTGCCGCAGCCGTATCCGCATCCACTTCTATTTCATTTCCGGCAGCATCAAGCGTGGTCGCGGAGAGGAAGTCCACGCCGTCGTCCAGCCTGTCGACAATGACTACATCCGCGTCGGTATTCTTGTAGTTGTAATACGTAATGGTGTAGGTCAGCTTCTGCCCCACCGTCACAGCTGTGCCGTCATCTGTTCCTCCACCGTTTGCTCCTGCCGCTGCCGGGCTGTCATTTACAATTTCTACCGTCTTTGTCGGATCCTGTTTTTCATCCGCTGCACGGGTATTGGTAAAATCATAGGTATAATTTGCCGTGTCGCTGTCGGTGGAAATTTTATAGGTGTAGTTTTCTCCCCCGATCTCCAACGTGATGGTATCGCCGCTTTGGGAATCCGCATCCGCCGCTTCCACGACCTGATAGATATACAGGCTGCCCTTCTCATCGTATTTGGGCAATCCGCTGCCGCTCCTGCCGGTGATCGTGTAGGTATTGGCCTTGTCATTCCACGTCAGTGTATAGTCGGTGCCTTCCGCCAACTCCTTCAACTCCGTATTCGCGCTGCTGCGGGTCACCTTCAGAGAGATCTCTTTCGAGACCGTATGCTCCAGACCGCCGTCATCCCAGGTCTTGCTGCCGGAAAGCGTTACATAAGTCTGCGTGATCGTATTGGTGATGGTGTAGCGGTTCGCACTGGAATTCGTACCCGGAACAGCCTCCGCATCCGACGCATCAGCATCCGTCGTGTCATAGGTAGTCGTGTATCCTGAGACTGCGGTTTCCACCACTCTCCATGTGTATGGATTTCCATTTAAATCATATACCGGAAGATCCAGAATGCGCCAGTTGTTGGAATTCAGGCTGCCCCAGGTCACGGAATACTGCCCGGAATAGTCGAGCCAGTCCCTTTGATCCGCATCATAATACTGAAGCGTCAGCGTTACCTCTGTGCTGTTATCGTGCTGCGCGTCGCCGTCCACCCAGACCTTTGTGCCGTAGATAACCATCTCGCCCTGATCAAAGGTATTGGTGATCACAACATCCGTCTCGCCATCGCCGTCAAAGTCCGTCGTGCCGGAGGTGCTCACTTCCGCTTCCAGCCTCCCGTTTCCGGCGTCCTTAATGGAAACGTAGATCAGCTTGCCGTAATCGGTCGTGCTGTAGGTCACGCCGTTCGCGCTGCCGACGATCTCCTTCACACGGTAGGTATAGGTCTTGCCGATATCCGCCTGTGTGTAATTCACAGTACCAAAGTCAATCTCACCATTCGCAGCGTTGGTAGATACCACATAATTCTCCCCCGCTACAACATAGTCGTCTGTAACATAGCTGTCGCCGTCCGCGGCCGTGCTGTAACCGGCCGGCATCGGCGCCGTATTATCCAGCGCTACCAGCAGGAATGTAAATTCCTCCGCTTTCAGCTCACGCCCCTCCAGAACCTTGTATGCCGTCAGGTCTGCGCTACCGGCCGCCGTATACATATTCAGGAACGCAGTGATATCAGAAAGTCCGCCGCTGTATTCTGTCCACGCTGCAGCCGCGCTTGTCGGGTCGTCAGCCGTATAAGTCACACTCGCCACCTTCAGAGCGCCATTATCTGAATCCACCTCGACCTTCAGCCAGTATGTCGTCTGATCGTAGGTCATACCGGTCTCCGTACCCGGATTTTCCTGCGCGCGATAGTAATAAATGCCTTCGCTCTCATACGTAAACGTGTGGCTGAACGTACCGCTCTCGGAATTGTATACCGTGATCCCGCTGCCCTTCGTTGTCGTAAAGTCGCCTGCGTACTCCTGCAGGCTGACGCTGAACTCATTCGCGCTGATGGTCCGTCCGCTCAGAGTCTTGCGCACGATCATGGTGTAGCTGATCCTGCCCGGATCGTACGTATTGTTATACGCCGCTATCCCGTCAGCATCCTCTACATTTTTTGTCGGATCATTCTCATCGTACGCCGTATACAGCTTCGTGGCAACCTGCAGATCGCCGTCTGCGTCCTTCGATACGGTCACCACAAGCGTGTACACGGTATCATCCGTGCTGATACCGGCTTCTGAGGTATTGCCCTCATAGATGTTATAAACATAGGTGCCCGCCTCGGTATACGTAAACGCACCGTCCGTATACGTCCAGACAATATCTGTCGGCACAGAAGCATTCACCTCCACATTATCCGCTGTGCCTGTCGCCACTATGCCGCTTTCGGACATGACATAGAACGTAAAGCTGCTTTCTTTTCCACTGTCAATCTTTGTGCTGGTGAACGTCTTGGTCGTCACCGGGAATGCCCCGGCCACATCCTGAAGGATGATCTCCTGCTCCTGATTTGTGACCTCCACCGACACGACCG
Source organism: Clostridiales bacterium (assembly GCA_020859985.1). Taxonomy (GTDB): domain Bacteria; phylum Bacillota; class Clostridia; order Lachnospirales; family Lachnospiraceae; genus Choladousia. Next base: position 194,904 of record JAJBVD010000030.1, read on the forward strand.
TACCCGCGGTGTCAAGCGTGATCTCATAATAGCCGTCCGCGTTCGCGGTAATGGCCCTGCCTTCCACTTTCACCGTAGTCGTATACGCGTGTTCATTTTCGCCGTTGGTGCCTCTCACGTCCTCCGCCAGATACCAGGTTCCCAGCGGAAGGTCGGAGAATGTGTAGCTCATCACGCCAGTCAGGGTCAGCGTACGGGCCGCTGCCTCCGTATAGCTTCCATCATCCTCACGCGCGTAGATCCGGAAGGTAAAGTCATCATCATTCTCATCCGGATCCGTGATCTCATCGCCGTCGGAATCCTTCAGGACCTTCGTTGTCAAAAGAGACGCCGTCTTCAGAGTGTTGATAATGGTGATGTTTACATCATCCGCCGGCGTGCAGGTAAACGTACTCGTGCCGTTTTTACCGGATACCAGTGTGACGCCCTCGCCGCCGGACATGGTATAGGCACTTTCGCTGTCCGTCAGATCCTCCGTGATCGTGTAGGTCAGCTTATTGCCCTGCCCGTCATAGGCCGCCACGCCGCTCATCTCCAGCGTCCACACTGCCAAAGAGGATCCGGCCGCCCATACGCTGCCGCTCGTGGTATAGCTGTATTCCTTCTCGTTCCCGTCCGCGTCCTTACCCGTCGCTGTCAGGGTCACGGTAAAATCCGTACCATTGTTTGCCGGGCGAAGGCCGTATTTATTCTCCTGATCCGCCCAGCTCTTGGTCAGCACGATATCCGCCTCGCCGGTCAGGGTGTTGGTGATCTCTGCCTCCGCAGCTTTGTCTTCACTGACAGTCACCGTGCTGCCGCTTCCGTTCACGGTCCACTGATATGTCTTACCGTCATACCGGGTCGAGGCCGTCGTCACGCCGTTTGCCGTGGCCGCGCCGCTCTCTGTCACCGTATAGCTTCCCGCCGGAAGATCGGTCAGTGTCACACTGCCGTCCGCCGGAACACGGATTTCGACCGTGCCATAAGCCACGCCATTCCCATCCGTATCCACACTTACCTGATAGCTGCCGGTCCCGTCGCTCACCGTCCTAAGAGCCGCCAGCACCTCACTGCTTACCAGATACGTAAAGGTCATACCAGCTGTGTTGACCGAGTCATCCGCTTTGACAGTCTTCGTCAGCTTCAGAGCCCCCGTCTCCAGCTCGCTGGTCACCGGCACCGCGTCATACACGCCGTCATTGCCGACCTTTACGCTCGCGTTATTTGTAACCTCGCCGTCCGCCGCCGCACTTGCCAGTACCTTTACGGTAATGGTCACCGTGCCGCTCTCAAAAGCTCCCGCGGTAAACGTCCATGTCACGGCATTCGCGCCCGAAACGGATGTTTCCGTGATCGTCGCGGTCTTTTCCGTCTTCCCGGACGTAACCGGATTCGTTGCGCTGACGAAGCTGACGTTTTCATCCAGCGTATCCGTGATCGTCATCCCGGCGCTACCCGGATTGTTGTTGTAATAGGTGATGGAGTAAGTAATCTCATCTCCCACCTTTACTACGTCGCCATTGCTGCCCGCCTCGCTGATCACCGTCTTTACCGGATTCACCGGCTCATCCGGTTTTAATGGATTCTCTACCTCATTGGTGGTCTGACTGGTGTATACGCTGCTGCTTAAAGAGATCTTCACACCTGCCTGATTTTCCACAGAAGCAGTCTCATCCGCCGCGGTCACAGTCTTCGCAGCCTCTGTTACAGTCACGGCTGCGGTCACTGTGCCGGAGGTGAGCGCCGCAGCGCTCAGCGTCCAGGTCACCGTGTGAGCGGTCGAATTGTATCTCACGGTCGCCGCCGTCGGGGAAGCCGCCGTGATCTCCGTCCCGTTCCCGTCAGACGCCGAGAAAAATTCCACACCGTCATCCAGTTCATCGGTGATCGTGATCGTCGCAGTCTTGTTGTAATGGTTGTAGTAAGCGATCTGATAATAAAGGGTATCGCCGACCTCCGCCTCTTTTCCATCATCCGCGAAATCGCCGTTTGGATCGTTGATCTCTACGGCCTTGACCGGCTCCTTCTCCTCATCGTCCTCCAGCGGGTTGGTCACCGTCTCGCTCGTATATTCGTTGCCGGCGACCATCACCGTCGCCTGATTGTCGATGTCCGCAGAAGTCTCACCGCTATCCACCGTCTTTGCGCTCTCGTTTACGATGACCTCCAGCGTTACCGTGCCGCTTGTAAACGGCGCCGCACCGCTCAGCGTCCAAGTCACGGTATGTGTCGCCGCATCATACTTTCCGTCATTGTATGCTTTGCTGAAGCTCACGCCGGCATCCAGCACGTCGGTAATCGTGATATCCGCTGTCTCATTGGTATAGTTGTACCAGGAAATCGTGTAGGTGACGGTATCGCCGACCGCAACATACCGGCTGCCGTCCGCATCTGTCTCTGTCTGCTCCTGATCCTCCGTATCTACTACCGACTCCACTTCTTTTTCCGGTCCGCTCCACGTATCATCCGGCTGGCTGTTCGTAAAATCATATCTGAAATATCCGCTGCCGGCAAAGCTCTTCGTTTCCGTCTCATAGGTAAACGATTTTCCGTCCGCTGTTTCGCCGGTCATCGTATCTTCCGCTGCCGTATAGGTATACTCATATCCGTCCGCGTCATACTTTGGCAGGCCGACATACGTCCGGCTGTCCGAATCATAATACCAGTAAATCTCATAGCTGTCGCCGCCGGTGTCCCAGACAACAATATAGGTTCCATCTGCTTTGGTACCTGATCCATTGCTCTGCTCCGTCACATCGGTCAGCTGTGTGTCCGCCTGGCCGTTAATGCCGCGTTTCACAATCAGCGTGATCTCGTCCGCATTGTCATGGACCTTACCCGTATCTGCTTCCACCCAGGTCTTCGTACCGTAGATCCGGATCTCCTCCGGCTCAATGGTGTTCGTGATGGTAAAGCGGCTGGTCTCATCATAAACGGTGCTGTCATATACCGCACTGCCATTGGAATAGGTGATGACATAGCCGCTGAGAGCGCTCTCCTCCACCTTATAGGTATACGCATATCCATCCGCATCGTACTCGGGCAGGCTCAAAATTCTCCAGCGGTTCGTGTTGGAGGTACCCCATTCTATCGAGTAAGAGCCTTGACCGTCGATGGAATATGTGCCGTCACCATTCGAGGTCCACGCCGTCCACTTCGTGCTCCCCGTGCTGGTGGTATCCGTAGTATAGTACAGCGTGAGCGTGACCTCATCCTTGCTGGTATGCGTCCTGCCGCCGTCTACCCACACCTTTAAGCCATAGAGATTCGTGCTTCCCTGCGTAAAGGTGTTGAGGATCACGGATTTTGACGTGTCTGTATTGCCGTCGCCATCCCAGTCCACATCGTTCTTGCTGGAGGTTGTGACCTCCAGAGTGCCGTCCTTATTGTCCTCCACGGTGACCGTGATCAGACGGCCATAGCTGAACTCATCATAAGACATCCCGTTGGCACCGTCATCCTTCTCCGTAACACGGTAGTCCCACGAGCCGATGTCATCCTGATCTACAGTGATCCCTGCCAGAAGCCACTGGAGAATATACGCATTCGGATAATCTGCGTTCTCACTTTTCGTACCCGCGCTGCCGGCCGTCACAGTCACCGTATAGGTGCCGTCGCCATTATCGGCGAAGGTGACGCCTTCCACCTGCGGATCCGTGAGCGCCGGTGCACCGTTCGTGACCGCCGTGATGAGGAAGGTGAACGTATCCGCCTCATTTACATTTGCCGTTGAAAGATCATCCACATTGAAATCCCGTCCCTGCAGAACCTTGATCACAGAAAGCTTCGCGCTGCCGGCCGCCTCATAGGTGTTGTTAAAGACCATGCTGTCATAGGAGTATGTCGTCCCGGTCTCTTCCTGATAAGACCCGGTCTGCGTTCTCTCATCATACACATACACATATTTCGTGACGGAGGTATTTTTCACCGTCAGCACGCCGTCCATATCATCTACATCCACATAGACAAGATAATAGCAGGTATCGTAGGTCACTCCGTCGAGCGTATAAGTCCCGTCCCCATTCTCTGCCGCGGCCGACGGAATCACCTCGGACACCCTGTAATAATAATCTCCGGCCTGTGTGTAGGTGATCTCATACCCAAACGAGCCTGCTCCCCCATTGGTGCGCGTGACCGTCGTTCCGCCTGATACTGCGTTTCCGTTCCGGTCCGCATCCTGCACCTGAATTGCGAATTCGCCCTCCTCCAGTTTTCTTCCGCTCAGGTTTTTCGTCGCCCGAAGGATGATCGAGGTCTCTGTCGCGTCATACGTGTTGGTAAATGCCGCAGTAAAGCTATCCGCGCTCACTCCCGCTCCGGTCGCGTGGGTGCTGTCCGCCACAAACGAAGTCACCCCGTTTCCATCGCTTGTGACATCTGTTATCGTGCGCGTATTGTCGGCGTTCTGCACATTCTTTGTCATCGAAACGGTAGCGATCAGCTCCCCGTTCGACGCGGATTTGCTGACCACGACCGTCAGCGTGTACCGGGTCGCATCATAAACGATACCGCCGGTACCCGTTCCGGTCTCCTCATTCTCATAGATCACATAGGTATAGGTGCCCACCTCTGTATAGGTAAACGCATCCTCATATCCGCTCACGGCAGACCATGTGATATTCTTTGTTTCCCCATTGGAAAGTGTAGCTGTGCCGGTCGCAACCGTCACCTCAGATGTCGTGTTATTCTGGTCTGTCACAGACATCGCCACGGTAAAGCCAAAGGTCTTCGTCGCCGCATTGTCGCCCTTCAACGTCTTCGTGCCTTTGACCAGAGAAGACAGCGCTACGGAAACCTCCTCCTCTTCATTCGTGACCAATATCTCGATATCGTCCGACGCATTGCTTTCATCAATGGTGACTGTAACCGTATGGCTCTTGAGATTATCTGTCACTGAAAATTCTTCCTCCACGTTCACGTCCCTGTCATTGATGGTAACTGTCGTGTCATAGGAATGGCCATTGTTCGCTGCCAGCTTCTCCGTGAGGTAATAAGTGCCATAAGGAATATCCGAAAACGTATACGTTCCTCCGGCAGTAAGAGTATAGGCTCCATACGTAACAATACTTGTCTGAGCCGCATCCGCATAGGCCCACAGAGTAAAATGAAAATCATCATTGTTTTCCGTGCTGCTTACTTCGCTGCCGTCCGCGTCAACTACCTTTTTGGTCACCTTCACATTGCCGGTCTTCAGGGTGTTGGTGATCGTCGCGTTCACATCCTCCGCCGGAGTCAGTCTGGTGCCATTATTGTAATACGTATAGTTCGCCGTATAGCCGTCCACCGCCGTCTCAGTGATGACATAATCCAGCTTATTGCCATCCACATCATAAACCGCCACACTGCCCAGGCTGTACGTCCAGGAATCGCCGGTCCCCGTGCTGCTCCAGCTGCGGATCCGATATATATAGGTATTCCCGTCACTGTCTGCGTAGGTATTGCCATATTCGTCAACGGCTGTCAGGGTGACCTCAATACTTGCCGGACGGGTACTCCATTTATTGCTCTGGTCCGCCCATACCTTGGTCAGCACGACCGTCGCGCTGCCCGTCAGGGTGTTGGTAATCCTCACCGTCTGCGCAGCCGCCGCGCTGACGTTCTTCACGGCGCCGCTTCCGGAGACTGTCCACTGGTACGTCGTATTGACAGAAGCAGGATCTGTCGTCATGATCGTCGTTTCGCCGTTTTCCGTGCCTTCCTCATATACGGTATAGGTGCCGGCCGGAAGACCGGTCAGCGTCAAGCTGCCATTCGCCGGAACACTGACTTTGATCGTGCCAACTTCCACTCCGCCCGTGTTCGTATCCACACTTACGGTCCAGGTATCCGATCCGACTGTCACAGTCGTCAGTCCCGCCAGCGCCTCGCTGCTCACCAGATACGTAAAGCTCATAGCCGCGGTGTCGATGTCGCTGTCCGCCTTCACCAGCTTCCTTAGGGTCAGGCTGCCGGTCTCCATCTTATTTTCTGCCGGTTCCGCGTCAACCGCGGCTTCATTTCCGACCTTCACACTGGCGTTATTCGTCACCTTATCAGCTGCCGCCGCGTTTGCGAGCACCTTCACTTTAATGGTCACAGTGCCCTGTTCAAACGCTTCCGCGGTAAATGACCAGGTCACAGTCTGCGGATCCGCCGTCGACTGATACGTGATCGTCGCCGTTCTCGTATCTCCATCCGAAGTAAGCGGCTGCGTCGCGCTCCCGCTTACATAAGAAACATTTGCATCCAGAGTATCCGTGATGGTAATGACCGCACCGCTGGCATTGTTATTATAATAAGAGATGGTGTAGGTAATCTCGTCACCCACCTGCACCGCCGCGCCGTTCCGGCCGGCCGCGCTGGCAGCTGCCACTTCCTTTTCCGGGTCCACCGGCTCGTCATTTTTCAGCGGATTGATTACCGTATTTGTCGTGCGCGTCACAGAGGTATTCGCATCCAGCGCGACCGTTACCTCCGCCTTATTCTCGACAGAAGCCGTCTCCCCTGCGGATGACACGTTCTTCGCAGCTTTATTTACCGTTACCTCCAGTACGACATAACCGGAGGAAAGCGCCGCCGCACTGTTCAGCGTCCAGGTCATCGTGCGGGTGGTTTTATCATAAACGCCGCCATTTGTCGCACTGACAAAGTCCAGCCCCTCATCCAGAACATCAGTGATGGTGATCGTCGCCGACTCGTTGTAGTGGTTATAGTAAGTGATCTTATAAGAAAGCGTATCCCCTGTCTCGATGGTCTCCTGATTGTCATCATAATCCGCATCGCCGTCGCTCTCCACCGCTTTGACCGGATCCACCGGCTCATCATTCTCGAGCGGGTTGGTGACTATATTTGTATCATACTCAATCCCCGCGATCAGTACGGTCGCCTGATTTTCAATGCTGGCGGACGTCCCGCTGGTATTCAGCCTCTTAGCATCATTATTGACTTTTACCGTCAGTGTCACGGTGCCGCGGGCAAAAGCCGCCACGGTCCCAAGAGACCACGTGATCATACGGGTGCCGCTGTCATATTTCACAGCTCCCGTCCCCGCCTCCACCGTAGCTTTATCCACAATCGTGCCATCCGGCAGCGTCACGCTGACGAGGTCTGCGCCCGCATCCAGCACGTCCGTGATCGTCATCACCGCGTCCGTGTTGTTATAATTAAAGTAAGAAATCGTATACGTCACCGTATCGCCGACCGCGACATACTTATTGCCGCTGGTATCTTCCGCGGTCTGCAAAATTCCCCCTGCACTCGTCACGGAGGTAACCGTCTTCTCCGGCGTTTCCGAAGCCGCGGAGGGCTGCCGGTTTGTGAAATCATACGTATACGTATTCGTCGCTTCCGTGTAACCGGCGGACGTACTGCTTTCATAGGTAAATGATTCTTCTGTACCATCGCCATCAATGTCCGCAGAGCCGGTCACGTCGCTTTCGGATACCACATAGGTGTAAGCATATCCGGAGGCATCGTATTTTGGAAGCTTCACATATTCGCCGGACGTACTGTCCTTATACCAGTAAATCTGATACGCACTGCTCTCCGATCCGGTTCCCCAGACGACAATATAGGTATCGGCATCCCCTGTGCCTGCTCCACTGTTCCGGCTCGTCACATTCGTCAGCGTCGTCCCCGACGTGCCTCCGCTTGTGCGGGTCACATTCAGCGTGATTTCAGATGCGTTGTCATGCGTCTTGCCCGTGTCCGCATCCACCCAGCTCTTTGAACCGGTGATGGTCACCTCTTCCTGCGTGATGGTATTTGTAACGGCGGTATTCACATAGCTCCCGCTGCCCGTGTATGCAGAATAGACCGTTTCATACCCTGCTGCCGCTGCTTCTACCACTGTGTAGATATATGCATTGCCGCTCGTGTCATATTGGGGCAGATTCAAAATAGTCCAGCGGGAGACCGATGCGGACGAAGAGGTCCACGTCACCTCAATCGCATCTCCGTTGCTATTTTCCGTCACTTCTTCCCAATCCGCCGAAGTCGGAATCTTCTCCGGATCCGTGGTGGCATTCTGAGCGGTGGTGCGGTAAAGGGTCAGCGTAACCTCTGTAGTATTGTCATGGGTCTTCCCGCCGTCCACCCAGGTCTTGGTGCCGGAGACAGAGATTTCCCCCTGAGAAAAGGTGTTGACTGCCACAGCCTTCTCATCGTCTATATACCCATCCTGATTCCAGTCCGTCTTATTGGTGCTCTCAATGCTGGCGGACAATACGCCATTGCCCTCATCCGACACAGTCACCGTGATCAGGTGGCCATAGGTCGCGGTATCCAGCTTCATGCCGTTCGCGTTGCTGGCCGCTGTCTCAGACACCTTGTAGGTATAGGTACCGCCGATATGGGACTCATCCAGCTCGAGCGTTCCCAGCACCCAGGTCAGATAATAGCCGGAACCGCCGCTGATCACATGGCCGTCCGTATCTGTCAGGCCGGACGGAACCGTGACCGTAACCGTGTAAGTACCATTTTGATTTTCCTCAATGCTGACATTGCTGTTTCCGCTCGCGGCGGTCAGCGTGGGGCTGCCGGAATCTTTCGGTGTGACCAGAAAAGTGAAGGTCTCGCCCGCGACAAAGTCACGCCCCTGCAGCACCTTGATGACCGACATCTCAGCAGTGCCGCCGGCCGTATAGCCATTGCTGAAGGTCAGGTCGTTCAGGATGGTCGTGGAGGAACCGTTGCCCGTATTAATTGTCGAGATCAGCGATTGTTCCGTCGAATCCTTATTCGTGTGATAGGTTACCGCGGTTACCGTTTTTACGCCGTTTTCACTGCTTACGGTCACCGTCACGTAGTAAATTGTGTTGTCATAGGACACACCGCTCTCGCTGCCCGTTTTTTCGCTGACGGTATAATAATACTTGCCGTTGCTGTCCGTCGGACCATAGGTGATGGTATCGCCAAAGTAGCCCGCGGCCCCATTCCCGCTCTCGTAGGTATAACTGTTCTTTTCTGTAAATGTGCTGTCGGTATACCCCTGAATCACCAGCGTAAACTGGTTTGCCTGCAGCGTACCCGCAAAGCTCTTATATGCCCGCAGCGTGATAGAAGCAGAACCGGTATCATAGGTATTGGTAAAGTTGGCGGAGGATGCGCTCTCCGTGCTCGTGGTTCCGTTTACTGTGGTGGTCCTGGTCAGCGTAGTCGAAGTGACTGCCAGCGCCCCATCCACAACCTCCACTACAACAGTCAGGTCATAGCGGCTGCTGTCATAGACCACACCGCCCGCACTCAGGCTGGACTCCCGGATGACATAATAGTAGGTGCCGGCATGATCGTACGTTACCGTTTTAGGCGCAAACGTAATATCCACGTTTTGATAATTGCTGTTCGTGACCGTCGCAGAACCGGTAGTGACCGGATTATCAGATCGATCCGTCACATAAAAGTCAAAAGTCAGACTCTGACCGGCCGCAAGTGTATTGCCGTTTATCAGTGTCTTTGTGCCGCTAAGCGCTGTAGTAATGTCATATGTAAGGGGCGTTTCCTGATTGACGACCTCCACCGCGACCTCTGTATCCGCTGCCGTAAGATTGATCTGATAATAGCCGTCCGCATCCGCCGTGATCCCGGTGCCATCTGCCTTCACCGTCACGGTGTAGCCGTGACTGTTCCCGCTGATCAGCTCTTCTGTCAGATAATAGGTTCCCAGAGGCAGATCTGAAACGGTATATGTCAGGCTATTGTTGGACATTGTCAGGGTTTGGGTATTTTTGATGGTCGTTTTGTCGCTGGCATAGAGGACAAAGCGGAAGTTGTCATTGTTATTCACAGCCGTACTGCCATCCGAAGCCAGCACCGTCTTCGTCACGGTAATGCCGGCCGTATCCAGGCTGTTGGTGAGCGTGACATAGTTCTCCCCTGTCGCCGGAGTGATCACCGCGTCTGAGAGAGGATGTGCCGCATCCGTACCGGTATAATCCGTATAGTCATTTCCCGTGCTGCCCACACGGATGCTCTCCAGTGTATAGTCATTGAGAGCCGTCTCCGTGATGCTGTAGGAGATCCGATTGCCGTCGCTGTCATACGCCGGAAGCGTGAGCGTATTGTTCCAGTAATCGCCGCTGCCCGTACCATTCCAGGCCGCGTTCGCGCCGGAAGCGCCGGAAATCGTATAGCTCTCGCCGCTGCCGGTCAGGGTTACGGTGAAATCCTCTGCTGCCGGACGTTTGCCGGAATCAGCGGAATCGTCCCAGTATTTCGTGACGACAATGTTCTCTGTATCCGCGATCGTATTGGTAATGGTGGATGCCGCCGTCTGGCTTTCTGTCACCGTCACCGCCCCGCCGCCGGACACGGTCCAGGTATGGCCGTTCACCGTCACGCTGCCGCCTGTCACACCGGCCTCCGATACCGTATAGCCGCCTGCCGGCAGATCTACCAGCGTCACGCTGCCGCCCGCCGGCACGGAAACGGTAACACTGCCGTCAGCGGACACAGGATAGGCCGCCCCCGTACTGTCGCTGACCGCAGTCAGCGTACCATCCGCGGTGTCCAGACCGCTGACTACAAAATCAAAGGTCATGCCGCTGGTATCCACACCCTCGGCCTTTACCGTCTTAGCCAGTGTCAGACCGCCGGTCTTTACGCTGTTTTCGACCGTATCTGTACTGACGCCGGTTTCATTTCCGATCTTTACCGTCGCACTGTTATTGACCTTATTTGCTGCTGCCGCGCTCGCAAGCACTTTTACGGTAACAGTCACCGTACCGCGTTCAAAGGCCGCGGCGGTAAATGACCAGGTCACCGTGTTCGCATTTGCTGATGAAGGCTCCGTGATCGTGGCTGTCTTCGCAGTATTTTCCGATGTTACCGGCGCTGTCGCGCTCACATAAGAGACATTTGTGTCCAATATATCGGTGATGAGGATCGCCGCACTTTCGGCATTGTTATTATAGTAAGAAATGGTATAGGTGATCTCATCGCCCACCTCGACCGACGCGCCATTCGTGCCGGCATCACTGTCCGCAGCTACTTCCTTCTCCGGATTTTCCGGCTGATCCGGATTCAGCGGATTGACAACGATCCCGGTCTTCAGCTGATTGCCCCCGATGGTGACCGTGGCCTGATTATCTACAGTAGCCGTATCAGCCCAGTCCGTGCTCAGCCCGTCGCCCGCGCTCTTCGCCTTCCCGTTCACCTTCACAGTCAGAGTAACCGTGCCGCTTTCAAAGGCCGCCGCCGTGAACGACCAGGTGACGGTACCTCCATAGGAATACGAATCATTTCCGTTGACAGCAGTTTTTTGCCCGCTGATCGAATAAGCATTCGCAGCCGTAGTCGTCCAGCTTGCCGGATTCGTGGCGGAGACATAGGTCACGCCGTCATCCAGCACATCGGTGATGGTGACATTGGCCGTCGTACTGCTTCCATTATAATAGCTGATCGTATAGGTGATCTCATCATCCACAGAGACCTTATCGTAAGTGACATAGGTCGTGCTGCTGTCTGTAGTCGTGTTTGTCGTACCGGTGCCGTTTCCGGTCTCGCTTTTGCCGGCCGTAGACTGCTCTGCCTTGCGGGTGTTGGTGATATGATAGCCGTCATAGCTGACCGTATAGGTATAGCTGCCAACCGTCACCTCGCTGTCAGAATTGACGTCCAGCTGTTCCGTCACAGTGTAAGTATACGCCGCGCCGTTGCTGTCATACTTTGGCAGGCCGTTGTTTCCGTCAGATGTCGAGATGGTGTAGGTCCAGACCTCACCGTTCGCGGTGCCGGCCGCGGTGTCCTTTGCCCAGGTCACCGTATACGCATTCGCATCCAGCACCGTGCTGTTCTGTGTGACTATAAGGGTAATGTCCGAATCACTGTGAGCGATTCCGCCATCCACCCAGGTCTTGGTGCCGCTCAGAGTGAGATATTCCTGCTCAATGGTATTTGTGATGGCAGTGTTGATCTCACTTCCACTTCCGCCAGCATAAGAGGAATAAGCAGTGTCATAGCCTGTCACTGCATTTTCCAAAGCTGTATAGATATATGCATTGCCGTTTTCGTCATACTGAGGCAGGTTCTGGATCGTCCAGACAGCGACAGACGCAGAAGAAGCGTTCCATGTCACCGTAACGGAATTTCCGTTCAGATCTGTCGTCACCTCTTCCCAGTCGCCCGAAGCTGCAATACTGCCCGGATCCGCGGCCGCGCTCTGATTGACCGTGCGGTAAAGAGTCAACTGCACATCCGAGGAATTTGACGCTGCCGTGTGGTTTTTACCGCCGTCCACCCAGGTCTTGGTACCGGAGACAGAGATACTGCCCTGCGAAAAAGTATTGTAAATCACAACGTCATTTACGTTGTCGCTATTTTTATCTTCGCTTCCGGAGCTCGTGACGGTCACCGTCAGCTGCCCGTTCCCCGCGTCTGCAATACTGACGTAGATCAGCTTGCCGCCGGCCGCGGTATCATATGTCACACCGTTCAGACTGCCGGCGATCTCCTGCACTTTGTAGGTATAGTTCTTGCCGATATCCGCCTGCGTGTAAGTGATCGTGCCAAAGCTGATAGAACCGTCTGCCGCATTGACCGCTGTGACATAGTTCTCTCCTGCCGCAAGATAGCCGCCCGTGACATAAGTCTCCCCGGCCTGCGCTGTCGAGTAGCCTGCCGGCATAGGCGCACTGGAATCCAGCGCCACCAGCAGGAACGTGAACTCACCCGCATTCAGTGTTCGCCCTGTCAGATCCTTATAAGCAGTCAAAGAGGTGCTGCCGCTGGCCGCATAGCTGTTATGGAAAACGATGTCGTCAGAAAGATCGCCGCTGCACACTGTCCATGCCGTCTGGGCATCCGGCGTCCCGACAGGCGCATAGCTGACACTGGTCACCTTAAGAACAGTTGTGCCGTTCTTCAGCTCAGATCCGACCACGACCTTCACCCAGTATGTCGCTGTATCATAGGTCATACCGGTTTCGCTGCCGGTATTTTCTGTTATCTTATAATAATACGTTCCCTCTGCGGTATAGGTAAAGGAATGGCTGAACGTGCCGCTGTCTGTATTATAAAGCGTTACGGCGGTGCCTTCTGTTGTAACGAAATTACTCTGATACTGCTGCACGCTGACAGAGAACTCATTCGCCGTGATCGTCCGTCCGCTCAGCGTTTTACTCAGGATCAGACTATAGCTGATGGACTCCGGATCGTATGTGTTTACAAACGCTGCGCTGCCAGCCGGTACATTATCAGACGATCCAGCCGCGACATACTTCGAATACAGCTGTGAGGAGGCGGTCAGATCGCCATTCCCGTCTCTTTCCACGGTAACAACCAGAGTATAGATCTGACTGTCATTGCTGACACCGGCAGTCTGGTCATCTTTCTCATAGATGCTGTACACATAGGTGCCAACCTCTGTGTAAATAAACGCGCCGTCCTCATACGTCCAGACCACATCCACTGCAGAAGCTGCGTTGATCGAGGTTGTCGCCGTTCCGGTCGCCACCTGAGTGTTTCCGTTATCCTTGATATAGAAGGTAAAGGTCTCCTCATGTCCGCTCGCAACAGCAGTGCTGGTAAAAGTCTTGGTTGCAGCCGGGAACACGCCTGCCTGATCCTGAATGCTGATCTTCTGCTCCTGATTGGTCACACTGACCTCCACGGTACTATCCGTTTCGGTCAGGTCGATCACATAATAACCGTCACTATTGGCAGTAACCGTTGTACCGCCCACAGTAACCGTCACCGTGTAGGCATGCTTATCGCTGTCCGTCAGCTCCTCTTTCAGATAGTAGGTGCCCAGAGGCAGATCCGAAAAGGCAGCGTTCATCTGTCCCGTCAGTGTCAGGGTTTGCGCACTCACCTGCGAATAGCCCGATCCATTGTACGTATAAAGACGGAAAGTAAAATCGTCATCATTCACGGTAGAGTCCGTGATCTCCGTACCGCTTGAGTCCCTCAGAGTTTTTGTCACTTCAATGTCGGCGGTGTTCAGAATATTGGTGAGCGTGATATAGCTTTCTCCATCTGCAGGAGTGATTTCTGCATTGGAAAGCGCAGCTGCCCCCGATGTGCCGGCATATTTCGTGCCATCGTCTGCCGTGCTGCTGCCCAGCTGGATCGAGTCCAGAGTATAACCGGCAACGCCTGACTCCGTGATGTCATAGGTGATCTTATTGCCGTCACTGTCATACCCCGGAACGGTGATGGTATAGCTCCAGGAGGAACCGCTTCCGCTCCAGCTGTCGCCGGTGATCGTATAGGTATTGCTGCTGACTTTGTCATCGGTCAGAGTAACCGTAAAACCCGCCTTTTCCGGGCGGAGATTATTCTTATTACTCTCATCCTGCCACTCCTTTGTGACAGTGATCGTCTTTTCATCCGCTATGGTATTGGTGAGGGTGACATTCGTCGTATCTCCGGTCGCCACAGCTGCCGTGACACTGCCGGATGTTATGGCTGCCGACGCATTATCCACTTCCGCGCTGACCGTCCAGGTATGGGTACCCGCCTCCACTGTAGTCACACCGGTACTGACATCCGTAGCCGCGCCAGACTCCGTCACCGTGTAGGTCCCAGCCAGAAGAAGCAGCGTCACGGTCGAGCCTTCCGTGACATTGACTGTAATCTCACCGTTTCCATCCACGGTATATTTATTCCCATCAGTGTCCTGCACACTGGTCACAGAACTTCCAAAGCCGGACACCACAAAGGTAAAGGTCGTCTCATCCGCAGCATTATCCGGATCGTTTACCTCCTTGGTCAGCTCAAGTTCACCAACATTCAATGTATTCGTGATCGTCCAGGTGATGTTGCCGTCTGAATCGGTCGTCTTTACCGGATCGGAAGTCGTATACCCGCTTACGGTCGTCGTCTCCTCAACTGTGTAATTATTCTTTGTGCCACTTGTATAAGTCTGCAAATCCTCATAGGTATAGCTCCAGCTATTGCCGCTGTTCAGAGTCGCCAAACCGCTCGTAACCGCGCTGTTGTTATTATAGAGCTGTACACCCAGAGAGTCCGGCCGCAGACCATATCCATTGTCGTTATCATCCCACACCTTTACGACATTGACATCAATTGTCTCCGGAAGGAATTTAATGTATACGACCGTATCCTCCGTGATTGCCTGCCCAACCGCGCTCCACGGGATCGTACAGGCTTCATCTGCGTAGTACCCTAATACCTCATAGCCGTCCGGGACCGTGATCGTCGGCTCATAATCCATAGTCACGCCCTTGATAAATACCTTGGTGCCTGCCGTATTTCCATCCTTAGCTTCACCGGAGGTGATGCCATTGTTTCCGTATTTATAAGTAATCTTCACCGTCTCGAAGCGAAGGTCCAGATGGTATTCAACCGTCTGATCCTTAAAACCATAGGAAACATCCGTCCCCCATCGAAACAGAGCAGACTTGTTGCTTCCCCAAGTGTAGCCCTTATCCTTTGCTGCATAGGATAAATACTGGTACACATAATTCCCAATATTCAATGAATAGTCAACATACTTATATGTATTAGTACTTGAGAAATAAGTGTTCATGCCAATCAGGTGGCTCGTTTTCATATTTGACAGCGCAGCCAGAAGCTTCGACCAGTCATCATCCGTTTCAATCAGAGCTGCACCCGCCGTTGTGTAATTTTTTCCGTTCAGAAACGATTCGTCCAGCTCGATTTCACCAGCAGGAAAATATCCGTTTCCATCGATGGTTGAGCTGTCAATCCCCAGCAGCGCCAGCATTTCATCCGAATAAAGATTCCCATCCTCATCCTTTGCCGCCACATACACATATACCCGGACATTTCCCGCCGTGGCCGTCCCAGCGGTTCCCTCCTCGACCGTCACTGTCACAGACTCTGTTGTCGAGGTCGGCCATCTGCCGCCCTGCCCGCCGCTGCTTGTCTCATAAGTGTGATATACCGTAACCGTACCTGCCGCGATGCCGGTTACCGTCGCAACGTTATCAGTATAAGCTACGGTAGCTATATAATTATTAGATACACTCCAGCTGTGATTGCTTCCGGTACTGCCGGTCAGGGTAATCGTATCGCCTACTTCTATTTCATACGAAGTGACTCCGCCTATTGCCGTCAGCGAAGGCTCGCCCTCTTCCAGAGATGCAGCCGCGATGCCGTTTTCCTCCGCAATCGAGGTTCGCCCATTATCAGAAGAGTCCTCTGATTCGCTCTCCGTCTCCGATGTGGACTGCGTCTCAGACTCAGACTCCGTTGCTGTCTCTTCAGTGGTCTCGGATTCCACAGCCTGCGTCTCAGTCGCGCTCGTCTCCGGCTCTGCGGTCTGCGTTTCAGAGGACACTGTCTCGCTTTGCTCAGCCTGCGTTTCTGCCGAGGAAGTCTCTGTTTCCGCGGCCTGCGCTTCCGTCTCCGCTCCTTCTGTCTCAGACTCCGTCTCTTCCTGTGAAACTATCGCCCCCACAGCGCCATTCTCCGTTTCCGAAGTAACGCTGACCTTCGTCCCACCCGAACTGTCTTCTGCGAGTGAGCTGATGCCAGCCTGCTGGAAGACCAGCGACAGTGCCAGCACCAATGCAAGAATCCGGCTAAACCCACTCTTTCTCTTCATACTAATCTCTCTCCCTTTCTCCCTTCCCTTTTAATCCCTGCCGTTCCAGCATCCTCTCCCGTATTTCCAGAGAGTTGCAGCACGCCCCGGAAATCCGGCGGACATTCTCCAGATACTGATCCGCCGCAGCCTGCGCGCTCTCGAATACCTGATTCAGTCGAAGCGCCGACTCCGCGATCGAGCCTGTGTCCATAACCACGATCTCCCGGTTCGCCAGTTCCTCCTGTGCGGCCTGCAGTCTGGTCTTTAACTCCTGTATTTCCTTATCCCGCTCCGCAAGGATTTCCATAAGCTCCGCGCGGCTGAGTTTTCTCATTTCTTTTCTCATCAGATCCACCTCCGAGTTTGCCTTTTATTATATAAGATTTCCCCTCCCTCGGATGTAACCATTCGTGCGTTCCCAACCTACCATTCGTGAAATAGAAATAAAAGAACCGCCGTCACTATCCTAGTCACAAAATGCTTATGCCGGATAAAGATCCAGCCGGATATGTGTCGTAAAGCTTCTGGCCTGTTCATCATAGCAAAAGCTGGCGTTCCCGCCGTATTTTTTTGCCGTTCGTTCCATGCTGTACAGCCCGTAGCCGCCGCCGCTCCGATCGCTCACATACGCTGCCGCAGGAAGAAAGCTCCCGTCCAGATGGTATCTGCCGGAGGGATGTATCTTCTCGCACGGATTTGCAGCCTGTATCAGCAGGGAGCCGTTGATAATGCCTATCTCCACTGTGATCCAGCGATTTTCCTCGATCTGCGCACAGGCGCGGATGGCATTTTCCATTAAATTTCCCAACAGGATGGTCAGATCGACCGGGGATACTTTGACATCACCGCAGTCCGCCCGCACCCTGCACTGAATATCCCGGTCTGCCGCCATCCCCACATAGTACTGCAGCAGGCCGTTGACCGTAGCGTTTTTACAGTAGCGGACCGTATCTCTATGACCGATCTGCACAGTAAGCTCGGAGAGATAGGCTTTCATAGATTCCTCATCTCCCCCGGCAAGCAGATCCGACAGGTAGTTCAGGGAATGACGCATATCATGGCGCAGTATCCTGGTCTGTTCCATTTCCCGGACAATATTTTCATACTGTATCTTCTGGATCTCCAGCGCTTTGCGCTCTTCACTTTCCCGTTTTCGAAGCACCGACTCCCGGAAAAATTTCCAGTAAAAGATGCCAAGCACTACTCCGGCCATCACCATGGGCGGGATGATCCACCACCAGAACGTCTCAACCATTTTGGGCGGTCCCGAGGTATAGACCGCCATCATGGCGAAATACAGAAATGTGATCAGAAGCACCAACCAGAATTCTCTGCGGATACTTTCTGTCTCCATCTCTATCAGATATTCCCAGACCGCCCGCCGCATGAGAAGTGCGAAAAGTGGAAGAAATATCGCAGCAGTAATCGCGTAAAGCGCCAGATCCAACGGCGTGTAGACCTCTGTAAACACACCATCAGTAAGTGCCAGCTCAATAAAGCCGATCAGCAGATACTGCATAGCCGCGTAAAACAGTGCCAGCACAAGCACGACCATTTTTTTGATCGTCTCCACTCGCAGTGTTTTAACATACACAATGATAAAGATCACAATAACCGCCGACATATATATATTGGCAAAAAGAGCCCAATAAGGCGTAAAGCTGATACGCAGCATTCCTATATAAATCGGAAACAGAGCAGAAGAAAAAAACGCCAGCGCGGTACAGCCGATTAAGACCCGCCTGCGGGGATAACAAAACGCCCCTTCTGCAAATGGAAGCAGACAAAGGAATATTCCTCCCCCGAACTGGATTAAGAAGCCGGCAAAATGCCGCAGATAAAATCCCAAATTCATATGTTCCATCTCATACCCCCCCGCTTAAACGGTCAAACAGATATCTGTCGTAGGCGGCGCGGATAGCGGCACGTTCTCTGCGGGCAAAATCCAGCCGAATTCCATTCCGCAGCATGCACGCATCCATCTCCATCTGTTCAATCTGTTCCATATTTACAATAAAGCTTCTGTTTAATTTCAGGAAGTTCTTTCCCAGCTTTGACTCCAGCTCTTCCATAGGCATCCATACCTTTATCAGCCTGCCGTCTGTCAGATGAACCTCTTTGGCATGGCCTATGCTCTGAATATAGCTGATCTCATCGAGAAATACGGTATGACAGCCGCTGCCGAAAGGAAGCTGGATGAGCGGGCGCTTTTTCTTCCGCAGCTCGCACAGGCGGCAAAAAGCTTCCGTAACGCCCTCACTTGTAACGGGCTTCACCAGATAATGAAGCGCATGCAGGGAAAACGCCTCCACCGCATGATCCGTACTGGTCGTGACAAATACAATCCCCGTAGACGGAGAACTCGTCCGCAGGCTTTCAGCGATCTCCACACCATTTTCGCCCGGCATATAAATATCCAGAAATACGATATCAAAGGGCGGCTCTTTTGCAGCCGCTGCCAGCAGGTCTTTCCCGCTCAAAAAGCACTCCGGGCGGCGTGTCGGGTCATAATCGCGCAAAGCACGAAGCAGCTGTTCCTGCTCTCTTACGCTGTCATCGCAAACTGCAATCCTCATACAAATCTCTCCCTCCAGTGATCGTTAACAGAACGCACCATGGCACATTCCTGTACATATTTCTTTCCGGGCAAGTGCGCAATCTCGCGTAAAGCCTGCACAGCTTCCTGTAGAGAAAAAACAGCAGGCCTCTGTGGCCTGCTGTTCCGTATCATACGTATTATTACTTATTACTGAACGAGCCGTAAAAATGCGCAGAAACCAAGGTTATTATATCATGGTTTCCTCCTGTCCGCGCGTCCATTCGTGCGTTCAGACTGACCGTTCGTGAAATAATGATACCCGAGTTACCTCTGCACTCTCGCGCCTGCACCGGACATGATGCCCTCCACCTCTTTCAGGCTTGCCATGGTCGTATCGCCCGGAGTCGTCATCGCGAGTGCGCCGTGTGCCGCGCCGTAGTTGACAGCTGCCTCCGCGCCCTTGCCCATCATCAGGCCATACACCAGGCCGGATGCAAACGAGTCGCCGCCGCCGACACGGTCCATGATCTCCAGACCGTTGTAATCCGCCGCCTTGTAGATCTCGCCGTCCGCCCAGCAGAGAGCACTCCAGTCATTGACAGTCGCAGTCTTTACCTTGCGCAGAGTGGTAGCCACTACCTTAAAGTTTGGATAAGTCTTAGCCGCCTCGTTGATCATCTTACGATAGCCGTCAATGTTCAGCTCCTTTAAATTCGCGTCATTGCCCTCGATCTCAAAGCCTAAGCAGGCAGTGAAATCCTCCTCGTTTCCGATCATGACATCCACGTATTTCGCGATCTCTTTGTTCACTTCCTGCGCCTTCGCCTGTCCGCCGATCGCGCTCCACATGGAGGGACGATAGTTCAGGTCATAGGAAATGACCGTACCGTATTTCTTCGCGGTCTTGATCGCAGCAATGACCGTCTCGCAGGACTGCTCGGAAAGCGCCGCATAGATGCCGCCGGTGTGAAGCCAGCGTGCGCCGAGTTCCCCGAAAATGTAGTCAAAGTCGAAATCCTCCGGCGTCGCCTTGGAGATCGCCGTATTTGCACGGTCGGAGCAGCCCACCGCACCGCGGATACCAAAGCCGCGCTCGGTGAAATTGATGCCGTTGCGGCAGACGCGCCCGATGCCGTCTGTCTTCATCCATTTGATGAGAGATGTGTCCACGCCGCCCTGCAAAATAAAGTCTTCCATCAGCTTGCCGACCTCATTGTCAGCGAATGCCGTGATCACGCCAGTCCGCAGGCCAAAGCAGCGGCGCAGACCGCGAACGACATTGTACTCGCCGCCGCCTTCCCATGCGCGGAAGGAGCGCGCTGTGCGGATCCTGCCCTCTCCCGGATCCAGACGAAGCATCACTTCGCCCAGAGATAACGCGTCATATTTACATTCACTTGCCGGTCTTAAATTTAATTCCATGATATTGTCCTTTCCATAATATAATTATATGATGCCTACGTATTTTCCAATGTTGCCTTCACCGCTCCCAGTCAAACTCCGGAAGCCGATAGCCTTTGTCCAGCCATTCCTGACGGTTCTTCAGGCCGTTCTCACTTAGCTGCATAGTAAAACTTCTCCAAAATATGTCATAGCTTCGCCCCACAAATCTGTGATACAGGCAATGTCCCAATTTTCTCAGAAAACCGTGGATGGTATCGCCACATCCCCCGCAGGGCGATTCTGTATACGGCAGCTATTTTTTATTATGCTCTGCGCGCGTCCGGATCCAGGTTAAATCCGAAATACCGCACCGCGTTCCCATAGGAAATCCCGCGGATCAGCTGTTCCAATGCTACCTCATCATTCGGGTACTCACCGTTCTCCACCCATCCGCCGATCAGGTTGCAGAGGATGCGGCGGAAATACTCATGTCTCGTGTAAGACAAAAAGCTGCGGGAATCCGTCAGCATGCCGAGGAAGTTCCCCAACAGCCCTAAACTCGCCAGTGAGGTCATCTGATCGATCATGCCCTGCTTGTGATCGTTGAACCACCAGGCGCTGCCCTGCTGAATCTTGCCGATGGCGTCTGAATTCTGGAAGCAGCCGAGGATCGTGCCAATCGCAGCATTGTCAGTCGGGTTCAGACTGTAGAGGATTGTCTTCGGAAGCTTGTCCCCGATCGCCAGCGCATTCAGGAAGTCCGCCAGCTCAGACGACGGCGCGTAATTGTTGATGCAGTCCACACCGGCATCCGGTCCGATAGACTGATACAGCAGCTGGTTGTTGTCGCGTTTCACGCCATAATGAAGCTGCATCGCCCAGTTGAAGTCATGGTACAGTGCCCCCATCTTCAGCATAAACGCGGTCTTGAACTGCAGCTCCTCTGTGCGGGTGATCCTCTCACCATTCAGTCTCTTTGCAAAAATTGCGTTGACTGTCTCCTCAGAAGCAGGCACGTACATCACATACTCCAGACCGTGATCGGATACGCAGCAGCCCCTCGCTGCAAAATATTCCATGCGGACTTTCAGCGCCGCGATCAGAGCCTCAAACGACGCAATCTTTGTCCCGCTCACCTCTGCCAGCGCCGCGATGTATTCCGCGTAATCCGGTTTTTCCAGATTCATCGCCTTGTCCGGACGCCATGCCGGAAGCACCTGCACCTCAAAGGTCTCATCCTTCGCAATCACCTCATGCCATTCCAGAGAATCAATCGGGTCATCGGTCGTGCAGATCAGTGTCACGCCCGAACGGCGGATGATATTGCGTGCGCTCATATCATCCTGATGCAGAGCTTCGTTGCAGAGGTTCCACACCTCCTCGGCAGTCCTGCCATTCAGCGCTCCGTAATAGCCGAAATACCGCTGCAGCTCCAGATGGCTCCAGTGATAGAGCGGATTCCCGATCGCTTTTTCCAGCGTCTCCGCCCACTTCTGGAACTTTTCACGGTCTGTAGCATCGCCAGTGATGTACTTTTCCTCAATGCCGTTTGAGCGCATCTGCCTCCACTTATAGTGGTCGCCGCCCAGCCAGACCTGCGTGATGTTGTCAAACCTGCGGTCTTCGGCAATCTCACGCGGGTTGATGTGGCAGTGATAGTCGAGAACCGGCGTCGTCTCGGCATACTCGTGAAACAGCTTTTTCGCTGTCTCGGTCGACAGGAGAAAATCCTTGTCCATAAATGCTTTCATGTTACTGCCCTCCATTCTTTGTTAACAGGTAATTCTCATTACTTTCACAGTTGTTACATTGGGTTCAAAACTTTTTGGAAAAAAAGAACGCAGCTGTTCTTTTCCAGATCACTGTAGCTGTTGCATCGAAATTCCACCGCACTGCCGAACACGATCACAGCTTTCACATTCCGATCCTTTTCAAAATCTGCCTGCAGCAGCTGCACCAGATCCTGCTTGAGGGGATGGATGTACTAATATATCTGATTATAACCTGTCACGAAAAGAATGAAAAGAGTAAATCTCACCTTTTTTTGTATCGTTTTACGATTGGAAATATTTATCACACCCGAAAATAATTGTCACGGTACCTTGACATTTTTTGTCTTCTCTGCTAGGATGGCTGTTGTGCAATTCCTGTACAAATGCAACGGTTCTGAATAGTACCATTTTAGCATTTGATGCTGCCCGGAATGACACTAAAATCTGCAAAAAACAAACCGAGGCGAACTATGAATCTGATTATCCGCTATATGAAGCCCTACGCTGCAAGAATGGCAGCCAGCATGACCTTTAAGTTCTGTGGAACAATCTCTGAACTTCTGATTCCCTATATTCTGGAATACATGATCGACCAGGTGGTGCCGCTCGGCGACGTTTCCCGCGTGTTGCTGTGGGGGGCACTAATGATCGCAGTCGCGTTTATCACACGTTTCCTGAATGTCAAGGCAAACCGCAATGCAGTCGCCGTCGCTTCTGAGTCTATTAGCGTGCTCCGGCATGATATGTTCCAGAAAACGCTCACCCTTTCCGGCTCCCAGTTTGACGCGTTCGGACTTCCCACGCTGACGTCCCGCATGACCTCAGACTCCTACAACGTGCAGGATTTCATGGTAGACGTGCAGGCGATCGGTATCCGCGCCCCGATCATGCTGATCGGCGGCATTGTGGTCACGATGATCATGGATCCGGTACTCTCCGGCATTCTCTGCGTACTGGTGCCGATTCTCGGCGTGGTGATCTTCCTGGTCACCCGGCATGGGATACCACTCTATGACCGGGTACAGACCAGTCTGGATAAGGTCATCCGCGTGATGCGGGAAAACATCACCGGCATCCGCGTCGTAAAGGCTCTCTCTAAAGAGCAATACGAAATTAACCGCTTTCAGGAAGCCAACAAAAAGCTGACGGAAGACGACATCCGCGCAAGCGTCACAATGGCGACGCCCGGACCTCTCATGCAGTTAACGCTGAACGTAGGACTGACGCTGGTCGTTCTGGTCGGCGCGGTACGGGTAAACAGCGGTGCGATCCGCCCCGGTGTCATCCTTGCGTTTCTTACCTATTTTAACCTGATCCTGCAGAGCGTTATGAGTCTGAACCGCGTTTTTATGATGGCTTCAAAAGCCATCGCCTCAGCGAACCGCATTGACCTCATTATGCAGACAAAAGACGACCAGCCGGTTTTTCCGGTCGATGGACATGAATGTTCCAGAGATGCACAGGATGCGCACATTGTCTTTGACCACGTCAGCTTCAGCTATCACAAGACCGGCGAGCAATGCCTGTCCGATATTGATTTTTCTCTGAAAGCGGGGGAATCACTCGGCATTATCGGCGCGACCGGCAGCGGCAAGACGTCGATCGTCAATCTGCTGATGCGTTTTTATGATTGCGACAGGGGCGGAATTTACATCCACGGACGCGATGTGCGGACTTATGAGAAAGACGAGCTTCGCGCCATGTTCGGCGTCGTCTTTCAGAATGATACCATTTTCAACGACACGCTTTTTGAAAATATCTCATTCGGCCGCCATCTGAATGAGTTTCAGGTACGCCGCGCGGCACAGGCCGCGAATATCTCCGACTTTATCGACGGACTGGAGGAGGCTTACCAGTACAAGGCAGATATCAAAGGCGCAAATTTAAGCGGCGGCCAGAAACAGCGGACGCTGATTGCCCGCGCGCTTGCCGACCATCCGCAGATCCTGATCCTGGACGATTCCTCCAGCGCGCTGGACTACAAGACCGACGCCGCTCTGCGCCAGGCAATCCGCGCCGATTACAGCAGCTCCACCACCATCATGATCGCGCAGCGTGTCAGCTCGATCCGGAATCTCGACCATATTCTGGTGCTCGAAAATGGCAAAATGATCGGTTACGGCACTCACGAGGAGCTTGTGAAAAGCTGTCCTGTCTATCTGGATATCTATCAATCGCAGATGGGCGAGATTGCATAATTTTTCGCCGGGTTATGCCCTCAATCTCCGATTGTGGGGCGCGGGCATCCCACACTTCGTGCGGGATATTCCCTCGCCGGGTGGCATCCCACACTTCGTGCGGGATATTCCTCGCATATATTGCAGAATAAAGATGAAATATTGTAACTGTTCAAGTACCTTCACAGTTTCGAAATATTACTAAGAAAGAGGCCGGTATTATGGAAAAAAATACGTCCAAAAAATATGACAGTCCAAAAAGAAACGGCAGTTCCGGAACTAAGCATACGGGCGAAACTGAAAATACAGACAGTAAAGCCTGCAGCGCAGAACAGGGGCAAAACGGAAAATCAAAAAACCGCAGGGGCACCCTCCTTCGCCTCATCCGCTACGCATCGCAATACAAATACATCATGGCAGTCGCACTGCTGCTCTGTCTTGTGAGCAATCTGATGGCGCTGACCGGCCCGATCCTCGCCGGCAAGGCAATCGCTGCCGCTGAGGCCGGAAAAGGGCAGGTAGATTTTTCCCGCGTCTTCTACTACGCGAAACTGATGCTGATCTTCTACGTGGCGTCCTCCCTGATTACGCTCATCATCAATTTCATCATGATGAACGTCGGCCGAAAGATCGGGCAAAAGATGCGTGAGGATGTCTTCCAGAAGCTGATGAAGCTTCCTGTCCGCTATTTCGACCAAAATGCAGCCGGCGATATCATCAGCCATGTCTCCTACGATATTGACGTCACCTGTGTCTGCATTTCTACTGATCTCACGCAGATTATGACCAGCATCGTCACCGTCGTAGGCTCGCTCGCAATGATGATCTACATCAGCCCGCCGCTGACCCTGACGATGCTCGTCACCATTCCTCTGGCAACCGTCTATACGAAGCACATGAGCGGCATCACCCGTCCGTTGTTTTCGCGGCGCTCTGCCGCGTACGGTGAAATGAATGGCTATGTAGAGGAGATTTTTTCCGGACAGAAAACCGTACTCGCCTACGCGCAGGAGGATACATTCCTGAATCATTTCGACGAGTATAATAAAGAAGCTTCCGACGCATTTCACAGGGCAAACTATTACGGCATGACCATGGGGCCGACTGTCGGTTCGATCAACAATCTCGGACTGGCTCTGATTGGAATTCTCGGTTCCATCCTCTATATGGGAGGAACCGTAACTTTGGAACACATCTCCTCCTTCGTGCTGTACTCGAGAAAATTTTCCGGACCGATCAACGAGATTGCGAACGTGGTCACACAGATTTTTTCCGCGCTGTCCGCGGCAGAGCGCGTATTCCATATTCTGGATGAGGCAGAGGAACTACCGGACCGGGCGGATGCCGCAGTTCTCGAAGATGTACGCGGCGATGTAAAAATTGAGAATGTCTCTTTCGGCTATACCCCCGGAAAGACGATCATCCGCAATTTCAATCTGGATGCGGATGCCGGGAAGCTCATCGCCATTGTCGGACCGACCGGGGCCGGGAAAACCACCATCATCAACCTGCTGATGCGCTTTTATGATGTGGACGAGGGGCAGATATTTGTGGACGGCAATGAGATTCGCGATGTGACACGCACAAGCCTCCGCCGCGCCTACGCAATGGTGCTGCAGGACACCTGGCTCTTCAACGGAACCATCTATGAGAATATCGCCTACGGAAAGGAAGGCGCGACAAAAGAGGATGTCATCGCTGTCGCCAAAGCAGCAAAAATTCATCATTACATCATGCTGCTCCCCGATGGCTACGATACCGTCATCGGCGAGGATGGCGGCAACATTTCCAAGGGGCAGAAACAGCTTCTGACTATCGCCCGCGCCATGCTCTATGACGCACGGATGCTGATCCTTGACGAAGCCACCTCTAACGTGGATACCGGCACTGAGCGGCAGATACAGGCTGCCATGCGCGAACTGATGGCTGACAAGACCTGCTTCGTCATCGCCCACCGTCTCTCCACCATCCAGAATGCCGACCGGATCCTGGTCGTCGATCAGGGCAATATTGTGGAACAGGGCACCCATCAGGAGCTGATTGCGCAGAAAGGGTTTTATTACAGGCTGTATGCGGCACAATATGAATAAACAATTCCAAACAGCCCCACAGGTGCTGAGCGCCAGTGGCGCTCGTTTAGTACCGACCGAAGCGGCAGCGGAGAATATGACGCGTAAGCGGCATATAAAACCTGCAGTTCAGGCGGTCTTTGGCCTGCAGTTTGGAACGCTATATATCCAAAAAGCCCCTCGCGGAATGTCGGTTCTGTTCCGCAAAGGGCTTCCTTTATTTATCAAAGATTCGCCTCGTGCTTTTCAATTCTGTGTGCGACGAACTCTCTTTATCTTTTGGAATGTTCGGGTGCCGGCAAGAGCGACCCGTTCTCATGTAAGTTAGGATTATTTCTCCAGTAAGTCTTTGACTTTCTTTTTGGCTTCTTCGAGGTCCTGACTTTCGTTCAGCAGTTCAAGAATCTTTCTGGTCTGGTTCTCTTCCGCAATATTTACCAAAAGTTCACTGGCATTCATATCCTCGTCCATTGCTCCTCCTTTCCGACTGCTTGCCCGCCTTAAGCTGTTGCTTTTTCAAACATAGCTGTGTTAATCCAATACTCTGAAAAATTTATCTTTTTATATAAAGTATACATTCCTTCATCACTGACTTCATCATACAGTTTTTTGAAATTTTGTCTTTCGTAAAACTTTTTATACATATGTTCTCGACATTCCAGTATTAACAAATTTCCACCAATTGCCCTTGCTGCAATACTAATAGCATGATAACATTCAAACAATATTGTTTCTCCAGGAATATCTTCTTTCGTATATACATCAGATCGTCCTAATTGTCCAATAAGATACGCCGGCACTGATTGCAGAGTGTCACGTCCCGGATATTCACCAAGCATCTTCCTTTTCCTTTTTCCCGACAGACAACTAATGTCAACAGATTTTTGAGCTATAGTAAAATATGCTGCTATATCAAAATTGCCATTTCTTAATCTTTCAAGATCGACAAGCAAATATGTCTTACCATAATTCGACGTTTCATACGAAATTGCTTTTTGTTGTAAAAAAATCTCCAGATCATTCTCACGTTCGCAGGAAAACCTTCTAAATGAATCTTTAATTTGGGACAATTCGTATTCTTCGTTCAGTATTTCTCCCAGCGATAATACTTTATATGCTTTCATATTATCACTTGGACAGAGCTTTTCTTAAATCGTATTTAAGCTCTTGTTCTTCTGTTAAATGTACAAGCTGTGAGTGGAAATTGCTGCCCAGTGTGGGAGTCACCGAACTGTTCATTTCCCTGATAAAATCATCAGCCTTTTCAGATTTTACAATAAATTGTTTACCAAAAGTCGATGTTGCCATATACCTCACCTCCTATCGTTCGGAGCGTCGCATAATAAAAATATGCAAATTCACAAGCAATTTTTACTAATATATCCTTTCTTCGCGCATTGTTATTATAATATCCATCACGAAAATATGCAAGCGTTTTCTATTCCCTATTACCGACTATACGTCGCGCAGTTTGAATAAACAGCTTCAAACAGCGGGCGGTCTGCGACCTGCTGTTTGTAACAATATCTTCAAATCGAGTAGGAGACGGCTTGACGGCTCCTACTCGCCCGCGCGGGGTGCGGACAGCACAGCTGTCATATTCCTTACGCACCCCTGCGCATAAAGCAAAAAGCCCCTCGCGGAATGTCGGTTCTGTTCCGCAAAGGGCTTCCTTTTTCTTCCAAAATATATTTGATTATTCGAAGTAGAAATTATATAATCCTCAATATTCCTGTGTCTCCATATAGTTCATATACTTGACCACCATCAGCGCAATCTTAAACGTGATTGCGTCCTCAAATACGCGCAGGTCAAGTCCCGTCTGTTTCTGCAGCTTATCGAGACGGTAAACAAGCGTATTCCTGTGGATGTAAAGCTGCCGTGATGTCTCCGAGACATTCAAGCTGTTCTCGAAAAACTTATTGATCGTGGCCAATGTCTCATCATCAAAATCATCCGGCGATTTGCCGTCAAAGATTTCCTTGATAAACATCTTGCAAAGCGGGATTGGAAGCTGATAGATCAGACGGCCAATGCCCAGCGAGCTGTAGGCGATCACCTTGCGCTCCTCGAAAAAGATCTTGCCGACGTTCAGCGCCATGCGCGCTTCCTTGTAGGAGCGGGAGACTTCCTTGATCTCACCGACGATCGTACCGTACGCGATCAGCGCATCCTTCTTCTTCTCTTCTCCGAGCGCATCCAGGATCATCTCAGCCGTACGGTCCATGTCTTCGTAAGTGTCCTGCTCTCCAAGCTCCTTTACCACGATGATGCTCTTCTCATCCACTTCAGTGATAAAATCGCTGGAACGTGCGCCAAACAGGGCACGAACGCTCTCCAGCGCTCCGGTCTCCTTCTCATGATCCGTCTCCACGATAAACACCACGCGGCGTGCTTCTGTATCGATATGAAGCTTCTTCGCACGATTGTAAATATCTACCAGAAGCAGATTATCCAACAGCAGATTCTTAATAAAGTTGTCCTTGTCAAAGCGCTCCTTGTAGGCAACCAGAAGATTCTGAATCTGGAACGCCGCCATCCGTCCTACCATGTGCACATCGTCGCTGTTGCCGTTTGACAGAAGAATGTATTCCAACTGGTGATCGTCAAACACCTTAAAGAACTGGCAGCCGGACACCGTCTGGCTGTCTGCCGGAGAGTCCGCAAAACTGATCACCGAATCACGGAAATTCTCCGCTTCCGGAAATGTAGTCGCCAACATGACTCCTTCTGTATCAAGCACGCAGAGATCCACTCTGCTGATGGCCTTTAATCCGTCCAGTGTTGTCTGTAAAACCTGATTCGATATCACTTGCAAACCCTCCTTGTACCGCTTCCTGCTCTATGAGCGACCCCATTCTTTCGTACCGGATCTGTACTGCTGCACCGGGCAGTGTCTCAATCTCCTGTATACGGCAAACGCCTACCATCAGCGTCTGACATAATCATTGTTCGAAAAAAGAATTCCGACACCATCAACTCCAGACCCGTTTCTGTTGTTTACTATAATATAACTGCGAAAAAAAATCAATAAAATTGTGAAATTTGCACGAAAAAAATTCGCCATGATGAATATAACCCGTTTTCTTTAATTCAAAATCACAAAAATTCCGGACATCCTGTCGGACGCCCGGAATTTTTGCAATGAATAGATTTTTCTGTTTTGCTGCTGTTCTGACCACAGTCCTAAGGAATCCACCAGCAAGCCGGTCCCCCTTAGGACATTTTAGACTTCAAAGAGCAGGTCGCCGTAGGACGGCATCGGCCACATCTCTTTATCTACAATCATCTCCAACTTGTCGACCGGAGCACGCAGAGCACTCATGGCTTCCATCACGGTATCATGATAATATCTCGCCTGAGCCTCGCCTTCTCCCATCGCACCTGCAGTAGCCGTGACTTCCGCCAGCTTCGCAAGAGCAGCTTTGGTCTCCACCAGAAGCGCACTGGTCTCGGAGAGCAGCTCTGTCTGTACAGAGGTATCAGCGCCCGCAGCCTTTACGGTGTTGATCGTATCCGCAAGGCTCTTTGTATACTTAATGACTGCCGGAATGATCTGCTTGCTTGCGATATCGATCATCGACTTCGCCTCAATATTGATTGCTTTCGAGTAGTTCTCGTACTTGATCTCCACGCGGGATTCCAGCTCTGCCTTTGTGAATACACCAAATTTTTCAAACATGGAAACGGACTTATCAGTCACGAGAGACGGAATCGCGTCCACCATGGACTTGATGTTTGGCAGTCCTCTTCTCTCGGCTTCCTCAACCCACTCCGGAGCATAACCGTTGCCGTTGAAGACAATTCTCTGATGCTCGGTCAGCTGACGCTTGATCAGGCTGTGAACTTCCGCGTCAAAATCTTCCGCTTTCTCCAGGATGTCGCACGCGTCGCAGAATGCTTCCGCTACGATCGTATTCAGCACGATGTTCGGGGAGGCGATGGAATCACGGGAGCCCACCATACGGAACTCAAACTTGTTGCCCGTAAACGCAAATGGTGAAGTACGGTTACGGTCAGTCGCATCCTTCTCCAGATCCGGAAGCGTCTTCACGCCGGTCTTCAGGATACCGCCCTTATTGGAATGCGTTGCCTCGCCTGTGCTGACAAGCTGGGTAACCACATCCTGCAGCTGCTCGCCAAGGAATACGGAAATAATCGCAGGCGGTGCCTCGTTCGCGCCCAGTCTGTGATCGTTGCCCGGGTCTGCCGCAGATTCGCGAAGCAGATCTGCATGATCATCGACTGCTCTTAAGATGCAGGAAAGTACCAGCAGGAACTGAATGTTCTCGTGCGGGGTCTTGCCCGGATCCAGAAGGTTGATACCGTCGTCTGTCGTGATTGACCAGTTGTTGTGCTTACCGGAACCATTCACACCCGCGAACGGCTTTTCATGCAGCAGGCACTTCAGACCGTGCTGGCAGGCCACGCGCTTGAGCGTCTGCATCACGATCTGGTTCTGGTCAACGGCTACATTAGCCTCGGAATAAATCGGAGCCAGCTCGTGCTGTGCCGGAGCCACCTCGTTGTGCTGGGTCTTTGCCGGCACGCCGAGCTTCCAGAGTTCTTTATTGACATCCTTCATAAAGGATGCGATGCGCTGACGGATCGTACCAAAATAGTGATCGTCCAGCTCCTGACCCTTCGGCGGCATCGCACCGAACAGTGTACGGCCTGTGAAGATCAAATCTTTCCTCTGCATGAATTTCTTCTCATCTACGAGGAAATACTCCTGCTCCGGACCTACGGACGGAGTCACCTTTTTTGAAGTCGTATTGCCAAACAGTCTTAAAAGTCTCAAAGACTGTGTATTGATCGCTTCCATCGAACGGAGAAGCGGAGTCTTCTGATCCAGCGCTTCGCCTGTGTAGGAGCAGAATGCCGTTGGGATACAGAGAATCGCGCCCGCCGCATCATGACGCACAAACGCCGGAGACGTGCAGTCCCACGCTGTATAACCTCTCGCCTCAAATGTCGCTCTCAAACCGCCTGACGGGAAAGAGGACGCGTCCGGCTCGCCCTTGATCAGCTCTTTGCCGGAAAACTCCATCAGAACTGTGCCGTCCGGATTCGGAGCCGTGATAAAGGAATCATGCTTCTCTGCCGTCACACCGGTCAACGGCTGGAACCAGTGCGTATAATGCGTCGCACCCTTTTCGATCGCCCAGTCCTTCATCGCCGCCGCAATGACATCAGCTGTTGCCAGATCCAGCTCTTTGCCTTCCTCAATCGTCTTCTGCAGCGCTTTGTAGACCTTTTTCGGGAGACGCTCTTGCATCACCTTTTCGTTGAAGACGTCTTCGCCGAAAATGTCAGCCACGTTAAAATATTCGCTCATAATATCCTCCTCTTTGCCTGAAATGGTTACTGTGCCAATTCACTTCGTATAAAAGGTATGCCCCGCAGACACCAAAGCATTCTGATTATACGAAAAGGGCATTCCATCATCTTCATTCTGGAACGCCCTCGTCACCTTGTTTTAAAATACTCTATTCTTCTGTAAAATGCAAGCAGAAATTTCGGTTAAAACAAAAATTTCCATATTTTTTACGAATCCCGGCTACAGACCACACCGATCATTGTACAAAATGGTTACGGATAACCGTACCCTACATCTTCTCGCGCCCAAAAACTCATTCCTGTCCACGAAAAGTACTTGATCCAACTGTCGTTTGTAACTTTACCGTAAATATGATCAGGCCTTGCCCTCACTGCCGAGAACGGTCTTGATCTTGTGAGCTACAACTGCCTTCACATTCGCACGGCCAACGGTCAGATACTGTCTCGGATCAAAGTACTCCGGATGCTCATTGAACACCTGACGGCAGCCAGCGGTCAGACCAAGACGAAGGTCCGAGTCGATGTTGATCTTGCAGACAGCGGATCTAGCCGCCTGACGCAGCTGATCTTCCGGAACGCCGATCGCGTCCTTAAGAGCTCCGCCATTCGCGTTGATGATCTTCACATACTCCTGCGGTACGGAAGAAGCACCATGCAGAACGATCGGGAAGCCCGGCAGTCTCTTCGTTACTTCCTCAAGGATGTCAAAACGAAGAGGCGGCGGAAGAAGAATGCCTTCCTCGTTGCGTGTGCACTGTTCCGGAGTGAACTTGAATGCGCCGTGGCTGGTGCCGATCGCGATGGCCAGAGAATCTACACCTGTCCGATCTACAAACTCCTCAACCTCTTCCGGCTGTGTATAGGAGGAATCCTCAGCAGAAACATTGACGTCATCCTCAATGCCGGCCAGCTTACCAAGCTCTGCCTCTACTACTACGCCATGATCATGCGCATACTCTACAACCTTCTTCGTAATCTCGATATTCTCATCAAAGGAATACTTGGATGCATCGATCATAACGGATGTGAAACCACCGTCCACGCAGGACTTACAGGTCTCAAAATCCGGGCCGTGATCCAGATGCATAACGATCGGAATATCCGGGCACTCGATAACAGCAGCCTCAACCAGCTTCTTCAGATAAGTCGGATTCGCGTACTTTCTCGCACCTGCGGAAGCCTGCAGAATCACCGGAGAGTGCAGCTCAGCAGCCGCTTCCGTGATTGCCTGTACGATCTCCATGTTGTTCACGTTGAAAGCGCCGATTGCATAGCCGCCTTCATAAGCCTTCTGGAACATCTCTTTACTTGTAACTAATGCCATGTCATTCTACCTCTCTTTGTAAAATGTTTGTCCCGCTCCGCCCCATCGGAAACGAAACGTTCCTGATAACTCGTGGATAGTATACTACAGAATTTCGGTTCTATCAATCCATAATTTTGTATTTTTAGTCCAGAACAGCCTACATTTTCACACCATCCCGCACAATTTCCGCCGGATGCTCGATCAGAACCTTTCGCGTCACCTCTGTTCCGAACTTTTTTTCCAGCCATGCGGCGCATTTCCCAAGATTCGGTGTCCGATCCTTCAGATTATGTGCATCTGAGCCAACACACCAAATGAGGTCTTCCTCCAAAAGTCCCTGACAATAGCGGCGCACTGAGTGACCCATATCCCCCAGCAGGCTTCCGGCATTGACCTGGATGCGCGCTCCCAAATCAGACAATTCCCCCGCGCGCTCCGGCTCCTTCCGCATGCACTCATACCGCTCTGCATGAGCGATCAAAGGACGGTAGCCTCCGGAACGCAGGGCTGCTACACGTTCCTTGATATAAGAATACGGCGTACTCTCCCGAAATTCAGTCAGAACATACCGGCTCCCTGCCATCGTCGGCCGGCCGCCGGCTTTCAGTGTCTCGACCATCTCCATATTAGCATGGAACTCACATCCCATATACAGCTTCAGGTCCGGCGCAATGTCAGCAGCCGCGTCACAGGTCGCCCAAAACGCCCTGTAAATACGCGCCATTCCCGGTTCAAACATTTCCAATCGATAATGAGGCGTCACAATAATGGTCCTTACGCCATCTTCATATTCCCGCCGCAGCAGCTCGCATGTCTCTTCTATAGAATGAGATCCATCGTCCACGCCGGGCAGAATATGGCAATGGATATCATAAATACCCTCCATATAATCCTCTCTGGTAACTGTTCAATCCCTTCACAGTTGCGAGGGAAATTACCACATTTGTTCTTTTATATCTATATCATATATCACGCATGTTCTTCACACGGCATTCAGGTATTTTCATGTAAAGCTATGACACCTTACAGATCACTGAAAAATAATGGCAATTCCCTCTGAAAAATCTCCAGCAGCTGTCCCGCGATCTCTCGAATCTGCGGATGCGCGCCTCCTGCGGAACGCAGCTTTATAAAATGTCTCCACTCCCGCAGATTCATTGTCATCACAAGCTCTGTTTTCAGAGAATTCGGCAAAATCGATCTTGCTTCCTGCGGCGTGGCGCCGGCATTCAGCATCTCAAAATAGTACTTTTCCGCACTCGCCATTGCTGCCGTCCAGATCTCGTATTTCTTACGATCCTCCGGATTATCCAGATCATAAGCAAATCCGGTCGCCAGATCAATAACAGAAATCTGGTTCTGGAACTTGTCCTTTGAATAATTACAATACCGCGTGCTCTCCTGCGAGTAACTCGCGATCCGATGCCGCACAATCTCATGCGTTACGCCACGGTCACAGGTCACCTTCACCGTCACACACTCATGCTCAATGACTGACTCGTGGCCGCTTCTGATAATTCCGGCGACAAATTTTTCCGCGGTACCCTCGCCGATCCGTTCCTCGCTCTTATAGCAGACTCTCCCAATGCGCTCGATCTTTTTCAGGATCGTCTGATAATCTTCCATGTCAATGATTTCTACCTGTGGCTTTACTACTATCATATATTCTCCGTTTCCGGGAAAACAATCCGTACTGACAGTCCCAGTCAGCAGATATTCCCCTTTTGCCGTCGCCAGCTTTTCCCTGTCTAAAGCGTTGCTTCCGTTCCCCGACACATGCGCGGATACGTCGCCGTAAAGAATATGTTCTCATACGGTAACTGTTCTGAGCAGTCACGCACCGGCAACAATTCCCAGCTTGCGAAAAATCGCCCAGATATAGGGTGCACCAAACGCGTTCAGCTTCTTCGGTCCGGTGATCTCTTCCGGCGATTCCTGTATCCGGTCATAAGCCTTCGAAACCGTCGCCTTCGTAATGGATTTCCCGCGCCGGTCAACAAAAAGCTCACCGCCCCGTATCGTATACTGAAACGGCAGTCCCTTAACCGTAAAAAAAGGTTCGCCCTGATGCCTGACTAAAAGTTCCCATAATTCTTCGTGACTCATCTTTTGTTCCTCACATCGAACAAACGCCGCAGGGAAAACCTTCCCTGCGGCGTTCTGAAGCCTTGTGCATAAAGCCCTGCCGTTACTTCGCGTAGTCAACCGCCCTGCTTTCCCGTATGACGCTGACTTTGATCTGTCCCGGATACTCCAGCTCCGCCTCAATCTGCTTGGAGATATTTCTCGCCAGAAGCGGCATCTCTGCATCGCTGACCTGATCCGGTACTACCATAACTCTGATTTCCCTACCTGCCTGAATAGCAAATGATTTCTCCACACCCTTGAAAGTGTTCGTAATATCTTCTAACTGTTTTAATCTGTTTGTATATGTTTCCAGAGTCTCACGCCGTGCTCCCGGACGGGCTGCCGAAATCGTGTCTGCAGCCTGAACGATGCATGCGATAAGCGACTCAGGTTCTACATCCCCATGATGGGACTCAACTGCATTGATAACAACCTGTGATTCCTTATACTTCCTGCACAGGTCCGCACCAATCTGTACATGTGAGCCTTCCATTTCATGGTCAATGGATTTGCCGATGTCATGCAACAATCCCGCGCGCTTAGCCATCCTCACATCGACTCCGACCTCACCGGCAAGCAGCCCGGAAAGCTGCGCCACCTCGATCGAATGCTTCAGTGCGTTCTGACCATAGCTGGTTCTGTATTTCATTCTGCCCAGAAGACGTATCAGCTCCGGATGGATGCCGTGCACGCCAACCTCAAGTGCCGCGGCTTCACCTTCCTCGCGGATGATCGTCTCAACCTCTCGCTGCGCTTTCTCCACCATCTCTTCAATTCTGGCCGGGTGGATACGGCCATCCACAATCAGCTTTTCAAGGGCGATCCTCGCCACTTCTCTTCTGATCGGGTCAAATCCCGACAAAATGACTGCTTCCGGTGTATCGTCGATGATGAGATCCACACCCGTCAATGTCTCCAGTGTACGGATGTTCCTCCCCTCACGACCGATGATCCTTCCCTTCATTTCGTCGCCAGGCAGCTGAACCACAGAGATGGTCGTCTCTGCGACATGATCCGCGGCACATTTCTGAATCGCCGTGACCACATATTCTTTTGCCTTTTTGCCTGCTTCTTCTTTTGCCTGACTCTCCAGTTCCCTGTAGAGCTTGGCTGTGTCAATCTTTACTTCATCTTCAACAGTTTTTAAAAGATATTCTTTTGCTTGTTCAGAGGTAAGTCCTGAGATTCTTTCGAGTTCGGCAAGACGCTGTTCCTGAAGCTTGTTGACTTCAACGGTCTTTTTCTTTAACTCTTCTTCCCTGGCTGTAATGCCGGTCTCCCTGCGCTCCAGAGACTCCGCTTTCCTGTCTACGGACTCTTCCTTTGACAGGACACGTTTCTCATAACGCTGCAATTCTGATCTGCGCTCTCTCGTCTCTTTTTCCAACTCATTCTTCGTCTTCAAAGATTCTTCCTTCGCTTCCAGAAGTGCCTCGCGTTTCTTCGTCTCTGCAACCTTCAGCGCGTCGTCGATAATCTGCCTTGCTTTTTCCTCAGCACTGCCGAGTTTTTCTTCCGTCGCTTTCTGATAACGGCTGACGGAGACAAGGGAGGATATCACGGCTGCTGCCACGACCAGCACAATTACAACAGCAATTGTAATCACTGTAGGCACAGGAGCACCTCCTTATTCATTTTTCATTGTTCGAGTTATCTCATCATCTCCGCCAGTTCTCATCATTTTTCGGCAGTATGACTATGGCAGGGATAGATTTGTCCAAACAACGTTTTAATTTTATACTGTTTTTATAATTGTGTCAAGCGGTATCTTTTCCGGATTCAACCGACTGGATTCATCTGGCCGATTCATCCGACCGATTCATCCGAACCCGCATATGGACCCCTTATATTTTACTACTTATATTTTACTCATTTCATCGATCAATCTCATACGCAAGCTATGACCGGCGCATTTGTTGAATGGATTCTGACAATCCTTTTACAGATTGAATCCCATATTTCTCATTTATTTCCTTTTAATTTCGTTTCCTTCGTCAGCTTCGCAGCAACTTTCTCATACTCCGGCACAGGTACCCCGTATTCCTTTCCCATCCGGACAACCTGATAAATCAGTCCGTCAATCTCCGACTGCTTTCCTGCCATGATATCGCGCTGCATGGAAGTCGTCGCTTCCGGAGCCAGATCCGCCAGAATCTTTAAATTAGTATCTACCATATCCTGTCCAAAATCAATCTCCATGGCCTCCGCGAGCGCGACAATCTCCAGAATCATCGCCTTGAACATCTCCCGCGGCTCCCCTTCCGCCTGCACAGCTCCCGCCGCACAATTGTAATAAAGGCCAACCGCGCCGATGGGCGACACATAGGAAAACTTCTGCAGCGCATCCCTCCGAATATTATCCGAAAGAATGCCGCGGATACCGCTTTCTTCAAAGTCCCGAGCGATCTCCTTCAGAACCGGTCTGTACTCTTCCTGAGCACTGCTCAAATGCGAAGCATTTTTACCATTGGCAGCGCAACTTGCCGCCGGGCTCTCGCGAGGGGGCATTTCCACACCGCGCACTCCGAATACAACACGGCAGATCGCTCCATGCTGCCTCAGAACACCGGGAGCCTCCACATTCGCAGAGACATAAATACATCCGTCTGTCACCAGAATGCCGGGAAGCTCTTCCTGCATTTTCCCGCCGGTTCCATAGATATTCAAAATCGGGATCACGACCGTCTCCGGTCCGGCCACTCTTCGAATCAGCGGATAAACACCATCCAGTGAATATCCCTTCACGCAGACCAGAATCACATCCGGCCGTTCCTCATATTCTTCCTCTGAGACCGCTTTCACAGGCAGAACCACCGTCTGTCCATTCCACACCTGATGAACGGTAAGCCCCTGTGCTTTCATGGCTTTCAGATGCTCTCCCCGGGCAATAAGCGTCACATCCTTTCCACCTTCCGTAAGCTTATATCCCAGGATGCCGCCTGTCCCGCCGGCGCCGATAATCATGTATTTCATCGTTTTGTGTCTCCTTTTCTACAGTTTTTTCTCTATCATTCCAATCAGTTCGAGGTCTGCCGGCAGCCATTCCACACTGTATAGATCTTCCTTTGAAAGCCATCTGGCAGCCTCATGTTCCTTCAGCACCAGATCGCCCGAGACAACCTCGGCCCAGAAGCAGTTCATCGACAGATGAAACGACGGATAGTCATACTCAACCCGTGTGATCTGCTCTCCCACTTCTATCACTGTATCCAGTTCCTCGCGGATTTCACGCACAAGCGCTTCCTGCTCCGTCTCACCCGGTTCCACCTTTCCGCCCGGAAATTCCCAGCCATCCTTGAATTCGCCATAGCCGCGCTGGGTGGCAAAGATTTTGTTCTCGTGCCGGATCACGGCGGCCACTACTTTTACGATTTTCATTTCTTTCTCACTCCTCTGTCTGCAGACTGCTCTCCAAATATCTAAGCAGATCATCTCTTACCGCACATCTGTTTCATTTGCCATGCCTTTATCTGCTATATCTATATGCGGTTCATCCGTCGCCAGACATTCAAATGATTCGCCCATTGGCGAATCCCTCTGATATTGAGTTTATCAATCCGGATGCGCTGAACATTCATTCGCGAATCCCTCTCTGCATCGAATCGTAGTAATCAAACAAGTTCTGTCTTCGTCTGACTCATATTCCGGTCCCGGTGAGCCATTCTTTTGCCGTTCACCCGGCATCCGCTTCCATCAGTTCTTTCAGCCTCTCCAGCACATGCCCCAGCACATAATAGGTCGTCTCATAGCGCAGGAAATCCAGCGTATTTTCATCCCACATGAATTTCAGGCTCGCCGGAAATTCATCGTCTGACTCCCAGAACTGCAGCATCAGCGGAAGAAACGGAAACGGATGCAGCATATATGACACATCTCCAATCTTCTGCTTTTCCCCGCCCAGAGTCTCGCAGGCCTTTCTAAGTTCCGGGAGCCTTCCATCGAAATAATCCGCATATTTTCCATAGAGGTCATTGCCCAAACCGGAAGACCGAACCGTGCCTTTCAGATCATTAACTTTCACAAACTGCCCGGACAGACGACAGTCTTCCTTCGAGTCGCAGAGCACATCACAGATGGCCAGCACTTCGTTAAAGCCCGCATGCTCCACATGCGTGAATCCATCCATTGTCCATTCGGTTCGGCCGGAGCTGCGTTCGATGCGGTAATCCCGCCCTACAAATTCTATGTACAGGTACTGCCCGTCATGTTCCAGATGAAATTTATCAATCATATTCTTCTGGTCATAGTTCAGGAACCGCCGCTCCGCATTGTCTCTTGTAATATCATAGTTGGATGATGCCATATTGATCAGTCTCTTTTCTGGCGTGACCGCCTTTTATTTCTGCTTTTATTTCTGCTTTTATTTCTGCCTTTATTTCCGTCTTTTTATAACGGATTTATATTCTGGACTTTTATATCTGCCTTTTTCATCCGCGTTTCATAGAACCTTACCTCCGATAACGGAAGCCGTATTCTTCTTTTAGCCTTTCCCAAATTTCAAATGCGGCAGGACAGACGCCTACGACATCCAGAACGCTGAACAGGCTTTGTAATCTTTCCGGTTGATTTGTATAGGGGTATTTTTTGCAGCTGTCGGGCTTACAGTCCCCCAAAATGCATTCTCCCGACTCGTCCATAAAATCACATGGCATGTGGAGCGTAGCATAGTTTCCCTCTACGTCAAGCTCAGCTTTTAAATACTGCTCTTTAAAATCGTCCACGCTCATTCCCAACTTATCCGCATCCTGCTCCAGATCCTCTTTCGGTATGCTTCCAGCATATAGTTTGCAGCAATTACGGCATCTGCTGCAATCATAATTTTGAAACAATTCATTATGTAATCTCAGAAACTGCTCATCCAGTTTTTCCTCATCCGCATGAATTTTTAAGAATGTACGAAATGCCATATTTTCATTTTCTTTTTTCTTTGACTGAAATTTCACTTCTCTTGGTTTTATCATGTCCTAACCCCACAAACGTTTTCAATTAATACTTCTTTCCACTGTTCGTCTCTCATTTCCTCTGATTATAGCTGCAATTCCTTCCAGATGCAAGCAAAGCCCACATTTAGCGGTCAGAATAGTCTCCTTTCTTTTCCAGTCGCCTGCAATACATTTATCGCCTTCTCTTATCTTTCACGCTGCCTTCGCCTGCTTCAGAAATCGATAAATCTTCGTCCCATCTGTTCTCCCAAATCGCTTCAGCGAGCCAAGATACAGATCCTTCGGTTTTTTCTCCGCTTCTGTCAGTTCAAAAATCTTCGCAACCTCATTTTCGTATTCCGTATCCGCAAAAAGAGTCTCGATCTTCTTTTTCAGGCGTTCTTTCTCCTGATACTTCGCATATTCTTTCCCGATGTCAAGCTGCGACGCCCCCGTGGAAATCAGTTTTCGCCGGATGCTGTTTTCATTTGACGAAAGAATGCCGTCTTTTACACTCGCTTTCAGCAAAATACGTTCGCTCGGAATCCCGCAGCTCATCCAGTAATCTTTCATCGCAGCATAGCCTTTATCTTTGCTAACTACAACCACTTTTCCGGCAAAGCCTGCTCCAAACAACGCGCCGATCATGGAGACAATATAAAAATCCAGCGCGTTCTTTCCCGTCCGCTTTAACCGGACTACCTGAAAGCTGCAGCCAGACTGCAGAATGA
Source organism: Clostridiales bacterium (assembly GCA_020859985.1). Lineage (GTDB taxonomy): Bacteria > Bacillota > Clostridia > Lachnospirales > Lachnospiraceae > Choladousia. The sequence goes on from JAJBVD010000030.1 coordinate 235,741, forward strand.
AACCCATGAATCTTTTGGATATCTTCTCGCAGACAGCACTGTAAAAAATTGTAATCGCATCCGTATCGTAAAGATGCTCTACACCATCCAGACCCGCCTCTCGCACATTTTCGTAATCAACCAGAAACTGCAGCTCATCCTTTTTTCCCATACGTCAACGCCCATCCTTTCCTGTGCAATTTTCCTGCTGCTCCCGATTTAAATCGTTCATAATCGCCAGTATCTTCTGTGCAGCATCGCATGCAATTTCTTCAGCTGGTCTGTCTTCCATATTCAGTCCTATTACAAAGAGATTATCGTTCATCTGTCGGCTCCTCCTTTTTTACATGGCATTTAGTATATATTATATATTATTGATATACTCGTTTCAAGATATACCATCTATTTATTTTTGTATACAATATCTTCCGTCGTTCCTTATTTGCAAGGTCTATCATTGTTTTCCGGATGACTCTTGTTCCATTATCATCTGCTCAGTTACACTTATCAGAACATAAATCCGTCTGCTTTATTATAGTAAACGACGTAAGGCGTTTTACTTTGCGCCGTTGCTGTGTGCCAGTGGCACACGTTTAGCAACGACCGACGCGGAAGCGGAGACCGCAAGGCTGCGAAGCAGCCATTCCTCATGCGTCCGTGTGCATCCATTATAGTGAATGACAAAAGAATTTTGTCGTTCACTATAGCGTCAGGATATGCGACTGCTTTACGCAATGTACTTTCATTTAGTCCCCATAAAATTCCCGAATTTTTTTTAAATACAGCTACGAGCCGAAAAATTAATGATAAACATTAAAAAAGTATTGACAAACATTGTTATCGAGTATATACTACAGCAAAAATTAACGATAAACATTAATTTTTTAATGAAAAGGAGCTATATCTCATGAACGCAGATAATGAACTGGAAAAAATGAAGAAATGGGGGCATGCGCTGGACAAAGCAATTCTAATCATATGTAAGATTGTGTACGTGTTTTGCCTCCTCGCAGGAGTACTGATTTTAGTAAATATGTTCGGCATTTTTAATACTATGGGGCTAACTGTAGACCTGACCTGCTTTGGCTATACTATTAATTTTCAAGAACTCTCACATCCTTTGCAAATCGCAGTGAGTTTATTACTGATTGCAATGCTGGTCATAACATGTATCATGGTTAACGCATTGGTCCATGCGTTGAGAAGTGTATTTCAATCAATAGCAAACGGCAGACCATTTGAGAACAGCACTGTTAAAGGTTTTCGCAAAGCGGCTCTTTGGATTGCAATTCTTGGAGTTGGCAATGGAAAAATCTCTGGACTTATTATTGCCGCGCTGTGCCTGTTTCTCTCATATGTATTTCATTATGGAATGCTGTTACAGCAAGAGTCAGATGAGACATTATAAGGAGATGATTTACACATGGGAAAAATAATATTACGGCTGGATCGCGTTATGGCAGACAGAAAAATGTCACTAAAAGAATTATCATCTATCGTTGGCGTATCGAATGTGAATTTATCCAAGATAAAAACAGGTAAAATAAGCGCAATACGATTCTCAACATTAGAAGCTATTTGTGAAGCGTTAGACTGCCAGCCAGGAGATATTTTGGAATATAAGAAAGACGAGGAACAGGCATGAAACGAATTCTAAAAATAGCGCTGCAGATTTTGGCAATTCTATTATTTGTGATACTATGTCAATTACCAGGCGGCATTTGGATGGACTCATGGGAGATAACTAAGATTGCTCTTCCGCTGCACTACCTTGTTGCCTCAATCGTATATTTTCTACTGTTTTTCCTGGGATTTAAATATATCAGGAATCGTTTTTTCAAGGATATTGAAATTTATGGGTTGAATGAAGTGAAAATACACAGGAGCTATCTGCTATACGGTATAAGTGAATTAATTTTATTCTATGCAGGCGCTATGATTATTGGAGGACACTTTATTTTCCCCGAAATGGACAATTACCTGTTCGCGCAAAATGCGGCAAGTTTTCTCGGGACATTTTTAGTTGCTCCAATCATTGAGGAACTGGTTTTCAGAGGACTTATTCAGGGTATTATTTCAAAAAATTATAACAGATACGCAGGAGTTATCGTATCTTCTCTTATTTTTGGAGCAGTGCATCTCATGAATGGAGCCTTAAGCCTTATCAGCGCCTTACAGCTTATTATCAGCGGAGCTCTTGTAGGTATCATGTTCAGCTGTATTTATTTGTCGACCGGTTCCATTTGGGCAAGTATTACTGTTCACGCGTTATATAATGGCATCGGGACACTAGTTCCAGTGGATATCACAAGCACAAACGACTGGCCGGTCGTATTCGTCTTAAATAGCAAAAATCAGTTGCTGACCGGCGGAGATTATGGCTTTGACTGTGCGCTTACGACCGTTATCGGATTTATTATAATAACAGTTTTCATCCTGCATCGGGAATATAAAAAAAATCACAATAGCTTCTAATGAGTCTAGATAAACACCTAGATAAATGCCTGGCTGTTATAAATCGAGCAGTCTGGAGCTGTAAAACTTGCCAGGCTGCTTTGATCTGTTTTCCATATTACCGTCTCTTTCTCGGACCAGGTCACTTTATTCTGCATTGATGAATTCATACATCGCTGCTTTTCCCTGCTCTAATTCTTTTTATCGTCGCTTTTTAACGACGATTCATTTTATCTATAATTCTAATGCATTATCATTAAGCAGAAACTCATACAATCCCATATGCAGAATCCCCAATTCATCTGTCCACGGCTTCATATAAGTCTTCGTAACTACAATTTTCTTAAAAAAATCATTCGTGCTGATCAATGGCCGCAGCTCTGTCCTTGACTTCTGTGGATCATCCATATTAAGCGCTGACTGAATATAATATTTCTTTGATCCCTTATTGACAACAAAATCAATTTCACAGCTTACTTTCCGTCGCTTATCGTTTTCATCCTTTTCGTGTGATTCTACTACTCCAACATCAACAAGATAACCTCTCACAATCAGCTCATTGTAGATAATATTTTCCATGATATGCGTTTCTTCCTGCTGCCGCAGATTCAGTCGAACATTCCGAAGTCCAATGTCGCTGCAATAATACTTATAAGGATAAGAGAAATATTTTTTCCCCTTCACATCATATCTCCTGGCACAGCGGAAGAGGAACGATTCTGACAAATAGTCCAGGTAATTTGCAATTGTCTGATTGTCCACCTTGATTCCCTTTACGCTCTGTAAAGTGTTGGCGATCTTCGTCACATTCGTAAGGGAACCAATCGCTGAACACAGAGCATCTGTCAGTTCACTTAAAATATCCGGCAGTTCAATATGATAACGTTCTACAATATCTCTAAAATACACCTCTTCAAACAGGTTCGTCAGATAACTGTATTTCTCATCATCCGTCTTCTTAAACGCGACCAGCGGCATTCCGCCAAATAATGCATATTCTTCGTAAACTTCGGCTTTATCACCACCCACAAAGTCATAGTATTCCCTGAAAGATAATGGATGCACTTCTACAGAATCTCCACGTCCCCGGAAAGCAGTCATTACATCTTTAGAAAGCATTTTTGAATTGCTTCCTGTCACATAAATATCCACATTACGCAAACGCAGAAGGCCATTCAGGACATCATATAGCCGAATGTTTTCCGGGTTTTTGATCTCTTCTCTAGAAATAGCATATTGCACCTCGTCAATAAAAACATAGTACATTTCTTTGCTGTTTAAGATTCTTGAACGAACATACTTTGAAAGTTCTGTTGGATTTCGATAATCTACGTTCATATCGTCATCCAATGCGATGGTGATAATATGATCCTCCGGAACGCCCTCGCTCATCAGGTAGTCATAATACAAATTGAACAACAGAAAGCTCTTGCCGCATCGCCTTATGCCGGTAATCACCTTTACAAGCCCGTTTTCTTTTCTATTAATTAACTGGGTAAGGTAGCGGTCACGTTTGATATATTTTTCCATTGGAACCTCCTACTCGTATCGTTACTTTCATACACAAACTTGCATCTGATTCCTTAGGTGCCATCAATCGAAACTTCGGTGCACTGCACCTTACTTTCGATTGGTAGCATAGCATAAAACTACCTTAAGTGCAACCGCAAAATCGAAACTTCAGTGCATTGCACCTTACTTTCGATTATGCTCAAAAAATTGACTTTCATTCTCCCACACGCAAAAAATCCCATCAGATGCTATGGCAATCCATAACAACGGATGAGATTTTACATTTTTCTCTGAGGAAAGAAGTCTTTGCTTGCAACTATCAGAGAATCCGTCCTGAGAGAACTGTTCCTCTCACATATCAAAAATGCTTCTTGCCCTGTTAGCCAGCATTTCATTTCGTTCTGATTTATCATCGAAAATGTGCAGGCATTCTTGTTTTAGCTTCTTTACATTTTCTTCTGTAACTTCTGCCCCTGCATTTTCCAATGCAGCCCTAAGATCCTCGTCATTCCATGCTTCTTTATACCAGTATGAGTTTCCCACATCGTCCTGTTTTTCAGAGAGTTGGAAGCTTTCCAGGCTTCCTTCCCATGCATCCTGCAAGCCATCCATTAGATTCAGAATTCCTTCCGGAAAAACAGCTGCCCTGGTACCATACCATCTTTCCAGATAGCATTGTTGAGAATACAACCATTCCTTTTGCTTCAAAAACAGCCCCCAGTCTATTTGTTCCATTACTTTTTTCAGTTGATCTATTTTCATATTACCGTCTCTTTCTCGGAATAGGTCAACTTACTCCGCATTGATAAATTCATACATTGCTGTTTTGCCTTGTTCTAATTCAAGAATACAAGCTTTGCATAAATACTGATCCGGTTCCAAACACAAACCTGTCTCATAGTCATTCAGCCGTTCAAAAAAATCTGTATTCACAAGTTTTTTATAGGCATCTTCATGTGAGATAGAAAAATATTCCATCAAATATTTTGTTATCGCCACAACCGAGAGTCCCACCGCGACCTTCCCGATATTTTTTATGCATCATACCGATTGCCTGTTTTTTCGTGACAGCCATATAAAAGCCTTTCCCAAAATCCTTCCTGCTTCTTCCGGCATTTACGTCTACTGTCACTATTTCGGAAATCGTGCCATGATAAAGCGTTGTCTTTATATTACGAAACATATTGATCAACCTCCTCTACCATCTCACTCTCCGTCATACTATCAAATATATCAGGGCATTCCGAAACATAGTTCAATATGGCATATTTTTTATCAAGTTTCAAAAAACTCTCTCGCAGAAATATTGTGTGCTTTACAATAATTACGGGTTACAAGAAACATCAAAAATATCGTATTGTTTAATCTTTTTTCAGACACATATTCACCCCTTTTCGCAATAAATGCCTAATAAATATTTATTCGAACTCAGCGTGTCCATCGCCATTCTTAACTTTAATCTCTTTTCCAGTAACATATTCCGGTGCTTTATATAGTCTCCGCTGCCCGGTTCGAGCGACAATTACCAATATCCATCTGCCATCCGCCTCCATAGGAACGAATCTCGCAAAATATGTCGATGAGTATCCACGTTACCCGGATGACCGCGAAAAAAATTCTTTCTTAATAAAGTCAATTACCTTCTTATGATTTTCCTCTAAAACCTTATGTACGTATCTTTGTTCTATATCCTCCACTTTATCCTCATATTCTTTTTTCAAAATCATATGAGTTCTCTCATCTTCATCCGTACACGCCTCCAGCATTTCCTGCCAGAGATGACCAAAAACCTCTTCATGAGAAAAAGTTCTCCCCTCTTCAATATCCTTTTTCCCTTCCTCCAGGCGTTCATACAAGTCCTGTATATTCTTTTCTCTGGATTCGTCTGAATATCCAAACTCGAAAAATTCATACAAAATTCTTGCACAGCAGGCTGTAACGCCCAGATTCTCAACACTTTCCTCTGCTATATGGCATCCCACAATATCTTCCATCCTGCTCATGCTGATCCCATAATGATTAATACGATGTTCCTCGTCACCAGACCAAACAGAAAAATCTCCCTGTACTTTTCGTCTGGCTTCACTATCATCTACTAAAAACAGAGTCAGCTCTGTATTTTCCTTATCTTCATAGCTCTCACAGGGAAGTTCGATTATAAAAATTGTCTGTGGTTCTTTAATATTAATATCACAGACAGAAAAGCGGCTAATATACTCCCGAATGTATTCCTTTATCCGAATCGTCGCATCAATTTTTTTATCCAAAGAAAACTTCTCATAAGGATAGAAAATCGTATGCATTAAAAAATACGCTTCTTCTACCCGGTCAGAATCCGCCTGCTGAAATAATTCCTGTACAATCATGTTAAACTTCTCCTTGCATAATCATGCAACAAAAATACTTCTGGCTTTGTCTGCCAGCATTTCATTTCTCTCAGATTTATCGTCAAAAATGTGCAGACATTCGCACTTCAAGATTTGCACATTTTCACCCGTAACAGCCACTCCGGCATTTTCCAATGTAATCTCAAGATCCTCGTCAGTCCAGGCTTCTTCATACCAGCACTCATCTTTTGTTGCCCTGTTATTATCCATTCTTTCCGGCTTTTTCGTTTCCCACGCACTCTGAATTCCGTCCATCATATTCGGGATTCCCTCCGGCATAGCAGAAGCTTCGGCTCCATACCATTTTCCAGATAACACAGTTGGGAATACAGCCATTCCTTCTGTTTTAAAAACAACTCCCAGTCCAATTCATCCGCATAGATTTTGCAGACAAAATACAGCCACTCATTTTTAGTTCATCTCGAATGTCTGTCTGGCAAGTCACCGTTTTGGGAACTCATTTAGAGTCACCGCCACTGGTTTGCCAATTAAGCTCCACCATCTACTTCTTCTTATAGACTAAGTTATTTGTATTTCCTGTTTTAACAATAAATCCTGTAGACACTAATAACTGCAAATATCTCCACGTTGTAGTTTCTGATTTTCCGCAGACTTCTTTTGCTTTCATCGGCGTAATTTCACCATCTCTATCAATTATTTCAATAATAGAAACCACTTTATTAAAATCCGTTTTTTTCAAAACTTCTTTCAAAACTTCTTTCAAACTATTTTCATTTTGAACACAGTTATCATTTTCTTCTTCTAAAAACGCCGGATGAATCGGTATACGAATCCGCATTGCCCGCCTGTCATCATCTGTAAAGAATTCCGCTCTTGGAGAACCATTTTTCTCAAGTTCATCCTGTATGGTAGGAATCCCCGATGAATGGCCTTCTGACAAATCCAGTTCTTTTAAAAACTCTCCCAGACGCCGATTTCGATAATACCGTGATACAAATCTACGTCCCTCCGCAATCGTAGCACTTGAAATCGACCGGTCTATTCCCGGAAAACTCATAATATTGATACAATCTGGCTCAATTTCAATCGTCACTGGTTCATTGGACATATAATCTCGGTGATAAAATGCATTTACAACAGCCTCCTCGATAGCCTGATACGGATAATTCATAATCCGAAGCGACTCCATCTGATTCGGCACCTTGATGACCTTTTCTCGGATAAAAAGATTGCGAAAGCGTTCCATCGTCGCCTGTATCATCTGCGGAACAGAACCGGTGATGTTCGGATAATCCTCACTCAGGCTCGGATTTTTAATGCTTCCTTCCGGAAATACAGTCATCTGCACATAGGTATAGCGGAAAAATTTCTCAGGATGTTCACAAAACATCATCAGCGCTACATTCTGGATATAGCGGAGCTCTGGCGGCCCCTCAAGCAGTTGCATTTCTTCTAAGATCGCCTCTACTCCTCGTTCTCTTACCTGCTTTGCCAATTTGCTTCCGGTCTTCCGCAAATGGTCCTCCAAAAGAACCGGCGAAATATCAGCAAATGTCGCCTTATGATTTGCTTTACAGTCAAACGGCGTCTGATCTGTCATGGCAATCAGTTCCCGTTCCTGCTCCGAATTTGCTCTAACGGAACTCGTGCCATAACGAATGTAATAATAATACTTTTTGTCCTTTTTACCAGTGACATAATCCGGTACCTTATATGGTCTCTGCTGCCCGGTTCGGACAACAATTACCAGTATCCATCTGCCATCCACTTCCAAAGGAACGAGTCGCGGAAAATATGCCGGTGAGATGACATTATTATATCCAACCATTTCTTTTTGGATGTCATCCAGCATATATTCTGGAAGTCCCTTTACCGGTCGCACTGCTACTCCATTTTTCTCCTCAACACCCACCAGAATATATCCGCCGCCTTCGTTATTGTAATCATTGGCGTAGGCACAAATACTGTGATAAATATCATCCGGATTCCAACCAGCCTTAAATTCAATGCGTGAGGACTCTACTCTGGATTTTCGCAGCAAATCCTCAATTCCAATTTCCAACTCCATAAGTGCAAATCCTTTCTAAATATATTAACTCACTGGAGAGCCATCACCGATGGTTTATAAATATTACTATAACAAAATTACATAATATCTGACAACCTCATTCCATCATAATCCCAATATTGTGCTCCGTTATAGGCTCCTGAGGCAGAAAGTTCACCTCTGCGTTTTTGAAGTTCTTTAGTAATTTTAGATAGTCGCCATTTTTCCCCTTCAAACTCAACCTCCTTATCTGAAACCACTTTTGCGGATATAGATGGATCTTTGTGGAATTGAATATATTCCCCAACAATTTGTAATTCAATAAATGACAAGCCTCTTTTCTCCTTTAAGGAAAAATTATTAGTTTTCCTCATTGATTCTGGAATAGGTAAAACCTCCTTCACAATATAATTCACAATCCAAAAACACCTGGCAATTATCGTATTCTTATCCCAATGGTCCTGATCAACGATGTTTGTCTTTGCTATTTGAAGTCCCGCTTTATTCTGATAGGTGTCTTTCTTTTCTACGAAAGACTTCTGTCCAAGCTCTTGATTATGACGAATCAAAGTTAAATTTCCTATATTATGTACATATTCCTGATGTACGGATTCACAATCATCTCCCAGCTCCTGTCGCCAAATATCATTCAATGTCTGTGGCATAATATGTTCTATTTGCAGCCTCTTATCTGATAAATCCGGACGACTTCTAGTTATTTTTTCTTCAACTAAAGCCAAGAAGAATTTACAGTACTTATAATTAAAAAAATTTGCCCCATTTAATGTATTAATTATTTCAACATCATTCGGAAGCCGAAGGTTACTTTCTTGCTTCGATAAGATATTAAAAGTTTCTTGACGTTTATCATCTGCGCACTCAAGTTTACTTATTTGCTTTACCAACACTGGAAAGGCTTTGTTTTCTGCAGCCGTCAGTCCAATTAAGCGTCGCCTCATACAATATATACGAAACGCATCGAGTATTTCTTCTGTACCACTGCCATTGATTTTTCCTTCTTTCCATTCGGAAAGTAACGCTAATAAGAATGAATACGCGGTTGTAACACGAAGATACCTAATATCAGCTAGTATATTATCTACCTTCGTATTTCCTGTTGATCTATCCGAAATAATGCAACTATACAATTCCGCATGAGTATACAAATCCTTGAGTATATCTTCTGCATTATTACCATAATAATTTTGATTTTTAAAGAGAGCATACAACTCTTTATAATTTGTTTCCGTAGCCTGTTTGAAAGATCCCTCAGTGCGCCATTGCATAAAATCTCTTATATAATTTGATACCTGTCCAGGCAAAATTCTTTCAATATGTAGCCAATATTTACGATAATATTTCTCTTGCGTATCAGCATTAAGCCCCAAAAGAAGGTAATTTCGCACAAGATCCGCCAGCGAAAGTGGCTTTCCAAGTGAATTCATTGATTCAAATATTTCTTGTGGATTTTCCCACGGATTTCTGTCTGGCTCTAATTCAATCGTAATAACACTAAACTTATCAATTCCATTATTAATCAAAGGTTCAATCTGATTTCCGTCATTGCTGTATTCAGTCAATAGCACTTTGAATAAGTTATAATTGCTACTAACCCTGGATGTTTTCTCTGTTCCACTCAATTCTTCACCAAGAATAATTTTCTTATATGCACTCCAATCCGTTTCTACCTGTTTCAACTTGATTTTATATTCAGAATCGCCATCTACATTATCATTTTTCAAATACTTAGTATTAATAAATTTCTTCAGGCTTTGGTCCGGCAACAAATCACGTAATGCAGTGAGAAACAACATCGTAGTAGTAATACGTTGCTGCCCATCAATTAAAATCAATTTGTTAGGTTGCCCAAATACAGTTTCGGTCTGAAAATATGTAATTGTCCCAAAAAAGTGTTCAGCTAAATTACCAGACACGTTCTTGTCATGAGTCTTTACTACATCTTCAAAAAATATATTACACTGTTCTTCTGTCCACTCATAATTTCTCTGATACGGTGGAATGAAAAAAGTTACATCATTATTCGATAGTAGTTTTAGCAATTTTTGTTCCAACGGTTTCATTCCTTTTATCCTTTCTCTTTTGCATCTATCAATCGCATCAATTACATAATATTTCGGCTGCTGAGTATTCTGCGTGATTTTCAGGCTGTGTTGTTTAATAACTCTCTTTTATTTTAAACGCAAGATTTTTACAGCTTTGTTTAATAATATACTCATGTGTCACTTTTCAAAATCTATGATTTGTGAAATTTCAGAAATCTCTAACGCCTCCGCAATTTTAGACAGATGCTCAAAATTAATAACCGTGCGCGTGCTCCTGACAACATCACTTATTGTAGATTCTCTAATTCCAGTCATTTGAGCTAATTTTTTTGTATTATATTTCTTTCTTCGAGCAACTCCTTAATTTTTAATTTAACAACGTATTTTTCACTCGAACTCGTCTTTTACGATCGTACGAAAGGTTATAAAGCGCATTATCAGTGCGCATTTTGTCCGGATTATGATGATTTATTCGGGCATTCCGGTTCGTCCGCATAATTTTTGTAGCCAAAATGTAGCCACATATTTTAATTCATCTCGTATATCTGTCAGGCAGGCCACTGGTTTTCGGAACTCATTTAGAACTAAGACCGGTGGCTTTTAGATTAGTAATGTTCTTACATCATAAATATTTAAACTTTCCACCGATCATCAAAGTCAGCCACATTCAATTGCACCGCATTATCTGCACGATTATTTTTACTCTCTTCAATACCGATAGCATAAACAAGTTCCATAAGCCACTCACGTGCGATCTCTAATAATCGAATAGTTTGTATTTTCAAATCATTTTCGCTAATATGATAAAAATAATCTTCTTCGATTTGAAGTTTCCCTCCATACGAATATTCATGTATTTTAATGAATTTATGTTCCAATGCATTACGTAATATCTTTAACTCTCTCTCTGAAGCCCTATCTGCATTACCATATTTTTCCTCAAATTCAAAATAGCTCCATCTTAACGCTGTTAAAGCTACGTTGTTTGAAGGATAGTCAGAAGATTTAAAAATGTGTGCTGCATCTGCTTTTCTCTCGGGAAAACCCAAATTCCAAAATAAATTTATAACAAAACTTGTTTTATCAAATATGGAAAAAAGCCTTTAAATGCTGCCTTAAGCTGTTCTAATCTGATCGAATAATTTGCATAATCATAACTTGCGAGAGACAGTTTTACTTCTCGATCCGCGTAATGTACTTGTCTTTCTTTAGTAATTCCCTCATAACACATCCATCTGGAAAAAATATATTCTTCCTTTAACTGGTTAAGCATTGCAAACCATTTAGGTGGTGCTCCACTACTTCTATTTTCTATATTTTTTTCTAAAACATTTTCTGTCAACACAGTAATTGTCAACGGATCATGAGCAAAGGCAGATTCTTCTACCAATAAATCATTTAAAGGATTTAGAAAAAGGTGGTTCTTCAAACACCATATTCTGTATTGTCTTTCATCCAACTCACCAAGATCATATTCCTTATATACTATTGCTTCTTCCAAAACAGCCTTGGGCAATAACTCCTCATACTCACCTATGTTTTTCTGAAAATTCTGTATTGCATCTTCATGTAAATTTGGATCTTTTAATTTTACTGCATCCTTTAATGCATGATATGCAAAACAATGCAAATCTCTATAATGACCTAGATCATTGACCATATCTGCATAAAATTTCAAGGCTCTTCCATAATTACCTAAGGCCATACCAAATTGTGGATTTAGGGTAAGTGCTTTTCGATAAATTCTAAGAGCCTCAATCACTCGTCCACAGGAATCTAAGCCATTAGCGTAATTTGTATATGCGCACATCAAAAGTATAGAATTACTGTCTTCTTGTTCGAAATGCTCTATTACTTCTCTCAAATAAAAGAATGACCATTTTCTAAATTCAAGCGCAACATCCTTATCTTCACTTATGTCTCTGTAATGATCAGACAGTGCACCATATCCCGTCCCCATATAATAATAAAGTCCAGCTAAGAAATGTCAAGGGGGAATTAAAAAAATAAAATCAGGTTGGA
>JAJBVD010000078.1 GCA_020859985.1 Clostridiales bacterium
TCGCGAAGGAGGCGGATTTCTTCTGCTTCGGCACGAACGATCTGACGCAGATGTGCTACGGCTTCTCCCGCGACGACGCGAGCAAGTTCCTGACCTCCTACTATGACGCAAAGATCTTCGAGAACGACCCGTTTGCGAAGCTCGACCAGAACGGCGTCGGCAAGCTGATGGAGATGGCGATCGAGCTTGGCCGTCCGGTGAACCCGGATCTGCACTTCGGCATCTGCGGCGAGCACGGCGGCGATCCGTCTTCCGTAGAGTATTGCCACAAGATCGGTCTCGATTATGTATCCTGCTCACCGTTCCGCGTACCGATCGCGAGACTGGCAGCGGCGCAGGCAGCGATTGCGGAGAGAAATGCGTGAGATGTTTACAGAGGATTGATTGATCCGAAAAAGCTGTGAGTTACTGAGCTTCTAAAGATAAGATACACGGAATTACGAAAGAGAAAGTCCGGTTGCCTTTCATGGGTGGCCGGGCTTTTATCTTTTGTATTGACAGAAGAAAAAAATGTGATAAACTGTAGCCGGATTATCGCCGGAGGAGCGGCGAAAAAGTAAGAAGCAGCTGATATGCCGGAAGGGAAAACGGGAAAGAGTATGGGACAGCTGTGAAGAAAGATATGCGGGAGGATAAAACGCGTGGGAAACAACAATAAGAATATGCTCCATCAAAGGACGATGGATATGACTCAGGGGCCCCTGTCAGGGAAGCTCCTGATTTTTACGCTGCCGGTTATGCTGGCCGGTATTCTGCAGCTGCTGTTTAATGCAGCGGATATCATTGTGGTGGGAAGGCTTGCGGGGAGCAATTCTCTGGCGGCGGTCGGTTCAAACGGAGCGCTGATCAATCTGATCGTGAACCTTCTGATCGGCCTTTCTGTCGGTTCGGGCGTGGCGACGGCCTATTTCTTCGGCGCACAGGAGATGGATCAGGTGAAGGAGACGATTCACACGTCCATCGCGATCAGCCTGCTGGGCGGCGTGGTGACCGCGTTTGCCGGAATCGTTTTAAGCCCCATCCTGCTGCGGATGATGGCGACGCCTGACAGCATCATCGGCCTGTCACAGCTGTATCTTCGGATTTATTTTCTGGGGATGCCGTCCATGGCGGTATACAATTTCGGAAGTGCAATCCTCCGCTCCCTGGGGGATACCAGACGGCCGCTCTATTATCTGATCATCGCGGGTCTGATTAATATTGTACTGAATGTTACTCTGGTCGCGGTATTCCATCTGGACGTGGCGGGCGTCGCGATTGCGACGGTGGTTTCACAGACGGTTTCTGCACTGCTGGTGCTGCGCTGCCTGACACAGCTGGAGCCGGAGATGAATCTTGAATGGAAAAAGGTCCGGATTTCCCGTCCTAAGCTGATGCGTATCATGAGGGTCGGTCTGCCCGCGGGACTGCAGTCTACGGTTTTTTCCCTGTCGAATGTGCTGATCCAGTCCTCTGTGAACAGCTTCGGCGAAGTGGCTGTCGCGGGGAATTCAGCCGCGGGGAATATTGAGGGATTTATTTATATTGCAATGAATTCTTTTTATCAGGCTGCACAGACCTTCACCAGCCAGAATGTCGGTGCGCGCAAATTCGACCGGATCGGCAAGGTATTTCTGCGCTGTTTCCTGATGGTGGCTGCGACCGGTCTGATCCTCGGACAGCTGGCATACCGGCTGGGAGATGTCCTCCTCGGAATCTATCTGCCCGGGGATGCGGCAGCGATTGAATTTGGCGTGATGAGATTAGCGGTGATTGCCACTACGTATTGTCTTTGCGGCATTATGGAGGTAGTGTCAGGCGAACTTCGCGGCATGGGAGAATCCGTTCTGCCGATGATCGTCTCTCTGCTCGGCTCCTGTGTGCTCCGCATCATCTGGATTTATACGATATTTGCCTCACATCACACGCTGACAGTATTGTATCTTTCCTATCCGGTTTCCTGGATTGTTACGGAAACGGTGCATCTGATCTGCTATTTTTACGTAAAGCGGAGGCTGATTCGAAGTTATGAATGACAGATGGTAACTGTTCGGCTACTGAATGGTTACGGCAGATGCTAACTTTTCAACAGCTGAATAGTTACGACAGATGCTGACTGTTCCGCAATGGAATAGTTATGATAGATATTACTTCTGACTTGACTTTTATGTGCCCGCTCTTTATACTGAATTTGTTGGGAACGGGTAATTGTGAACCACGTGAAAGGCGGAGCAGTTGCACGTACAGTTGGAGCGCTGCCGGAGAATGCGAATGTGCAGCGCCCGGGTTCTATGCGCTAAATGATGCGCAAGGAGGTATGTTTTATGGAGAACATGAAGAAGTATCTTGCTGAAATGATCGGCACGTGTGTGCTCGTCACCTTTGGCTGTGGGACGGCGGTCGCGGTCGGCTGCTCCAGTGAGGCGGGAAGCGGCTATCTGCTGACAGCACTCGCGTTTGGTCTTGTGATCGTCGCGATGGCTTACAGCATCGGAAATATTTCCGGTTGCCATATCAATCCGGCGGTTTCGATTGCCATGCTGATCCGCGGACAGCTGAGTGTTACGGATTTTATCGGCTATGTGGTTTCTCAGCTGATCGGTTCTGCGATCGGATGTGTCATTCTCGGTATCGTATTTGGCTTTGACTGCGGATTTGGCGCGAACCAGATTCAGGAGGGCTGGACGAACGGCTCGGTACCGGCAGCACTGCTGGTGGAGATCGTTCTGACCTTTGTGTTTGTGATCGCGATCATTGGTGTGACCAGTAAGGTAGAGAACAGCGCGGTCTCCGGACTGGTGATCGGCCTGACTCTGACCCTGGTACATATCCTTGGCATCGCTCTGACCGGTACCTCTGTGAACCCGGCGAGAAGCCTGATGCCGGCACTTTTTGCAGGCGGTACGGCACTTTTGCAGGTCTGGATCTTCATTGTTGGTCCATTGATCGGCGGTGCGCTGGCGGCAGTGGTTTATGGATTCCTTGAAGACTGATTTTATACCAGAGTACTTATTGTAATTGTAAACGACGTAAATTGTTTCAGGCGCACGGCTGCGACAGGAAATGAGCGGCGTTACAACGGTTTTTGATTTGCCGGTATGAGGAAAAAGGAAAAGCGGAGGGTCGAGTGCTCTCCGCTTTTTTGTGCGCCTGGCTACGCACGGAATTTAGGCGGCTCTGCGGCCCGCGGGACTGAGTTCCGTTTTGGGAGTCCGGCTTTGGTTCTAATTGAATGCAAACGTTTGCGTAAAAAGTTCTTTAAAAAATCCCGGTATTCGTGTATGATGCACTTTATAAAAATATAGCTCTTCCTGAACGGAGAAAATCTGACAGACGGATCGAATAATATCGGCATCTGCGTTGACAGCAATGTAGTATCAGGTGCTTAATGGCGGATTTTGCAGATCAGGAGTATGCGCTGTGGTTTATGAAACAGGATGAATACAAAGGAGAATTCATATGAAGAAAAAGCATGCAAACGTTTGCACAAAAATCGCTGCCCTTCTGATTCTTGCCGGGCTGCTTACCGGGTGCGGTGCATCCGGCGATAACGATACAACATCCGGTTCAGATTCCTCATCCTCCACGTCGGAGGCAGAAGTCACTTCTTCCGCGGAGACAGTAGAAGTGCGCATGGCCTATTTTCCCAATATCACCCATGCGCAGGCATTGGTGATGAAGAATGAGGGCTCCCTGGAGGAAGCATTAGGAGACGGATATGACGTGTCGTGGACGTCATTTACTGCCGGTTCCTCTGAAGTGGAAGCGCTTTTTGCGGAAGAGATTGATATCGGATATATCGGTCCCGTACCGGCAGTCAACGGTAATGTCAAATCAGACGGAGACGTGATCGTGATTGCCAATGCGTCGAATGCAGGTGCAGTTCTGGTCGTGGGTGCGGATTCCGGGATATCTTCCGTGGCGGATTTGGACGGAAAGACCGTGGCAATCCCGCAGGTGGGCAATACCCAGCATCTCTGCCTTTTGAATCTGTTATCAGAAAATGACCTTTCACCGGTCTCCGAGGGCGGAACGGTAGAAGTCGTGGCGGTGGACAATTCCAATGTACAGAATATGTTTGACCAGGGAAGCATCGACGCGGCCCTTGTTCCGGAACCATGGGGCACGATCCTGACCGCTTCTGACAATATTGATCTGCTTCTGGATTATCAGGATATTTATCTGGACGGTGATTATCCGGTCGCGGTGGTCGTTGTGCGCAAGGATTTCCTGGAGGAATATCCGGAGGTAGTGGAAACGTTTTTGCAGGTGCACATTGACACCACGGACGCGATCAACGCGGATCTTAACGGCTCTGTGGAAGCGATGATCGAGGAGATTGAGACGGTCACCGGTACGGCCTACGATAAGGATGTGGTTTTAGGTTCGTTTGAAAAAACGGTAGTTACGACGGAACTCAATGAGGACGCATTGTGGGAGTTCGCGCAGACCTCGTATGAGCAGGATTTTATCGATGAACTGCCGGACGAGGATGCGCTGACAGATCTTTCCATATTGGAGAGCCTGCAGGAAGCAGAGTAAAGTGTTGATGCTGACATCCGCAGGAAGAAATTATATACAAAGGGGATATCGTAATCATGTCACTGGAATTGAAAAATATCACCCGTTCTTTTGAAGGCTCAGTCAGGGAGACGCTGAAGGAGATCACACTGACTGTGGAGGACGGAGAGTTTGTCTGCCTGGTAGGCCCATCGGGCTGCGGGAAATCCACACTTCTGAATATCATCGCCGGACTCGATCGGCCAACTTCGGGAGAGCTTCTTATGAACGGCACACCGATTACCGGGCCGGGTGCGGACCGCGCCATGATGTTTCAGGAGCATGCGCTCTACCCATGGCTGAATGTGATCGACAATGTAAAATTCGGCATGAAGCTTGCAAAGGTGCCAAAGGAAGAGCAGGACCGCCGCGCGGAGCACTATCTGAAAATGGTGCGTCTGTGGGAATTCCGCGAGTACCGGATCCATGAGATTTCCGGAGGAATGAAACAGCGGACGGCGCTTGCGCGGGCATTGTGCCTGAACAGCCCTGTGCTTCTGATGGACGAGCCGTTTTCCGCGCTGGACAAGCAGACGACAAACAAGCTGCGCTCGGATCTGGAGCAGATCTGGGAGGAGACGAAGAAGACGATCGTCTTTGTCACGCACAGCGTGGAGGAGGCAGTGTTTCTGGCGGACCGGATCGTAGTTCTTTCAGACAATCCGGGCTGCATCAAAGATATTTTCACGGTAGATTTGCCGAGACCGCGGGAGATTGATTCTCCGGAATTTCTGGCCGTGCGCCATAAGATATTATCCTGCGTAGAGAGGGAGGTGGAGAAGCTTGCAAAAGAAGAATACGATCAATAAAATTCTTTCGGGCATTTGTTTTTATGTAGTGCTGATCATTCTCTGGCAGGTCATCTACACCCTCGGCACCGGGCCGCTCGGCTGGTGGAAATCCTATGCCATGCCATCTCCGCTCGGAGTGGTGGAGAGCCTCGAAAAGCTGATTATAAAAGGCACTCTCTGGCAGGCAGTGATCTACAGCCTGCGGCGTGTGGTCATTGGCTTTGCGCTGTCACTGCTGATCGGAACTGTACTGGGACTTTTGATTTCCTCCTTTTCATTTTTAAACCGCAATTTAAAGCCGCTGATGAATGGATTCCAGTCGCTCCCCAGTGTCTGCTGGGTGCCGTTCGCCATCCTCTGGTTTGGTCTGGATGAGTCGGCTATTCTGTTTGTCGTGGTCATCGGCTCCACGTTCAGTGTAGCGCTGGCGATTGAAAATGCCATCCAGACGATTCCCCCCATCTACAAAAGGGCGGCGGCGACCATGGGAGCCGGAAAGCTTCAGATGTACACCAACGTAATTTTCCCCGCGGCGCTGCCGGGCTTTCTGGCGGGACTGCGGCAGTCCTGGTCATTTGCCTGGAGAGCGCTGATGTCGGGCGAGGTCATGTCCGCCTACGTCGGTCTGGGCTATACGCTGATGGCCGGACGAGATATGGCAGACATCAATCAGGTGATGGCGGTGATGCTGGTCATTATCCTGATCGGAATCCTCATCGACCGCCTGGTATTCTCTACGCTGGAGCGGCGCATTTTAAAGAAGCGGGGGCTGTAAAATACAGGACACATCCGTACGATCGTTTGTTGGGACTCTCTGAGGCTATATCTGGTTCGGGGATGCCTTGCCATAAAAGCGAATTATGAGCGCTCCGCTTCGGCGGGGCGTTTTCTTTTTTATTTACTACTCCCCAAAATGGATAGAGTGTGGTAGAATCATTAGGAAAATATATTTTGCAGGGGAAAGATAATACGAAATAGGATTCGGGATAAAAGATCGGAGGATCGCTATGGCAGGAAAACGTGAGAATTATATCACCTGGGATGAATATTTTATGGCAGTGGCAAAGCTGGCCGGTATGCGTTCAAAGGACCCGAACTCGCAGGTGGGGACCTGCATCGTCAGCGAGGATAACAAAATCCTGTCGATGGGCTACAACGGATTCCCCATGGGTTGCTCGGATGATGAATTCCCGTGGGAGCGAGAGGGAGACGAAGCAGCTACGAAATATCCTTATGTGGTACACAGCGAGTTGAATGCGATTCTCAATTACCGCGGCGGCAGCCTGGAAGGTGCCAAGCTGTATGTTTCCCTGTTTCCGTGCAATGAATGCGCAAAAGCCATCATTCAGGCCGGAATCAAGACGGTGGTCTATGATGACGATAAGTATGAGGGTACGCTTTCCGTTCTGGCATCCAAACGTATGATGGATGCCGCTGGGGTGCGCTATTACCGCTACCAGAGGAGCGGGAGAGAGCTGCAGATCACAGTATAAAGAGGAGGAACTATGAAATTTATCAATACATTTCGCGAGGGCGACAAAATCAATGAGATTTACCTGTGCAAATACAAGCAATCCGCGACTGCGAAAAACGGCAAGCTTTATGAAAATGTAGTTTTGCAGGATAAGACCGGCACGATCGACGCGAAGATCTGGGATCCGAATTCGTCCGGAATTGAGGAATTCGGCGTGTTGGATTATGTTTTTGTGAGCGGCGACATTTCCAATTTTCAGGGAACGCTGCAGATGAGCATCCGCCGTGCCCGCAAAGCACAGGAGTCCGAGTATGTGGCTGCGGATTACCTTCCGGTCAGCGAGAAAAACATCGATGAGATGTACGAAGAGCTTTTAGGATATGTGCGTCAGGTTGAGAATCCGTATCTTCAGAAGCTGCTCCAGATGTATTTTGTGGATAACGAAGCCTTTATCATTGCTTTCAAAAATCATTCGGCGGCCAAGACCGTGCATCACAGCTTTGTAGGCGGCCTGCTGGAGCACACGCTCAGCGTCGTAAAGCTCTGCGATTTTTATGTAAAGCAGTACCCGTTCCTGCGAAAAGACCTTTTATTTACTGCGGCGCTTTTCCACGACGTCGGGAAGCTGAAAGAGATTTCCAATTTCCCGGAAAACGATTACACCGACGACGGACAGCTCCTCGGCCACATCGTCATGGGCAGCGAACTGGTTGGCTTCGGCTGCCGCCACATCAAAGGCTTTCCCAAAAAACTGATGAGCGAGCTGCAGCACTGCATTCTGGCACACCACGGTGAGCTTGAATACGGTTCTCCCAAAAAGCCCGCGCTCGCGGAGGCCCTGGCGCTCAACTACGCGGACGACACGGACGCCAAGCTGGAGACCATGCGCGAGGTTCTGAAAAACGCCGGAGACAACAACGAATGGCTCGGCTACAACCGGCTGTTTGAGTCGAATCTGAGAAAGACGTCGGAGTTCTGAACCTGATATCTGGAATGGTCATATGCGTTTAGCTGTTGCAGACAGAATAAGAAAATGCATATGAATGTTAAGACAGTCGAAAGAATATGTATCGGCCAGATGGCGCGGGCGTATAGAGTGAAAAGATAGGGCATATATGAAAAAAGACGACATTATCATAGTAAGAATCGAAGATTTCAGCAGCGAAGGACTTGGGGTCGGGTACATCGAAAATGCTCCCGACCTTTCTTTGGCTGATTTGGCTTCAAAAACAATTACAAAGAGCGGCCCGGTTTTATTTGTTAAAGATACGGTCATCGGGGACGTGGCGGAAGTGAAGGTCATGAAAATGAAAAAGACTTACGGCTACGCCCGTTTGCTGCGCATCATTACGCCCAGCCCGAACCGCATCGAGGCCGCTTGTCCGGTTGCCCGCCCGTGCGGCGGCTGCCAGATTCAGGAAATGAAATACGAGGCCCAGCTTCGCTTCAAAGAGCAGAAAGTGCAGGCCAATCTGCAGCGTATCGGCGGCTTTGCCGATCCGCCAATGGAGCCCATCATCGGGATGCCATCTCCATTCCGATATCGCAATAAAGCACAGTACCCCATCAGCAGAGACAAAAACGGCAAGCTCATCGCGGGCTTTTACGCGGGCCGCACGCATACGGTCATCGACTGCCGCGACTGCCTTCTTGGCGCGAAGGTCAATAAGACTATCCTCGACATCGTGCTGAATCATATGGAAACATACGGAATCGAGCCTTATGATGAGACGACCGGAAAGGGACTTGTGCGGCATGTGATGATAAGGGTGGGGAAGGAAGCGCTGGGAGTGACCGTGCATGGTGAGGCTGACAGCGATATCTCGACAGAGACAGCACAAAGGGAAGCAGATGCCGCTTATGGTCAAGATGAAACTTTTGGTCAAAATGGAGTTTTCAGCCAACCTGCAGCCTCCGATCAACATGCAGTCTCCGATCAACGTGTAGCCTTCGGCTCAAATGCAGCATGCGGTCAGATCATGGTCTGCATTGTCATAAATGGAACCTCCCTGCCGAAAAGCGACTGTCTGGTTCAGGCGCTTCGTGCGATTCCCGGCATGACCAGCATCACACTGAACTTCAACCGTGAACGCACCAATGTCATCATGGGCAGGCAGCTGAAGTTATTCTGGGGAAAGGAATATATAGAAGACACGATTGGAAACATACGCTTCCGCATTTCCCCGCTCTCCTTTTATCAAGTCAATCCCCGCCAGACCGAAAAGCTTTACGCCAAAGCGCTCGAATATGCGGAGCTGACCGGTCAGGAAACCGTGTGGGATCTCTATTGCGGGATCGGCACCATCTCACTTTTCCTCGCGCAGAAAGCGCGCACCGTATACGGCGTCGAAATCGTACCGGACGCCATCCGCGACGCCCGCCAGAACGCAGAGCTGAACGGCATCACAAATGCGGAATTTTTCGTCGGCAAGGCCGAAGAAGTCCTGCCTGAAAAATACGAAAAAGAAGGAATCCACGCGGATGTCATCGTCGTCGATCCGCCCCGTAAGGGCTGCGAAACGAGCGTACTCGATACCATGCTCAAAATCGCGCCAAAACGGATCGTCTATGTCAGCTGCGATTCCGCGACACTTGCGCGGGATCTGAAATATCTGTGCGCGGGTGGGTATAAGTTAAAAAAGGTTTGCCCGACGGAGATGTTCGCGAACAGCGTACATGTTGAAAATGTCGTTCTGGTCGTGCGGACGGAAGGACGCATTCGCAACGCTTAAAAGAAGCCGAGGCACATGTGGATCTTTAATCAATTTCCAGAGGAAATGATGTTTCAAGTGTCTGAAGACGAATATCAAACTTTGAGGTGCCAAATCGGTACCTCAAAAACAGACCCAGAAAACACCACGGTTTATGATGACCATTTTACGGTGGAATTTAAAGCGGGGCCGGAGACGGAAGTGGCGATGTAGAAATACGAGAAAAACTTAAAAATTCCAATTTAATGCTCATTTTTATTGCTCACCTGTGTTATAATAGGTGAGCAATAAAAGTGAGCATTAAATTTGTGGAGACTGGAAACACTATGGATATGGCGATCGATATTATAAAAGAACTCCGAGAATATGATTCCGAGAGAGAATGGTTTGAATTTAAAGTAAACTGGTTTGTGGCAGATGAACTTGGCGAGTATATATCGGCTTTGTCAAACAGCGCGGCCATTGTTGGAAGAAAATATGCTTATTTTGTATGGGGCATAGATGATAAAACACATGAGGTCGTAGGGACAAGCTTTAACTGTAATCAGGATGTGAAGAAGGAGCCGCTAAAACATTACCTGGCAAGACAACTGAGCCCGGACGTTAATTTCGTTTTTGAAGATGTGTTTATCGAGGATAAAAAGCTGGTACTTTTAACAATACCGGCGGCAAAGACGGTACCTGTTTCTTATGCGCGGGAGCGTTATATCAGGATCGGCTCAAGCAAAGAAAATCTGAGGAAGTATCCTGAAAAAGAGTCGTTCTTGTTCGAGGTCTTAAGGCACGGCTTTCCGACGATAGAGAACACACCATCAGAGTATCAGGATCTGACTTTTGAAAAACTGCTCATATATTATGGAGCAAAGGGATTGAAGCTGAATCCAGACACCTTCAAGAAGAATCTGTCGTTTTACACGGAGGATGGAAAGTACAATATATTAGCGCAACTTTTGTCGGATAATTCACACATGCAGATAAGAGTGGCGATTTTTTCTGGAAAAACGAAAGCTGATAATATGTACTCTGTCAGAGAGTTTGGAAATCAGTGTTTGCTGTATTCACTGGACGAGGTGCTTCGTTATGGAGATGTTTTGAATATTATTCAGGCAGATGAGAGAGACCGTGTGGTGGAGAGGAAGGAAGTTCCTCTGTTTGAAAATGAGGCTTTTCACGAGGCTGTGATTAACGCGTTTGTGCACAATAAATGGGTTAGCGGTAATGAACCAATGATAACAGTATATTCTGACAGAATTGAAATCCTTTCGCGAGGTTCTCTTGCTCCGGAACAGACGATGGAAGGCTTTTTTGCAGGCGAATCGGTGCCTGTGAATAAGAAACTGTCGGAGATTCTTCTTCAGCTTCATATAAGTGAGAAGACCGGCAGAGGTGTACCAAGAATCACTCAGAGGTATGGGAGAGAGGCATATGAGTTCAGGGAAAACTCCATCGTTGTAACAATTCCGTTCAACTGGATCAACGTTATGGGTGATAAGGTGAGCAATAAAGTGAGCAATAAAAATACTGATGAAACATTCGTGGAATCAGGGCTAACAGAGACACAGGCGCGTATTTTGGCGGAGATTCGGAATAACCCCAATATTACGAGGGAGCGCCTTATGGAAAAAATCAAAGTCGGCAAAACAACGGTATACACGGCAATTTCAACATTGAAAAAACTGGGGTATATAGAGCGCGCTGGTTCTAAAAAAACCGGTTATTGGAAGATACTGAAATAGGAATAGCTGACATCATCAAACAATTAAAAATGAATAACATAGATGAAATTGCCAATACAGGAGGACTCATGCAGATACGATTGGACAAATTTCTGGCGGATGTGGGAATTGGTACACGGAGCGAAGTGAAAACAATCATAAAAAGAAAGGCGGTTACCGTCAATGGCGAGATCGCTGTAAAACCGGAGACAAAGGTGAATCCGGATACGGACGAGGTCGCCGTAGATGGGCGTGCTGTGATCCTACGCGGAAAAGTGACGTATCTGCTGCATAAACCGGCGGGGTATGTCTGTGCTGTAAAGGACAACTTTTTTCCTACCGTGATGGAGCTTGTGCCGCAGGGAAAGGATCTGTTCCCGGTTGGCCGTCTGGATAAGGACACGGAGGGGCTGCTTTTGATCACGAATGACGGCATGATGGCGCATCGTATGCTCTCACCGCGCAGCCATGTGGATAAGACTTACCTCGCGGTGCTTGACCGCCCGGCTGAGGATGCATACGTGTCCCTTTTTGCGGAAGGCGTGGATATCGGTGATGATACGCCGACGCATCCTGCCAGGCTTGTGATCTGTGATGCGGATGCGCCGGAGCTTGCATATTTACCGGAGGAATATCGCACGAAGCTTTGTCCGGAACCGGAAGAGGAATCTTGTACGGATCTTTGTTCGGAACAGGAAGAAGAATCTTGTACGGATCTTTGTCCGGAACCGGCGGAGGAATATCATACTGATTTTTGTTCTGGACAGGTGGTTCTTCTGACAATCCACGAAGGCCGCTATCATCAGGTTAAGCGAATGTTTCACGCGGTGGGCAGAGAGGTCGTTTATCTGAAACGGCTGTCTTTCGGAACAGTTAAGCTGCCTCTTTCTTTAAAAAAAGGGGAATGGCAGAATATTTGATTCTTTATTATGCGGAATTGCGCATCCTTTTCGCTCCCCTGTACATATGAAAACGACGGGGAAATCCCCGCCGTTTAGTAAAAATAGTGGTTTTGTAAATCAGAGCTCCGCGCGCGTCCACACCTGCATTTCTGAGCCGTCTTCATCGGAACGGTTTGCCCACATATAGTAAGGGATGAATTTCAGGTTGACGGCCTCTTTCTCCGGCTTTTTCCACGGACGGTAGAGGGCTGCTGCTGTGCCTGACGGAATGGCGTCTTCCGATGGGCAGAATATCTTTTGCCGGAATCCCGGCCAGAGGATTGCCTTCGCTGGCTCCCCGCAGATGTCGATGTCGGAAATTTCGGGAACGGCGTACGGGTCCAGCGTCAGAAGGTGCAGATTGCTGCCATTGTCAGCTTCTTCCAGACAGTACACGATTGGTCCTCTCATCACGGCAACTTTGCCGATATCCTCACGGATTTTTTCGTCCGGAGCGATCAGTTTTATATCCATCGGGAAGTGGAGCGTGATCTCATCTTTCTCATTCCAGATTTTTGTAATATACAGATAGCCGTCGCGATATTCCGTCTGCGCGTCATCAATGCCGGTGATTTTGCAAATTTCACAGAGCAGCCGGATATATGACGGTGCAGAGGATAATTTGCCTCCATCAGCAGGAAAATCCATCTGGGAAGGAGTGATAGCGGCAGCTTCCTGTACAGCCCAGTCCGGGATGCGCAGCGCAAGCCGGAACGGCGTTTCTTTTGCCTGCACGCAGATGCGGATGGTGCCGTCCCATGGAAGGGCGGAATCGACGATTACAGTTGCGGTATGGCTCGTAATCGTTCCTCCGACATACAAATGCACGAACAGCGTATCTTCCGTCTCAGTGTAGGCGTAGGAAGCGATGGAGGAAAGCAGACGCGCGATGTTCGGCGGGCAGCAGGCGCAGCCGAACCATTTCTGGCGCACCGGTTTAACGTGGAATTTCCGTTCGTCCCGGCGGCAGGCTTCCGGATTCACTTCCAGAGGATTCACGTAGAAAAAGCTTTTGCCGTCCAGCGCCATGCCGCTTAAGATTCCGTTGTAGAGGGCGCGCTCCATCACGTCCGCGTATTTGGACTGCGGACAGATCTCCAGCATCCGGCGTGCGAAAAATACCAGACCAATGGAGGCGCAGGTCTCCGCATAGACGGTGTCGTTCGGCAGGTCGTAGGCAAAGGTAAATGCTTCGCCCAGATGGGTGCTGCCGATACCGCCGGTGATGTACATTTTCCGGGTGACAATGTCGTCCCAGAGCCGCTCACAGGCGCGGTAGAGCTCCTCATCCTGTGTCAGACGGGCGACGTCTGCCATGCCGGAGTAGAGATAGACCGCGCGCACGGCGTGTCCGACTGCCTCCGGCTGCTCGCGCACCGGAAGATGCGCCTGATTGTATTCGTAGCGCAGATCCTTCTCGTGTCCGGATGTGACAGCCTCCGGGTGCTCCTTGTCAAAATAGTAGGGACGCGTGCCTCTCTCATCGATGAAGAAGCGGCTTAATTCCAGATATTTCTGCTCGCCGGTTACCTCGTAGAGACGCACCAGCGCCATCTCTGCGATCTCATGTCCGGGGTAGCCTTTGCATTTTCCTTCTTCCGGGCCGAAGGTATCGGCGATAAAGTCCGCATACCGCCTTGCGGCATTTAAGAGCTTGTCCTTTCCTGTCGCCTGATAATAGGCCACCGCACCCTCAGTCAGATGGCCGAAGCAGTACAGCTCATGATGGTCGCGCAGATTGGAAAATGTCTTGTCCCGACCGCCGATGATGTAGCAGGTATCCAGATAGCCATCCTCGGCCTGCGCCGCGCACACGATGTCAATCGCGCCGTCGGCAAGCTTTTCCAGAGTCGGGTCCGGGTGCTGCGTCAGCGAATAGCCGACCGCTTCGATCCATTTGGAAAAATCGCTGTCCTGAAACACAAAGCCGTAAAACTCTTCTCCCGGGTGTTCCGGAGCCTCCGGCAGAGATTCAAAGCCCCGGAGGGTGAATTTCGGTTCCTCAAAAGCGCCTTTTTGTTCCCTGCGCTCGCGGGTCATCTTGCCTGCAATTTTAAAATTCCGCATACAGTAGCTGGGAGCCGCGCCCTCCACCTGATCGTTCAGCGCCGCCCACTGGTAGGGGATGACCTCTGTCCGCACCAGTTCCATCTCGTTTTTCCAGAAGGGGTCGGTGACCTGAATGTCCCGCAAAGAGAGCGGGGAATTGTGTTGTGACCAGTCCATGGTATGTCTCCTTTCGCGCTTTGCTTGTCGTAATAAGTTGCCATATTGTAACACAGGAAGAAAAGGAAATGAAGAGAAATTTCAACGAAGATTTCTTGAATAATCGTTTGGAGTATACTATACTGACAATAAAATACGGCAGCAGGAACCATAAAAAGCAGAAATATGTCCCAATAATGCCAACAGCGATTAAAAGACCGCGGATGCAGGGGTCTGCCGGGGAGATGCGCAGTGCAAAAGAGAGTAAAAAGGATTTACAAAAACATAATTGCGTATGCCAGGGCACATATCAGTGTACCGATGACATTTTCCGTGGTCGGGCTGTTGCTTGTGGCAGTATTGATCCTGCAGGCATATGTGAAAAACCAGTATTTCGCGTATCTGGTCAGACAGGTGAGCAATACGGAGCAGATTATGATCGAAGCGTCCTCGGTGAATACCAACAGTATTCTGCAGGAGGTTGTCACTTCGGCGTGTTCCATCGCGATTGACAATGAGCTGCGGGACGTTGTGGAAAGTGCGATGAACAGCAGCGATTCTTCCAGCCGGGCCATGCTTGCGCTCAGTACCGAGCTGGGAGCTTACGCGCGCTATTCCTCCGATATTGCGGTTATTACGATCGTGACGGAGGAGGGGCTTCTTCTGGAATATGGGCGATACTGGAATAAAGGCGGTTACGCGGATCTGTGGCAGGGAGAGAATCTGGAGATTCTGAACGGACTTTACAGCGAGGTGATGGCTTTGATTACCACTGCGCAGGAACTGCGCTATGCGGTGGCTACGGAGCCTTCCGCGCATGAAAATTTTCCGGATATGCAGTTTTTCCATATTGCGGTTCCGCTGGTCGGGGGGGGAAAACAAGCTGGGATAGTGTTAACGCCGTGGTTGTGATCAGTATCAATATGGATCGCGTATTTGAGACAAGCGCCCTTTTAAACGAGAGTACGCAGGCTCCCACAAACGCGTATATCGTGGATGCGGATGGGGTGATCATTTGTCATGAGGACACGGAATACATCGGGATGACGCTGGAAGAATATCAGACTCTGATCCCGGATAATCAGGATATCAGCCGGGAACTGGATTATTTTGGATGGACAGAGTACATTTCGCTGGATGTGAGCGGGATGCGCAGGGAAGTGAACCGCATGTATAATGAGAGCATTGCCCTGTATCTGATCCTTCTGGTATGCTGCGGGCTCATCTGGCAGCTGGCGAACCGAAGAATGCTGCGCCCGGTCTGGAGCATCCGCGATGCGATGCAGCAGATTCAGCTGGACCGGAATATGCCGAAGGTAACGGTTTCCGGTACACATGAAATCTGGCAGCTGGCAGAACATTACAATCAGATGGTGGACACGCTGGATGAGCAGAGAAATGAAATTCAGCGTACCTATGAGGAGAAGACACGGTCGATTGAACGGCGCAATCAGGCGGAAAAGGAAGCACTGGAATCGCAGATCAACGCGCATTTTCTCTGCAATACGCTGGCTGCGATCAGTTACGACGCCATGGACAGCGGGGATGCGGAAGTGGCGGATCTGCTGAAAAAGCTGTCGGGGATCCTTTCCTACACGTTTTCGCGGGAAACAGTCAGTGTGACGCTCGGCCAGGAAATCCGGTGGGTAGAGCAGTATCTGTGCCTGCAGAAATTCCGGCTGATGGACGTGTTTGATTACGAAATCCGTTTTCCGGCGGAGTATGGAGAGTGGCCCTGCTGCAAGCTGTTTCTGCAGCCGATGGTAGAGAATTCCATCCTGCACGGGTTTGAGGGAATGGAGCAGGGAGGCCGCATTACGATAGAGGGAAGAATTGACGGCGACCGCTTCCTGCTGCGCGTGGAGGATAACGGCTGCGGTATGGAGCCGGAAGTCGCGTCGATCATAGAGGAAGTGCTTGTGGAGACGCGGCCGCTTGAGTTGGATGGGACGGGGATCGGCATTCAGAACGCGGTCACGAGACTGAAAATGTTTTACGGAGAGAATCTGACAATAAAGATGCAGACTGCAAAGGGGAAAGGGACGGCATTTTTCTTCTGGCTGCCGATTCCGCGAGAGGCAGACTCATCTGGAACGTAATATATTTTCGATTTCTATACAGGAGGCTCCGGAAGCAGAGCAGACAAAATTTGCAGACAGAGCGAGAATTGCGAAGATACGGAACGGTTGCGAACAATGAGGAGAGAGGTGCAGCTGCATGAGGATTTTAATAGCGGAGGATGAACAGAGAAGCCGGCTGGGTCTGACCCGTATGGTGCAGGAGATCGGCGGCGACTGCGAAGTGGTCGCGCAGGCGGCGAACGGGCAGAGTGCGTTGGATCTGATCGGTTCGCTGCGTCCGGATCTGGTGTTTATTGATATGAAAATGCCGTTTCTGGATGGACTGTCGGTGATCCGTGCGGCGCGGACACAGGGACTTTCCACGGAATTCGTGGTCGTCAGTGCTTACGCAGATTTTGGTTTTGCACAGCAGTCGATTTCTCTGGATGTGGCAGGTTATCTGTTAAAGCCGGTGACGCGGGAAGAGATGGAAACGGTGATTGCAAAGGTACAAAACCGTCTCGGACAGAAATCCGGTTTTTTAGCTGCCGGAAAAGCGGGTCTGTCCAGTCAGTATCCGGATGCGCATCCTCTTGTGCGAAAGGCACTGGATATCATTGAGGAGAGCTATGCCGTGAAAATCAGCCAGAAAGAGCTTGCCTCCCGTCTGGGCGTCAGCGCGGAGTATTTCAGTTATCTTTTTGCCAAAAATATTCAGCAGAATTTTTCTTCCTTTATCCGGGATTACCGGATCGAGCAGGCGAAGCGCCTTTATCAGAGCGGGGAATGTGAGCGCAGGGAGGTGCCTTACCGTGTGGGATTTTCCGATGCCAAATATTTTAATAAGGTATTCCGCGAAGTGACCGGGGAAAGTCCGGCGGAGTATCTTAAAAAATTTCCCAAATCTTAAAATTTTACCCCATGAAACTTCCTTTTTTCCATAATTTTGTAGGTTTTCCCTTTGAGAGGAAAATGCTACAATATGCACAATAAACAACCGTAAATAGCACAAAACTTAGACAGATAGCCCATGGTTTTGTGCTGCAGCCTGCAAAAAGGAGGACAAATTGATGAAAAAGACAATAGCCGTAGTTGGCGCTATGACGCTGGCGCTCTCCATGTGTTCCCTCGGCGTTTCCGCAGAGGAGCCGACCGAGATCACTCTGTGGCATTATTTTGACGCTTCGGCGGATTCCGAAGCCATTGTAGAGTGGGTAGATGAGTATAACACTCTGCAGAGCGATATCCACATCACCGCTACTTATGTATCCCGTGAAGAGCTGATGAATCAGTACACGATCGGCGCGATCTCCGGCGAGCTTCCGGACATCGGCATGGTGGATTCACCGGATATGGCATCCTACATTTCTCTCGGCGTGTTTGAGGACATCACAGATTACCTCAATGAGTGGGGCGAGCTGGACAGCTTCTACAGCGGACCGTTGAGTTCCTGCATGGATTCCGAGGGCAACCTGTACGGACTTCCGCAGAACTCGAACTGCCTGGCTCTGGCAGTCAACATGGATCTGCTTGAGGCGGCAGGATATGACCACGCGCCGACAAGCCTGGATGAATTTTCTGAGATGGTAGCCGCGCCGACCAACGCAGACGACAGTGTATACGGCTTCGCGATGTGCTGCATCTCTACCGAGGAAGGTACGTTCCAGCTGCTTCCGTGGCTGTGCGCGACTATTGATGGCGAGAGCGTAAATGTTGACGATCTGACAGCAGATTCTGCAGTGAAGGGTCTTTCTACACTTGGTGAATTCGTGGCAAACGGCTACATGAGCAAAGAGTGCGTGAACTGGACACAGGCGGACGTCTTTAATCAGTTCGCGGCTGGCAAGGCAGCGTTTGCAGAGGTTGGTACTTGGCATCTGGCACAGACCGATGCGATCGGCGATTCCTTCAACTATGAGATCGTAGTACTTCCGACAGGTGATGAGGGAACCTCCTCTTCCACGATCGGCGGCGAGAACTTTGGTATCTGCACCGGCGCTGAGAACGTAGAAGCATGCGTGGCATTCCTTGAGTGGCTCTGCTCTCAGGAGAAGGAAGCTGAGTGGGCTGTAACGGCCGGCAAGATCCCGACCCGTTCTGACTCCGAACCGGAATATACGTATGAAGTAGAAAACTTCGAGGTATTCGTAGATGAGATGAATTACGCTCTGGCACGCGGACCGCACGCAGAGTGGCCGACGATCTCTGAGGCGATCTACACGGCGGCACAGTCCGTATTCGTAGACGGCGCTGACGCGGCTGACGCACTTGCGACGGCGATGGAAACGATTGCTCCGATCGTAGAGGAGACTCCGCTTCCGTAAAATACAGGATTCTCTTATGCTTCGAAAACTAGCTGTCTCGTCAGATGAAAAGCTGAAAGGTAAAAGCATCAGTATGCGAAGTGCAGAGATTGGAAGCATACAAGAGAAGTGCGGAATAAGCGACAAGAAAATATCGAAAAAAGCAAGGCCGGCCGCCGACCCTCCGGATCGGCACCGGCTTTTCTGCTATCGGGCGTTTGACGGTGTGTGGATATTTCACAGAGCGTATAAAGCCCGGTTTCACCATGAAAGGGGGCATATGTTTTGAAGAAAATGTCACTGTCCATGGCGGGGAAACGGAGACGGGAGGCGTACTGTTTTATCCTGCCCGCGTTTTTTTATATGATACTGGTGCTCGGGTATCCGCTTGTATACAATATTATCCTGAGCTTTAAAAATGTGAATGTAAAGAACCTGACAAAGGGTGGCTCGGTCTTTGTCGGTTTTCAGAATTATATCGATCTGTTTCAGAATGCTACTTTCCGGCTGGTTCTGAAGAATACCTTCGTTTTCACGATCGCCTGCCTGGTATTTCAGTTTACGATCGGATTTATCTTCGCGCTGTTTTTCAGTCAGAAATTTAAGCTGTCCGGCCCGATTCGCGGCATGATCCTGGTCAGCTACATGATGCCGATGTCCGTGACCGGTCTTCTCGGCAAAAATATATTCGCGAATGCGGGACTGATCAATGACCTGCTCTCTAAGATCGGGATTGCGGGGCCGGAGTGGCTGGTAAATACTTCGACCTCGATGATCGCGGTGATTATCATGAACTGCTGGGTCGGTATTCCGTTCAATATGCTTCTTCTGGTTTCCGGCCTGAC
The DNA here is from genome assembly GCA_020859985.1 of Clostridiales bacterium. Classification (GTDB taxonomy): domain Bacteria; phylum Bacillota; class Clostridia; order Lachnospirales; family Lachnospiraceae; genus Choladousia. The sequence goes on from JAJBVD010000078.1 coordinate 19,585, forward strand.
AAACATTCCGGGGGACGTCTACGAGAGCGCGTCCATCGACGGGGCGACCTGGATCCAGCGATTCCGCTATATCACGCTGCCGCTGATGAAGGGTTCGATTTTCTCCGTGCTGATGCTGGGCTTTATCTATACGTTCCGCGCGTTCGACCTGATGTACATCATGACGTCCGGCGGACCGTTGAATTCGACGGATGTGCTTGGCACTTACTCCTACACGCTTTCGTTTACGCAGTTCGAATTTTCAAAGGGCTCCGCGGTCGCGATGGTGCTGTTTGCGTGTCTGTTCATTGTAGGGTTGTTCTACCTGAGATTGCTGTCAAAGGAGGATGATTAGTATGAAGACTTTACAGACAAAAGAGGGAAGAGCGAACCTTCGGAATTCAATCATAGCGATTATCATTGCTTTTATTTTCCTGTTTCCGATTTACTGGCTGGTACAGATTTCTTTTAAGTCAGATGTGGAGACATTCGGAAAAGTTCTGTCTTATTACCCGCGGGAATTTACCGTCGAGCCGTGGCTGGTCAACCTGACCGACCCGACATTCCTCGTATCCCTGCGGAACAGCTTTATCAACGGCTTTCTGACCATGGGGATCACTCTACTGCTGGGCGTTCCGGCAGCTTACGGTATGGGGCGTTATAAGGTACCGGGCGGCAATGTATTCCTGCTGACGTTCCTGGTGGCACAGATGCTGCCGGCGTCGCTGACCCTGACGCCGATGTACCTGATTTTCAACAGACTGGGATTTCTTGGTACACATTTTGCGGCACCGATTGCAATCGCGGCGGCTTCGATCCCGTTCGCAATCGTTACGCTGCGGCCTTATTTTAAGAGTGTGCCGGTAGCGCTCGATGAGGCGGCCCGTCTGGACGGCTGCGGTCCATTGCGTGCGTTTATCTCCATCATGATTCCGGCAGTGAAGACCGGCATTATCACGATCGTGGTCATTTCCTTCCTAAACGGCTGGAACGACCTGATCTATTCCATGACCTTCAACGTTGGCGCGGAGATGCGCCCGCTGACGGCGAATATTTATAAATTCCAGAATGCGTATGGTACGAAATGGAACTGTATCATGGCTTACGGTACGATTCTTGTCATCCCTGTCGTGCTGCTGTTCATCTTCCTGCAGAAATATATTGTAGGCGGACTGACGGCGGGCGCTGTGAAGGATTGATGGAGGTGTGTTATGGCAAATCAGGATGAAGTAAGGGATGTGTATGGATATTTTGAACGCAAGGGCAACGCGCTCTGCTATCGCTATGACGCGGAGCGGCTTATAATTGAGCCGTGGGGGCAAAACAGCCTGCGTGTGCGTGCGACGAAGCTGGCCGAGATGCCGAAAGAGGACTGGGCGCTTCTTCCGCGGGACAAAACGGATGGTGCATCCGGGAGTGATGAAGAACAGGCGGAGGGCTGCGGGACGCTGGGATGCTTTTCGGATGAGGACGCGGCGCCTGTGATAGAGACGCGCCCGGATGGCGGTACGATCCGGAACGGAAAAATCAAAGCCGAAATCAATCTGATCGGAAAACTGACGTTTTACAATGAAAAAGGCGAAGTCCTTCTGGAAGAATATCTGCGCAACCGGCGCGACATGTTCGGCAGCACCTGCAGTTCGCTGGAGGTGGAAGCAAGAGAGTTTAAGCCGATCATTGGCGGGGATTACCGCCTGACGATGCGGTTTGTGTCCAATCCGGATGAGAAGCTCTACGGAATGGGACAGTACCAGCAGCCGTTCCTTGATGTGAAAGGCGCGGATTTGGAGCTGGCGCACCGCAATTCCCAGGCGAGTGTGCCGTTCGTACTCTCCAGTCTCGGCTATGGTTTTCTGTGGAACAACCCGGCTGTGGGTCGCGTGAACTTCGGGAAGAACATTACCACCTGGGAAGCGTTTTCTGCGAAAAAGCTGGATTACTGGATCACGGCAGGTGATACGCCCGCGGAGATCGAGGAGGCGTATGCGGACGCGACCGGCAAAGTGCCGATGATGCCGGATTACGCGATGGGCTACTGGCAGTGCAAGCTTCGCTATCAGACGCAGGAGGAGCTTCTGGAGGTCGCGCGGGAATACAAGCGCCGCAACCTTCCGATCGCAGTGATCGTGGTGGACTTTTTCCACTGGCCGTGTCAGGGCGAGTGGAAGTTTGACCCGACCTATTGGCCGGATCCGGACGCGATGATTGCGGAGCTGAAAGAGATGGGAATCGAGCTGATGGTGTCTATCTGGCCGACTGTGGATTACCGGAGTGAGAATTTTGAGGAGATGAAAGCGAAGGGTCTGCTGATCCATGTCGAGTCCGGCTATCCGATTTCCATGGATTTTCAGGGAAACACACTGCATTTTGACGCGACCAACCCGGAAGCCCGTGAATACGTCTGGCAGAAGGCAAAACAGAATTATTATGATAAGGGCGTGAAGATTTTCTGGCTGGACGAGGCGGAGCCGGAGTACACGGTGTACGACTTTGAAAACTACCGCTATCATCTCGGACCGGACGTGCAGGTGGGAAATATTTATCCGGTGATGTACGCGAAGACATTTTTTGATGGGATGAAGGAGCAGGGACAGAAAAATATCATCAACCTGCTGCGCTGCGCATGGGCGGGTTCCCAGCGCTATGGGGCGCTTGTCTGGTCCGGTGATATCAAATCTTCGTTCGGAAGCATGAAAAATCAGGTAGCGGCAGGCTTAAATATGGGCATAGCAGGAATCCCCTGGTGGACGACAGACATCGGAGGCTTTTTCGGAGCCAATGTCTACGATCCGGAATTCCACGAGCTTCTGATCCGCTGGTTTGAGTACGGCTGCTTCTGTCCGGTCATGCGGATGCATGGCTATCGCTGGCCGCTGCAGCCGCAGTACGGCACGACCGGCGGGGCGACCTGCGTATCCGGCGCGCCGAATGAGGTGTGGAGCTATACGGATGAGGTATACGAGATTCTTACCTCTTATCTGAGGCTGCGCGAGCGTCTTCGCCCATATGTGACAGAACGCATGAAAGACGCGCACGAAAAGGGAACTCCCGTGATGCGGCCGCTGTTCTATGATTTTCCGGAGGACAAAAAGAGCTGGGAGATCGAGGATTCCTATATGTTCGGCCCGGACGTGCTGGTGAAGCCGGTGACCGATAAAGGTGTATGCAGCATCGAGGTTTACCTTCCGCAGGGCGCGGTTTGGAAAAATGCCTGGACGGGAGAAATCTTTGAAGGCGGACAGACTGTCACGGTGGACGCGCCGCTTGCGCAGATCCCACTCTTTACCAGAAACGGATATGAGATACCGGTAGAGGCAGAATAAAACCGGATTGCAGCTGCCCGGAAATGTTACAGTAGATTATGATTTTCAGGAGGCCTGTGCTGCAAGGGGGCATGTCCACTGCTGCACAGGCCATCTGTAAGGTATGTGCCTGAAAAGGTATAAAATGTAATGAAGAAAACGAAAAGATTAAAAACATCTGATTCAGCTGGGGATCGTGCTGGTACAGAACGCACGGAATCCGAAAGAGGCAGGCTCTTTGAGGGCGGGACAGGATTTTATTATTATACCGGAAAGCTGTGCGACCTGATTCTGGTCAGCATCCTCTGGCTGCTGGGTTCCATCCCGGTGCTCACAGCCGGCGCCTCTTTTACCTCGCTGTACGCAACGGTTTCCCGCTGCATACGGCAGGACATCGGTACACTCTGGGCAGAATTCTGGAGAGTGTACCGGAGAGATCTGAAAAAATCTATTCCGCTCTGGCTTTTGTTCGCCGGAGCTTTGTTCCTGCTGACCTTAAACGCGGGAATTATCTGGAACACTTCTGACGGACTGTTCCGCCTGTTTTTCTTTATGTTCTACCTGCTCTGCATTGCGCTGGTAATCGCCGCACTTTGCTACGCATTCCCGGCGCTCTCAAGATTTGATATGTCAATCGGATGGCTTCTAAAGCTGTCCTTCTGTATGGTGTTCCGCCATCTTCCCGTTACCATCCTGCTTCTTATACTGGTGGCTGCAGGCTATCTTCTCGTGCTCGCCTGGCTGTGGACGGCGCTGTTCGTCCCCGGTGTGATCGCCTGTGCCGTGTCCTGGCTGGTCGATCCGCTGCTGAAAAAGTACGAAAAAGAGGCGTGAGAAGGACAGGAGCCCGAGGCTCCTGTTTTTTTGTGGTCACTTTTCCGGAAGTATGCTATACTGAAAAAGAATTTATTCAAAACTGGAAGCGGCTGCGGATTCTGCGAAGATAAGTAATTCTGAAAGAAAGGATTCATCATGAAGATTTGTGTTTACTGTGCTTCGTCAAAGCATCTGGATCAGAAATATTTTGATCTTGGTTACAAGTTTGGGAAATTGCTGGCGAAACGGGGGCACACGCTCGTGTATGGCGGGTACAATGAAGGAATTATGGGAAAAGTCGCTGAAGGAGTCTCAGAGAATGGCGGGGATATCATCGCCGTGGTTCCGAAGTTGTTTGATACGGAGGATATGACGTATCCGGGCTGCAGAGAAGTGCTCCATACAGACACGATGAGCGACCGGAAGTCGAAGATGGAGGAGATCGCGGATGGCTTTGCGGTGCTGCCCGGCGGAATTGGTACATACGATGAATTTTTTGGCACCCTTTGCCTGAAAATGCTTGGAGAGATGGAAAAACCAATTGCAATCCTCAACGCTTTCGGGTATTATGAACCGATGCGGCGAATGCTTGAGCAAAACCAGGCGGAGGGCTTCCTCGACTATGGGGCAATTGGGGATGTCGGGTATTTTGCGGACTGTGAGGAGCTTCTCAATGCGCTCGATGGCGCAGGTTCGTGAAAGTGAAACGTTTTTTCAATCCTGCTTATGCAGCAGGTTCGTGGTTGGGTTGCGGACAGCGCTGCAAACACGTTATGCTATAAGAAACGATTGGGGCGTAAGACAGCCCTGGTATTGTAAAGCAGGGGGGCGTTTCGCAGACAGGGAATACGGGGAATGACAGGAGAGAAAAAATGCCAGAAGAGGGAATCATATCGGAGAGAACGATGCCAAAAGAAGGAAGGATGTCAAAAGAAGGAAAAATGCCGGAGAAAACAGACGGAATTATATTGGATGTAGACGGCACACTGTGGGACTCTACAGGAATTGTCGCCAAAGCGTGGACGCGCGCCGTACGTGAGAACGGCTGCCCGGACAAGACAGTGACGCCGGAGATGCTGCAGGCACTTTTCGGAAAGCCGATGAACGTGATTGCGGACAATCTGCTGCCGGATCTGACGCCGGAGCATCGGCAGCAGATCATGAAGGTCTGCTGTGTCTATGAGCAGCGGGCGCTGAGAGAGGAATTGCCGACAAGAAAGGAATCCGATGCAGATAGAGGCCGGGTTGATTACGGAAATCAAAGCAGCCGGGATGATCAGACAGGTCGGGATGACCGGACTGGCTTACGATGTGATAGTGACTGCAATGAAGAAGCTTGCCCGATTTGCTACCCAAAGGTGACTCAGACGATTCGGGAACTGGCGGGGAAGCTGCCGGTGTTTATCGTCAGCAACTGTCAGGCGGGCTATATCGAGATGTTTCTCGAAAAGACCGGACTTTCGGACTGCATCACGGATTTTGAGTGCTTCGGCAATAATGGAAAGTCAAAGGGTGAAAATATCCGTCTGGTGTCGGAACGCAATGGCCTGAAGACGCCCATCTACGTGGGCGACACACAGGGAGACTGCGATGCGTCAACGGAAGCAGGTGTTGCGTTTGTGTATGCAAAATATGGATTTGGAACGGTGGATCATGCGGATGCAGTGATCGGGGAATTTGCGGAACTGCGGGAGATTATTTCGTGAAAGATTTTGTAGTGTTTTACACAAAAGGAGAATTGGATAATGAAGAGAATCATATGGATGATGATCGTGAATTTTGTGCATGTGCCGCGGATACTGTATCAGCTGCTGGTCAGAGCGGCGCATCCGGAGCGCTATTCAGTGGAAGATCGCTACGCGGTCATTCACGAGATCGCGGAGCGCGGCATCAAAGGCGGACGTGTTGACATCATATCAAGCGGTGTAGAAAATCTGCCGCAGGAGGGCGGTTATATTCTCTATCCAAACCATCAGGGGTTGTTTGACGTCATGGTGCTGATTTATTTGCACCAGAAGCCGGTTACCGCGGTACTGAAAAAAGAACTGGTCAATATTCCGCTTCTGAAGCAGATCATCATCTGCCTGGAGGCGCTTGCGCTGGATCGCTCGGACGCCCGGCAGGGGATGAAGGTGGTACAGCAGGTAGCCGAGGATGTGAAGCAGGGGAAAAAGTACATCATTTTTGCAGAAGGGACGCGAAGCCGCAACGGCAACCAGCTGCTGGATTTTAAGGGTGGCAGCTTTAAAAGCGCGACAAAGGCGAAATGCCCGATCGTGCCGGTGGCGCTGGTGGATTCTTATAAGCCCTTTGACACCGGATCTCTTGAGCGGGTGACGGTACAGGCGCATTTCCTTGATCCGATTCCCTATGAGGAATACAAGGATATGAAGACGACGGAGATCGCCGCGATGGTGAAAGCGCGGATCGGGGCGAAGATAGAGGAGTGCGAAACGGCTTAAAAAACTTAAAAAGCACATCTTATTGTGCCGGATAATAGTAGATATAACGGCATCAGAAAACTGCTTGTGAATAGAATATTTGATTTAAAGGGAACCGGAATTGATCGGTTCCTTTTTATTGCGTCTGGCAGTGCTGTTTTTTGGCTTCTGATTTTCCTGCAAAATAACAATACATATTTTTCACGGAAGCGGGGATGCTATGGGAAAGAAAACGATAAAAAGAAAGACGGTAAGAGTGAAATGTGCCTGTGAAAAAAGCGTGCGCAGAAAAAACATGGACACAGGAGCAAAAAATGAACGGACGGAATAAGAAAATGAGTAACTATATGAGTAAAAAGGTACGAGCACAGGAGGAAGTCATATGATCAATCAGATGGCAGGCAGCCGGAGCATGGAATTTCAGAATGCACCGTATATTATCAGCGCAGCGTCAGTGGTGGGGCCGAAGGAAGAAGAGGGACCGCTGGGCGGCCTCTTTGATCTGACAGCACCGGAGGCAGAATTCGGGGAGGATACCTGGGAGAAAGCGGAGAGTACAATGCAGAAGGAAGCGCTGCAGACGGCAATCGGGAAAGCGCAGCTGGAAACATGTCAGGTACGCTATCTTTTTGGCGGCGATCTGCTGGCGCAGCTTATTGCGACATCTTTTGGAAATGGAGAGACGGAGATTCCGTTGTTTGGCCTGTACGGAGCCTGCTCGACCTGCGGCGAGTCGCTGATGCTGGCGGCGATGACGATAGCCGGGGGCTATGCGGACTACGCGGCGGCGGTCACATCCAGTCATTTCGGAAGCGCGGAGAAGGAGTTCCGGTTTCCCCTGGGGTACGGGAATCAGCGCCCCCTTTCCGCTTCCTGGACAGTCACGGGAAGCGGTGCCTTTGTATTGTCCTCCCGGTGTGCCTCGGGTGGTTCTGTTTTGAGCAGCGGCCTGAACGGACTTACCCGAACCGAAGATGAGAATGCAGCAGGTTTGCATAATGAAGCTTCCGATTCTGCGGAAGGCAAAAGTATGAATGGTCATTTCCGAAATAACGAAACAGAACCCGCTGCGGAAGGCGGTCATGTGAGGGTGCGGGGCGCGACACCGGGGCGGATCGTGGACATGGGTGTCCGTGACAATATGAATATGGGCGCCTGTATGGCACCGGCGGCAGGGGATACGATCTGCCGGAATCTGGAGGATTTTCAACTTCAGCCCAAAGATTATGATCAGATCATCACGGGCGATCTGGGCTATATCGGACAGCATATCCTGCTTGATCTGATGAAAGAGAGAGACCTGGATATTTCGGATCGCCATATGGACTGCGGGATTGAGATCTATGATAAAGAAAAGCAGGATACGCACGCGGGCGGGAGCGGCTGCGGCTGCTCGGCAGTTGTGCTGGCATCTTACATTCTGCCGAAGCTGGAGTCTGGCGAGTGGAAACGGGTGCTGTTTGTGCCGACCGGAGCGCTGCTTTCCAAAGTCAGTTTTAATGAGGGACAGACGGTGCCGGGTATCGCGCATGCGGTGATACTGGAGCACGCGTAACTGTGAAGATTCTGAACAGTTACATGGATTGAAATAAGTCGACCGAAATCCCATTGTAATGGTAGAGAGGAAGAATTGTCATGGGAGTTATTATGGACTACATCAATGCATTCTGGGTGGGCGGGCTGATCTGCGCCCTCGTCCAGATCTTACTGGAAAAAACAAAGCTGATGCCGGGACGCGTGATGGTGATTCTGGTATGCCTTGGCGCGGTGCTTGGATCCGTTGGATTATATGATAAGCTGATTGATTTTGCCGGAGCGGGCGCGTCCGTGCCGCTTCTGGGCTTTGGAAACACGCTCTGGAAAGGTGTAAAGGAAGCAATCGACGACCATGGCTTTCTGGGGTTATTCGAGGGCGGTCTGAAAGCGAGCGCGGTCGGGATCAGCGCGGCGCTGATTTTTTCCTATATCGCGAGCTGGATTTTTAAGCCGAAGATGAAAGAGTAAAGTATGGGCGTTTTACAGGAAAGACAGGGGACAACAGCAAATAATCATATTTTCGGGATAACGTAAAGAAAAGTCGCTCATTTTTTTGGAAGAACGCTTGAAAAATTGCTCATTTACTATAAGCATGGAAGTGAAAGTGACTAATGGAATGGCAAAGTCCCTTCGCAGCCTGATCCGGAGTGAGAATTATTCAGATATCATGTACGGGATCAAGCTGACGGCAGGAAATATTGGTTTCAGTGATAATATTTATACATTTCCGTATTTCTGCGCCTTCCTTCTGAGAAGGTATCTGGCGGATGCGGCATGGTGAAAGCCATATGCGTCTTATATATTAACAGGAAACAATCCGCCGGTATGAATGCCTCATATCGGCGGATTTTCCTATGCACACAAGCATGAGTGGAAATTAGCAGCTTTGCTGTTCACGCCCGGCGCAGCGAGTAGGGAAAAACACCCTGCTCGATTGCAAAGAAATCTTACAATGAAAACCTGGAAGCCGCAGAAAATAAAATCCATAAAATCCTGTGAATAAAGCGCAGAAAGACGCCGTGCGTGCCGGACGAAAAATATAACAATAAACCTGAAAAAACGCAGGATAATATGTGTGAATTTCACTCTGGATTGAAATAGAAAAAAGAGATAAAATAAGTGAACAATTTGTGAAGAAATTCGTTCGAAAAGATTAAGGGGGGCGGCAACGGTGTATCTGCTGTACTTTATATTATGGATCATATATTTTGGCTCCGTGACGACAGAAAGCGTGTTGTTCGGGCTGGGGATCGCGGCTGCAATTTTCGCGTTTACCTGTGCTTTTCTGGATCACAGTATCAAAAAGGAACTCAGCATTTACAGGCGGCTGCCGGGGATGATTCATTATGTGTATGTGCTGGTGTGCGAGATCGTGAAAGCAAATCTGGCGGTGATACATATGATCCTCTCTGAGGAAGAGGAACTGCAGCCGGTGCTGGTCAGCTTTCACTCGAAGCTTCAAACACCGACCGGCCGGGCGTTTCTGGCGAATGCGATCACGCTGACGCCGGGGACGATCACGGTGTCTCTGGAAAATGAGGAGTATGTGGTTCACTGTCTGGACGAAGATCTGGCGGAGGGGATGGATACCTCCGTGTGCGCGAAGATGTTGGAGCATCTGGAAGAAAAGGCCTGAAAAATTTTGGAGAGGAGACGATAACATGGGAGAGGGCATACCGGGACTTACGTCAGCCTATACGGTGCTGTTCACAGCGGCACTGATTTTTCTGGCAATCCTGCTGGTGTTCTGCCTGATACGGGCGATCATCGGGCCGCGGGTGGCGGACCGGCTGGTCGCCGTGAATATGATGGGAACGATCGTAATGGTCATCATCGCGATACTGACGCTGATGCTGCAGGAAGGGTATCTGGCAGACATCTGTCTGATCTATGCGATGATCAGCTTCCTGGCGGTGATCGTATTGACGAAGGTGTACATGGGCGTATATCTGGAGAAAAAGGAAATGGCCTGCCAGGCATCGGCAAAGCTGGCAGGAACAGCAGACGGTGCTGAAGCGGAGAGTATGGTATCGGACACAGCGGGAGAGGAGAAGAGTAATGGCAATGTTTGAGTGGCTGCGCTTTCTGATCGGCGCGCTTCTTCTTGTACTCGGACTGGGGATTTTCGCGGTGGAGATGATCGGTGTCTACCGCTTTCGTTATGTGCTGAACCGGATGCACGCGGCGGCAATGGGAGATACGCTCGGCATTGGCTTTTCTCTGGTCGGGCTGATCGTGATGAACGGGGCGAACCTTACCTCGCTGAAGCTGTTTCTGGTGATCTGCTTTCTCTGGTTTTCTTCTCCGACGAGTTCCCACTTGATCGCGCGCCTGGAGGTGACGACGGATCCGGAGCGGGAGAAGCATTACCGCGAGGTGCCGCTTGAGACTCTGGAAGAGGAATTAAAAGTGCGCCGGAACATGCGCATGGAAGGAAGCGCAAATGCCGGACATTTTGAAAACGCCGGGAATGCAGCTGAGTTCGGAGCAGAATCTGTGGAAACGGCTGCGGATGGTACCGCCGACAGTATGATGGAAGAGCAGGAGGCGTAGACGATGCAATTTTTCACTATTATTTTGCTGGGATTCCTTGTGGTCTGCGCGATTTCGGTCAGTCTTTCAAAGAATCTCCTGAATTCGCTGCTGATCTATATGTCATACAGTCTTGTGATGTCGATCATCTGGATTTTGCTGGAGTCGCCGGATCTGGCAATCACGGAGGCGGCGGTCGGTGCGGGAGTAACGAGCATTCTGTTTTTTGTGACGCTTAAGAAGATTCATGCGATTGCGGATGAGGACGGGGACGAAGCGGAAGCTGGGGAACCGCTTGCGGAAGCGGACGAAGCAGAAGCGGAAGCCGGGGAACCGTTTGCGGAAGCGGGCGGAGATAAAACGGAAACTGGAGTACTTCTTGCGGATACGACTGGAAAAAAAGCGGAAGGAGGCGGAAAGAATGAGCAGGAAACGCTCTGAAGAAGAATATCAGAAAACTCGTTCGTTCCGCCTGCGTCAGTGGCTGGAGGGAGAGAAGGATCCGTTTCTGGATACGGTGGAGATGAAAGCTCCGAATGCCCGTGAAGACGATCCGGAATCCGTACAGCGAACCGTGCCGGAGGCATCCGGAGAGACGGCTGTACATATGGACGGCAAGAAAGCAAAACGAAAAGGAATTCTGAAGCAAAGCGGACAGGGCGCTCTGGGAATGGGCGGACTGGACATGGATGGGAAACGTATCGCGTCCGCTCCTTTATCCTACGAGGAAGAGAAGAAAGCTCGCGTCGCGACGTGGGTTTACAATTCGGACCGCAACCGCGATATGCGCGCGTTCCGGGGCATTTACCGGGCCTGTGCGGCGGTGTTCTGCGTGTTTTTGCTGATCATGCTTCTGACGGCGGTTTCCTGGCTGCCGATGGAGGGGGTGGAAGACCGGCCGGTGAACAATGAGGTTTCTGCGCGCTACATAGAAAACGGCCTGCAGGAGACCGGTGCGGTGAATATAGTGACGGGTATGATCCTGGACTATCGTGCGTTTGATACGCTCGGTGAGTCGCATGTGCTTTTTGCGGCAACGATGACAGTGCTGATCCTGCTGCGCCTGGATGACGATGAGGAGAAAAAGAAGCAGCACGCGAACGACCGCCTTTATGAGCCGAAGAACGATGTGATCCTGCAGACAGTCGCGAAGATTCTGGTGCCGTTTATATTTATCTTTGGTATCTATGTAATCCTCTGCGGGCACCTGGGGCCGGGCGGCGGATTCTCCGGCGGCGCGGTGATCGGCGCGGGGCTGATCCTGTATGTGAACGCATTTGGCTTTGCGAAGACGGAGCGATTCTTCACGGCAAAGACCTACATGGTCACGAGTTTTACCGCACTGGCCTGCTATTCTCTGTCGAAATGTTATTCGTTTTATACCGGAGCGAACGGGATTGAGAGCGTGATCCCGCTGGGGACTCCGGGGGCGATTTTGAGCAGCGGCCTGATCTTTGTGCTGAATATCTGCGTCGGCATTGTGGTGGCCGGGACGATGTACACGTTCTACGCCATGTTCCGCAAGGGAGGCTATTGAGAATGCGTTTTGCAGATGTCAGTCTGACAGATTTTGTTTTGCGTTTCTGCCGGAGATTGCCTGCTTTGGGAAAGGAGACGGTTGAGGATGAATATTTCAAATCTAATTAACAATTATGAGGAAGCCGTGGCGATGCTTCTGTTTGTGATCGGGTTTTCCAATCTGCTTCTGCAGCCGAACCTGATCAAAAAGATTATCGGCATGAATATTATGGATACGGCAGTCTATCTTTTCCTTGCGCTGAAAGGCTACATAGAGGGACACAAAGCGCCGATCGTGGTGGACGGTATACAGAGCGTGGACGCCTATGTCAACCCGATTCCGAGCGGCCTGGTGCTGACCGGCATCGTGGTGTCCGTGTCGGTGTCGGCACTGATGCTCTCGCTGACCATCCGTCTGTACCGCCGTTATCATACGCTGAATCTTGACGAGATTTCCACGCAGCTGAAGAAGGAGGGATTGTGATGGAGCTCGTTCAGAATTTTCCGTTCCTGACCATTATTCTGGCGCTGTTTTCCGGACCGCTCTGTTCGATCTTAAAAAGCAAAGCGGCGAAATGGGTAAATACGATCGTCATCGCGCTGATCCTGGTGATGTCCGTGGCGGTGCTGATCTTTACGATCCAGACCGGCGAAGCCTATGTCTACCAGATGGGACATTTTTCCGCGCCGTGGGGCAATGAGATCCGCGTCGGTATTCTGGAAGCGCTTATGGCTGTCTTTTTCTGCGTGGTCATGCTGCTCTGTATGCTGGGCGGCCGCCGGGAGCTGGCGGAGGAAGTTGAGGAGACAAAGCAGAACCTCTATTACGTGATGGTAGGTCTGCTGCTGTCCTCCCTGCTCGCGCTGATCTATACGAACGACCTCTTTACGGCGTATGTGTTTGTGGAGATCAACACTATTTCAGCCTGCGGTCTGATCATGATCCGGCAGAACGGCCGCGCGATCGAGGCGGCGACGCGGTATATGATCATGAGCCTTCTCGGTTCCGGTCTGTTACTGATGGGCATTTGTTATCTGTATGACCTGACCGGCCATCTTTTGATGAGTAATATCAAAGAGCAGGTTGCCCTGCTGCAGCAGTCAGGTGAATACCACATTCCGCTGTTGATCGCCATTACGCTGATGTCGGTCGGCCTCGCGATCAAAAGCGCACTGTTTCCGTTCCACTCCTGGGTGCCGGACGCGTACGGGTATTCCACGCTGTCGTCCGCCGCGATTTTATCCTCGCTGGTCTCCAAGGGCTATATTTTTCTGGTGATCAAGATTTTCTACAGGGTGATCGGATTTGACGTGATCCGCGAGAGCAAGGTCATTAATGTCTTATTTGTATTTGGTGTGCTGGGCATGATCTTCGGGTCGGTCAACGCGATCCGCGAAAATAACATCCGCAGGATGATCGCCTGGTCTTCGGTGGCGCAGATCGGTTATATTTACATGGGCTTCGGGCTTGGCACGACGGCGGGAATGATCGCCAGCCTGTTTCGTATTTTAAGCCATGCCGCGACCAAATCCATGCTGTTTATCTCGGCTTCGGGGCTGACGGATGTCTCAAACCATGATACGGACTTTTTCGGGCTGACCGGCTCCGGTTATCGGAATAAGATCGCGGGCATCGCCTTTACGGTGGGTTCGCTTTCGATGGTCGGCATTCCGCTGTTTTCCGGTTTTATCTCCAAGGTGCTCTTTGCGTCTGCGGCCTATGATACATCGGGCAAGCTGATTCCGGCGATGATCGCGCTGGCATTGAGTACTCTGCTGAATTCGATTTATTTTATGAAGACGGTCATCCGGATCTACACGCCGTCTCATCGGGCGGGGATTGCGACTGATACACGGACGATTGCGATCCGGGAGCAGCCGCAGAAAACGGTGGTACTGGTGCTGTTTATCGCGCTGAATCTGGTGCTCGGGCTGGGCTCCCAGCCGATCGTGGATCTGCTCACGAAAGGGTTGGAGATGTTCGGATAATGAAAATAAAGAGGAGGAATTATGGGCATTTGGATTTTGATTCCAATCTTTCTGCCGGTTGTCGCGGGCGTGCTGCTTTTGCTTTCTTCTGCGAAGGCGGAAGAGGAAACGCCCCCTCGCTGCGCATCGGCGGCAGAACGCGCCGGCCATTCAAAGAACGCTGCGCGTGGGGCCGGCGCTGCGAAAAGTCTCACCCGGCTGCATTGCATTACCGCGGCGGTTCTGGTGGTATCCGCGGTTTTGGCTTTATTCGCGGCGTGGAGCGGGGATAACAGCTATACCTGGTTTGAGCTGATGGAGGGCATTCCGATCTATTTTCAGATTGACGATGTCGGACGGCTGTTCGTCACGGTATTCAGCATTGCCTGGGTGCTGGTGTGCTTTTATGCCTTTACTTATATGAAACACGAAGGAAAAGAGCAGAGGTTTTTCGGGTTTTATCTGATTGTGTACGGAGTTCTGGTGGCGCTCTGCTTTTCGGGCAATCTGGTCACGCTGTATCTCTTTTACGAGCTGATGACGCTGACCTCGATGCCGATGGTGCTGCACTCCGGGACGCGCGAGTCGATCATGGCTGCCCTGAAATACCTGTTTTATTCCATGTGCGGCGCGTACCTTGGACTGTTTGCGATTTTCTTCTTATATAAATACTGCGATACGCTTACCTTTACGGCGGGCGGTACGCTGAACCTGGCGCTGGCTGAGGGACATACGGGTATTCTGCTTGCGGCTGTGATGGCGGCTCTGATCGGTTTCGGAGCGAAAGCAGGTATGTTCCCGCTGCATGCGTGGCTGCCTACTGCGCATCCGGTCGCTCCGGCGCCTGCCTCGGCAGTGCTCTCCGGCATTATCGCGAAAGCGGGTGTGCTGGCGATCATTCGTGTTGTATTTTACACAGTGGGAGCGGACTTTATCCGCGGTACCTGGGTGCAGACCGCGTGGATGTCGCTGGCGCTGCTCACGGTATTTATGGGATCAATGCTCGCATTCCGGGAAAAGGTATTCAAAAAACGTCTGGCCTACTCGACAGTCAGCCAGGTGTCCTATATCCTGTTCGGCCTTTCCGTCTTATCGCCGACGGCGATGGAAGGCGCGCTTTTGCATGTGGTCTTTCATGCGTTCATCAAGTGCGCGTTGTTCCTCACGGCCGGAATCTTTATCTTCCAGGCAGGGCTGTCTAATGTAGACCAGCTGGAAGGGATTGGCAAAAAGATGCCGAAGACGCTCTGGTGCTTTACGTTTGCGTCGCTTGCCCTGATCGGCATCCCGCCGACCAGCGGCTTTATCAGCAAATGGTATCTGGCGCAGGGCGCTCTGGAGGCAGAGGTTGGCGCGTACAGCTGGGCGGGACCGGCGGTACTGCTGCTTTCCGCGCTTCTGACCGCAGGCTACCTGCTTCCGATCGTGACGAACGGATTTTTCCCGAAGAAGAAGGAGCAGGGGGAGGCTGTGCAAAAGGAAGGTGCTTCCGCACATGGCGCGACGATCACCGCGTATGCAGCCGGGAATGCTTCGGCGGCGGATGCTGAAGATGGCAGTTCAGCCGCTGCGTCTGCTGAGGTGCCTTTAGGGATGCTGATCCCGCTGGCGGCTTTTGCGGCGCTGGCCGTTCTTCTTGGCATATTCCCGAACCCGCTGATCCGCTTTGTGGGTCAGATTGCTGCGTCGGTGCTGTGATGATTTTCAGTAAGGAGGACACATAAATGAGTCCGATATTTCTGGCGGTGGCTGTACTGCTTCCAATCTGCGGCGGAGCGCTGATCCCGGTGCTTCCGTTCGGCAGCAGAAAACAGATGATGATATATATAGAAGGTGTGGTGCTGTTGACTTCCGCGCTGGCGATTTCGCTGCTTCTGAATCGTCCGGCGGAGCATTTTGTGCTGTTCCGGTTTACCAGCAATATTACATTAAGCTTCCGGCTGGACGGCCTGGGAAGTGTGTTTACGGCGCTGATTTCCGTGCTGTGGCCGCTGGCGACCCTGTACGCGTTTGAATATATGAAGCATGAGGAGCATGAAAAATTTTTCTTCCTGTTTTACACGGTGACCTACGGCATTACGATGGGAATCGCGTTTGCAGAAGATATGGTGACGATGTACTGCTTTTATGAGATGCTGACGCTCGTGACGGTGCCTCTGGTGCTCCATACGCTGACACGTGAGGCAGTGCTGGCCGGGCGCACCTATCTGTATTATTCGCTTGGCGGCGCGGCGTTTGCGTTTATCGGTGTGATCTTCATTCTCGTCTATGGCACCTCGCCGGATTTTGTGGCGGGCGGCGTACTGGATCTGGAGAAAATCGGAAACCGTACGAATCTGCTTCTGCTGATCTACGTTTTTTGCTTTTTCGGTTTCAGTGTCAAGGCGGCAATGTTCCCGTTCTCGGGCTGGCTGCCGAAAGCCGGCGTTGCGCCGACTCCGGTCACGGCGCTGCTTCATGCGGTGGCAGTGGTAAAGGCGGGCGCGTTCGCAACGATGCGCGTCACCTATTACAGCTTCGGAACAGAGTTTTTGCGCGGAACCTGAGCGCAGACGGTGGTGCTGATCCCGGTCATTTTTACGATCGTTTACGGCTGCAGCCGCGCTTTGAAAGAAACGCATTTAAAACGGCGCCTTGCCTGGTCGACGGTGAGCAATCTTTCTTATATCCTGTTTGGCGTTGCGCTGATGTCGCCGCTCGGCCTTGTCGGTGCGCTGACACATATGATCTGCCACGCGGTGATCAAGATCTGCTCCTTTTTCTGTGCGGGCGCGGTCATCTGCCAGAGCGGCAGAGAGTACATTTACCAGCTTGACGGCCTCGGGAAAAAGATGCCGAAGACGTTTGCCGTCTTTACCGTCTCCGGACTGGCGCTGATGGGCGTTCCCGGGCTGGCCGGTTTTGTCGGTAAATGGAATCTGGTAAAAGCTGCGCTTGACAGCACGCATCCTCTGGCGGTGGTCGGGGTGATCGCGCTGATGATTTCTGCACTTCTGACCGCAATCTACATGCTGACGATCAGTGTGCGGGCGTTTGTGCAGCCGGAAAAAGCATCTGCAAAGTCTGCGGAACAACCGAAGCCAGTGGATTGCGGAAATGTGCCGATGGAAGAGGAAGTTAAGGATCCCGGCTGGATGATGCTCCTGCCGCTGGTGCTTTTTGTGGCTGCGATGTTTGTGATCGGTCTGCATCCGCAGCCGTTGATCAATGTGTTCACGCAGATTGCATCGGCGATACAGTAGACTGAGATTGTAATGATTTATGATAATACCTCGCACCTGATGCGAGATGCGGATGCATATGACTGATTCAATTACGATGCTATGTATTGCGGGAAAGCAATATGGGAAGAAAGAGCGGTAGTAACTGTGAAGGTACGAACAGTTGCGAATAGAAAGAAAATTCAGGTTCAGGAAGGAAGAAGGTCATGAACTTTAATATCATATTGGCGGTGCTTGTCTTTTACCCGATGCTGGGCGGGCTGGCTGTCTGGCTTTTGAGGTCACATCTGAACAGCGCGGCGGTCAGTGCATTTACAGCAGTCACGGAGTTTCTGCTGATGCTTGGCCTTTTCATCGCTTCTGTACAGACTGGCGGCGCGGGTGCAGAGACAGCTGCTGCGGTGCAAACTGCCGCAGGCTCTGGTATCCTGTCGATTTTTGGCTCTGATACAGTGCTGTCGCTGACGATTCCTGGTATCTGCGGCATGGGACTGCATTTTACACTCGATGGCTTCCGCCTGCTTTATGGGATGATTGCCTGCTTTATGTGGATGATGACGGCACTGCTGTGTCCGGAGTATTTTGGAGGACATGGCAGTCGGAGTGCAAATCCATCTTCCATGCATAGCGGTGTAAAACACGGCAATACAGGGACAATGGAAGAGGAGCCGTCTCCCGACCGTTTCTACGTCTTTTTCCTTCTGACACTCGGCGCGACAATGGGCGTCTTTTTGTCGGCAGATTTGTATACGACTTTCATTTTCTTTGAGATGATGTCTTTTACCTCCTACGTCTGGGTAGCGCATGAGGAAAATAATGCAGCGCTTCGCGCGGCAGACACGTACCTGACGGTGGCGGTGCTGGGAGGCCTCGTCATGCTGATGGGCATTTTCGGAGTCTGGCACGAACTGGGGACACTCACTATCTCAGAACTTCCGGCTGCGGCCGCGGCGTATGACAACAAGCCCCTGCTGTACGCACTTGGGGGCTGCATGTTATTTGGCTTTGGCGCGAAAGCAGGTGCTTTTCCGCTCCACATCTGGCTGCCGAAGGCGCATCCGGTGGCACCGGCACCCGCGTCGGCACTGCTCTCCGGCATTTTGACGAAGACCGGTATCTTCGGTGTGCTTGCAGTCACGACCGGATTGTTTTTATACGATAAGAACTGGGGATTGCTGATCCTTGCCATCGGCGCGGCGACGATGTTTGGCGGGGCACTGCTCGCGGTATTTTCCATCAATCTGAAACGCACGCTGGCTTGCTCATCCATGTCGCAGATCGGATTTATCCTCATCGGTGTGGGAATGCAGTGCATGCTCGGCGAGGAAAACGCGCTGGCGGTGCATGGGACGCTGCTTCACATGATGAACCACTCCATGATCAAGCTGGTGCTGTTCATGGCGGCAGGCGTCATTTACATGAATGCACATGCCCTCGATCTGAACGTGATTCGCGGCTATGGCCGCAAGAAGCCGCTGCTGAAGGTGATATTCCTGATTGGGGCATTGGCAATCGGCGGCATCCCGCTGTTTGGCGGATACATCAGCAAGACTTTGCTGCACGAGAGCATCCTGGAGTACGGCGGAGGATTTCTTTTCCGGGCGCTGGAATACCTGTTCCTGTTCTCCGGCGGCCTGACCGTGGCTTATATGACAAAGCTGTTTGTGGCGATTTTTGTGGAGAAGAATACAGACGCAGATCTGCAGAAAACTTATGACAATCAGAAAAAATACATGAATCCGGCAAGCACCTTTGCTCTTACAGGAAGTGCTCTGGTGCTCCTGATCTGGGGGCTGTTTCCGCACGGCATTATGGATCGCGCGGCAAAGCTTGGCCAGACTTTTATGGGACTGGAGGAATTCGGAGAGACCGTTTCCTATTTCAGCCTGAAAAACCTGTCCGGGGCGGCGATTTCCATCGGAATCGGCGCGGTGGTGTATGTGTTTGTGATTCGGAAGCTGCTGATGAGAAAGAAGAATATATACATTAACGCATGGCCGTCCTGGCTGGATATCGAGGAGCGGATCTATCGTCCGCTGCTGATGCGCATCCTGATACCGGTTGGTCATGTGATCGCGCGGCTATTCGACAGCCTGGCGGACTTTTCCGTCGTCGGTCTGCGTAAGACGATATACAAAGATTCGCCTGTTCCGCAGGACCGCACCAGAGGAACATGGCTGACGGACGCGGTGGGCAGCCTTCTGAATGCAGTTCAAAGACTTGCGAACCGCACATGGAGGCGCAGCAATCCGGGTACAGTTGATTATCAGCGGGAGCTTGCGCTCCGCCATGATGTCCGCCGGGAGAGCAGCACGCTTATCGGGCGCAGCCTGTCGTACGGGCTGCTTCTGGTGATCATAGGCTTTACGCTCACACTTGTGTATATTCTCTGGTGGTAACGTGCAGGCAGATTTTCTCTGTGTAAAAGACCGGTCCCTTAAAGACCGGTCTTCTTTTGAAATTATAAAACTTATTTTCAGATTGTTTTCATCACATCCCGGCTGCGCGTCTTTTTTGCTTCATACAGCTTCTGGTCAGCGCGGATCAGTGCTTCCTTCAGTGTGATATCGTTGTCCGGCGTGATCAGACAGGCGCCCGCCGATACGGTCAGAAGATACGGCTTGCCGCTGGTCTGGTTATAGCGGTCAAATTTCTGATATAGGGCAGAAATGATGCTTTCGCCGCTGTCAAAAGTGCAGGAGCTGACGTCACTGTCGGCTTCGGTGTCCGTATGTGGCCCGGATGTATGCATCTCGTTCACCCCGGATGGCCCGCGTACCTCCAGCAGGCAGGTGAACTCGTCACCACCGATGCGGCCTGCGATGCCTCGCCCGTCGGACAGTTCCTTTAAAGCTTTTCCTATCTGCCGGAGAGAGGAATCTCCCTCCTTGTGTCCAAAACGGTCATTGATCAGTTTCAGATTGTTCATATCCACATAGATCACGACCTGACAGCGGCCCTCATGGCGAAGCATATCAATTCGTTCTTCTGCGAGGGCATAAAAACCGCGGACATTTAAGATACCGGTAAGCGGGTCGGACTTGGAAATCGCATCCAGCTCGATGTTGTGATCCTTCAGAGTCTCCAGATTGACCTCCAGCTGTGCCTGGATCTTTTCGTTGGCCTGCAGAAGCGAGATCATCTTGATCGCGGAGCTTAACTGATTGATCAGAAATTCCCCGTTGGAATAAAGGGCCGGCGTCATGTCGCAGATCAGGACGCCGTACACAATCTTACCAAAGAACAGCGGAAGCATGATCTGAGCGCACTCCTTTTCCCCGGCCGGTTTTGCAAAACGGTACATCTCGGGAAGACTCTGAGGTTGTTCGGGCAGAGAAACAGACTGCACAACGCCGTCTTTCAGGATGGCTTTCAATTCCAGCTTTTGAGGCGCCTCAAATGGCTCCCGGAACAGATGCTCCTGAGGTACCGGAAGCAGATACAGCCAGGCGTTCTGAATCTCCAGCCAGTCCAGATTCTCCAGAATGGAACAAAAGCTTTCGTCGGTACCCTGTTCAAACTGGAGGATGTTCTGTACAAACAGCTTCATATTATAGCTGGTGTCATATTCTTTGTTCATCACGGAAGCGGACTGCCGGTTCATGGTACGGATAATCTTCCGATAAAGCATATTAAAAGCATTTCTAAGCTCAAAGCGGGAACTGGAATCTTCCTGCTGTGCCAGAAGTGCGTGGTAATACTGCTCCAGATTCGTCATCAGTCCGTCGATGTCCGCTGCTCCGATTACGTCCGGATTCAAAAAAGCGTCAGCGGCGTCACCGATCTCGTGCAGCTGCGCCTGTATGCGCTGTATATTGGAAACGGTCTCCTTTGCGTCATTGGATTGCGAATCTCGTGATATA
This sequence comes from Clostridiales bacterium, assembly GCA_020859985.1. Lineage (GTDB taxonomy): Bacteria > Bacillota > Clostridia > Lachnospirales > Lachnospiraceae > Choladousia. Next base: position 40,761 of record JAJBVD010000078.1, read on the forward strand.
TGTTCAGCTGCAGAGGTTTGCGGATTGTGCGGGATGCATTCAGCGGCAGACCTCTGCGGATTGTGCGGCTCGCAGGCAGCATCAGCGGCCTGCGGCCTTTGCGGTGCACATTTGGCCAGAACTGCATATTCCTCTTTGCGCATAAAGCAGGCCGCGAGACGGTCGAAAAGACGGCCATAAGCAAGCCGGACGTCGTCCATCTTAAGCTGCGCTTCCGCATGGTAATTGTGATAAAACGTATCATGAAAGCTGACATTAAGATTGCTTAAGATCTGTGCACAGCTTTTTCTTCCCTCATTTGCCTGAACGATCGAGTCGCGCAGAACAAAATGAGTGGGAATGGAGATACTTTTTATATTGGCAAAAGTGTCATTTGCCTTAACGTCAGCCGGCGCAGAAGCCGGCATGGCATCAGAAGACGATGCATCTGCCTGACAGGCTGCGTATACATCCAGAGCTAAGCGGACAGAAGCCTCACCCAACTGCGTGGGGTCGGCCAGTATGGTAGCAAGCGGCGGCGAGGCCTTTGCCCCGGCGGGCGCGTCGTCAAAGCCCAGAATGGAAATATCACGGCCCGGCACGATGCCCCGCCGATCAAGCTCTGTATACAGGCCGAGCGCTGTATCGTCATTGACACAGAAAATCGCATCCAGATCCGGATTCGCATCCAGAAACGCACGGTATACCTGCTCGTTGTTGGAGGAGAGATTGCCCTCCGCAAAACGGCGCGGCGGGCAGTCGAGTCCGTTTTCGGCAAGGACACGGTTGAAGATCCCGCGCCTTTCCAGCGCGTCGGTATTATTGTCATGTCCGCCGATCATCCCGATCTTCCGGCAGCCGCAATTCCGGATCAGGTATTCCAGACCTTCCCGGATGCCGGTCTCGTTTTCAAACGTAACGCCAATATAGCCGTCAATCTTTGAGGCGATCAGCACACAGGGAATCCCGTCAAACTGCTGCAGAAGACGGCGGATACGATCCGGCGTGGTAAAGCAGCCGATGCAGTCCGCAGCAACAATCAGGGCGTCAAGACAGCCCTTTTGAATGTATGAAAAAACAGTGCTGTACTGATATTCGTACATCAGCTCCCGGTTGTCCGTAAGATCACGATCCAGATATTTTCCCGGAAAGATCAGGACATCCACATTGTTCACACGCGCTTCTGCCATAATGCCGTTGCAGATGTGTTCTGTAAAATCATCCAGAATCCCGCTGACAAGTACGCCAATGGTGAGTTTTTTATCCGTGTGCTGCATGGCTGCCCTCCTTCCGTAAAATGTAAAACTATAGATGAACAAAGGTAACTATGTAAAAGTTCCGATAAAAGCCCTGATAAAGGCGGGCTTGAACAGATATTTTTTTAAAGGGTACAATTATAATGATTATATCACAGGAAAGACGAAGAAAAAAGGGGTGTGAAAAAAATCTTATAATAAAATTGTAGGAACAGGAAATTGATGTTATACTACCTGCATCTGTTTTTGTAAGCCAGAGCCGTATGGAGGGAGGAAAAACCAGTGATCTTTGACACTCACGCGCATTACAATGAAAAAGCATTTGACGCAGACCGTGAAGAGCTGCTTTTGAAGATGGAGCCGGCTGGCGTTGCAGGGCTCGTAAATATGGGGGCGACTCTTCGTGATGTGGAGGAGAGTCAGGAGTTAGCCGCGAGGTATCCCTTTGTGTATGCGGCTGTCGGCGTTCACCCGGATGAGGTTGGCTCTCTGGATGAAGAAAAGCTGCAGCATCTCTATGAGCTCTGCGGCCGGGAGAAAACGGTGGCGGTCGGGGAAATCGGGCTTGATTATTACTGGGATAAAGAAAACCATGATCTCCAGAAAGAGTGGTTTGTGCGTCAGCTTCAGATGGCAAAGGATACCGGGCTGCCAGTCAACATTCACAGTAGGGAGGCTGCGCAGGATACCTTTGACATTATGAAAGCGGAACATGCGGGGACGACGGGCGGCATCATTCACTGTTTTTCGTCATCCGCGCAGATGGCGCTGGAATATGTAAAGATGGGATATTATATCGGAGTCGGCGGCGTGGTCACCTTTAAAAATGCGCGTGTTATGAAGGAGGTCGTTGCGGCGGTGCCGCTTTCAAATCTTGTGACGGAGACGGACTGCCCATATCTGGCGCCTGCACCGCACCGTGGCAAACGCAATTCCTCTCTTTATATTCCACTGGTGATTGAAGCAATCGCGCAGATCAGGGGAATCGCGCCGCATGAGGCGGAAGAGGCGCTTTACGAGAATGCGCTGCGGGTGTATCATTTACTATAAAAGTGTTGTCGATTGCGGGGCGCTGAACGTCCAGTGGACGTTCGTTAAGCGCCGACCGAAGCGGAGCGTAGATGCGTAGCACGGAGCAATCGGCTTTTATAGGTAGCGGTGCCCGCAAAGAGGGCATGAAAGTTTAGAAAACAGGACAGAAAAAATATATGGAAAAGCTTGCAAATCCACAGAAAACAATCGAAATGATCCAGAAGAATCACTTTAATTTTCAGAAGCGATACGGCCAGAATTTTCTGATCGACGCGCATGTGCTGGAAAAGATCATTGCAGCTGCCGGGATCACAAAGGATGATTTTGTGCTGGAGATCGGACCCGGTATCGGTACGATGACGCAATATCTTGCGGAGGCTGCGCGGGAAGTGACGGCAGTCGAAATTGATCGGAATCTGATTCCTATTCTGGAGGAGACTCTGGCAGAATATGAGAATGTGACCGTCGTCAATCAGGATATTCTGAAAGTGGACATCGCCGCGCTGGTAAAAGAAAAAAATGGCGGACGGCCGATCAAGGTGGTCGGCAACCTGCCCTATTACATTACGACGCCGATCGTTATGGGACTGCTCGAGAGCGCGGTGCCGCTGGAAAGCATTACAGTCATGGTGCAAAAAGAGGTGGCGCTGCGGATGCAGGCGGGTCCCGGCACAAAAGACTACGGAGCACTTTCTCTGGCTGTCCAGTATTACGCGGAACCATATCTGGCGGCGAATGTACCGCCAAACTGTTTCATTCCCCGGCCCGGGGTGGGGAGCGCGGTGATCCGGCTGACCAGACGCGAGGCTCCGGCAGTTACGGTTCAGAATGAAAAACAGATGTTTTCCCTGATCCGTGCTTCGTTTGGCCAGCGCAGAAAAACGCTTGTCAATGGCCTGAAGAATTCTTCGGAACTGAGTTTTTCTAAGGAACAGATCACAGCGGCATTTGCCAGGGTTGGCCTTGACGGAAACGTGCGGGGAGAGACATTGACTCTGGAACAGTTTGCCGCGCTCTCAGATGCTTTGGATATGCATAATTGATACCGCAAAGCTCATAAATATAGAAGAAGTAAACGTAAGGCTATTCCGGAATGATTACAAAAAGGATCAGGAATTTCCGGAGGCGGAGAACGGATATGAGACTTCTTATGTATCTTTCAGAAGCGATGATCCCGTTTGCGATACTCTATATTGTGGGCTGCGGGATGATGGCAAAAGTACCGGTATACGACTGCTTTATGAAAGGGGCCAAGTCGGGTCTTCGATTAGTCGTGAAGCTTGCGCCGACATGGATCGGTCTGATGGTCGCGACCGGAGTGCTGCGCGCTTCGGGATTTCTGGATATGCTGGCCTCTGGGATCGGGCAGCTCCTTCCCAATGAGATTTTTCCTTCCGCACTGGTGCCGCTCGGTGTGGTGAAGCTGTTTTCCTCCGGCGCAGCGACCGGACTGCTTTTAGACATTTTCAGACAATACGGAACGGATTCCCGGAACGGACTGATCGCGTCTCTGATGCTTTGCAGCACAGAGACCGTTTTTTATACGATGAGCGTCTATTTTGCGAGTGTGGGTATCAAAAAGACACGCTATACGCTGTGTGGTGCACTGCTGGCCTCTTGCGCCGGGATTGTTGCGAGTGCGATACTGGGAACAGCCATTAGCGGATAAAAATAGATTGCAGTTCTATTTTATACGTGATAATATACTCTGATACATGGTATTTGTATCTATTCTTTCATGCCCGCTTCGCGGGTACCACCTGACATAAAAGCCGATTGCTCCGTGCTACGCACTCTCGCAATCGCTGCCGCTATTCGCAATCCGCGCTATTGCGCTACTTGCTCATACCGGTCAGGTCGTCTAATATCCATGCTCTTAGCCATGCAAGCATGGCACGAGCCTGTCTATTGACGACACTTTTATAGTAAATCAGTTAGGCCGAAAGAGCACGGGGAAGAGAGACACATACGGGAAAGAGCAGGGAAATATGAAAAAGATTGCAATCGTGACGGACAGCAACAGCGGAATTACGCAGAAAGAGGCAAAAGAACTCGGGATTTATGTAATTCCAATGCCGTTTTATATCAATGGCGAGGTTTTTTTGAAGATATTAATTTAACACAGGAAGAGTTTTATCAGCATTTGGCAAAAGGAGCTGAGATTTCAACATCCATGCCGGCCATCGGTGACGTTACGGACCTGTGGGAGTCTCTTTTGAAGGAATATGATGAGATTGTGCACATTCCAATGTCAAGCGGTTTAAGCGGCACCTGCAGCACGACCATGATGCTGGCGGAGGAATATGGCGGCCGTGTAGTCGTGGTGGATAATAAGCGGATTTCCGTGACACAGAAGCAGGCGGCGCTGGATGCGAAGCGTATGGCCGCTCTTGGCTGGGATGCAGGTCAGATTCGCGAAAAACTGCTGGAGACAATGTACGACGCCAGTATCTACATCACGCTGGACACGCTTTATTATCTGAAGAAGGGCGGCCGTGTGACACCCGCTGTGGCCGCGATCGGAACGCTGCTGCGCATCAAACCGGTGCTTCAGATACAGGGGGACAAGCTGGATGCATTTGCCAACGCGCGAACGAAAAAAGCGGCGCGCATGATCATGCTGGATGCCCTGCGAAAGGATATCCGGGAACGCTTTGGCGCAGAAGAGCGGATGGAGGATATTCAGGTTGCAATGGCCTACACGGGCGGTTATACCGAAGAGGTGCAGGCCTGGAGACGGGACCTGGAAGCGGCTTTTCCGCAAAACGCGCCGGAGATGCTTGCCGATCCGCTCTCCCTTTCTGTGTCCTGTCATATCGGTCCCGGCGCGATTGGGTTCGGGTGTATGAAGAAGCTTACTCTGTGAGCCGCGCGATACACTGCTCCTCCAGAATATCAAACGGAGCCGGACCGGTCTCCAGAACGGTCTGATGGAACGCTTTCAGCGTAAAACCGCTGATCGTTTCCGAAAGCGTGTCACGCAGTGAGACAAAATTCAGATAGCCGACATAATATTGCAAATAGTTTGCTGGTGCTTCCAGAATGGCAGTGTAAAGAGATTCCGCCGTGCTTTCCGAAAAGCCGAGCTGCGTGAGGAAGGCACTGACTTCATCCGGCGTATAGCCGCGGTAGTGGATCCCGATGTCCAGAAGCGAGGCGAGGCCGAGTGTAAAGGAGCGGTTGAGCTGGCTCATCGACGCTGCGAGGGCGGAATCGCTCATACTGCCTGTGTTGATGCTTTCGGAGTTCGTGCCGGAGGTATTTGCATTGCCAGAGCCGCTGCCAGAGCCGCCTGCACTGCCTGCATATGTGCCGGAATTGCCTGTGTCGGAGTTCGTTCCGGAGGCGTATCCGGCATAGAGCGAGTAGGCGTACATCTCCACATAGGTGGCCCACCCCTCGGTGTAGCCGCCGACATCCAGAAGATGACGGATCAGGTCGGGCGACTGCGAGGCAAAATAAACATTCTGATACAGGTGGCCGGGATAGCCCTCGTGCGCGAGAGTGGTATAGAGATCCAGACCTGAATAGCCGCTTGCCGGATTGATGTAGATGACATTGGATGTGAAGTCGTCGATCGCCGGGCTCAGGTAAAAAGCCGGGCTTAAATAATCCTGCAGGGATTCATGGACGTATTTGATCTCATAGGAGACGCTCGGCAGAAGCGGGAAATCATCTGTGATCTTCGCGCGCAGATCCTCGAGCATGGCGGAGGCGTCGTCGAGTCCGGAGGCGCACATGCTGTCGGTTATGCCATCCGTTGCGCTGCTTTCCGCTGTGCTGCCGATCGTTGTGCTGCCGACCGTAGTGCTGCCGACCGTTGTGCTGCCATCCGTAGTGTTGCTGTCCGCTGTATCGGTACCGGCAGTGTCATTGCCAGCTGTGCTGTTATCTGCCGTGTCTTCTGAATCACGGTAATCTGCCGGACCATCGGTATCTGCACCGGCGCTTTCCTTCAGCAGCTCTTGCATGGCGGCATAATCCGCGACCATCTGCGTCTTGATCTGCTCTTCAATCTCCTCAATGCTGCGGCTGTCGCCGACCTGACTTTTCACCAGATATTTGTAATATTCCTGCCCGTCCGGGTAATAATACAATCCCATCTCATTCGTCCCTGTATCCTCAAGTTCAGCAAGGCCAGCCGCCAGTGCACGATACGCGGGCAGTACATAGCCGGTCAGGATCGTTTTGTTCTGCTCTTTATATGCAATCTTCTCATCGGCAGTCAGATTAGTGACTGCGTCGATTTTTTCATCAAAGATTTCAAGCAGATAGTGGTTTTCTTCGTCCGCGGCAAAATCCAGACACTGTTCGATCACATCAAGCGCACAGTCACTGCTCATAAACAGCCCGGCGTCGGATTTATCCTGCTCGAATTCCAGAATTGAGTCAAAATAATCCGGAACCTGCGCAAGCAGCGCGAGATAATCCTCGATATCGCCTTTTGTGCGGAAGGCATATTCAGCCAGAAGAATCGGCATCTGCGCCTGTATACCAAGTGTGGGACCAAGAGGCTCGCTGTAGAGCAGAAGCTCCGCTGCATCCAGCTCCGTTTCCAGATAATCCAGAAAAATGTCATAGGTGAGCTGCCGCCTGGCGGACAATTTTTCATAATCAAATTTCAGAAGCGTGTCAAGATCATTTTCCAGAGCCGCGTAAGAAGCCTCCCGGGCTTCCGTTGAGGCACTGCCGAGCGACACTTCGGCATCCTCCAGTCCGTACGAGGCCGGATCCGCGACCAGATAATGAAGGTTCAGCGTATTTCCCGACAGCTCGTTGCGGAAGACATCTTCGGTAAACGTGACGAAACGCTCTTCCTCCGATTGCAGAAAAGCGGGAGGATGCGTGACAAAATGACAGAGGGCAAGAGTGACCAAAGCGGCAATGACCGCCGGGGCAAACAGGCGGAAAATGCGGGCGGGGCGGCTTGCACTGTCGGCTCGATTTGCATGGCCAGTTCGCCGGCTCTGATCATCAGAAGCATCTGTGAAAGAATCAGCGGAAGGAGCAATGGCCTCCTCAGAATGAAAGAATTTACGCAGCATGGGAACCACTCCGAAAAATATGTTCAGAACAGTTTATGCGGAATGCATCCAAATCAGTCTTGAGTTTTGCGCTTGACGCATGGCCATATCCGGGCTTATACTGGAGCACGCTGGAACTGGTTAGCGTGACGGCGATAACGGAGTAAAAAACTGCCGGTTTGAAATATCATGTCAGTGAATGGCGTAATAAATGGCACTATGAGCGAGCTAAAAAAGAGCGGAAATACAATTTTCGGTTTGCACAAGGAGCGAATTTCGAAACAACATGAATATGAAAATGAAAACGAAAATAAACAACAGACAGCCGGTCAGCCGGCTGTTTTCCAACCATGATCTGCTGATCCTGATTCTGCCGCTGGTGCTGGAGCAGGCGCTTGCAATCACGGTCGGAATGGCGGATACCATGATGGTATCCAATGCGGGAGAGGCCGCCGTTTCCGGCGTGTCTCTGGTAGATATGTTTAATAACCTGGTGTTCGCGGTGCTTTCCGCGCTTTCGACCGGCGGCGCGGTCGTGACGTCACAGTTTCTGGGAGCCAAAAAGCGCGAAAGCGCCTGCCATTCGGTGATGCAGCTGATCGTTTCGACCCTTTTGATCACGATCGTTCTTTCCATTTTGATCATACTGGGCAGGCAGCCGCTGATCCGTCTGTTTTTCGGCAGCATTGACGCGGATGTGTTTGCAGCGGCCGCGCTTTATATGGGGATTTCTGCGCTGTCTTACCCGTTTCTGGCTGTGTATAACGCTTCCGCCGCAATTTTCCGCGTGATGAATAACGCGAAGATCACGCTGAAGGTATCTGTCGTCATGAATCTGATCAACGTGGTCGGAAATGCCATCGGAATTTTCGTCCTGCATGCGGGTGTGGTCGGCGTTGCGGTGCCGTCGCTGATTTCCCGCGCGTTTGCGGCGATCGTCCTGTATGTTTTGCTGCGTAATCCGAAGCTGGAGATTCACATTGATCCGGGAAAATTCCGCTTTGATCCGAATCTGATCCGGCGCATTTACAGGATCGGTATACCGAGCGGGATTGAGAACGGCATTTTTCAGCTGGGGCGTGTCGTGGTCGTCAGCATCATTTCCGGTTTTGGTACGGTTCAGATCGCCGCAAACGGCGTAGCCAACAGCCTAGACGCCATGGGCTGTATCGGCGGACAGGCCATGAACCTGGCCATGATCGCCGTGATCGGCCGCTGTGTCGGGGCGGGTGACGAGGAGCAGATCCGTTACTACACTAGAAAACTGATCCTCTGTACATATGGGCTGACGCTTCTGTGTGCCGGCTCCATTCTGCTGTTTCTGGAACCGATCCTGAGTCTTTACGGACTGGGAGAGGAGACTACCGCGCTGGCGGCTCTGCTGGTGCGGATCCATGACGGGTTTGCGATCCTGCTCTGGCCGATGGCGTTTACCTTTCCAAACATGCTGCGCGCGTGCAATGACGTGAAATATACCATGGGCATTTCGATTTTTTCCATGTGCGTCTTTCGGATCGGCATCAGCATCGTGCTGGGGCAGCAGATGGGCTACGGCGCGGTCGGAGTCTGGATCGGTATGGTGATCGACTGGGTGTTCCGGATTCTGTGCTTTACGATCCGCTATTTCCAGGGAACCTGGCGGCTTACTATTCACGGCGAGCCTGACACTTGCTGTCAGGCTGCGCCAGAACACGTTTCGGAAGTGTGATTTCGCCCCCATGCATCGAAGATGCATTTAAAATGGGGCGAAATCGTTACATTCACAGCGCAGCTGTGAATAGTAACGCTGGCGGCGGCTGGCAATGCTTCCTTGAAAAAATGATAAGGATAAAAATAAAATTCAGGGGTTGACATTTATTAGAATTGTGGCATGGCGGATTGTAATTTTTCTCATATGGCTGATAGTTAGCTGACCTGAAAGGCCGAAAGTTTTGTATAAGGCATTTTTAGATGGATATGCTAAAAATAACCTGAGTTTACGGGATAACAATGTTTAATTAAATTGACAAAATATAGAAGACGGTTTATTATATTAAACATAAGGAGAGCTTGATATGAGTAAAAGAACAGTGGTTGTGATGCCGGAAACACAAAAAATATTAGAAACAATGGGTGAACAAATTAAAATGGCTCGATTAAGAAGAAATCTTGCCACAGAATTAGTTGCTGAAAGAGCTGGAATTAGTCGTGCCACATTATGGTCGGTGGAAAAGGGTACCCCAACAGTATCGATAGGGACTTATGCAGCTGTATTACATGCACTTGGCGGAATGGATAAAGATTTTGAATTCGTTGCTAGGGATGATGAATTTGGAAGAAAATTGCAGGATTTAAATATTCAGACTCGTGGCAGAGCGAAAAGGGCTAAATAGATATGGCGGATGCAAGAATTATTTATGTATATAAGGATTGGGATACTGTTATTCCTGAAAAAATAGGAACTATTTATGTGGAAGGTGGAAAGGGAAAAGAACTTATTTCCTTTGAATATGATGATTCCTGGCTTGAAAATGTAGACACAAGTCTTATTTTTGATCCGGATTTGATGTTATATAAAGGTCGTCAGTATGTCCCGTTAAACAAATCTGTGTTTGGAATTTTTGCAGATTCTTGTCCGGATAGATGGGGACGTACATTGATGAAACGTCGCGAAGCAATTATTGCTAAGAAAGAAGCAAGAAAACCAAAGCGTCTTACAGATATTGACTATCTCCTTGGAGTTTTCGACGAGACGAGGATGGGGGGATTACGGTTTTCTGTAAACGAAAGCGGCCCATTTTTGTCTGATGATAAAGAATTAGCGACCCCTCCATGGACAACTCTTCGTAGATTGGAATCTGCATCATTGGCATTTGAAAAAAATGAAGATGGGATGGAAGAAAAATGGCTGAAACAATTATTAGCACCGGGATCGTCACTGGGAGGGGCGAGGCCTAAAGCATCGGTATCTGCTCCGGATGGTTCATTGTGGATTGCAAAATTTCCATCCAAACATGATGATATGAATGTGGGTGCATGGGAAATGGTCGTGCATGATTTAGCGATGATGTGCGGCCTTGATGTTCCGGAAGCAAAAGTTGAAAATTTTTCGAAGACAGGAAGCACATTTTTGATAAAACGATTTGATCGGGAGGGGAAAAGAAGAATCCATTTTGCATCCGCAATGACATTGTTGGGTAAGAATGATGGCGCGGGCGCTGCTGATGGATCAGGTTATCTTGATCTTGTTTCTTTGATAAGAAAATATGGTGCTGCTCCTAAAAAAGATTTATCAGAATTATGGAAGCGTATTGTGTTTAATATGGCAGTTTCCAATACAGATGATCATTTGAGAAATCATGGTTTTCTCTTAACAAATGAAGGATGGCATTTGTCCCCTTTGTATGATGTGAATCCAAATCCAGAGGGAGATGTGTTATCTTTAAATGTGGATGAGAATAATAATTTAATCGATTTTGAGTTGGCATTGGATGTTGCGTCTATGTTTGGGATAGCTGAAAAACAGGCGAGGATATGCCTGGATGAGATCAGGAGTATTGTAGAAAATAATTGGAGAATATTGGCAAAAAAACATGGCCTTACAAGAGGAGAGATTGAGAGAATGGCACCAGCATTTGATATGGAATTTAAGTAACAATTATTGTTTACCGATACCTGGATCAGGAAAACGCGGCCGGAACGTCTGAAAATCAGTCTTGTGAAAAGCGGGATATGAGGTTATAATGTGACTTGTCGGAAGGAGAGGACGCTTGCGTACTCTCACCCGACAAGTCAGTGGCAGAATCGAAAAGCTGCGAAGCAGCGGCAGATGTGCGAAGCACAGCTGGATTCTGACACTTGTCACACAGAGGAACGCAGTTCCGATAGTGTGACTTATCGGAAGGATCTGAGGAGGGAAATTATGAGCAAACCAAAATATTATATGACGACGGCGATCGCCTACACGTCGGGCAAGCCGCACATCGGAAATACGTATGAGATCGTGCTGGCGGACAGCATCGCCCGTTTCCGCCGGGAGCAGGGCTATGACGTGTTTTTTCAGACGGGGACGGATGAGCACGGACAGAAGATCGAGTTGAAAGCCGCTGAGGCGGGCGTGACGCCGAAGGAATATGTGGACAAGGTGGCCGGAGAGATTCACAGAATCTGGGATCTGATGAACACTTCCTATGATAAATTTATCCGCACGACAGACGCCGACCACGAGGCGCAGGTGCAGATGATTTTCAAAAAGCTGTATGATCAGGGCGACATTTATAAGGGCTCTTATGAGGGTATGTACTGTACGCCGTGCGAGTCGTTCTGGACGCAGTCACAGCTTGTGGACGGCAAATGTCCGGACTGCGGCCGCGAGGTGAAGCCTGCGAAGGAAGAGGCGTATTTCTTCCGTATGAGTAAATATGCGGATCGTCTGATCGACCATATTAATACGCATCCGGAGTTTATTCAGCCGGTGGCGCGCAAAAATGAGATGATGAACAATTTCCTGCTGCCGGGGCTGCAGGATCTGTGCGTGTCCCGCACGTCGTTTAAATGGGGCATCCCGGTCACTTTTGACGACAAACATGTCGTTTATGTATGGCTGGACGCGCTGACCAACTACATCACAGGCATCGGTTATGACGCGGAGGGAAACAGCACGGAGCAGTTTGATAAGCTCTGGCCGGCCGACCTGCATCTGATCGGAAAGGATATCATCCGCTTCCATACGATCTACTGGCCGATCTTTCTGATGGCGCTGGATCTGCCGCTGCCGAAGCAGGTATTCGGACATCCGTGGCTGCTGCAGGGCGGCGAGAAGATGAGCAAGTCGAAGGGCAATGTGCTCTACGCGGATGATCTCGTGGATGTGTACGGCGTGGACGCGGTACGATTCTTCGTGCTGCATGAGATGCCGTTTGAAAATGACGGTGTGATCACTTGGGAGCTGATGACTGAGCGCGTCAACTCCGAATTGGCCAACACGCTCGGCAATCTGGTGAACCGCACGATCTCCATGAGCAATAAATATTTCGGCGGCGTGGTGACGAAGACCGGTGTGACCGAGCCGGTGGATGAGGATCTGAAAGCGACCGTGCTGGCAGTACCCGCCAACGTCGTGAAGAAGATGGACGACCTGCGGGTCGCGGACGCGATCACGGAGATCTTTACGCTGTTTAAGCGCTGCAATAAATACATTGACGAGACGATGCCGTGGGTACTTGCGAAGGATGAGGCAAAAAAAGACCGTCTGGCTGAGGTGCTCTACAACCTGACGGAGAGCATCGCGATCGGTGCCTCCCTGCTCGAATCCTTCATGCCGGAGACCTCGGAGCGGATATTAAAGCAGTTGAACGCTGCGAAGCGCACTCTGGATTCCATGGATATGTTTGGATTGTATGAGTCCGGCACGAAGGTGACGGATAAGCCGGAGATCCTGTTTGCACGTCTGGACGGGAAGGAAGTGCTCGCTAAGGCGGAGGAGATCCGCAAGGCGCAGATGGCGGAATTCGAGGCGGAGAACGCGAAGGCGGCTGCCGCGGCAGGCGATAGCGCGCAGGGCGCAGGGACTGCTAATGGCGCGGCAGATAAGGCAAATATGACCGGAGGTGCAGGTACTGCAGCCGGAGCAGATGCGAATGGCGACGGTGCCGCACAGGAAATTGAACTTACACTCAAAGATGAGATCACCTACGACGATTTTGACAAGCTTCAGTTCGCGGTGGGTGAGATCATTGCCTGCGAGGAAGTGAAGAAGTCGAGGAAGCTGCTCTGCTCTCAGGTAAAGATCGGCAATCAGGTAAAGCAGATCCTTTCCGGGATCAAGTCGGACTACTCTCCGGAGGAGATGGTCGGCAAGAAAGTGATGGTGCTGGTGAACTTAAAGCCCGCAAAGATGGCGGGACTAGTATCAGAAGGCATGATGCTCTGTGCCGAGGACGCTGACGGGAAGCTGTCCCTGATGACGCCTGAGAGGAAGATGCCGTCCGGAGCGGAGATCTGCTGAGAAGAGAAAATGTAACTGCTCAGTACCTTCACAGGTACGAAAACAGAATAAGAAAATATACGAAAACCCATCGGAGCACTGCCCCGGTGGGTTTTGTCATCAGCTGTATGTTATTGATATTGCAGAATCTGCACTAGTATTCCATCGTTCGGATATCACGGAATCTGCGTCTATCACTCCATCGTCCGGATATCATAGAGCGTATACTGATCGCGGCCGCTTTCCTTGGAGATGTAGAGTGCCTTGTCGGCCTTTTCATACAAATTCTGGAAATTCTTAGCATGCTGCGGGAACAGCGCGACACCGATACTGCAGGATACAGAAAGAGTCGGTGCGGAATCGACTTTGATGGAGCGCACCATCTGACAGATCATCTCCGCGCGCTCGACTGCGGCTTCCGGCGTACTGTTTTTCATAAAGATACCGAACTCATCACCGCCAAGACGGCCGATGATGTCGCTCTCGCGGAAGATTTCTTTCAGACCGTTGCCTACTGTGCTTAAGACGATGTCTCCTATTGCGTGGCCATAACCGTCATTGATGTGTTTGAAAAGGTCGATATCCAGCATCAGAAACGCCTGCGTACCATAGCAGGCCTCGTCGGCCAGCCAGAGCTTGATGTATTCCTCCGTGGTTTTTTTATTGTTGATGCCGGTCAGGGCATCTGTTTCTGCGAAATGTACAAGGCTTCTCTGCTTGCGGAATGTAACGACAAGCAGGATCAGTACCAGCACGAGCAGTCCGGTGGCCAGCACCTGAAACAGCCTCGTCTCATAGAAGGTGAACTGGCTGTAGGAAGCGTGGGCATCGTCTGCAGAAACAACGTAGCAGAGCATCCAGTCGCTCACATCGAGGGATTCAAAAAAGCAATAGAAAGTACCTTCAGTGCTGACCATGGTAAGCAGATGGGATTCTCCTGCCTGTACATCCTCTTTCCAGTTGGACACAGAATATTTTTCTGTGCCATCTTCTGTGGAAACCGTCACAGTTCGATATTCTTTGTGCATATTAAAAATACTACTGTCTGTTTCAATCTCAAAAATCTTCGTGCCGCTCTGGGAGATCACAGAACCATCCTCCTGAGTGACAATGAGAAACTGTCCGGTTCCTTCATAGAGTTCATTAAACAGAAGGTCGCCGAGTGCGTGGATATCATAGGAGCCGCCGAGCACGCCAACGACCGATTCATCGCTGTAAATAGGCACGCTCAATACGACGCGGATTGATCCGTCCACCTTGCTGACCACAGGCGTACTTAAAGAACGTGATCCTGCGAGAGATTTCTGAAAATATTCCCGTTCAGAGAGATCCCGGATTGAACCATTGCTGTAATAGGCATTGCCGTCTTTGTCTATCAGAGCAATCAGACTTAAGGAGCTTTTCTCCGCGACGCTGTAAACCAGCTGCAGAGAGTCCTCTGTAATCAGATTCTCACTCTCGCCGAGATAAGCGGCAAGCCCTTCCAGATATTCATATTGAGATTCAATCGTGGATGCAAAATGAGACTGCTCACGATTTACACTTTCAATAATGGTATCCTGCGCATTTTCCTTGATCGCCTGCCTGTAAAAATGAAAAAATACAAATATACTGGCTACCGCAAAAACAACAAATGCGGAAAAACTGATCGCGTAGAATGGCGTAAGATTTTTATTCTTCTGCACGTAACTGTTCCTCCCCAAAAGGCAAATATACTTAACGCACTTAACACGGTTTTCGTACTTTCGTTAGTATAGCATAATGTTTTAAAAAAGGGTAGAACTTTTGTGAGCAAATTGACAAAAAAATTGGATTTTACAGTTGAAATTAGTATTTTTAATATGAAATTTGAATCTGGAAGAAGGATGCGCCTGGGAATCCGGCTTTTTTTCAGGGAATCCGGTTGAAAAACCTATGGTGCCGGAACAGCAAGCAACGTCGCCGTAAAGGTAGTTCTGTATGCTGCAGCATTTGAGCAGTCTTCCTGTCTGCCGAAAGATCGGTCAAAACGGATTTGTCAACAATGTAACCAACTGTTTTTTGCCGATTTTTGTGGAATACGTCTGTTGATTTTCAACAGGAAAATCAGTAAAATATTTGAAAGCGTTTGAAAGTATAATTGAATAATTAACACATGAATGACACAAGTAGTGCTATGCACGTAAATCTGATCACGGAATTATGTAACAACTGATCTGTTTGCGTAATAGATGCTTGTGTTTTTTGTCGTTTAATTGAGACGGCTCCCGGTCATTCGAGACGTCAGTTATACTTTTACGAACGGCTGCACAGATTTAAAAAGAAGGAGAAAAAAGAGATGCCCAAGAACCAGTTTCAGCGAATGATTTTCGCACTTATTACTGTTATCATTACCGTACACGGATATGTATTCTACAGCCTGTACGTCATCAACGGAGCGACACTCATGGAAGTGACTGGCGCCGACAGCGTTCTTCATGCCATCCAGACGCAGGGAGGCGTGTATATGTTCGGCCGGATGATGCCCATATGGGCGCTGATTTTGATCGAGTTCTGCTTTGCCTACGCACTGGAGTGTATGCTTGGAAGTCCGTGTTCGTTCAAGCTCGCCTGCATGAACTTTGATCCGAAGGAGACACATCCGGTGATTTTTGAAAGCGCCGTCATCTGCGCGACGGTCGGTTTGATGGTTCCTGCGATGAGCTTTCTGGCCGCTTTGTTTTACTATCCGTACTATAATGGCTTTCATATTTTGACGTTCCTGGCGAACTGGCTGAAGCTGGTATGTTATAATTTTCCGTTTGCATTTTTCAGCCAGTTGTTCTTTATTCAGCCGCTGGTACGGACCATTTTTAAAAAAATATTCCGGCAGTAAAAAGAAAGCCGGAAATGGCCTCTCGACGATGGCCTTCTTCTGTGATGAAATAAAATTAGATAAGGAGCTTCAGCCTGAGATAGTTGCGGTGATCGGGAAAATCACAGAATCACCGTTTCTTATGCAGAAAGGTAAGCGTGGAAGGAGGCCGATAAATATGTGTACCGCTTTGGAAAAATTAGAAAAAGATGCGGTCGAGCGCAGAGACAGGAAATTAATTATGAAATCAAAAAACCGTCTTGTTTTCACAGGGCGGTTTTTCAACGTTTATTGCGCATTGTTCTGACGCGGTGCTTTCGCGGACTGGCCAGTATTCCCAGAGCGATTCCCGTGGCCAGTCCTCCCAATACATCTGTGGGATAGTGGATGCCGACATAAAGCCTTGAAAAGGCAATCAGCGAAGCAAGTATCAGAAGCAGTATCCCATATTTTCGCGGTATATTTCTGTAGATAGCAACTGCTGAGGCAAAGCTTGCACCTGTATGTCCGGAAGGAAAGGAAGCATCGGCGGCCGGCTGAATGATGCAGGTAAGCCCTTCGATTACTTCATAGGGGCGTGTGCGGTTAAACAGATTCTTCAGCAGCAGATTGTTGACGAGGAAGGAACTAAGAAGCGCACATGCGGAACAGATTCCTGCAGCCCTCGTCTTTTTTACGCTGAGCAATATGACAGTGAGGATAATCCAGAAGATTCCCTTATCGCCCAGATGCGTAATCGTTTTAAATATCGGATCGAGAATGGGATTCCGTATGTGTTCCTGTATAAAAAGCAAAATGGTTTCTTCCATATCCACAATTGACCTTTCTGGAACAAAAGTTAAAAATCTTATTTGTTTTCCTTAAATGGCAGTGCATTTGTGATGAAGGTTAAGGCATCAATGACTGCTTCCACAATCAACACAATTCCGGTAAATTTCCAGAGTACTGCGGTGGTTGTAAAGGGATTTGCCAGAATAATGATGGCAAACAGTACGGTAAGCATAGCACTGATCAGGCTGATATACCAGTATTTTTTCTTCATGCATCTGATCGCGGATCAGTCTGTGTATATCCTTGGCGGCAGTCAGCGGCGTGCTTGCGGTCGTAGAGAATGAAAGCTTGCATATTTATCCGAAGCTGCCGAAAAAGAATTAAAACAGCCATATAGTATTTTCGGAATAGCCTCTCGACGATGGCCTCCTCCTGTGATACAATGAAAGCCGCGCATGCAGAATTGTGCTTCGCACAATGGCGCGCCCTACATCCATACTCGCTGCGCGAGTACGGACATGTGATAAAATAAACACAATTTATTTTTTGCCGGAGGAGGCATTTTTATGGGCAATCAGGCGGAAAAAACTGAAAAAAGAAGGATATGTGCTGGTCTTTTGGCTCATGTCGATGCCGGGAAAACGACTCTGGCGGAAGGCATCCT
This sequence comes from Clostridiales bacterium, assembly GCA_020859985.1. Classification (GTDB taxonomy): domain Bacteria; phylum Bacillota; class Clostridia; order Lachnospirales; family Lachnospiraceae; genus Choladousia. Next base: position 58,285 of record JAJBVD010000078.1, read on the forward strand.
GTACCTGACCGGAGGCATACGCCATCTGGGCAGAGTCGATCATCAGGATGCTTTTTTTGATAATTTTGCGCTGGAACGGGAGCGAGGAATTACGATTTTTTCTAAGCAGGCGCAGGTGGTGCTGCGTCCGGGAATGAGTGCCGCGGCTGGACATACCGCTGCTGCTTCGCGTGAAGGCGCTCTGAAATCTTCGGTCTCACGTGAAAGAATACCCGGAGTAACTGCATCATGTGAAGAAACCAGAGGATGCTTTTCGCCGCGGAAAGAGGAGCCTGAAGATTCTGCCCTGTACCTGACGATTCTTGACACCCCGGGACATGTGGATTTTTCTGCGGAGATGGAGCGGACGCTGCAGGTGCTGGACTACGCGGTGCTGGTGATCAGCGGCGCGGACGGTGTGCAGAGTCATGTGGAGGCCTTATGGAGACTGCTGGCACGTTATGAGATTCCGGTGTTTCTGTTTGTCAATAAAATGGATCAGCCGGGGACGGACCGGGCGGCGCTGTTGGCGGAGCTGACGCAGAAGCTGGATGAACGCTGCGTGGATTTTTCCGGCCCGAAGGCAATCGAGAGCATGTCAGGGAGGGCTGCTTTAAAGGATACTGCTTCCAGGAGTGCCTCGTCAAAGCGGAATGTGGAAGATGGGGGAGAGGATAGTGATTATTTTGCGTCAGAGGAGTTTCAGGAAGCCCTGGCGATGTGCGATGAGGAGCTGCTGGAAATCTATGCTTCGGGAGAGACGATTGGGACGGAAGCAATCCGGAGTGCGATCGCAGCCCGAAAAATATTTCCCTGCTATTTCGGCTCGGCGCTGAAGCTGTGGGGTGTGCAGGAACTGCTGGACGGAATTCGCGTCTACAGTGTTTCGAAGGAATATCCGGACGAATTTGGCGCGAGAGTTTTCAAAATCACGCGTGACGCGCAGGGAAACCGCCTGACGCATATGAAGATCACAGGTGGTACACTGCGTGTAAAGGATGTGCTGACGAACCGCAGAAAAGGGGAAAGCCCCGGATCCGGCGGAAAAGGAGAAAGCTCCGGAACGGACGGATTAAGTGAGCGGGTCGGAGGAGCAGTTTGGGAAGAAAAAGTCAATCAGATACGCATTTTTTCCGGCGCGGGATATGAAGCCGTGAGCGAGGCCGGGGCGGGAAGCATCTGCGCGGTCACAGGGCTGGAGCATACCTATGCGGGAGAAGGACTGGGCGCGGAGCCGGAGGGAGAACTGCCGGTGCTGGAGCCGGTTTTGTCGTACCGGATTGAACTGCCGGAGGGGACGGATGTGCATCAGGCGTTCCGGCAGTTGAAGCAATTGGAGGAGGAAGAACCGCAGCTGCATATCACGTGGGTGTCGGGAGCCGGGAGGCACATGACAGACGGCGGTTCTGCCCTGCGTTCTGATGAGAGGAATTCAGGAGGGCGTTCCGCCGGCGCAGCTGCCGCACCGCAATCCGATAATACGGCACCTGGAAAAGACAGTCGGATGGGCAGCGGTACCGGCGAGATCCACGCGCAGCTGATGGGCGAGGTGCAGATCGAGATTCTGCAGAGTATGATCCGGGATCGTTTTGGCCTTGCCGTGAAATTTGGCGAGGGCAGCATTCTGTACCGGGAGACCATTGCCGCGCCGGTCGTCGGCATGGGACATTTTGAGCCGCTGCGCCATTATGCGGAGGTACACCTTCTGATGGAACCGGCGGAGCGCGGCAGCGGCCTGCAGTTTGACTCAGTCTGCAGCGTGGATGATCTGGCTCTGAACTGGCAGCGCCTGATTTTGACGCATCTGGAAGAAAAAACGCATCTCGGCGTGCTCACCGGATCAGAGATTACGGATATGAAGATCACACTCATCGCGGGAAGGGCGCACCAGAAGCACACAGAGGGCGGCGATTTCCGGCAGGCAACCTATCGCGCCGTGCGGCAGGGACTTTGTCGTGCGCAGTCGGTCCTGCTGGAGCCGGTATACAGCTTCCGCATGGAGGTTCCGATGGAGTCTGTGGGGCGGGCGTTGTCCGACATTCAGCGCATGTACGGCACTGCGGAGCCGCCGGAGCTGATGCAGTCGCCGCGTGGATACAAAGATGCCGGGGGAGGTGCTGCGATACCGGGGACTGCCGGAATGTCAGATGGCAGCATTTCATCAGGTAGCAGTTCTTCATCGGGCGCTGGTTCGCCGAACAGTGCTGCCGGATCAGCCGGCGGTGACTGGATGGTGATCCGGGGCACCGCACCGGTCGTGACGATGCGCGGCTACCAGAGCGAGCTCCTTTCCTATACGAAAGGCCGCGGCCGCCTTTTCTGCCGGATGAGCGGATATGAAGAATGTCATAATGCGCAGGAGGTCATTGAGACACGCGCTTACAATGCGGAAGCGGATCTGGAGAATCCGTGCGGCTCGGTGTTCTGTGCGCACGGAGCCGGTTTCGTTGTGAACTGGGAGGATGTGCCGGACTATGTGCACATCGCCGGGACGGACGCATTTGCGGAGAATACATTTGCAGAAGACGCGTTTTTGGAAGATGCGGAAGTGAGTCTGCGCGGGAAGAGTCTGTTGCGTGATTTTGCAGGAGACAGCAGCCGCGAAGGAAACGTATCGGGACGGGAAATGCCCCGCAGTGTACGCACCAGTGCGGCTCCGGCCCCTTCGGTTAGTGATGAAGAATTAAAGCAGATTTTTGAGCGTACCTATGGCGAATCGAAATGGGACACCAACCGTTCCCGTTATGGTTCCGGAAGTGGGACAGGCCGGACGTCGGATGCGGAGGGAACCGTCAGGGATTTCAACAGAAAACGGAAGCCCGCGCGTTTGGCGGGTGCTGAAGAATGCCTTCTCGTGGACGGCTACAACGTGATTTTTGCCTGGGACGAGCTGAAGGAGTTGGCAAAGACCAGCCTGGAGAGCGCCCGCGGGCGGCTTCTCGATCTGATGAGTAATTATCAGGGCTACAAAAACAATTACCTGATCGTGGTGTTTGACGCGTACCGGGTAGAAGGCCATGCGACGGAGATTTCCCGCTATCATAATATTTATGTCGTTTTCACAAAGGAAGCGGAGACCGCCGATCAGTATATCGAGAAGACAGTGCGTCTCATCAACCGCAAATATCATGTGATCGTGGCGACTTCAGATGCGCTCGAACAGGTCATTATCCTCGGCGCGGGAGCGTCCCGTATGTCCGCGCGGGGGCTGCATGATGAAGTGGATCTGATGCTGAAGGACCTGCGCGAAAATTATATGAACGGCGTGAATACGACTTCGGGCGGTTCAAAGGCATATCTGCTTGACGGGCGGGAGGATATGCGGGAAGCGCTGCCGGAGGATTAAGAACAGCAGGCCGCAGAAAAATTTAAATTATTTTCTTGCAATCTATGCCGTGATTCTGTATGATGAGATTATCAGTTAAGACGGCTGCGTAATGGTTCGGTATTACGCAGCGGCAAAATAAATCGCAGGATTCGTGCGTCAGTTCCAAAAGACGGCGGTGTTCCTGCAAAAATGGACAGGAGGTTATTTCAATGAGCTTCGATAAGGAAAATGCAAAGAAGACGATCGAGAACGGCAAGGCGGTTCTTGGTCTGGAGTTTGGTTCCACGAGAATCAAGGCGGTGCTGGTGGATGAGGCGAATCAGCCGATCGCTTCCGGCAGCCATGAGTGGGAAAATCAGCTGGTGAACGGTGTCTGGACATACAGCCTGGATGCAATCTGGGGCGGACTTCAGGACTGCTACAGCGATCTGGCAGCGGATGTGAGAAAGAAATACGGCATAGTGATCGAGAACCTCGCAGCGATCGGCTTCAGCGCAATGATGCATGGCTATCTTGCGTTTGATAAGAATGATCAGCTTCTGGTGCCGTTCCGCACCTGGAGAAATACGATCACAGAGCAGGCATCCAAAGAACTGCTGGATCTGTTTCAGTTCAATATTCCGCAGAGATGGAGCATCTCCCATCTGTATCAGGCAATCTTGAATGGCGAGGAGCATGTGAAGGATGTCGCATTCTTTACGACGCTGGCGGGCTACATACACTGGCAGATGACCGGGCAGAAAGTGATCGGTATCGGCGACGCATCCGGTATGTTCCCGATCGACAGTGAGACCAGAGATTATAATCAGAAGATGATCGACCAGTTTGACGCGCTGGTCGCGCCGAAGGGCTATCCGTGGAAGCTGCGCGATATTTTGCCGAAGGCGCTTCTTGCAGGCGAAGACGCTGGTGTTCTCACGGAAGAAGGCGCGAAGAAGCTGGATGTATCCGGTATGTTAAAACCCGGCGTTCCGATCGCTCCGCCGGAAGGCGATGCGGGTACCGGTATGGCTGCGACCAACAGCGTGGCGGTCCGCACCGGCAACGTATCCGCGGGTACTTCTGTATTTGCGATGATCGTGCTGGAAAAAGAACTTTCCAAGGCATATCCGGAGATCGACATGGTGACGACGCCGACCGGCGACGCGGTAGCGATGGTACACTGCAACAATTGCACCTCCGATCTGAATGCGTGGGTGGGCCTGTTCCGTGAGTTTTCAGAGACATTTGGCCTGGAAGTAGATATGAATCATCTGTTTGGCACCCTTTATAATAAGGCGCTCGAAGGGGATAAAGACTGCGGCGGTATCGTTGCGTACAATTATTTCGCGGGCGAGCCGGTGACCGGCCTGAATGAGGGACGTCCGCTCGTGGTGCGTACCCCGGACGCGAAATTCAACCTTGCAAACTTTATGCGCGCGAACCTGTACGCTTCTCTTTCCACGCTGAAGATCGGTCTCGATCTTCTGCTGAAGAATGAGGATGTAAAGGTAGACCGGATCATGGGACACGGCGGTCTCTTTAAGACAAAGGGCGTCGGCCAGAGCATTCTTGCGGCAGCGATGGATTCGCCGGTATCCGTGATGGAGACGGCAGGAGAGGGCGGCCCGTGGGGCATGGCGCTTCTGGCTTCTTACCTCGTTAACAAAAAAGACGGAGAGTCTCTGGATGCGTTCCTCAATGAGAAGGTATTCGCGGGCAGCGAGGGCGTAGAGATTCAGCCGGATCCGGCGGATGTGGCCGGTTTCGACCAGTACATTGAGAGCTACAAGTCCGGCATCGCGATCGAGAAAGCGGCGGTCGAGTCGATCTGAGGATAAGGAGGGATATTATGAGCAAATACGCAGGAACACAGACAGAAAAGAATCTTCAGGCGGCGTTTTCCGGTGAGTCCGAGGCGAGAAACAAATATACCTATTTTGCCTCCACGGCGAAAAAAGAAGGCTATGAGCAGATAGCAGCTCTGTTCCAGAAGACGGCGGACAACGAGAAAGAGCACGCAAAGATGTGGTTCAAGGAGCTGGAGGGGATCGGCAATACGGCGGCGAACCTGCTTGCTGCGGCAGAAGGCGAGAATTACGAGTGGACCGACATGTATGAGGGCTTTGCAAAGACTGCCGAGGAGGAAGGCTTCAAAGAGTTGGCAGCAAAATTCCGCCTGGTAGCAGCGGTAGAGAAGCATCATGAGGAGCGTTATCGAGCACTGCTGAAGAACGTTGAGACGGCGCAGGTGTTTGAAAAGAGTGAGGTGAAGGTCTGGGAGTGCCGCAACTGCGGACACATTGTGGTAGGCACAAAGGCTCCGGAGGTTTGCCCGACCTGCAATCATCCGCAGAGTTATTTCGAGGTGCACGCGGAGAACTATTGATATAGGTCGCAGCTTCGTTTTGCGAAGCTGTGACGCAGGCTGCCGCATCGCCCACAGGGCGATTCTGCATGCGGCGGCTTTCCCGATATATGTCACAGATTTGTTTTGCAAATCCGACCCGCAGCTTACCATTCATGGGGGCTGCGGGTTTTTCTGTTCGAACAGCAGGCCACAGACCCGATGCTGTTCTGAACTGTTTTACAAAAAAACACTTGCAAAATGCAATTCATTCCTTTATAATAGTCCATGAAATCGAACATATGTTTGTAATCCGCGCAAAGCAGGAGATGAGTTTCGTATCTATGAAGGTATTGAACGGTTACGTAAGGAATTGGTATGGTATGAAGAAAAAGAAATTCGGAAAACCGACACTCTTTTTTATAATCTGCTGGTTTTTGATCAGTCTTTGGCATGGGGGATTCTTCAGTGAGAACGAGCTGACAGAATATGCCGCAGGAAGTTCAAAGGCCGCAGAGAATGAGGAAGCTTCGTTTGAGATCCATATCCTTGATGTCGGGCAGGGCTTAAGCGTCCTCGTGGAAGCGGACGGATATTTTATGTTGTATGACGGAGGAGGACGAGAATACTCTTCCTACGTGGTAGCATATCTGAAAGAGAATGGCATTGATACGCTTTCGTATCTCGTTGCCTCTCATTACGATGAAGATCATATAAGCGGCCTGGTTGGTGTTCTCAATACGACTACGGTGAAGACTGCCCTGACCCCCGATTATGCGGCAGACAGCGACATTTATCAGTCTTTTCGCTCCATGCTGGAAAGCAGCGACGCGGCGGAAATTCATCCGGCGGCAGGCGACGCGTATCAGCTTGGCTCAGCCGTGATACAGATTCTAAGCCCTACGGCTTATACATATGAGGATGAGAATGACAACTCTATTGCGCTACGCATTGAATATGGAGGTTTTAGCTGCATCCTTACCGGCGACGCGGGAGAAGCGGCTGAAGCGGATATGATCGCGTCAGGATACATCCTGGACTCTGACCTGTACGTTGCGGGTCACCATGGGAGCTCTTCTTCCTCCTCAGAAGCTTTTGTCAGTGCCATTTCTCCCGACTATGTCGTGATCAGCGCGGGGGCAGGCAACTCCTACGGGCATCCGACAGAAAGGACTCTGTCGACGATAAAGCAGTCCGGAGCAGAATTGTATCGCACGGATGTGCAGGGAGAGATCATCTGTTACACGGATGGAATGAGTACAGATGGGACGAATACAGAGGGGTCAGATAGTGTAGCAGATACGGGCGAAGCGAACTGCTGGTTTAACGCAGCTGCCTGCAGCAATTGGCAGTCCGGGACGGAACTTTTGCAGGAACTGGGCGTGTCATCGGATACCTTCTCTGGATCGTCGGAAGAAACGTCATCGGGCACTTTGATCGGATCATCAGAGGAAACATCATCGGACTCCTCGTCAGACAATTCGGCAGGCACGGCAGAGGAATCCGGCAATGAGGCGGATTCGGCTATAATGGAATACGTGCTGAATACGCGTTCCATGAAGTTTCACTATCCGGACTGTCAGAGTGTGTCTCTGATGAGTGAAGCAAACAAGGAGACGGTCACGGCCGACAGAGAGACTCTGATAGAAGAAGGGTATTCGCCATGCGGGAACTGCCATCCCTGATGTCATATAACTGTTCAGTATCTTTACAGTTACGAGGATGCCTGGTGATATATTGGAATCAATTGCCGATTCGGAAAAATCCATCATCCGGAACGGATTGTCTGATTCTCAAACCGGGGTGGATGTAGTATAATCATAACAATTTTCTAAATGAGATAAAGGAGAGGACTCATTATGATGATGTATTATGCAATGCTTCTGATCGGGCTGATCTATCTGGTGCTGATGATTGTCATGCGGGTACAGCATGGATCGAACTGGCAGGCTACCGTTCTCAAAGCCTTTACCAGCTTCTTTTTCCTGATGACACTTGGTGCTGCGATCCTGACGGAACGGGTGCATCTGCAGTTTGCCGTTTTCATTGGCGGCGGTCTGCTGCTGGGGCTGCTGGGGGATATCTGGCTCGATCTGAAATATCTGTATCCCCTGGATTTGGATATCTGGACGATGATGGGCTTTCTGATGTTTCTGGTGGGCCATTTCTTTTATCTGGCGGCGGTATTTCTTACGGTTGGCATTCAGGCTGCAGCCCTGATCGCTGGACTTGTCGGCGCAATCTTTGCAATCATTTTTATTTATGTCGGAGAGAAGCCGATGCATCTTAACTATGGGAAATTTAAGACCATATCCGCGGTCTATGGTTCGGTTCTCTTTTTTATGGCTGTGTATACGCTTGGGTGTGCAATCCTTCTGCACAATCTCGGCCTGCTGGTCATGGGGATTGGCGGCGGCCTGTTTCTGCTCTCGGATCTGGTACTCTCCAATATTTATTTTGGAGAAGGAGAGCATGGACCCGCCTGGGTCGCGGTTAATTATGTCCTGTATTATGCGGGACAGTATATGATCGCGTCGTCTGTGCTGTGGATCGGGGATGTGTTTTAAAAAAGATAGAAATAAGTTGAAAAACAGGTTAAAAGCGGTTATATTGTAAAAGGTTGTTTTACACTTTTTTTACAAATCCTAAGAGGAGGAACGGTTATGGAGAAAAAATTTGGGATCAAAGAAGTAGTTGCCATCGGTATCGGCACGGCGCTGTTCGTGGTACTGACGAATGTACAGATTCCGGTCGGGTTTATCCCGAACACAGCAATGCAGACGCGTGTACCGGTGCTGGCGTTTTTTGCGGCAATCTTTGGACCGGTAGTCGGCGGTGCGATCGGACTGATCGGGCATGCGCTTGGAGATGCGCTGTTCTATGGAAGCGTGTGGTGGAGCTGGGTATTCCCGGACGCGCTGTTTGGTCTGGCAGTCGGCCTGTTTGTGAAGCAGTATAAGGTACGCGAAGGCGGATTTGACAAAAAGGCGATCGTATTGTTCAATGTCGTGCAGGTGGTGGCGAATGCAGTGGCATGGATCCTGCTGGCGCCGATTCTGGATATTCTGATCTATGCTGAGCCGGCGAACAAGGTGTTCACGCAGGGTGCGGTGGCATGTGTATTGAATGTTGTGATCACGGCGATTCTGGGTACGCTGCTTCTGGTGGCATATTCGAAGGTGGGCGCAAAGTCCGGCAGCCTCTCGAAGGAAGAGTAATTTGTACTATCGATGTCACTGTTCAGAACAGTAGATGGAAGGGTTACGCCGGGTATCTGATTTTTGATGCTGCGCTGAATGATTGCAAAGCTATAAGGACTAAAATATGAATCCGATCATTGAGTTTAAAGACTATACGTTTAAATATCGGGCACAGAAGGAGCCGACTCTCCGGAATATCGATCTGACGATCTATCCCGGGGAGAAGGTTCTGATCGTGGGACCATCCGGGTCTGGGAAATCGACTCTGGTGCACTGCATCAATGGGATGGTTCCTTTTTCATACCCCGGGGACGCGACCGGTACGCTGACCGTGAAGGATAAGGATCCTGCGAAGACGGGAATTTTCGGGATGTCGAAGATTGTCGGGACAGTGCTGCAGGACACGGACGGGCAGTTCATCGGACTGACAGTGGCGGAGGATGTCGCTTTTGCGCTGGAGAATGACTGTGTGCCGCAGGACGAGATGTTCAGCATGGTGTACGATGTCGCCGATGTGGTGGACATCCGGGAGCTTTTACCGAATTCTCCCACAGAGCTGTCCGGCGGGCAGAAGCAGCGCGTATCCATGGCGGGCGTGCTTGTGGACGATGTGGACATCCTGCTGTTCGACGAGCCTCTGGCGAATCTGGATCCGGCGACAGGCAAGCGTGCGATCGACCTGATCGATAAGATCTGCCGGGAACGGAGCAAGACAGTTATCATCATCGAGCACCGGCTGGAGGACGCCTTGTATCGGGACGTCGACCGGATTGTGGTGATCGGAGAAGGACGCGTGGCTGCGGATTGTACGCCGGATGAGCTTCTCGCTTCGGATATTCTGATCCGCGAGGGCATCCGTGAGCCGCTGTATGTGACGGCACTCAAGCACGCGGGCTGTACGGTGCGTGCGGAAGATCATCCGCAGCACATTGAGACGATGAATCTGGATTCCTGTAAGGATCGCGTGAAGGAGTGGTTTGAAGAGGTGGAGCTTCCAGAACCAAAGCCGAAAAAAGAATCGGCGCTGGAGGTTCTGGATCTGGACTTTTCTTACATATCCGGGCATCCGGTGCTCTCTGATATCCGTTTCCGGATTGAAAAGGGAGAGATGCTGGCGATCGTCGGCAAGAACGGTGCAGGAAAGAGTACACTTTCCAATCTGATCTGCGGATTCTTACATCCGGATCGCGGACAGATTCTGCTCAATGGTTCTGACATTGCGGATAAATCCATCAAAGAGCGCGGGCAGGTCATCGGACTGGTGATGCAGAATCCGAATCAGATGATTTCCAAGCCGATGATTTTCGATGAGGTAGCGTTGGGACTGCGTGTGCGTGGCGTGCCGGAGGAGGAAGTGAAGGAGCGAGTCTATGACAAGCTGAAGATTTGCGGCCTTTATCCTTTCCGCAACTGGCCGGTCTCGGCCCTGAGCTTTGGTCAGAAGAAGCGCGTCACTATCGCCTCGATCCTTGTCATGGATCCGGAGATTCTGATCCTGGATGAGCCGACAGCGGGGCAGGATTACCGGCATTATACGGAGATTATGGAGTTCTTGAAGGAGCTGAACGAGTCGCTTGGCATCACGATAGTCATGATCACCCATGACATGCATCTGATGCTGGAATACACCGATCGCGCTATCGTGATCGCCGACGGGCAGATGATCGCGGACGACACTCCGGCAAATGTACTGACGAACGAGAGTGTAGCTGATCGGGCCTATCTGAAAAAGACGTCCCTCTACGATCTCGCGGTGCGCTGCGGGATTGAGGATGCATCCGGATTTGTTGAACGGTTTATTTATTATGAGAGGACTGTAGCGCGAAAGACGGCAAATGAAGGAACGGCAGACGGTGTTTCGAAGGACGGAAATGCAGCAGGAAAGAAGGTGACTTCGGATGGCAGGTAGACTTCTTACATATATGCCCAAAGAGACATGGATTCATCGGCTTTCCGGTGTCTCCAAGATGATTTTTTTCCTGCTCTGGTCGATCACGGGTATGCTGACCTATGATACCCGGATCCTGCTGCTGATGCTGGTGATCAGCCTGGTGATCTTCAAGGTGTCAGAGACTGAATGGAAGCAGGTCGGCACAGTGTTCAAGTTCATCCTGCTGTTTCTGTGCCTGAATCTGTTTGCGGTCTGGTTGTTTTCCCCGTATCAGGGGACGACGGTTTACGGCACAAAAACGGTGCTCTTAAAGGTGGTGGGAGACCACGACATCACTGCGGAGCAGTTGTTCTATGAATTCAACATCATGCTGAAATATTTCACCGTGACGCCGGTGGTGCTCATGTTTATCGTGACGACCAATCCGAGTGAATTTGCGGCGAGTTTGAACCGTCTCGGCGTCAGCTACAACATCGGCTATGCGATTGCCATCGCCCTGCGCTATGTTCCGGACGTGCAGGCAGATTTTACAAAGATCAAGCATGCGCAGGAGGCGCGCGGTATCGAGATGAGTAATAAAGCCTCTATTCCGAGCCGCATTAAGAACATGAGCGCAATCATCTTTCCATTGCTTTTTTCCAGCATGGACCGCATTGATGTGGTCAGCAACGCGATGGAGCTGCGCGGCTTCGGCAAGAATAAAAAACGCACCTGGTATATGGGGAAAGCACTGGAGCGGAATGATTATATTACGATTGGCTTCGCGCTGGTGTTCATGGTCGCTGGTCTCGCGATCACTTTCGCCGACGGAAGCCGATTCTGGAATCCATTTTCGTGATGTTAATCCTGACATTTTAAAATATCATCGTAGAAGCTGCGCATCTCTTTCTGCGAATCAAACACGGCGACAAACATCTCATTGCCCATCGCGCCGGAGAGCGCATCGGGAATGCGCTCGGCCATCTTCACATGGCTGCCGTATTTTTGAAGGACTTCGTCTTTTGAAAGGACGAAGTCTTTTCCGTCCCGGCGGCCGGCAAACGCGCAGTAGGCGTGGTCGCCGACAGGCATGGTGGAGCGGTCAAAGGCGACCATGTCGGCCCAGATCTTGTAGACGTCAGTGCTGTGCGCGAAGTCGATCATGTCGGGGGTCACGCCGCCGCTGGGACGCATATTGACTTCCAGCGCGACCAGATCGCCCTTTTTGCCGAGCCCGTCCTGATCCTGAAGCAGGCGGAAAAACTCGAAATGTACAAAGCGGCTTTTTACGCCAAAGCTTTTCACGGTCGCACGGCCAGCCGCCCGCGTGTCGTCGGGCAGGTTTTTAAGGATGTAGAAAAGGGCATTGTCGGATTTGTTCACGATATCCATGATGGATTCGGGCGTAACATTGCCGGTCTCAAACATCGGCTCGCCTTTGGAATCAATGATTGCGTCATAGGAGTTGACCTCGCCCTGCACAAATTCCTCCATGATATAGGTCGTGTTCGGCCATTTCAGATCAAAAAACTCTTCCATCTGCCTGTCGTTTTCCAGTTTGAAGGTATGTGACGCGCCCACGCCGTTGTCCGGCTTGGCTACGACAGGGTACCCTACTTTTCTGGCAAAAGCGATACAGTTCTCCAGTGTATCGACCATGTGATAGCGGGCGACCGGAATCCCTGCCTTGCGATAAAAATCTTTCATGCGGGATTTGAACTTGATATTCGGCATATCTTCGGTGTGAAAGCCGGTCGGAATATTGAAATCCGTGCGCAGCTTCGCGTCACGCTCCAGCCAGTATTCATTGTTGGATTCCAGCCAGTCGATCCGCCCGTGTTTATAGATCAGAAACGCAACTGCGCGGTACACTTCGTCTTCATTTTCGAGATTGCTTACCTTATAATATTCATTCAGGCTGTCCTTAAGGTCGTCGGTCAGCTCGTCATAGGGCGCGTCGCCGATGCCGAGCACGTTCAGGCCGTTTTTCTTGAGCTCCCGGCAAAACTGCCAGTAATTTGCCGGAAAATTTGGTGAGATAAAAATAAAATTCTGCATATGTCTGTCCTCTTTTTTTGTTTCTTCCTCTTTTGATTAATATAAAGGCATTTATGAAGCCGTATTCATGAAGCCGTATCAGTGGAGCTGAATCGGTGAAGTCGTATTATGAAGCCGTATTCATGAATCCATATCCATAAAGCCGTATTTACGCGGCTTCATTCTTTCCCAGCAGCCAGGGCACGAAATAGGCCACCTGCTTATACCACCAGTCCCAGTCGTGGCTGCTGTCGTATCCCCAGAAATCAACCCAGACATGGATGCCCTTTGCGTCGAGGATTTCTTTTAGGTGGCGTGTGTACTCCGGCACCTCCCAAGGGCCCTGCCCGCAGCAAATGACGGCGCGCTTGAGGTTGTAAAGCCCGATGTACGGATGATCCTTCGGCATCCCGCCAAGGTAGTGGATCGGCGAATTCTGATAGACGAGATTGTCCATGTAGGAGCCGAAGCCATATTCCGTCGTGTAAAGACCGGAGAGCGCCAGAAGTCCGTCAAACAGATCAGGGCGCCGAAAGTAAAGGTTCGCTGCATGAGTCGCTCCCAGACTGCAGCCGAACAGCATCACACCGGACGGGTGATGCTCCCTCTCTTCGATCGGCGGCAGATTGCTTCGCCCATGCAGATTCGCTTCGCGAAGAGCGAAGCTTCCGCTCCAATGATTATATTCATTAGCCAACCGGCGGACGAACGGCACCAGTTCATCGGTGATATAGGTGATCCACTGCTCGTAGCGTTCGATGCGCCAGCGGGCGTCGCCTGCGGGGTTCGACCACGTCTCATGGTCGACCGTGTCAATGGCGCAGACCATGACTTCGCCGGAATCAATCCATGGCGCCCACGTATCTGTCATGTGAAAATTTTCAAAATCGTAAAACCGTCCGTCCTGGCAGGGAATGTAAATAACCGGGCGTCCGGCATGGCCGTACACCTTGCATTCCATCTGCCTCCCCAAGGCGGGGCTGTGTTCGTTGAAATATTGTGTCTGCATAATATAACCCCTGTAACTATTCAGGATAGTATTCGCATTTACTGTGAAGATGCTGAACAGTTACGAATCCTTTTTTTATATTTGATTATAGTTTTTACGAATCCATGGCAGTGCGGAAACGTAATCTGGCTGTAATGAATCAGGGAGAATGAATGAACAAACGTGATCATGCGATGCATTTAAACGCCTTACGTCGTTTACTGTAAATGATCATCACTCCACAGCTTCGTACAGCAGCGTATCCATGAAAAACGGAATCTGCCGTTCCCAGCTTGCTTCGCAGTGCGTTCCGCCCGGAATGATCCGGGATTCCAACAGGATACCTTTTTTCATCAGTTTTGCGGCAATCTTTCCATAGCTGCGAAGCAAATCCTGATGATTGGACAGTTCTTTTTCTCCGTAATCCATGTAGAGCACGGTGCCGGACGGCAGTTCGGCGTCCTCGATCATCTCCAGAAGTCCTTTTGGGGAAACCCAGAGCGAAGGGGAGAGCGCTGCTGCGCGTGAAAAATACGGGGAGTAATCCAGAAGAGCATACAGGCTCATCAGGCCGCCCATCGAGCTTCCGGCGATAAAGGTATGCGCCCGGTCCGGCAGCGTGCGGTAGCGCCGATCGATTTCCTTTTTGAAGGTATGTACCATCCAGTCCATGGTGATTTCACCTTTGGCTTCGATCTTTCCGAACTCTTTTACTTCAAACGGGAAAGGCGTATATTCTTTCAGCCTTCCGTGGTCCGGGCTGTGGTTGCACTCCACGGCAGCGATGATGAGTGGTGTGCCGGTGGTGTCCATATATTCCTTCATGCCCCAGCATTTGCCGTAGGTCGCGTCTGAATCAAAAAACACATTGTGCCCATCAAACATATAAAGAACTCCGTAGCGTCGGTCCGGCTCATATTCATAAGAATTGGGGAGATACACGTACACGCCGCGCTCCTCCTCGCCGGTCAGTTCGGGGATCGTAATATTCCATTTATCAACCATAACTGCCTCCTGAATAGTTGCGCAAAAAATTATTTGTTTTTGCGCAGAATGCAACAGATCCCGGTATGGTGTACTGAGACCGTTTACTTGAAGCACTGTGCCGCATCCATTATACTATTCATAATTTGTAAACACAAGAAAAACAGCGCCCATACCCGGGGAAAACTGCGTCGGAAATGATTGGACATTCCCTGTGGGATGTGTTAAGATGCTTCCAAATCAGGGTGAATCTATGATAATTAAAAGGAGATTTTATGGCGGTAAAGACAAAGGAAATCATCATTCAGACCGTGATGGAGTTTGCCTTTAAAAGAGAGATGGATCGCATCATGGAGACGCACCTGGAGGCGGACAATGTCTTTGACGGTCTGTTGCAGATCGTCGAGCTGCTTCAGGAGAACCGGCGTGCGCTCCTTCACATCTACCGTTCCCTGGATCGGGCGCTTCTGCAGCATCAGCTGGATGTGATGTGTGAATATATTGTCTCCAATTATGTGCTGAAAGCAAGAGATTATATTGATATTACGAAGCTTTCCGAGGAGGATCAGCGGCTGATGCGCAGTTATCAGAAATGCTTGTTAATGGGAATCCTTCTGGACTGGATGGAGAACGGGATGAAAGAAGATCTTGTTGCTGATATGAAGCATGTGATGAGTGTATTGAGGCAGGTGCCGCCGCAGGTATGATTTTTTATATGATGTTCAGTACGGCAGGCCAAAGATTTGTTGTCACAGTAAGGTACGGAACAGTTACAGCATGTTTCATAAACTTAGTCAAATGCGGAACAGTGTTCGAATTTTGGACATTGTTCTTTTTTTGTCTGTTTTTTTTCAAAAAAACGTTTGCTATAAAGTATAGAGGTAACTATTCAGGACAGTACCTCGCACCTGCTGCGAGGTACGTATGAAAACGTATATTTTACAGGAAAAAGTCCCATCGCGCAGCGATTTTAAATGGACTTTTTCCCGTAACTGTGAAGGAACTGAACAGTTACGTATAGTGAAAGACAGTATCGAAAGGAGGAAAGTGCGTGGACCAGTTAAGAACATTAAAAGTGGCTCGCAACGGCTATATCATCATTGCGCTCATTGTCTGCGTGCTTGGCGCCTGCCTGATCATAAAGCCGGACTGGCCGGTGGATACCCTCATCCGTGTGCTGGGAATCGTGTTTATCGTCGATGGAATCATCAAGATGATCGGTTACTTTTCAAAGGATTTTTATTGTCTGGCATTTCAGTATGATCTCGCGTTCGGCATCCTGATGGCAGCACTTGGAATATTGATTCTGATCCGCGGAGAAAGCTATTCGAGACTGTTGGGCGCAGTGCTGGGACTGGTGATCCTGATGGATGCGCTGCTGCGTATTCAGATGTCACTGGACGCGAAAAAATTTGGCCTGGATCTCTGGTGGAGGATTCTGCTGGTCGCGATCCTGACCGGAGTTTTTGGCATGATCCTGGTGATCGATCCATATAATGGCACAGGAGCTGCGATGCGACTGGCCGGAACGGCGGTTCTTCTGGAAGGGATCCTGAATCTGTGCGTCGCGGTTTATACGGTAAAGATTCTGGACCGGTTTTCCGACCGGCCGGAAGAAGAAAGCAGGCTTGGCGAGTCTTCCTGAATATACAGGCGGCGAATCATGTATTCAGCTAGGAAACAGGAGACAACACAAACGGGGACACCCGGTAAAATAGTAATCAGAGCAACAGGCGGCAGCCGTTGGAAGAATAAGAATTGGAAAAAATAAAAACACAGGCAAAAGAAAAGGAGAGATTGAGATGAAATTGACAGACAAGGCAAAATCAGCAGCGATTGAGGTTGTGGCAAAGCAGGCGCTGGGATATCTGGAAAAGGATCCGGAGACAAATATTCCGAAGCTGATGGATCTGGTGGACAAATATGTGCCGAAGGACTGGTACGTGGGACAGAGGAACGCGGTCCGCAATGTGCTCAAAGACAAGAACAACAACTGGTATCAGCTGATCATGCGGATGTACCAGCTGGATCCGGGCGTACGGAAAGCCTTTTTCGAGAATTTTATCATCAATGCCAGCCTGAAGGGAGGCTTGCTTCAGGAAGAAAACATGAAGGAAAACAACTGCAACTCGCCGTGGGCAATCCTGCTTGATCCGACGAGTGCGTGCAACCTGCAGTGCACCGGCTGCTGGGCTGCTGAGTACGGCCATCAGCTGAACCTGACGCTGGAGGAGATCGACTCGATCATCCGTCAGGGCAAGGAGATTGGCGTATATATGTACATATATACCGGCGGCGAGCCGACTGTGCGGAAGAAAGACCTGATTAAGCTGTGCGAGATGCATCCGGACTGTGAGTTCCTGGCCTTTACAAACGGCACCCTGTTCGATGAGGAATTCTGTGATGAGATTCTGCGCGTGAAGAACTTTATCCCGGCATTCAGCGTGGAAGGATCTGAAGAAGCCAACGACGGCCGCCGCGGCAAGGGCATCTACCAGAAGGTAATGCACTCCATGAAACTGCTGAAAGACCGTGGAGTTCCGTTTGGTGTTTCCACCTGCTATACGGCAGCAAATGTGGAGAGCGTCAGCAGCGAGGAGTATTTTGACCATTTGATCGACTGCGGTGCGTACTTTGCCTGGTTCTTCCATTATATGCCGGTCGGAAACGACGCCTCCGCGGAGCTTCTGCCGAGCCCGGAGCAGCGGAAACTGATGTACAGCAAGATCCGCGAGTACCGTCAGACGAAGTCCCTGTTTACACTGGACTTCCAGAATGATGCAGAGTATGTGCACGGCTGCATAGCCGGAGGCCGGTATTACCTGCACATCAACGCGAAGGGCGATGTGGAGCCGTGCGTGTTTATCCATTACTCCAACTGCAACATCAAGAACACTTCACTGAAAGATGCCTTAAAGAGTCCGCTCTTCCAGGCGTACCACGACAATCAGCCGTTCAATGACAACATGCTGCGTCCGTGCCCGATGCTGGAGAACCCGGAGCGCCTGCGCAAGATGGTCGAGGAGACGAACGCGGTTAATACGGATTACCAGAGCCCGGAGAGCGTGGACGATCTCTGCGACAAGACCACGCCTTATGCCGAGAACTGGAAACCGACAGCAGATGAGATCTGGGCGACGAACCCGCAGAGCACGAACCCGAAGCCGCGGAAACGCTAAAATACGTAACTATTCAGAACAGCAGGCCACAGGTCTACGCTCCGCTTCATATGTCGATGCTGTTCTGAACCTGTTACAAAATAACGGTTATATAAAGACAATCCCGGTGAGTGCCAGAGTGCATTTGCCGGGATTTTTACTTGAGCTTTTATGCACACAGGCGCGTTCCCTTTTTCGCAAATGGCACTGGAAACAGGATTGAAATGATGATATAATGGCAAAAATGTTGATAGAGATTACATTTTTATATTCTAAAATGTTGATTTTAAGCATTAATTGTAAATAATTTCTGATGACAGGAAACGACTCACGCCGTTTTCTGTGATTGACCTGAGGTGTTTTATGCTGAAAAGAAAAGCGACAAAGGATATTAAAAACTGGCTCCATTCGAAGGATAAAAAATGTCTTATCGTACAGGGAGCCAGGCAGACCGGAAAAACATACATCATTGAACAGTTTGCAAAAGAGAATTATGAGGAATTTGTTGAAATCAATTTTAAACAAATGCCCTCTGCTGCTGATATTTTTTCCGGTGATCTCACGGTGGATGCTATGGTCATGGCCATGCGCTTCCGTTTCCCTGAGAAGAAAATCATTCCCGGAGAAACGATGATTTTTCTGGATGAAATTCAGGAGTGTCAGGAAGCGCTCACCTCACTGAAGTTTTGGGCAATCGATAATCGCTTTGATGTGATTGCTTCAGGGTCGCTTCTGGGAATAGACTATAAACGTGCCTCGTCTTATCCGGTCGGCTATGTTGATTATCTGAAAATGTATGGACTTGATTTTGAGGAGTTCCTTTGGGGGATGGGGATTTCGGAGGATATGACAGGGAATTTTTGCAATTACCTGCACGCAGAGACTGTGATACCAGAGGCTGTCCATTCGCAGATGATGAATTATTACAGACAGTATATTGCAACAGGCGGTATGCCGGAAGCAGTACAAAAGTATGTAAATACAAAGGATTTCAGGGACGTCGACAGGATACAGAGAAGTCTCCTGCAGGGATATCAGTATGACATAGCACATTATGCAACGGCAGAAGAAAAAGTAAAAGCAGAAAAATGTTACCTTTCTCTTGCAAAGCAGTTGTTGGATAAAGAAAACCACAAATTTCAATATAAAGAAGTGGAACATGGGGGCCGGGCACAAAAATATTATTCAAGCGTTGAGTGGCTGCTTCGCGCAGATATGGTACATCTGTGCAAACTTGTGACAGATGTCAGATTTGATTTAGATGATTACGCAAGAGACGATTTTTTCAGGGCTTATACAACAGATTTATCATTATTGATGGCAATGAAGGACTTTTCGTTAAAACAGCATATTGTGGAAAACACCTTAGCAGGAAACTCAAAAGGGGGGATCTATGAATGTGCAATTGCAGATGCTCTGTATAAAAAAGGGTATCCGTTATATTTTTATAAAAATGAGACACTAAAAAAAGAAATTGACGTCATAATCCAAAAAGATGGGAATGTGCTTCCTATTGAAGTCAAAAGCGGAAATACAAGGGCAGGTTCGCTCAAATCACTTATGAAAAATCATAAAGATATCTGCTTTGGATATAAGTTCGTTGATGGGAACACAGGAGTGAGCGAAGATGGTATCATTACGCTGCCGTTATATATGATTGCATTTATCTGACGAAAACAGGAGGAACTACATGGAACCATTGGTGAGTATCATTGTCCCGATTTACAATGCCGCGGACTACATCGGACGCTGTGTGGACAGCATCCGCAACCAGGAATATCAGAATCTGGAGATTTTGCTGGTCGACGATGGGAGCAGCGACGGCACGGCTGCAATTCTCGATGATTACGCCGGGAAGGATGCGCGAATCCGCATCATTCATCAGGAGAACGCAGGCGTTTCTGCAAGCCGGAATCATGCACTGGAGCTTGCGCAGGGGGAATATGTACAGTTTGCGGACAGTGACGACTGGCTGACGCCGGACTCGACAAAGCTGCTGGTGCGGCCGGCGATAGAAAAGGACTGCGATCTGGTGATTGCGGATTTTTATCGTGTGAACGGCAAGCGCCTTTCACAGAAGGGCGACATCGACGCGGACCATGTGATGGACCGCCGAGAATTTGCTTCTTATATGATTGAGAATCCGGCCGATTATTATTATGGTGTGCTTTGGAACAAGCTTTTCCGGCGCTCCATCATTGAGGAGCATCAGATCCGGATGGATGTCGAGCTTGACTGGTGCGAGGATTTTCTTTTCAATTTGGAGTATATCCGCTATGCGGAACGCCTTTATGCGGTGCAGGCGCCGGTCTATTATTATATGAAGCGAAAGGACAGCCTGGTCTCGCAGGGGGCGAGCATCAGCAACACGGTGCGGATGAAAAGTACCGTGTTCGATTATTACAATGCTTTTTACAGGGATGTCTATGAGGAAGATTATGCCGAGGTAAAGCAGAAGGTGCGCATGTTTCTGATCAGCACGGCCATGGACGGGCTTGTTATGCCGACTGTTGTTCCGGGCAGCACCCGCCTCGGAAAGGAGCGGGTGAAACTGGCCGGGCAGTCTGTCAGTGACACGCGCGGGGTGCTCGCTGACTTCTATTATCTGCGTAAATTGCTGGAGTATTACCTCGGACTGGGTGCGATGCTGAAAAAAATCACACTTGACGAGGCGCTGCTGCTTTTATTATTCGAAAACAACCGTCGGTTTGAGAGCCGCAAAGAGATCGCGGAGCTGACCGGGCTTAACGCGCAGAGAGTTTCCCGGGCGCTCTCCAGGCTGAAACGCGAAAAGCTTATCACCTATGAGACAGATGAGGAGGGCGGACTGGCTATCGAGGTACTGGAAAAAGCAGGGGAATATTTAAATGAGATTGATCATGCGGTAGAGGAGTGCAGAAGAGTCTGTATGAAAGATTTTACCGGGGAAGAAGAGACTTGTGCGGAGGCGCTTATTTTAAAGGCGAATGAGAATGTGCGTGTAAAGCTGGAGCAGGTGTCATTCCCGGCAGATCTGGAGTCTGACGATATCGCAAAAGGCAGCGCAAAGAGCCTGACGAAAAGCGGTACAAGCAACATGGGGAAGAGCAGCGGAAGAAGTGCTGCTGAAAAAACATCGGCCGAAGAGAAACACGGGAAGTAAATTTGTATTGACACACGTATAAAATACGTGTAAAATACAAAGCAAATAAGGGGAAGGAAAGGGTATGAGGTATAGCGAACTGGAGAAGAAATTAAAGAAGGCGGGATGTAAGGTGCTGCGGGAAGGAGCGAACCATTGTATATGGTATAGCCCGATAACAGATAAAGCGTTTCCGGTCAGCCGTCATAAGACAGAAGAAGTGCCTGCGGGAACATTGAAGTCGATCATGCAGGATGCGGGCTTGTAAAAATGACAGAAATAATGAAAGGAGGCTTTTATTATGGCAAAATATGCATATCCGGCAGTTTTTACAGAGGAAGACAATGGATACAGTATTTGCTTTCCGGATATAGAAGGCTGCTATACAAGTGCGGAAGACATAACGGAAGGAATTGCGATGGCGGAAGATGTATTGTGTCTGACATTGTACTGGCGGGAAAAAGAAGGCAGGGAAATTCCTGCGCCTTCTGGTGTGAACGATGTGGCTCACAAAGAAAGAGAGTTTGTCTCATTGGTTGCCTGTGATACGGACTGGTATCGCAGATTTTACGACAGCAAATCAGTGAAGAAAACCCTTACTATTCCCAGTTGGCTAAATGACCTTGCAGAACGGAGCGGCATTAATTTTTCCGGTGTTCTGCAGGAGGCATTAAAGGCAGAGTTGAGGATAGGATAATGGTCCGGAATATGTTTAGATAGAAAATGAAAGGCCGGCCAGAAGATGAATCCGATTCATAACTGTTCAGTACCTTCACAGTTACTCGAATTCATAGCCTGTCCGGCATATTTGTCATTACAGCACCTTATTCAGGAAATCAATCGTGCGCGGCTCCTTCGGGTTCAGCAGCACCTCCTGCGGAGTGCCTTCCTCCACGATGTAGCCGCCGTCCATGAAGAGGACGCGATCCGCGACCTCGCGGGCGAAGCCCATCTCGTGTGTGACGATGACCATCGTCATGCCGTCTGCCGCGAGCTGCTTCATGACCTGCAGCACCTCTCCTACCATCTCCGGGTCGAGCGCGCTGGTCGGTTCATCAAAGAGCATGATATCCGGCTCCATGCAGAGGGCGCGTGCGATCGCGACACGCTGCTTCTGACCGCCGGAGAGCTGATTCGGAAAAGCGTCCGCCTTATCTTCCATGCCGACCTTGACCAGCATTTTCCGCGCACGCTCGGCAGCTTCTTCTTTGCTCGCTTTTTTCAGATCTACGGGAGCCAGTGTCAGGTTCCGCATGACGTCCATATGCGGGAACAGATTGAAATGCTGGAACACCATACCGATATTTTCCCGTAGCTTGTTGATATCCGTTTTCTTATCGGTCAGGCTCATACCATCGACCGTGATTTCCCCGCCGGTAATCTCTTCGAGATTGTTAATGCAGCGCAGGAATGTGGATTTGCCGCTGCCGGAGGGTCCGATGACCACGACGACTTCACCTTCATAGATGTCCGTGGAGATGTCTTTTAAGACTTCCAGTTTTTTGAAATTCTTCTTCAGGTGAGACACGTGAATTTTGACATTTCTATTCTCTGCCACGGTTCAGCCTCCTCTCCAGTACTCTCGAAATGACGGTCAGGATCTCGATGACCACCAGATACATGACTGCGACGATGGCCCAGGTCTCGAATGTCATAAAGGTGTTCGCAACCACGTTCTTGGCGGTGTTGACCAGTTCCGGGAAACCGATGATCGACAGGATCGAAGTATCCTTCAGTGTGATGATGAACTGGTTGATGATGCTCGGGATCATTGTACGGATGGCCTGCGGCATCACGACGCGGTACATTGCGCGCCACCAGGGAAGCCCGAGGCTTCTTGCCGCCTCCATCTGCCCCTTGTCCACAGACTGGATGCCGGCGCGGATGATCTCGGACATATAAGCGCCGCAGTTCAGAGCCAGACAGATCGTACCGGCCTGCAGGGCGCTTAAAGTAAACTTGGAACCGGAGGCAACGATATTATTTATAAAGGCCGGAACGCCAAAATAGATAAAATACGCAAGAACGATCATTGGCACGCCGCGGATGGCGTCTACGAAGACACGGTTGACAGCCCGGCAGAATCTGTTTTTTGTAACGCCGAGGATGCCGAAAAAGATGCCGAGGATGCAGGCAAAGAACAGGCCGCACAGCGCGAGCAGCACCGTCTGCTGCATCGCTGCCAGCAGGAGCTGTCCGTATCTGGTAATAATCTTAATCATGAAAAAACTCCCTTCCACTTCAATCGAAAAGCTGCCGTAAAATCCCATACGGATCCGACGGCAGCTTTCTTATGTAACTGTTCAGTGCCTGCACAGTTACCTTCCCTTTTCTGTCAGGAATTCTCCGAATCTCCGCGAAAGATTACTCAGTAACGGCCTCTGTTTCGGCTTCTGCAGCTTCAGTCTCAGCCTCATCCTCTGCCAGCATAGCAGCTTCTGCTGTTGCCGCAGCGTCCTCACCAAGGTAGGTAGTGATGATCTCTGCATAGGTGCCGTTCTCAACGATGTTTGCAAGACCTGCGTTGAACATGTCAAGCAGCTCCTGGCTGTCCTCGGAGAAGATAGCGAAGCCGTACGGAGAACCTTCGTTCTCGGTATCATACAGGATCGTCATCGCAAGCTCGCCGTCCTGAATGGAAGCCGCCATGATCGGCGTATCCTCGAAGCAGGCTACGACCTGGCCACCGAGAACTGCCTGATACATTGTCGGTGAATCTTCATAATAAGTAATCTCAAAGCCATACTCCTCCTGCAGGCTCTCTGCATAGGAAGCACCCTGTGTACCGGTCTTTACGCCAACTGTCTGGCCAGCGAGATCTTCGAAACCGGTGATCTCGGAGTCAGCTGCGACCGTCATAGACTGTGTCGCGTTGTAATAACCGTCAGAGAAGGTCCAGCCGGACTCTTTGCGCTCGTCGGTGATGGAAGCGCCTGCGATCATGCCGTCAGCCTGTCCTGCCTGGCAAGCCGCGATAGCGGAATCCCAGCCGAGGGAATTCAGCTCGTACTCAAAGCCCTGATCTTCAGCGATCGCTGCAAGAATATCTACGTCAATGCCGACGAACTCGCCGTCATCATTTGTGTACTCGAACGGCTTAAATACAGTGTCCGTCGCGATCACCCATACCTTGGCTTCTTCTTCCTCAGCTGCTGCCGGAATGCTCATGCATCCAATGGTCATAGCTGCTGCGAGCACGACTGCTAATTGTTTCTTCATAATGTAACACTCCTTTTCTTGATATTAAGTTGACGGGTAAATATAGCGAACAACAATCCGAATTGTCATTCCATATGATAATGAAAAAAGGCGCAGCTAACACAAGCTGACGCCCTTGTCACTTCGTCTATTCTAACACCGGGATTTTATTCTGTCAATCACAGGACAAATGAAAAATATATAAAATGTTAGAATTTCGTTACTGTTCAGGCTGCTGTTCGGGCAGATAATTTACACGGGCTTTGAGCTGCACAGGGGAAGGAAAAACTGTCAGGAAATGGAATTGTTACGTGGAAAGGCAATATGCACAAAAACAGTCGACCATTTTTGTGAAGTTTGTGCACACTTATTTGGATTCGGATGTTATAATAACCATCGTAAAACCCCCCAATACATTATATAGTTTTTGCTACACCCCATTTGAGAGATACCTTCTCCGGAAAAAGCAGCCGCTCGGCTGCTTTTTTCTGTTGCGTGAAGCTTACGTTATGAATTATAATGTTACCTGTCATTATTATTAATAGAAGCAAGAGGACCTGATTATGGATCAGAAAAAGAAAAGAATGATGAAACGGCTGGATTATTTTGTTCATATGCGGCCCGTTTTTGATGTACAGTCCCTGTTTTCTGACGGGACAGAAAATTTTGTGACACCGATGGAACCAAAGCCAGGGGAAACAGTGACTATCCGTTTCCGCACGAAGCGCGACAATGTGGATGTGGTGTTTTTTATCAGCGGGGCGATGAAAAGACCGATGGAAGTGGAGTCGAGCGATTCCCGCTTCGACTATTACGCGACAGAGATTACGGTCGGTGAGGACCCGCTTTATTATTATTTTGAAGTGCAGGCCGGGAAGGTGCGATGCTTTTATACACGGCTTGGCGTATCGCGGAATCTGAACCAGAGCCGCCTCTTCTGTCTGGTGCCGGGATTTTCCACGCCGGACTGGGCAAAGGGCGCAGTCATGTATCAGATTTTTACGGAGCGCTTCTGCAACGGCGACCAGTCAAATGATGTGCTGGATCAGGAATATATCTATCTGGGAAAACCGGTGAACCGTGTGACTGACTGGGATAAGCTGCCGGAGACGGACGGCACCAGAGAGTTTTACGGCGGGGATCTGCAGGGGATTTTGGATAAGCTGGATTATCTTAAAGAATTGGGTGTGGAGGTGCTGTATCTGAATCCGATCTTTGTCTCGCCCTCGAATCACAAATATGACACGCAGGATTACGATTATGTTGATCCGCATATCGGTGTGATTGTGACGGAGAAGGACAAGGCGCAGAGTATCGTTCAGCAAAAATTCGGGGTGACGCACAGAACTGTGTCCCAGGAAGCAGAGAAGACGGATGCTTTGACAGAGAAACGCTTCGCAAGTATGCAGTCTGCCGATAACCGGCATTCGACCCGCTATATCAGCCGCGTGACTGATCTTCGCAATCTGGAGGCAAGCAATACCTTTTTTGCACATTTTGTGGAAGAGGTACATCGGCGCGGGATGCGTGTGATCCTGGACGGCGTGTTTAATCACTGCGGTTCATTCAATAAGTGGATGGATCGCGAACGGATCTACGAGAATCAGCCGGGCTATGAAAAGGGCGCATATGTTTCACAGGACAGCCCATATCGTTCCTTTTTTAAATTCAACAATGAGCATGAATGGCCATATAATTCTTATTATGAGGGCTGGTGGGGCTACGAGACGCTGCCGAAGCTGAACTATGAAGCGTCGTCCGAGTTGGAGGACTATATCCTAAGGGTTGCGGCGAAATGGGTGTCGCCGCCCTACAATGTGGACGGCTGGCGGCTGGATGTGGCGGCGGATCTCGGATTTTCAACTGACTACAATCACCGCTTCTGGAAAAAGTTCCGGGAAGCGGTCAAGACGGCGAATCCGGACGCGATCATTCTGGCGGAACACTATGAGGACGCCTCCCCGTGGCTGGGCGGAGACGAATGGGATACGGTGATGAATTATCGCGCGTTTATGGAGCCGGCGACCTGGTTCTTTACCGGGATGGAAAAACACAGCGATGAATACAAGGAGGAACTGAAAGGAAACGCGGAAAGCTTCTGGACATCCATGGCGCTGAGTATGACGGAGTTTCTTACCCCGTCTTTGGAGACGGCAATGAATCAGCTTTCGAATCACGACCATTCCCGCTTCCTGACGCGCACGAGCGGAAGACCGGGGCGCGTGGAAAAGCTGGGTGGTGAAGCGGCAGCTGAGGGAATCCGTCCGGAGGTTATGCGTGAGGCAGTCGTAATGCAGATGACCTGGCCGGGTGCGCCGACACTGTATTACGGCGATGAGGCGGGCGTTTGCGGTTTCACGGATCCTGACAATCGGCGCACCTACCCGTGGGGGCATGAGGATCAGCTGATGCTGGATTTTCATCGCCGCGTGATCGCGATGCATCGCCGTTATCCGGTGCTGAAACACGGCTCCCTGCGTTTTCTGGGCGGTGAAAAGGACTGGTTGGCTTATGGACGGTTCAGCCGGGAAAGTCAGATCGTCGTGATTTTTAACAACCGCGATGAGCGTATGGAGCTGACGCTGCCGGTGTGGCCGGCGGGTATCACAAACGACAGCGTACTGGAGCGTATTTTTGAGACTGCGAAGGATGGCTTTACCGAAGAGGGAGCGGCCTACCCGCTCATAGGCGGTGAGCTGAAGATTGTACTCTTGCCGACTTCGGCGGTCGTTCTGGAGGCGAAGCCGAGACTCGTGCCGAGCGTGCATCTGTCTGAAACGGACTGTTCATGAATTTGTTCATTCAAGAACGGGCTTAATTGAAGAAAACAGGTAATTATTCAGGAGGGTACCTCGCACTTGCTGAAAACAGGAATTTTCGAGCAGCAGGCATTTGAAAGCCTGCTGTTTCGCTGCTGTTCGGAATGGTTTTCTAATTTTAAGAAAGTTTCAATTTACTTTTAACAGGACATTCCTTTTTTTCCTGCTGCAATGCGGTTATGATAGAGATAGTTTGGCAGCGAAGCGTAAGTCTCCTATACTGCATATCTGACAGACAGCAGAAGACGGCCCTGCAAACACCTGATTTCCGGCAAGCTGAGTTAAGCCCGGATAAGAGCGGATGCAATACAGACGGCAAAGAGATAAGGCGCAGATTAGAAAGAGGGGAATCTATATTGAGAAAACGAACGATCGGACTGCTGGTGCTGGTACTGATCCTGCTTGTGGGTGTGCTTGGCACGTATATCGCTATCAGCGTACATTACAGGACGCATTTTCTGGAAAATACGACAATCAATGGGATTGACGTGTCGGATCTGACTGCGGCGGAGGCTGAAGCAAGGATTGCTGAGGATGCTGAAAGCTACCGCCTTGTGATCACCGGAAAGGATGAGGAGCAGGCGACCATCAACGGCGCGGATTTTGATTATTGCTTTGTATCAAACGGGGAGACGCAGGAGCTTCTGGATGGACAGAGCCCATTGGCATGGATTTTCGCGTATTTTTCGGATGGACAGTCGTACTCTATGGATACCTCTGTATCGTACGATGCGGAAAAGCTGGCGGAGGCTGTGTCGGCACTCACCATGATGCAGGAGGATCAGATGACAGCACCGGAAAACGCGTACATCGCTCTTCTCGAAGACGGTACCTATGGGATCATTGCGGAGACGGAAGGAACGCAGCTTGACGCGGAGAAGGTGCAGGAGGCGGCAAAAACTGCCGTGGATGCCGGGAAAAAGACACTGAATCTGGAGATGGCCGAATGCTATGTGACAGCGGATGTGACCTCGGAAGATGAGAGCCTGATCACGCAGGTTAGTCTTTATAATCAGTATGCGTCCATGGTGATTAATTATTATATGAGCGGCGATGTGATTGTTTCGCTGACTTCGGATACCTTTATGGACTGGTTTTCGCTGGATGAGAACAATTCGCCTGTGTTTGATTATGATGCCGTGGCTTCCTGGGTGGAATCGCTTGCGGATACCTACGATACGATTGGTACTTATGAGCCGTTTGTCACATCCAACGGCGAGACGGTATACGTGGAATCCGTGACCTATGGCTGGCAGATGGACCGCGAGTCTGAGACGGCAGAGCTTTACAGCCTGCTTCTGGCGGGACAGACCGAGGGACGCTCTCCGGTGTGGACCGTGAGCGCACTGACCCGCGGAGAAAATGACATCGGCGACACCTATGTGGAGATTGATTATACGAACCAGCGGATGTGGTACTATAAAGATGGCGGACTGCTGGTGGAGACGCCGGTCGTTACCGGTAATACCAGCGCCGGGAATGCTTCTCCGGAGGGACTTTACTATATTGTTTACAAGCAGCAGGATGCAACACTGACCGGCGAGACTTACGAGACGCCAGTGGACTTCTGGATGCCGTTTTACGGGAATGTGGGGATTCACGATGCGGATTCCTGGCGGAGCCTTTATGGCGGTACGATCTACATGACCAGCGGCTCCCACGGCTGCATCAACACCCCGACGGCGCAGGCACAGACCATCTATGAGAACATTGAAGCGGGAACACCGGTTGTCTGCTACAGCTCCGGCACAGACTACGACTATGGAACAGCTGCAAGCGGCACTTCCTACGTGGCGAACAGCACTTCCGGCTCAGGCGGCACTTCTGGTTCGAATGGCTCCTCGGATTCGGGCAGCTCGGACGATGATGAGAATATCATTATTATAGAAGGAACAGATTCCACTTCCTCAGGCAGCAGTTCGACTTCTTCAGACAGCAGCGCGTCGTCGACAGACAGCAGTGATACGTCGTCTTCGGACAGCAGTACGACATCAGGGGAGGCAGATTTTGAAATCGTGATCTCGGATGAGACGACCTGGTCGAGCGGGACATCCGACAGCTCGTCCGGTTCTTCGGGCTCCTCAGAATCATCGGACGATGCTGTTATTGTGATCGAGTAAAAAAGAAATGCTTGCATTTTCAAGGATATGATGGTATAAATGATGCATTAACTGCTCATACAACTGACGGGAGTGGGTCACCACAGGGGAGTATGAGAACAGAGAATGTCGACCGTCTGGGCAAATGAAATGATTTGTTCAGATGGTCTTTTTCATTTTTAAGGAGGGATGCGCAAATGAAACTGTTAAATCTGGAAACAGAACTGAAGAGCAACAGCTATCCGGGCAGGGGCATTGTGATTGGCCGGACAAAGGACGGGGCGAAAGCCGTGACTGCGTATTTTATCATGGGCAGGAGCGTAAACAGCAGGAACCGCGTTTTTGTGGAAGACGGAGAGGGAATCCGCACACAGGCGTTTGATCCGTCAAAGATGGAGGATCCGAGTCTGATCATCTACGCACCGGTTCGTGTGCTGGGAAGCAATACGATCGTGACAAACGGCGACCAGACCGATACTATATACGAGGGAATGGGCCGAGAGACGGCGCCGCTGACCTTTGAACAGTCGCTGCGCTCCCGCGAGTTTGAACCGGACGGCCCGAACTACACGCCGCGTATTTCAGGTATCCTTCATGTGGAAAATGGGGAATTTGACTATGCCATGTCCATCTTAAAGAGCGCGAACGGCAATCCGGAAGCGTGCGACCGCTACACATTCTCCTATGAGAATGCAGTTGCCGGGGAGGGACGGTTCATCCATACCTACATGAGCGACGGCAGTCCGCTGCCGAGCTTTGAGGGTGAGCCGAAGCGTGTGGCGATCCCGGATGATATCGACGCATGCACGGATCTGCTCTGGAGCAGCCTGAACGAAGACAATAAGGTGTCGCTGTTTGTGCGCTATATTGATATCGCGACGGGTGCGTATGAAACGAGAATTGTGAATAAGAATATTGTGAGATAGAAAGGAGAAAACCGATGAAAGAACTTGCTTTAAAATACGGATGCAATCCGAATCAGAAACCTTCCCGCATCTACATGGCGGATGGCAGTGACCTCCCGATCCAGGTGCTGTCGGGACGCCCGGGCTATATCAATTTTCTCGACGCGTTCAATGGCTGGCAGCTGGTCTGTGAGCTGAAAGCGGCAACCGGTCTTCCGGCGGCGACGTCGTTCAAACATGTATCTCCGGCCGGTGCGGCTGTGGGACTTCCGCTTACCGAGACACTGGCAAAAATTTACTGGGTAGACGATTGCGATTATAAAAACCTGTCGCCGCTGGCCTGCGCGTATGCAAGGGCGAGAGGCGCGGACCGGATGTCCTCATTTGGAGATTTTATCGCATTGTCCGATGTCTGCGACCGCGACACCGCGCTGCTGATCAAACGTGAGGTGTCCGACGGCGTAATCGCTCCGGGTTACACGCAGGAAGCGCTGGATATTCTGGCGCTGAAAAAGAAAGGCAATTACAACGTCATTCAGATTGACAAGAATTATCGTCCGGATCCGCTGGAGCACAAGCAGGTATATGGTGTGACCTTTGAGCAGGGACGTCAGGAGTTGCCGATCGACGACGCGCTGCTTTCTAACATCGTGACTGAAAACAAAGATATCCCGGCGGAGGCGCTGGCGGATATGAAGATCGCGCTGATTGTTCTGAAATATACACAGTCCAACTCCGTCTGCTATGTAAAAGGCGGACAGGCGATCGGCATCGGCGCTGGTCAGCAGTCGAGAGTACACTGCACAAGACTTGCCGGTCAGAAAGCGGATAACTGGTTCCTGCGCCAGTGTCCGAAGGTACTTTCCTTGCCGTTCTCCGATCAGATTACCCGCGCGGAGCGCGACAACGCAATCGACGTTTACATCGGAGCAGAATACATGGATGTCCTCGCAGATGGCGCCTGGGAGAAGATTTTCACAGAGAAACCTGAGGTCTTCACAGAAGAAGAGAAGCGCGCATGGCTCGATCAGATGCAGGATGTCACCCTTGGTTCGGATGCATTCTTCCCGTTTTCTGACAACATCGAGCGCGCGCACAAATCCGGCGTGAAATATATCGCCGAGCCGGGCGGATCCGTGCGCGACGCGGACGTGATCGCGACCTGCAATAAATACGGGATGGCGATGGCATTCACCGGAATCCGGCTGTTCCATCACTGATCGGGCAGTGCTGCCATCCGACACGGAGCAAATAAAGTAGTATTAGATATAGAATCAGGTATAGAAAAATGAAAGGTGGGGCAGAAAAGGTGCACCACCTTTTGTATAACAATTTTAGGCTATCAGGTTGTAAATTTCAATTTATGATGGAACGGAGACGGCGTAAATCTACTGTAGGAATCGTAGTGGCGGAGACCACCAGAAATGTATC
>JAJBVD010000026.1 GCA_020859985.1 Clostridiales bacterium
TGCTGCATAACACATCCACAATACTGATCAGCATGAAGAGCATGACGGATCTGTTAACAACATGACGGTCAGCTCACCCGCCCATGTTCTACGGAATATGTTCTGTCAGCGATCCGCATGGTAGATTGCCGGTGGGAGACCAGTACGATGGTCTTGCCTTCCTGTTCTTCTTTCAGTGACCGCAGGATGACTGCTTCATTCAGACTGTCGAGGTTGCTGGTTGGTTCGTCCAGCAATAAGAATGGCGCATCATGAAGAAACGCCCGCGCAAGCCCCAGACGCTGCCGTTCCCCACCGGAGAGCGTGCTCCCAAGCTCGCCCACAGGGGTATCATATCCCTGGGGAAGCGTCATAATAAAATCATGGACGGATGCTTTTTTGCAGGCAGTCTCAATCTCCTCGTCGGTGGCGTCCAGTCTGGCAATCCGCAGATTGTTGCGGATGCTGTCGTGGAAAAGATGCGTTTCCTGTGTGACGAAGCTTTCCATGTCGCGAAGGTCTGTCGTATTCATCTGATCCACGGAGGTACCGGAAATCGCAATCTTTCCCTGATTTACCGTCCAGAAGCGCATCAGCAGCTTCAGTAGGGTAGACTTCCCGCTGCCGCTTTTGCCGGTGATACCGATGATCTGATGCTCCGGGAAATCGACGGAGACATCCTGTAAAATGATTTCGGGTGAAGCTTCCATAGCCAGCGCAGATCTTTCCGTGGAAGTACCATCTGTTACGGAGCGAAAAGAATTTTGTGTGTTTTGCGTGTCCTCATAGGAAAAGGTTACGTGCTCTGCGGAAGCTCCGTGAAAACGGACTTTTGGCTGGCCGGAAATCTCCTCGGTAACGGGCGATTCCTCCAGAATATCCAGCACCCGGTTGCCCGCCGCAAACGTGTTTTGCAGGGTACTGCCGAGAGCAGCCAGTGCGACTGCTGGGCCGAAGGAGGAAAAGAGTGCTATGGTAGGGATCAGTACCCCTGCCAAGGTTACCTTCCCCTGACAGAAGAGCGATGACGAGATAAAAAGCATCATGCAGTCAAAAAACAGAATGACGGTATTTGTCACAGCGCTGTTCAGCCCCTGATTTCGTTTCATCCGTTCCTCGTCTTTGGAAAGGGCGTCTGTCTGTGCGTTCATTTCTGCCAGGCGTTTGCTGCCCTGATGATACTGGATGGTTTCGGTAAGCCCGCGCATACTTTCCAGTACAAAGCTGGAGAGCTCGCCGGATTTTGTGCGGAACTGCATACCTGTATCTCCGCTTAAATGGGAGGCAGCCAGCGGAATGGCAATTCCAACCACCAGATATGCGGTCAGCGCCAGTAGTCCCAGTACCCAGTGAAAAGAGCCGATAAACAGACACAAAAGCACTGTGTACAAAAACGCGATGGCTGCCGGGGAGATGGTATGGGCGTAGAAGACTTCCAGAAGCTCGATATCTGAGGTGATGACGGAGATCAGGTCGCCTCTGTCGCGCCCTTCCAGCTTGGCCGGGCAGAGCTTCCGCAGTGCGCGGAACACCTTGTCACGGATCAGTGCCAGCAGCCTGAACGCAATAAAATGGTTGCAGGCCTGTTCCCCGTAGCGCAGCCCTGCCCGCAGGACGGCAAACAGAATCACACAGGCAAAAACCGCGCCGAGCGGGAACGGCGTATCCATTCCCAGCAAGTCAAGCACGGCATAGCCGCCGAATACGGTAATGAAAGTGGCGCATAAGTGACCTGCCAATCCCATACAGATGGCCAGAATCATATATCCCGTCAGCGGTTTTACCAGGCCGATCAGCCGCAGCATTACGGTAAAACCACTTCTCTTTTTCAGCGTTTTGTTCTTTGGAATATTGTCCTTTAAGGCTTTGTTATTCATGTTATTCACCATCCTTCCCACGGGTTTGTTCTCATCGAGGAGCATTCCACACTTCGTGCGGGATATTTCCTTCGCAAAGCGAAATTTCATTGGCAGTTCCATATTTCTCCAGACTTTGCTGTGCCTTCCAGAGCGCGGCATAGCAGCCATCCTTTGCAAGAAGCGCTTCATGCTTCCCTTCCTCAACGACAACTCCGGCATCCATCACATAAATGCGGTCGGAATCTGTCACGTTCGCCAGGCGGTGAGAGATTAAGATTACCGTTTTTCGCTTCGCCAGGGCATGAATCTGTGCCATAATATCGTTTTCACTTTCCACATCGATATTGGAAGTGGCTTCGTCGAAAATATAAATCGGACTGTCATGGAGCAGTGCCCTTGCCAGCGCAAGCCGCTGCCGCTGTCCGCCGGAAAGGTTGCCGCCCTGTTCAGTCAGGCGGGTATCCAGACCGTCTGCCATGTTTTCTTCATCTTTTTTGTTGGTTTTGCCAGCAAAACCCGTCTGCGAAGAGGAAGCATTTACCCTCAGAAAATCTGCCAGCTTTACCTGCTCAAGGACTTCCCACAGCTTTTCATCACTGGCATCCGGGTCGCCCATCAGAAGATTGTCGCGGACGGTACCCTTAAAGAGATAGCTCTGGTGACTGACATAGGTAATGTTTTCCATCAGACTTTCTTCATTGATTTCGCGTAATTCTATACCTTCAATGCTGACGCTGCCCTGATAATTTCGATTCCGTCCCATCAGGATGGAGGCAATCGTAGATTTGCCGCAGCCGGATTCCCCCACGATGGAAATAAAGCTTCCTCTGGGGAATTCCATATTAATTCCGTGCAGGACTTCCCGATCCGGTGCATGCTCTTGTACGTCTATCGTAATAGCAGCATCCGCCGATCCGTCAGCCGGATTATTCGCGGCGTGAACAGAGGATTTGCTGCTTTCATTCTTTGCGGTGTGAACGGATGCTTTGTCACTTTCATCCTTCGCGGCAGGAACGGCTGATTCTGTGTGATAAGAAAATCGAAGCTCCCGCAGAACAATCGTTCCATCCGCTGGAGGTTCGCCCATTTTTTGTTCTGCTTCCGGCAAATCCAGCAGGCGAAAGATTTTGTCACTGGCAGCCATGCCGTTCATGGCGATGTGAAAGTAGGAGCCGAGCTGGCGCATGGGGAGAAAGAAATCCGCGCCAAGCAGAATAATGAGCAGACAGCCCGCAAGGCTGACATGCCCCGCCCGATATTGCGTAGCGGCCATGATGATACCCAGTGCCGCGCCGCCATAGGCGATAAAATCCATGATAGTGATAGAATTCAGCTGCATGGTCAGCACCTTCATGGTAATGCGGCGAAATTTTTCCGCCTCCTCATTCATTTCCTGCTGCTTAAATTCATCTGCCTGATAAATTTTCAGTGTGGTCAGACCCTGCAGGTTCTCCAGAAAGGTATCGCCTAAGGCGGTATACTGTCCCCAGTATTTACTGAGCAGCTTTTTCGCCCAGGTCTGCACCGCTGCGATCGCCACCGGGATCAGCGGCACACATACCAGCAGGACAATGGCCGAGGGGACATTAAAGGTACATAGATAGACGAAGAGTGTCAGCGGAGCCAACATGGCATAAAAAAACTGAGGCAGATATGCGCCAAAATAGGTTTCCAGCTGATCCACACCCTCCACAGCTACCTGTACGACCTCGGATGTTTCTACCTGTTCATGATAAGAAGCACCCAGGCGCAATAGCTTTTCATAAATATGCGCCCGCAGTGTTCGTTTGACAGCCTTTGATGAGAGGAAACTCATCCGCGACGCACCCAGCGTACAGACAAAGCGCACCACGATTGCTGCCAGAATGACTGCTATCGTGACCTGACCGGTCTGCTTGATCGTTATCCTGACTCCAGCCGTAAATAATTGCGCGAGGAATCTTGTGATGCCTGCCATCATGACGATATTTGCCAATAACGAACACCATTGAAAGATCACATTCCCGATGATGTATTTCATGCTTCCGCTGACCGTACCGATCAGCCGTTTGTCGATCATCATTTTTATAATTCCTTTCTTTCATTTTCTCGTTTTGTCTCAGTATTTTTCTTTTTCATCAGGCTATCTTTCCTTACTATATTATTTTCATGCAGAAAATGTTGTATGTTGTTTTATATTGACGCAAAAAAATAATAATTGACTGATTTTTACATTTGTGTTAGGATTGCCTTGCTTTGGTTAGATAAATATAACAAAAGATAGCCTTATCTGTCAACGGAAATTTGGGTTGTCTGGATGGAGCACCCTATTGCAATGACTCAGATGATGTGTCCGGATGGACGCCTCAATGGAATTGAAAGCGCAGAATCACAGGAGGATTTCATGAGAGTAAAGAAGATAGTATACACAGTATTGGGATTTTTGTTTTTTGGATTAGGTGCGGTTGGCACGGTTCTTCCGATTCTTCCAACCGTTCCTTTTTTATTGCTTGCGGCATTTTGTTTTGGAAAAAGCTCGGAAAAGCTGAACAGTTGGTTTAAGGGAACGAAGCTGTACAAAAATAATCTGGAGACGTTTGTCAAAGGCGAGGGGATGACCATGAAGACGAAGCTGCGGATTGTCTGCACAGTGACGGCTATTATGGCACTTGGATTCGCCATGATGTCGAGGGTTCCTGTGGGACGCGTAATTTTGGCTGTTGTATGGGTGTGTCATCTGCTGTATTTTTTCCTGGGTGTAAAAACGATCGAACCGCAGAAGGCAGAATTATAGTTTCCGCTTTTGCGGCTGAAGTCGCTCCCGCACCCGTGCGGGCGGAAACCATTTCGGATATTGTGGGAGCAAGCATTACTGTAATGGTATTTGTAATCGTAATCGCTCCGGGACTGCGGGTGAAAATGAAGAAGGCTATATGATTTTGAGGCGGAAACGGGTTATGGCATAAGCTGACTAATTTGATGGATGCAGAAACCGGAAAGGAAAAATGAATTATATAAGCGGAAACCGCATAGAATACCAGTAAACGTTTGCCCGGCTGCTGCACGGCGGCCGGGCATATTCTGTTTGATGCGCAAAGACGGGCGAGTGATTTTTGCGACTGATGGCGCACCCGGATTGCGCAGGCGAGTATGAGGCAAAAGCCGCCTCCTGCTCGATTTTATAGAGTGAGGTGTCTGCATGGAAGATCAGAAGCTGGATAATCTGTTAAGTCTTGCGTTGGATGCGACAAATGAAGAACTGGAAAAATCAGAGGAACTGGACGTAGGCTACGATAAAGGGGAACGGACCTGGGAGGTGATTGTGCGATACAGTGGCAGTTATCAGGAGCTTCTGGCTGCCCTTTTGGAAAATCCCGGGGCGATGGAGAGGAGAGCGTGGGGCTATCCGGCGGCTACGCGATCCTGACCGGTACACGGAACCAGATCGAGGCGTTGGCGGCGCTTCCGCAGATCGAATATGTGGAAAAGCCCAGGCGTCTCTATTTTAGTGTGTCGATTGGAAGAACGGCCTCCTGCGTGTATGCACTGCAGACGGCTCCGTTTGAGCTGTTTGGGGAGGGCGTGCTGGTCGCGGTGATCGATTCGGGGGAGCGCGTTATAATGATGTCAGTTAGCAAGAACCCTGTAAATACAAGGGATTCCGCTGATTTAGTCCTACGAAAAGGCGCTTATGGGCGCGATGGTTTTAAGGTAGGACAGGCCTGTTTTATTAAAAAATCGAGCGAAAAAAGTGTGTTAACAGCAAAATAACTCAAATGAAAAACCATGTTAACTAAATGCTATTTTCGCAAATGTATCAGTTTCGGGACTGAATTGGTTTCGGCACAATCCTTATGGAATATTGTGCTGCTGGCTGATTCGGTCCTTTTTTTATTTTTCTGTCGGGAGGAGGTGATGCAAACAGAAATTATGATGAAAAATACAGCCTGACTGTTGTAAGAGGAACAGGCTCTGATGGGGCTTTTAACAGAAGAGAAACGATTTCGATGTACATTACGATGATAATTTTGAAATTGAGAATGAAACATGCCGGCATTGACGGTTACCAGATTGATCAGGCAGAACTCGAACTGATGCGCAGGAATTTTGAAAAACTGAGAAAGGAAGGGTGAGGTATGAGAAAAGAATATATGGGTACGGTTGTGAAAATTATGGTGAGTATCGCGCTGCAGATCGTTGCATTATCCGCACTGCGCATGGGCTGTATTCGTTTGGAGCAGGGCTGATCATTGCGGATATCCTTTATCTTTATGTGGTTATGATATTGGATGTAAGAAAAAGTCTGGAGAAACGGATCTGCAGAAAATGCGGTACCGAGTTTGCCAGAAAGCTGAGAGTTTGCCCGGCGTGCGGGGAAGCATACAGCGAGGCTGACATGGAGAAAGAATTCTCAGCGGTGATTGCAGGCGAAAATGAAAAGGAGACCGAGAAAAGCCCGGAGGAAATCAACAGGGACTATGAGCGGATCGAGGAAATGAATGTTGAAGCTGCGTTCGCTCTGAATGAATCTGATTTTGACGAGATTATCCGTGAAAAGCAGTTAAGGGATGACAGAGAGTAAGAAGAAAAATGCAATATTATCAGCAGGAGCAGCCGAATGTGTTGCTCCTTTTCAGTTTGCGGAGGAAAGTATATTGCTGTCCTGAGGCAGAAAAATGGATGTTCGTCTTGTTTGTAGTGAAAGGGGCTGATATAATGGGGGCATCGGCAGGAAAAAACAAGCCGATATATCGGAATTTGGTGGGAGAGATTGTTTATGAAAAGAGAATTAGGGGTTTCAAGGTGTGGGCTTGCTTGCTGCCTTTGCTCAGAAAACACCTACTGTTCAGGCTGTGATTCTGGAGAGTGCCCTGATAAAGACTGGTGCGAAAACAGAAAATGCTCCATAGAAAAGGGATTCAATCACTGCTATGAATGTTCCGAAAACTGTAGAAAAGGTATTTTG
Source organism: Clostridiales bacterium (assembly GCA_020859985.1). Lineage (GTDB taxonomy): Bacteria > Bacillota > Clostridia > Lachnospirales > Lachnospiraceae > Choladousia. The sequence continues at coordinate 6,784 of JAJBVD010000026.1, forward strand.
TCAAAAATAAAGCCATATAGTTTTAGTCAGTTTATCAAAAGATACGGCGAAGAACGGTTGCTGGATTGTTTGGAGGAAAATGAAAAAAGGGGTATCCTTTATCATAAAGACGGAATTAACGGTGATTATGATAATTTCTCCGATGTGGAGCAACTGATAGAATTCATATTGACAGGTAAAAGATAAATTCCAGTTTTTCGGTGAGATGTGATGAAGGAACGAAAAGAGATATTGGACTACGGGATGACGCTGCCAGATGTGTATATGGACGCGCCGTTCCATAACAACAATTGGATCCTGCTTTCATTGATGGATGGGGTATGGTAGAATGCGAGGGTACACTTAAGTGTAAATCGGAATTTATGGAGGATATTATGAATTACGAGCCAAAAGCGATATGCCTGAAAAACGGGCAATCAGCATTTTTTCGTACCCCGTTTGTCACAGATTCTGAGGCGGCAGCCATGATGAAGTTTTTAAGCACATGTGCGGAGGAGACAGAGTTTATTATCCGTTATCCTGAGGAGTGCACAGAAACGCCTGCGCAAGAGGCTGCATATCTGGACAACATCAACCAATCTGAGAACAGGCTTATGATTGTCTGCGAGATTGACGGCGAAATCGCTGGAAACTGTCAGATTGTATTTAACAATAAAATCAAAACGAGGCATCGAGCAGAGGTAATGATTGGTATTCTTCAAAACTATTGGGGGCTTGGAATTGGAACGGCAATGTTTGAGGAGATGATCCGAATTGCGGAAAGCAGGCAGGTGCGCCAGATCGAGCTGGAATATATCGAGGGAAACGAGCGGGGACGAAGACTGTATGAGAAGATGGGCTTCGTGCAGTACGGAGAACGTCCGGACGCGATTTGCTTCAAAGATGGAACGATGCGAAAAGAAATCCTGATGATACGAAAAATGTGTTCATGAATGGTGGCACTGAATGTTAAAGCAACTTCCAGTTTATAGTTGAATTGGATAGACTGAAAATGAAATTGAAGGGGAACTGCCGCATATGAAGAAAAACATGATTACTGCTACAGTAGTGTTCCTGCTGGCCGCAGTCATATTTAAAATTACATATGATTGTACTGGCATTTCGGCATTTTATTCCATGATGGTAACCTTCGGCACTGTATTTTATCATTTTGGTATGCGGCTGGCAGTCGGAGGGATCGTCAATGCCAGATTTCATAACCGCATGAACTACAGGAGAAAGTGGTTCTGTGAAAAAAACTTTGAGAAAAATCTGTATAAGATGCTGAGGGTGAAAAAGTGGAAAGAACGGGTTCCAACGTTTAGTCCGGAAACTTTTACATTCAAAAGGCATCAGGCGGAGGAGATAGTTCAGGCATCATGTCAGGCTGAAGTGGTGCATGAGATCATTATGGTTTTCAGCTTTGTGCCGTTGGTGTTTTCCATCTGGGCAGGCGATGTAGCAGTCTTTCTGATTACATCCTTTGCGGCGTGTCTTCTGGATCTTGTATTTGTGATTGTGCAGAGATTTAACCGTCCGAGACTGTTCCGTCTGATCCGGTAAATGCCCGATTCCACCCGGATTCTCCTTTTAAGGGGTGGAAATGCCAGTGATAAGCGGATAAGATTTCCTCAAAAACAGGAGGAGTTTGTTATGGATCAGATATTGATTGGTAGCTACATTGCACAGAAAAGAAAAGAGAAGAATATGACACAGGCGAAGCTGGCGGAGCGACTGGGTGTGTCGAACAAAACTGTTTCCAAATGGGAGACGGGAAAGTGTATGCCTGATTACAGCGTGATTGAACCGCTCTGCAGTGAACTGGAGATTACGGTTGCGGAACTGATGGATGGAGAGAACGCGGTGGATAACAGTGTGCGCACGTATGATGAAACGCAGATTTTAGATCTCATTAAGAGAACACAGATGCTTGAAAAGGATAAGAATATCCAGAATGGCGTCCTGTTGATCGTGATGGGAATTTCACTTCTTTTCCTGCATTATTGCGTTGGCAGTGATGAAGGAAGCATTGTAATGGATTTTATTTCCGGCCTGCTTCTGGGAATCTCGATTCCGGTAATGCTGGTGGGCACATATGTGGCTGCAAGAGGAGCGGCAGAAAAAGCGGGGAAGTAAAGGTAAGCGTTGGACATTAGATTTTCATTTACAGGGGCATTATAAGTACGAAATCGAAATTTGAAAAGGATACCAAATGGCAGAAATAAATCAGAATGATATCATAATTGATATTAGAAGGGTAGCCGTAAAACTAAATCAAAACAAATTGACAAAACAAGAGTATGCAGAAAATGGCGGCCGATATTCGTTTTCTTTTTTTGACGAGTATGAGGATGAAATTGGAAGCTTCGCAAATAATGTTGAGCTGGCAGGATTAAAATATATGGCGTAGCTTGTTGAAAAATCGGGATATGGAGGTAAGCGATGAATAAAGAATTCAGAAGAAAAGATAGGGCTGTAACTGACATCAATCAAATCATCAAAATTATTGATCAGGCCAAAATCTTACATCTGGGGTTAGTTGATAGTGGATTCCCTTATATTGTTCCACTCCATTATGGATATGAATATGATAGCAATAGGGATATGTTTATTTTTTATATGCATGGTGCAAAAACAGGACGCAAGATTGAATTGCTCAGAAATAATTCCAATGTCTGTGTTGAACTTGAAACAGATGTAGAACTTGATTCTGCCGGTGACATCCCGTGTGAATATGGCTCTTTTTATTCATCTGTAATAGGACAAGGCTGTGCGTCAATAGTCGATGGTATAGAAGAGAAAAAAAGGGCATTAAATCTACTGATGGAGAATCAAACGGGAAGGACTTTTGAATTCACTGAAAAAATGGTGGCAGCTGTTGCTGTAATTAAGATAGAAATCAAGGAATATACGGCAAAAGCAAGAGTAAAAATGGCACAGTAGCTGAAATTCCAGTTTATTGGTGCAGTCAGAGCCATGTTAGGGGAGATAAGCTAAAAATGGGAAAAACTGTTCAGTATATTGTATATGCAGTAACGATGTGCGTGATATATGCTGTGATTGGACATTTGAACAATCGTAACGGCACAGGCAGTGATTCCGGGCAGAGTGACGTGAACTATGTGGTGAAGATGCCTGCCGCGTTAAAATATGTTTATCTGGCTATGTTCGCAATGGGAATGATCTTATTTGCCTTTTTTACTATTTGTGGGATCAGGGGAATTCCGGAGATCACAGTTGGGCTTATCCGTTTTTCTCTGATTGTCGCCGCTATCGGGCTTCTGGTGATGATATGGGTTTCCTGTTGGAGAATTCGTGTGGATGGAAGTAATATGGAAATCCATAAGCTGCTTCACAGAAGCCGGACCGTGTCCTTTTCAGAAATAGAGAAAGTGGAAATGACGAAAAAGTATCAGTTGGTTCTGTATAAAGATGGGAAAAAGCTAATAATCGTCGATTTGCTGGCGGATAATTATGAACGCCTGAAAAACAGTTTGGGGAATTATGGAAAGTTACAGGAAAGGAACGGGGGAGAATAAATATGTCCGACTTGCAATTTATAGCAGGGTTCTTTTGCCTGATCCTCGGTGTCCTGGCTGTGGTATTCCTCCTTGCATCCGTTCTGATTGCCAGAAGCGGGAAAAGGAAAGCAAGGGAATGCACAGTACCGGTAACAGCGGAAATCATAGAAATTCAGAAACGACGGATGGATCTTGATGCAGATGGGTCAAGAACATATTCCTGGTTTCCAAAATACCGGTTTTGCTGGAACGGCAAGGATATGGAAATATTTGACAACACTGGCCACAGGGAAGGCTATCAGCAGGTGGGAAACCGGAAAACGTTATATGTTAATCCGGACAAGCCGGAAGATTTTTATGTAGAGGGCGACAGGCTGACGCGGACATTGGTTATCGTATTTCGGTTGGTTGTTATTGTCTTATTAGTGGCATTAGTGGCCGTATTTGCTATAGATCGAAAGATTATAACAGGCTGATTGGGGAGAAAACAATGTGTGGACGATATTACGTTGATGATGATACGGTAGAAGAAATCCATCGGATTACGAAAAATGCGGATTTCCCAGTCAGAACCGGTGACATCCGGCCATCGGAGACAGCTGTCGTGCTCAATCAAAGAAGCGGTAAGCTGGCTGTGGAAAACATGGTCTGGGGTTATTCCGGCTATCAGGGCAAAAATCTGCTGATAAATGCAAGGTCGGAGGGAATACTGGAAAGACGAACCTTTCGGGATGATATTCTCCTGCGTCGATGTGTGATTCCAGCAAAAGGATTTTATGAGTGGAGTTCGTCAAAAGAAAAATATTGGTTTGAGGACGGCTCACCGTCCTTGTTTCTGGCAGGCTGTTTCAATGTGCAAAGGAAGTTTGTCATTATCACAACCAGTGCAAATGCTTCTGTTGTTCCCATCCATAGCCGTATGCCGTTGCTTTTGTCTGAAAACGAGCTGGAGGGATGGCTGTTTGATGAGGATTCGATGAAAACGGCACTGCAAAAAATACCGCAGCTGCTGAACCGGCGGACGGAATATGAGCAACTGTCATTCTTCCCTTAGTGAGAGAAGGCCAGTGCATACGAGAAAGATGGGGTAAATAGTGAGAACAGAGAATATTGTTGTTCGACAGGAAATAAAGTCAGATTATGCAGGAGTGTATCAGCTGGTTTCTGATGCGTTTGCTTCTGCAGAACAGACAGACGGGAATGAACAGGACTTAGTGGAAGCGCTAAGAAAGAGCGAGTCTTTTATTCCGAAACTTTCCCTTGTGGCGAAAATGGAGGGTGAACTGGCAGGACACATTCTTTTTACGAGAGTTAAAGTAGGTACCGATGAAGTGCTTGCTCTCGCGCCTCTTTCCGTGAAACCGAAGTTCCAGCGGATGGGGGTAGGAAGTGCACTGATCAGGACGGGACACCAGATTGCGGCAGATATGGGGTATTCTTATTCTTTGGTGCTTGGAAGCGCGCAGTATTATCCGAGGTTTGGATATGCTCCGGCAGCAGAATATGGAATACAGGTACCGGATGGTTTTCCTGCTGATTGCTTTATGGCAGCGAGACTGCGTGACGATGCCGAGCCGGTCTGCGGTGCTGTTATATACGCGAAGGAGTTTGAATTATAAAATGCTGACAGAACCGATTATTACAATAGATGTACACGGGATGAACGTTGATAAAGCACTGGATGCTGTTCATAAGAAAGTGGATGGCGCTGGGAACGCAGTGTATGAGGTTCGAGTCATTCACGGTTTTCATGGTGGTACACGCATACGCTCTGCTGTCAGAGAAGAGTTTGGCTATGGCCGGGAACCAAAAATAAAGCGGATACAGCCAGGGGACAATGAGGGAATTACCAGACTGATCCTTAAAGAATTGTTTTAATATTGTTAGAACAAAATAGAGGATGATGATTAGCATTCCATATGAGAGTGGCTGCTTATAAATGCGAATGCTTAGGACAAGGCGATGTTTCGGATGAAAAGGTACGAAAACTCGATTGCCCGGCATGTGAGCGCTTCGCACATATGTGGCGGGTCATTTTCGGAAAACCCACTGGGCCTTAATTCGCGGCAACGCAGGGAACCGAATTCCTGTTCGAATTCTTCTGCAAAATGATAGCAGATCTGCACGATTTCTTTTTCATCCATGTAGGAAGCAGAAAAATACAGCCCAATGAACATCAGCGTGCCTTCGACCAGACCACATTGAGCGCGATAGCCGCCAGCACCATGCATTCCCAGGGCAGCCGTATAGACATCTTTTCGGATGGGGAACTGAAACAGCTCGGACAAACAGGTAAGGGAGGTCCGGGCACAGTTCATATCATACCGATAGTAAAGCTTATGTACTTTGTGCTGTATATATTCCCTGTATTCCATGGTTGTTCCCTGCCTTAAACATTTGTTCATATCTGCGAAATTTTGCCTGCTCGGTGTTTCCGACGCTTATCAGTTTATCAAATTATGGACAGGCAGGCAAATGTAATATCATGGGAAGAAAACATGGAATGAGATTGCAAAAAGGATTTGACAACCATTGCTGCTTGCTTTAAGATGAGGATGACACATCATTTGAACTTCCACATTACAGGTGGTAGTTAGAAATTTTTATTCCGGCATTGAGTGGGCCGGGATTCAAATTTAGCAGGGAAACCTGCATTTTTATTGAAATGTCCCCTCGCGTTAACTCGGCGGCAGATCGAGCCGCCAATGAGAAGAATGCTTCGCATTGTGGCGGCTCTATATAAAGGCACTGATTATTTTATGAAAAAATAGTCGGTGCCTTTTTGCGTTCATATGAACTTGTGTCAGGAGGAGGGAAGAGAGAACACTCGAATGAAACAAGAAATCGGAATGCGGCTACGGCTTATGGATGGTTAGCGTATTCGGCATTTCACATCATGAGAAAATGAAAGGAGGAAACGAATGAATATCAAAAAGAAAACCATTTATAAGTATGGCAGTGTCCGTCTGCCGCTGGAAACTGGAAGAACGGCATGGTACAACCAGAAGGGGTCCTGGAGGAATACCGATATCGTGGAACGGATACTGGTGATCGACGGGAATCATGTGGTGTTTGAGACGGCAAAATACCGGTATTGCATTGAGTTTCAGGAAAAAGAGCGTATGGCGATGGGGCTTGCGGCCTAAGGGGATTTCCGGTGAAGTTTTGATTGGAATACACGGGAATCTCTGTTATAATCATTAAAAAAATGGATCAAAGGCATTGATACGGACAGAAATGGAGGTGCATGAAGTGGCACTGACTTTATACCATGGCTCTGAACATATCATTTCGGAACCACAGTATGGCAAAGGATCATTTCATAATGACTATGGACGTGGCTTTTACTGTACGGAAAGCCTGGAGCTTGCAAAAGAATGGGCCTGCTCAAAGGGCGGAGACGGCTACGCAAATGCCTATCAGATGGATCTGGATGGGTTGAATGTCCTTCGCCTGAATGCACCGGAATATAATATTTTAAATTGGCTTGCTGTGCTGACGAGTAACCGAACCTATTGGGAGAAAAGCAGCATTTCGGAGACTGCAAAAAACTATCTGAAGGAAAACTTCCTGATTGACCTGAACGGATACGATGTCATAATCGGTTATCGGGCGGATGACTCTTATTTTACTTTTGCCCAGAGTTTTGTGGCGAATACCATTTCCCTCCGGCAGTTGTCAGAAGCTATGAAGTTGGGAAAGCTTGGTGAGCAGGTGGTATTAAAAAGCCGCGAGGCATTCGCAAGGATATCTTTTACAGGTTCCGAGAAAGCAGATGGGACCGTTTATTTTGCTAAGAAAACGGAGCGAGACCGTAATGCGCGGCAGGAATATCGGAAAAGGGTCAGGGAACAGGCGGATACTTCGGATCTGTACATGCTGGATATCATGAGGGAGGGAATCAAAAATGGTGATGCACGCTTATTCCTTTGAATATCTGGAGTCAGCACAGAAAAATCTGGGTGATATGCTTGATTTCGCCGTGAATACCTGCGGGCTTGGTCTGGAATCTTTTTATCAGATGTTTCTTTCTTCATGTGTGGCAGAACAGTTTGGGAAAGGGAACCCGCGGTACGTGGCCGGAATGAACGGTGCGGAACTCGCATGGGAAGTGCTGGAGTTTGTTCGCCAGCCAATTCCGGATCAGGAAGCGGTTTTTTATCTGGATAAGTCTCCAGAATATTGGTGTGGCTGGAGCCTTGCATATTATCAGTGGGTTACCGGAAAGACCTTTCGGAAAATCGAACAGTTCATTTCGGCTGAGGAAGTATTGTGTATGTATCCAACCCATCATGAAGCGGATGTGGAACGGTTTTGTGAGACGATGGACGGACTGTTTCAGAAACGGCATACAGAACCTTACCTCAAATGGCGGCGCAAGCTCCTTGGCTTGTCGGTTGACGAGTTAAGTGAAGCTTCCGGAATAGACGCAAAACAGATTCACGCGATGGAAAAAGACTTTTCAAAGATCAACTCCGCTGCGTCTGAGGATGTGTGGCGTCTGGCTGTTGTGTTGAAATGCAGCGTGGAGGAACTTCTGGAAATCTGACCGGACAGGATTGTATCATAAATAAGAATGGGTTACCTGATTCGAAAAGCGGATTGAGACATGAAATAGCAAGGGCATCAAAATGCAGGAATGTTTTTTGATGTCCTTTTTCATGTATAAATTCAGGAACGCGAAAGGGGGAATTTATCAGATGAAAGATTTTAACATCATAATCGAAGAACACATTACGCAGGGATTTCTGTTATCCGCGAAAAGTTGGGAAGAAGCAGAGATGCTGGCAAAGAAAAAATATGACAATGGTGAACTTGTGGTCACGCCCGGAATTGTAACTGCACGATTGATGTCGGTTGCTGAAGAGGGGATGGATCATCAGGATTTTAGGGAATTTTAGAAAAAAGGAGACAGGGATACAGAAGAAAGTAAGTTAGAAATAAATTAATAATTTTGGCTTAAAGTTAAGAATATTCACAAAACAATCACGATGTCTTATAAGTTTCAACACAACACAGACATATTTCTTCTGTAGAGTAAACCTCATCAATCAGAGAAAGGAAGGACACTATTATGAAGAAAAAATATTTGGCAGTTATGTTAGGAATGGCACTTTCCATCACTTCAATGAGTGTATTTGCAGAAGAAGAAACAGATGCGACAGAAGACATTGTGATAGTGGAGGAAGCAGAAGATGTCGAAGAAGCGGAAGAAATGACCGGCCGGATTGATACCGTCAATGAGGATGGCAGTGTTGTGATTTCCATTGGGGAGATGGTGGAAGATGATGCAGATGAAACGGTAAGTGATACAGAAGCCTGATTTTATATGGAAATTGTAATATGTATTTGACTATTTTTTGAATCTGTACTAATATTTTCTATGACAAAGACGTTGCTGATACCCGCCTGGTATTATGCGACGTTTTTTGCAATTACATGGAGAAGAATGGACAGGAGAGAACATGATGGCAAAGCGAAAAATAGCGGTGGTACCCTTGTGGGATGATGAAAAAGAAAGCATCTGGATGCTTCCCGGATACATGGATGGAATCAGGGATGCCGGGGCAATCCCAGTCATTCTTCCTTTATCCAGCAGCAAAGAGGACGTGCTGGAGTTATTTGACTTGTGTGACGGCCTGCTTATGACCGGCGGGCATGATGTCTCTCCTGCTTTATACCATCAGGAGAAAAAAGAAGCCTGCGGGCAGATTTGCCCGGCAAGGGATCAGATGGAACTCATACTGTATGATAACGCACTTGCAAACGAGAAACCCGTGCTCGGTATCTGCCGCGGCATTCAGCTGATCAATGTCCTGCAGGGTGGTACGCTTTATCAGGATCTGACGACAGAATATAAAAGCCCGGTTGAGCACCATATGAATCCGCCATATACCAATATTGCCCATACGGTTCAGATAAGAAAGGAATCTCCGCTGTATGATCTGCTGGGGATAGAAACTCTGGGAGTAAACAGCTACCACCATCAGGCAGTAAAGGAACTGGGGGCGGACCTTGAGGTCATGGCAGAATCTGAGGATGGACTGATAGAGGCTGTGTGCCATACGAAGCACAGATTTGCCTGGGCAGTTCAGTGGCATCCGGAATTTGATTATCATGTGAATCCGGCCAGTAAAAGGATATTTGAGGCTTTTGTTAATTTTTAAAGCCAAAGGCACTAAAACCGGCTTGTTCCGCTTGCTTTTATTGATGACATGGGATATACTTTGTATATACCAACTATATAAAGCTAAAAGGGCAAATTTTGCATAACCGTCTGTTTTTTATTCAGATACTGAAGGGAGATGGAGGCATATGGTAGCACAGGTAAAAGCATGGGGGAACAGCCAGGGAATCCGCCTGTCGAAAGAGTTATTGGATTCGCTGGGGATTTATTTAAATGAGTATCTTGATGTGAAAGTGGTAAACGGAGATATTGTATTATCTAAGACGTTCCGACATAAGACACTGGAGGAGCGGGCTGCAGAGTATGGCGGTAAACTTGGCCCCTATGAGGAAATGTCATGGGGCGAGCCGAGCGGAAGGGAGATGTGGTAATATCATGTTTCCAGTCTCGCAAGGGGATATTTTAAAAGTTGAAAATCTCTCTTTTCCGGTAGTTGTTGTCAGCAAGGATTTTTTCAACCAGTCAGAACAGATCATAGCCTGTCCGGTTCAGCGCAATGCTATGGCTGATCCGTTGCATATTCCTGTTACATGGAACGATACGCAGGGGGTTGTTCTGTGTGAGCAGTTGAAAATATTAGATCTGCGGGTTCGTGGTTACAAGAAGACAGGGGAACTGAAAATAGATAGTATTATGGACATTACAGATGCTATCCAGAGTATTTTTGATTATTATCCTTCTGGCAGACAGGACAGTTGATTTAATCACAATAGCAATGGAAACATGGGAATATAGTTGTCCGGCATCTCCACCTTAAAAGCAGCACTCAGTTCCATTTCCTTTTTGCTTAGTATGTCTCTCAGGGTTTCCTCTGCCGTTCCGCAGCTTTTACCGCAGGTGAAAATCGCAAATATATAGCAGCCGTCTGGTATATTCTTTATAACTAGATTCTCCAGAAATTCAGCAACCGCATATGCCATATTAAAAATATAGGTAGGGCAGACGAAGCCAAGGAGCGGATCTCCTTTGGCATCCACCTCCGCGATCTGCTTCTTCATCATATCATTGATGGAGCATAATTCGCTGTTCGTTATAGAAGCTATTTTTTCCGCGCAGTATTTGCTGTTGCCTGTACCTGAATATCGGGAGGTTCCGCCTCGGGTTGAATATTCGCTTACTCCAATTGGAACGAAATTTATTCCCGTTTTAGAAGCCCTTGAACAATGGGCGCTTGAGTATAATGCGAAGTAAACATTTTATCTAATATTGTTGTAGAAATTGTTGATATATTATGTGATAAATTTAGCTAATGTACTATGCTGGCAGGTTTCAACGGTAGGCTTTTAAGCGATTTAACATTGTGGCGAAAGAATTGTTTCAAAGGTGAAAACATGATTAGTGAACAATATATTCTTATGCATTTTACTACTTTGACAGGGGCATTGTTTCGTGCATTTGACATGTCGGGCAAATATAAAAATACAAGTGATATATTCCTCGAAAAAGATCCAGTTATTAAGGATCAAAGATTATTTCGTGCGCTTTTATCTCAGGCAAGAGAAGGGGCCTGCGAATTCTATTTTGATGATTCGTTCTATTATATTACATTTATTAATCAAGTAACGATATACATTGCAGGACCAGTTTCTGATATAAACATATCTTTAAAAAAACAAGAAGAGTATTATCAAATGCATGGAGTCAAAGAGGGGAATGAAATCCCGGTTATCACATATGAGAAGTCTATAGAATATTTGACTTTTTTTATGGACTTATTTCCGGGCAGGAGTTGATTCCTGAGATGATATTTCAAAGTGCTATGTCACAAAAAAAATTGGATGAAACAGTTCGAAAACAAAGAGTTCAATACGAATTAGAGAGTTCAGAAAACGGCAAATATCATTATACTTATCAAATGGAATTAGAGGCTCAGCATTACTGGGAGACAGGAAAAATAGGAGAGCTTACTTTTGATTCTGGAAAGATGAATACGGACTCATATGGAGTTATGGCAAATCAATATAGTAAGCAATATGAATATGAATGCGTATGTACGATTGCTTTATTGACAAGAAATGCAATTAGAGCAGGTGTGCTGGAAATGCGATCTTATGGACTAAGTGACATTATATTACAGCAGCTTGCAGATGCAAAAAATATTATGGAAATGAAGGCAATTATGGATAAGGGGCTGTCGCTTTTTCAAGAAGAAATAAAGATGGTACAGGAAAGAAGAAAGGGAAGTATATATATTGAAAAGACAAAGAACTATATTGCTAAAAATATTTTTAAAAAAATAGGAACACGTGAAGTTGCAAATGAACTTGGACTTAATTCAGATTACTTATCTCGATTATTTAAGAAAGAGGAAGGGATGACATTAACACATTATATTCAGGTTGAAAAGATAGAAGCTGCGTGTAATATGTTAAAGTATTCAGAGCAGCCAATTGCATTTATCTCAGAATATATGAATATATCGCCGCAAAGTTATTTTACAAAAATTTTTAAAAAAATAAAAGGCGTCTCACCAAAGGCGTATCGGATAAAATATCAGAAAGAATTGTTTAATTAGTAAAAAACAGGGAATGACAATAAAAGTCTTCCCTGTTTTTTTGATGCACAGGGCTGCGTAAGGAATTATTCCCCCTATCCGATTGATTTATAGATATTCAAGTCAGAAAAATATAAATTATATCAGAAAAATTACATACAGGAATCCGAAAACATCTTATAGTGTTTTCAACGAAACGAATTGAAATCATAGTATGAGAAGGGGGATTTTATGGACGTAAAAGAGATCCTTTTACAAATGACTTTGGAAGAAAAAGCACAAATGTGTAGTGGAGCAGACTTTTGGCGTGCAAAAGGAATTGATAAATATGGAATTCCTTCATTAATGCTTAGCGATGGCCCTCATGGCCTCCGAAAACAGGAAGGGGAGACAGATCATTTAGGAATAAAAAGTATTAAGTCTGTTTGCTTCCCGGCTGGCTGCACTGTGGCATCTTCTTTTGACAGAAATATTATGCAATTACTGGGAGAAACATTGGGCGAAGAATGTCAGGCCGAAAACGTGGACATTTTGCTGGGGCCTGCGATTAATGTGAAAAGATCTCCTTTGTGTGGTAGAAATTTTGAGTATTTATCAGAAGATCCAGTTGTTGCCGGAGAGTTATCGGCAGCGTATATAAAGGGTATTCAGGGGAAAGGTATAGGAGCATGCCCTAAGCATTTTTTTGCATATAATCAGGAAAAGAGACGAATGAATTCCAGCTCAAATATGACAGAAAGGACAGCCCGGGAAATATATTTAAATGGATTTGAACGGATGGTGAAAAAATCAAAGCCATGGTCGATTATGTCTGCTTATAATCAGATCAACGGAGTATATGCATCCGAGCAAAAAAAATATTTGACAGATGTGCTAAGAAAGGAATGGGGATTTGATGGATTTGTAGTCAGCGATTGGGGGGCGGTCAATGATATTGTTAAGGATATAAAAGCCGGATTAAATTTGGAGATGCCGTATGTTGGAGAATTTAGCGCAAATCAAATCATCGAAGCTGTAAAAAATGGAAAGCTTTCTGAGGAACGATTAAATGAAGTGGTAGAGCAGCTTTTAAATGTTATCTTGAAATCCAGGGAATTAAAAAAAGATAAAAAGGCCTTTGATAGAAAAAAGGATCATGAGATTGCAAGAAAGATTGCTTCGGAAGGTATGATTCTTCTGAAAAATAAAGGTTCACTTCCTTTGAAACGAAGCGAAAATATACTGTTTGTCGGAGAATTCGCGGAGCGTCCAAGATATCAAGGTGGGGGGGAGTTCACATATCAACGCTTTTCATGTAGACAGTGCTGTGATGAATGCACCAGAGGGAGTACAGTATTCAAAGGGATATGAAATTGGTCATGATAATGTGCAGGAAAAACTGGTGCAGGAAGCTTTAGATAAAGCGAAAAATGCAGAGAAGATTGTTGTTTTTGCAGGACTTCCAGATTCTTATGAATCAGAGGGATATGATAGAACACACATGAAGCTGCCAGAAAATCAGAATGATCTGATCAATAAGCTGGTTAAGACAGGAAAGAAAATTGTAGTAGTGCTGCATAATGGTTCGCCGGTTGAGATGCCATGGGTAGAGGATGTAGATGCTATCTTAGAAACTTATCTCGGTGGAGAAGCTGTTGGAAAAGCAACAATCGATGTGTTATATGGTGATGTGAATCCAAGCGGACATCTGGCAGAGAGCTTTCCTATCCGTTTACAGGACAATCCATCTTATCTGAGCTTTGGCGGAGAAAAGGGACAAGTTAATTATCAGGAAGGAGTCTTTGTAGGATATCGTTATTATGATTCAAAAGAGATGGATTTATTATTCCCATTTGGGCATGGCTTATCGTATACAACTTTTTCTTTTGAAGATTTACAGATAAGCCGCAATAAATTCTCTGTAGATGCAGAGACAACAATCGATGTAATGTTCACAATAAAAAATACGGGAAAATGTTTTGGGAAAGAGGTTGTACAGTTATACGTAGCTCCGTTAGATGGAGAGACCATTCGTCCCGTACATGAGCTTAAAGCATTTGAAAAAATTGCATTATTTCCAGGCGAAAGCAAAGAAATTCATTTTTCATTGGTTAGCAGGGATTTTGCATATTATGAAGAATCTATAGCAGATTGGTATGTAGAATCAGGAAATTATGAGATTCAGATTGGTAATTCATCGCGTAATATTCTATTGCGTGAAAGGGTAGAAGTTCAGAATTCGAAAAAACTGCCGGTGACGATTACATTAGATAGTCCAGTAAGTGATGTTATGAAAACGACAAAAGGCAGAGAAGTTTTTGAATCAATGGTAAAGGGCATGATCTACTCAGACGAAGATGCAAAGCAGGCAGCTGAAACCATGAGCATACAGATGATAGAAGAGATGATGGCAGATATGCCTGTCAGAGCAATGGCCATGTTTAGCGGTGGTGCTTTTAAGCAGGAAGATGCGATCGCACTTATAAGTCAAATCAATGAATCGTAAAAACGACGAGGAGGAAAATTGATGAATACGCGAATTTCACTGGCAAGAGAAATAGCTCAGGAATCAATTGTTTTGTTGAAAAATGAAGATCATATCTTACCATTTATCAAAGGAACAAAAATTGCATTGTTTGGACGCACTCAGTATGACACAGTAATTGGTGGTGGTGGTTCCGGAGCTTCTTATACGGATAAATCTTTACAAATAGTAGATGAATTTAAGAAATCAGCATTTGAACTGGATCCATCTATACTTGCTTTTTATCAAGAGCAACAAAGAATGGAGAAAGAATTAAATGCAAAAGAATCAGCATCTAAGCAGGATGTGATGAGGCAACTGGCTGGATTGGTCGCAAGTGGAGCAATTTACGATATCTTTGGCAGATATGAAGCGCAGAAGCCAGAGCCAATTCCTACCGGGCAGTGTTTGGAGGACAGTAAAGCAGAAACAGCAGTTATCGTGATTGGCAGAACTTGTGGTGGGGAAGAATGTGACCGTCACATACAGGATGATTATTATCTAACAGAGTCCGAAAAACAGTTAGTAAACCTTGTTACACATAGATATCAGGATATTGTTGTTATACTCAACATAAATGGAGCTTGTGATACAAGATGGATTCAGCAGTATCCGCAGATTAAAGCAGTCCTTTTTATGGGAAGCTGTGGAGAACAGGGAGCAGGTGCACTATTAGACATTTTAAGCGGCAATGTCAGCCCGTCTGGTAAATTGTCACAGACATTTGCGAACTGCTATGAGGATTATCCATCGTCGGCACATTTTTCTGAGGATAAGGACGGTGCAATAAAAGATTATGCTTACTATGGATTGTCCGCGGAGGAGAATGGAAGCTGTGGATATGCAATTTCTCCGGTTTCTCTGTATCAGGAGAGAATTTATGTTGGATATCGATATTTTGATACCTTTAACAAAGATGTGATGTTTTCATTTGGCCATGGTTTATCCTATGCAGAGTTTTCATTAAAGTTAACAGAATGTGAAATGAAGGAAAATTGCTTCTGTTCAGAAATAAAGGTGACGAATCTGTCTGAGAGATACGCTGGGAAAGAAGTGATTCAGGCATATATTTCAAAGCCGGAACACAAATTGGATCAGCCCCTGCATGAGTTGAAAGCATACGCCAAGACAAAATGCTTAAAGCCGGGAGAGTCACAGATTCTCAATTTGGAGATACCATTTATAGAATTGGCATCATTTGATGAGAACACATCCTGTTATGTGATAGAACAGGGAAATTATGTGCTCTCTATCGGAAGTAGTCTGACAGAAGCGAAACCTTGTGCAGTGATTCAGGTGAGTGATCAGATAATAACAGAATGCGTGACAGCGGATATTGGATTATCTAAGTGTAATCGTGGGAAATTAAAAATTTTATCTAAAAAACAGTCAGAGAAGATATGTAATCAGATGACTGATCAGCAAACCACGACTACAGGAATCATGCTGAATTTAAAAGAAAAAAATATCAGCAAACAGGATATAAAAGCACAGAGTTTTGACTTATATAAAGAGGCAGTGCCATCGACTATAACAGATGTAATGGATGGTAAGGTCAGTGTAGAAGAATTTGTAAATCAGATGTCAATGGAAGAACTGGCTGTTATGTGTAATGGGTATGGACCCGGGCTTCCATTTGGCGGGATAGGGGCAGAAACACCTTCTACGATTACTGACCAGAATGGAAATGAAATTGCATATGGATCTCATAAGACGGCTATATCTGGATATATGAGTCCTGCAATCAAAAAATATGAAATCAAATCAATTGGCTATAAGGATGGTCCATCTTCTGTAGGCGGCGTAGCATGGCCTACCGGAATGATGCTTGGATGTTGTTTTAATGAGGAACTATTGGAAAGATTTGGATATGCAATAGGACAGGAAACAGTAGATATTGGCATTCAGAGCTGGCTGGCGCCCGGCCTGAACATTATTCGAAATCCAATACAGGGAAGAGCATTTGAATATTTTTCAGAAGATCCTTTTGTGGTTGGAAAAACAGGAATTGCAATTTGCCGCGGAGCAATGCAGCACAAAGGATTAACTGCTTGTCCAAAACATTTTGCTCTGAATGAACAGGAAACCTATCGAAGAGGTAGTGGAAAGAAAAATATTGATGCAGTGGATTCTATCGTGGATGCCAGAACCGCCAGAGAGATATATCTTAAGCCATTTGAAATGGTTGTAAAGGAAGTAAAACCAAAGACACTCATGACTTCTTTTAATAAGATTAATGGATGTTTTGCAGCGGCAAATAAGGTATTATGCCAGGATATTCTGCGGGGAGAGTGGGGATATGATGGAATAGTTATCACAGATTGGGGGGATATGGATGTAGTAGTCGATGGCGCAGATGCAGTAGCAGCAGGAAATGATGTTGTGATGCCAGGAGGTCCGCCAGTAATCGGCCAAGTGCTCAGAGGATATGAGGAAGGTCGCGTTACTTTGGAAGAGCTGAGAACTGCTGTTGCTCATGTGGTTAATGTATTAGTATCTTTAAGTTAAAGTTGTATTCCTGAAAAATCGTACGCGGTGAGAACCGATATTCTATGGGGAGTACATATTATGGTAGCACTATAAATTAATTAACACTATAAATCAACAAACACTATTATGGAGGTTAACTATGAAAGAAAAGAAAAAAACCAAAGGCGTCTTACCATTCAGTCTGGGAAGTGCGGCAAATACTGTCAGTTATGTGATGGTTTCCAATCTTACTTATTGCCTGACTAATAGCGCAGGAATGACGGCGGCAGTCGTAGGAATGATCTTTTTGATCAGCCGATTGTTTGATGGGGTTACGGATATCATTGCAGGTTTCATTATTGATCATACCAATACAAAGTGGGGAAAAGCGAGACCATTTGATTTGGTCGCAATTCCAATGTGGATTTTTATTATTTTCAGCTTTAGTGTTCCCAATATTTCTAATATAGGAAAAATCGTTTGGGTTTTCCTGACCTATAATCTGAGCCAGTCTGTGTGTTATACACTGGTTATGGGTGCGAATGCAGTCAGAGTGAAGAGAAGTTTTGCAGAAGAAGACAGAGTAAGTGCGATTTCGGTTGCGTCATTTATATCGATGATCTTTTCACTGGTAGTTGCAACTCTGTTTCCAATTTTGGTACAGATTTTCCAGTTCCAGTCGCATGGTTGGACTATTATTGCTTCAGTTATCGCGGTACCAGCCATTATCGCCAGTCTGCTTCAGTTTTTCTTTTTAAAGGAGTTAGATGGGGATTATGAGGAAGAAAACGTACAGGCAGCTGACAATGTTAATTTTGTGGAAGGAATAAAGCTGTTATTTAAGAATCCATATGTATTTGTCTCAGGCCTTGCCTTCATGATGATTTCAATCAACAATGGTACCACAAGTGTCTCGAATAATTATTGCCAGTATGTGCTGGGAAATATCTCACTGGGATCTGTTATCAGCTTGCTCTCAATCGTTGGTATGGCTTGTGTTCTCGTAATGCCGCTTCTTACAAATAAATTAGGAACTAAGCGCATGGTTATGCTGGGTTTTGCGCTGATTGCAGTTTTTCAGCTTGCCAAGTTGGTAAGACCATATAGTGTAATATGGTTGGCAATTTGCAGTATTTTTGCATCTGCCGGAGCCGTTTTTGTATCTGGTATGAAAAATATCATCAATATCGAATGTATGAATTATGGAAAGAAAAAAACAGGTGTAGAGATTGAAGGTTTATATTCAAGCGTAAACTGCTTTGTAGATAAGATTGGTTTAGGTCTCGGTTCTTTCTTGCTTGGAATTATCCTTCAGCTGGGACATTATGATGGCACACAGTTAACTCAGACGGCAAGCGCTATATTCTCAATTAAGTTTGCATATGCGGTCCTGCCAGCTATATGTGGACTGATTGGATTTGTAGTGATGCATTTCTACAATGAGAAAAAGGTAAAGGTGGCAGCGGAATGAGATTCGTAGATAAAATCGATGAATTGACCCTGGATGAAAAGGTTTTATTACTTCAGGCAAAAAATAACTGGTCTTTAAATGGTGTGGAGAGGTTAGGAATACCATCTATTGTGCTGACAGACGGACCAAGCGGCGTGAGATTAACCGCAGAGGATGAAAGAGGAACTATTCCAGCCACTGCCGGGCCAACAGAAGCAATCCTGTCCTCGAGCTGGGATACAGAGCTGGTCCGTAAAATCGGGAAAATGTATGCCGAGGAGTGTCATTATCTGAATGTGGGAATCTTATTGGGACCTGGTATCAATGTCAAACGATCCCCATTGGCCGGTCGAAACTTTGAATACTATTCAGAGGATCCGTTTTTATCCGGAACCCTTGCGAGTGCTATGATCCAAAGTGTGCAGGAAGAAGGTATTGGAACCAGTTTAAAACATTTTGTGGCCAATGATCAGGAAACCAGAAGATTTACATCAAATGCAACTGTGGATGAGAGAACTCTTCGGGAATTATTGTTGAAACCATTTGAAATCGCAATCAGAGAAGCAAAGCCATGGACAATCATGGGGGCTTATCCGAAGCTTCGGGGAAAACATTGCTGCGAGAATGCTTATTTGCTGAAAACAATTCTCCGAGATCAATTTGGGTTTGATGGAGTAATCCTTTCAGACTGGGCAGCTACCAGACACAAGGTGGCTTCGCATCAAAATGGATTGGATCTGGAAACTGGTTCTTTTGACAGCTTTGATGAATTAAAGACAGCTGTCGAAAATGGTGAAATTTCAATGGATGTCATTGATGAGCATGTAAGGCATGTACTTGAGCTGATCCAGAAGGTTGTAGATGGGAAGAAAGAGGTTGAGATTGACTGGGATGCACACCATAAAATCGCGCAGGAAGCAGCAAGAGAGTCTATCGTTTTATTAAAAAATGAAGATGATATTTTGCCGCTAAGAACCACCGATCATGTCGCTGTGATTGGCAAGTTTGCTAGGTCACCTCATTTTTCTGGTGGAGGAAGCTCTGCAATTAATCCCAAAAATCTGGATGTTCCATTTGCATGGATACAAAGTTATGCTAAGGCGGATTTTGCGTTGGGATATGACTCGGAAGAAGAGAAGGAAGAACTGGTCAAAGAAGCCTGCGAAATCGCAAAGAATAAGGATGCTGTCATTGTATTTATTGGGACGACAGAAATCACAGAGTCTGAAGGATCAGACCGCACAAGATTGAAACTGTCAGAAAGTCAGATTAAACTGGTCGAAAAGCTGTATTCTGTAAATCAGAATGTCATCCTCATAAACCAGAGTGGTTCTGCAGTAGAACTGTCGCATCTGGAAACGATGGCGAAAGGGATTTTCCATATGGGACTGGCTGGTGAAGGGGGCGGAAGAGCTATCGCTGATTTGCTTTTTGGAAAGGCGATCCCATCGGGTAAGCTGACAGAAACATTCCCTGTTTGTATCGAGAATACACCTGCCTATCCATTTTTCCCTGGCGTGGGAAATGAAATCGTATATCAGGAGGAACTGCTGCAAGGATATCGTTACTATGATACAAAGAGAATTGCACCACAGTATGAGTTTGGCTTTGGATTATCTTATACGCAATTTTCATATAGCAATCTCAGAGTATCAGCTGAAAAAATTACTGATGATCAGACATTATCTGTATCGGTAGATATTACGAACATTGGAACTGTAGCTGGTAAGGAAATCATTCAGTTATATGTAAAGGATTTAGAAAGCTTTTATTATAGACCGGAAAAGGAGTTAAAGGGTTACCAAAAAGTAATGCTTGCTCCGGGTGAGATCCGGACAGTTGTCTTCCGGTTGGATCAGGAAGCCTTTGCATATTATTTGCCGAATCTGGATCAGTTTGCAGTGGAAACAGGAGAGTTTGAAATTCTGGTTGGAGCTTCTTCCAGGGATATCCGGCTCAGCCAAAAAGTATTTGTCAAATCCAGTATAGATGTCAGACCACTTCTGGAAGAGAGTAATACGATTGGGGAGTTTTATAATGATGACAGATATCATGATATCACGAAAGGCATTCTTGATCAGTTAACTATTGTGGAAAATTCAGAACTCTTTCCAATCGCGGCCGGAATCACACTGTCTGATTTTCACCGCTTCCTCAGGTATTTCCAAGTCCCAGATGAGCAGGGGATTGCTATGGAAAAAATGATTCTTGGTTTGGCGTAGATACGGAGATGCTGTCATAGGAGCGCTCTATGACACGAATAGAAAAACCAGCAGTAATTGATAAAGTATCAGTTGCTGCTGGTTTATTTTGTAATAGGAAAGTTCGATTTTTCGTAGCCAATCAGTACCACCGGCTTAGCCGGTGGTACTGATTTTAAAAGAGGGACCGATTTTGGCCTCCATTTCGTTAAGGAGGACTGTGCGGAATGCATTGCGCAGGTAAGTGTAATTAAAATGATTGATATTACGCCAAAAGCCGTTATTGCTGTATAAGTGAACGCAGATGGCGTTCAATCTCAAGCAGATATTTAAAAAACAATTCTCTTAAATTTGCATCAAAATCATAGAGGGCAACGATTTCTTCAAAAGTTGTCCCTGATTTATATGTTTTTGTGAAAGGGATACGAAACAGATGCTTATATCCGCCGATTAATGGAAAATATCCAATCCGTTCCAGAGTATTCTTCGCAAAGTCAGCGTCCTGAATGATGATATTTTTTTCTGATGATAATATATATAATTGATGCTCAAAATCTGAGAATGCTTTTACTTTCGCCATAACGTACTCCTGATATGTAAAAGAGGGAGAGACCCGAAGGCTCTCCCCCGGCCGCGGGCTTCGCAAGTTTCCGCAACACGATCACTGAACATACTATAGTAAACTGTGGCCGGTTTGTCAACAGGAGGGATGAATATTCCACCGGAGATGTTGCCATAATGCCGCTTTTGTTTACTATGAAGTCCATGCTTAGTATATGAGGGAAAGCGGGAAATGATTCACAGGTTTTCTTAACCTCTTATCTTTCTCTGATACCATTTAAAATGAATGCAACAGTTCTTCAGAAATATTAATGAAAATGTAATAGAAAGACATGAAAAAGAAATTGACAAATAATTAACGATATGGTAAATTTCATCCCATCAAGAGGGAGTAGTTGGCTGGACAGCTTTCGAACCGTCAGGACTGCAATGCAACAGCGTTGTACGGGTAGGATTAAAAACGAGACTTTTGTTACGATTTGTAGCAGAAGTCTTTTTCTTTTGGCAAAAAAGGAGGCGAGATGGGAAAACGCCAAAAGGATTTGGATTTTTGCAGGAAGTAAAGATTACCAGGCCAACGAATACAATACACCAAATGAAGGAGAAAGATTATGACTACGATTTTAGCTTACATAGGGATTGGATTAATTATCAGCGGCATTGTATTTATCGCAGTGCTCACAGTAAAAAAACAGCAGCAAAAACGTTCCATCGGTGTAGCGGCAGCCGTTTTAGGTGCAGTGATATTTATCTTCGCGAATTCGTTCGTGATCATACCGACCGGATATGCCGGTGTCAAAACCACATTTGGGCAGATCAGTGAAGCATCCGTCCCAAACGGGTTTAACTGGAAGGCTCCGTTTATCCAGTCGATCAAGCAGGTAAACTGCAAACAGCAGGACCTTACCTTCAATGGGGAGATATGGTCGGAGACATCGAACCGTACCGCGGTATATTATGACGGTGTTACGGTTACATACCAGATCAGCTCCGGGAAGGCCGCATGGATCTACGCGAATGTTTCAAGTTATGAGAATAACATGGTAACTCAGAGCCTGGTGGCATCATCCATCAAATCCAGCAGTAAAACGCTTTCGGATGAGGATGCGACCAACCGCAGCGTGATCGAGCCGCTTACGCAGGAGAACCTGCAGTCTGCCTTAAATGAAAAATACGGGGAGGGCGTTATCATGGTGAACAAGGTGACGATTTCCAATGCGGATTTTGAGGACAGCTACAACGAGGCGATCGCGGCAAAACAGACTGCCCAGCTTGCTTATGAGCAGCAGCAGATTGAAAACCAGAAAAACATTGAAGCTGCCGAGGCAGAAGCAACGGTGAAGAAAACGCAGGCACAGGCCGAGGCGGATGCGGCAGTGATACAGGCGCAGGGTGAGGCAGAAGCAAACGAGCTTCTGAATGATTCCCTCTCCGAGAAGATCCTGCTGCAGATGTATCTGGAAAAATGGGACGGCGTGCTCCCGAAAGTGACTTCGGATGGTTCCGGTATGATACTGGACATCGGCTCCCTTACGGAAACCGCGCAGACGGAGACAGAAGAGGAGTAAGAGGGTAATACATTCTTTAACCATTGCCAACCGGTATAATCTGTAGTTAAACCATTATTATAAGCGGTAAACGCAATAAAAAGGATTCCGACTAATGATTCATTAGGACGGAATCCTTTGTCTTTGATGAACTCTTTGCATATGGATGAAAAGATCCCCCCTTTTATTTAACTGAACACATCTATTTTTAACTGTTCCCATGCATCCTCATGTTCCACGTAATATAATGGGCAGGATTTTCCACTCACATCGTAATGGCGGAGGATATCTTCCTCTGATAAATGATACATCTGGCACAGGGTACGAAGCAGCCGGATCAGAGAAGAATATGTTTCGGAAGTAAAAGCACCGTCTTCGCCTGGATGACAGCATTCGATGGAAATCGTGTCATAGTTCCGGTTATTCGAGCAGTAGGCAACCTCATCCATAGGCACACATTGAAGGATTTCGCCGTCAAGCCCGATGATGAAATGGCTGCTTGCGTAGGCATCGCCCGATGTCGCAAGCCCTGCAAAATAGCTTCGGTTTTCTTCCGCTGTTGTTCCGGGATTTCCAACATAATGTACAACAACTGCATTGATCTGCTCTATCTGAATCCCGGGTCTGGAATACTGGTTTTCCGGGAGCAGGGAGATTGTTACCCAGTCTTTATTAAGTAAGGGAACCGGTTTGCCGGAATCCAAACGGAAATTATGGATTAGAAATACAAGCAGGAGCAGCACAGTACATCCGGAGAGGATGGCCGTAATTCTTCGCCGTAAGAATCGCTGACGTGCAATTTTCCATTGTGGCTTTGGCTTGCGCGAGAAAATATGCTTGTCAAATTCGTCCGGCGAATCATTTCTACCATTTTGAGAAACGCTGTCTATATTATAAGGGTGGTCATTTGTGCCTGTACTGTCACTTGGGTTTTTCTCCTGATATTTGTAATTCATGAACGTTCCTCCTCGATTGATTTTATTTTATCATCGGAGAACGATTAATTTCGGAACTTTTTCTTAAGAGTATGCTGCGGATACAGATCCGGTATTCCTTCTTGAAAGTGCGGTTACTCTTCTGGATTCCGACCCGGAGACAAACCGTTCTGCCGCAAAAAGTCTGCTTGAAAGTGCGGCGCGAACTCTGGCAGAGACAAATGCTTCGAAAACCGCATAGAATACCAATAAACGTTTGCCCGGCAGCTGCACGGTGGCCGGGCATATTCTGTTCTATGAGGCGAGGCGGTATGGAAGATCAGAAGCTGGATAATCTGCTGAATCTTGCGTTGGATGCGACGAAGGAAGAACTGGAAAAATCAGAAGAACTGGACGTGGGTTATGATCAGGGGGAGCGGACTTGGGAGGTGATCGTGCGTTACAGCGGCAGTTATCAGGAGCTGCTGGCCGTACTTCCGGCAGACCCCGGATCAATGGAGAGCGTGGGGCTTTCCGGCGGCTACGCGATCCTGACCGCTACCCGGAATCAGATCGAGGCGTTGGCGGCGCTTCCGCAGATCGAATATGTGGAAAAGCCCAGGCGCCTCTATTTTAGTGTGTCGATCGGAAGAACGGCCTCCTGCGTGTATGCACTGCAGACGGCCCCGTATGACCTGTTCGGGGAGGGCGTGCTGGTCGCGGTGATTGATTCCGGGGTGGATTATTTTCATCCGGATTTCCGAAAAGAAGACGGGACTACGCGTATCCGGGCAATCTGGGACCAGAGCGCAGTGCTGCCTGCGGACAGAGTGCAGGAAGCAGCGGATGATGGGGTGACGAATGGTGAGATAGCAGCGGATGCCGGGGCAACGAATGGTGAGACAGCAAATGGCGAGTCCACAGATTATCTGGAAGAAGCTGGCGGGGAGATCGGTAATTGGGATGAACAGAAGAGAGCAGGAAAAGAAGCGGGGCAGCTCGGCCATATTCCGGCTGGTTTTACGCGCGGCGTGGAATATACGCAGGAGGACATCAACGCCGCGCTGGCGGCCGGCTCCCGCGAGGCGGGGCTGGCACTGGTGCCGGAGCAGGATGCAAGCGGTCATGGGACGGAGGTGCTCGGCATCGCGGCGGGCAACGGACGCGCTTCCGGCAATCCGTACCGCGGCATTGCTGCGAAAAGCGATATTCTGGTGGTGAAGCTTGGCACGCCGCGGCCGGATGGATTTCCGAGCACGACGGAGCTGATGCAGGCCGTCGAATATGTGGTACGAAAAGCGGAAGAGTTTGCGCAGCCGGTGGCGATCAATTTAAGCTTTGGCAATGTGTACGGCTCTCACCGTGGAAGTTCGCTTGTAGAGACGTACATTGATATGATGGCGCAGCGGGGGCGGAATGTGATCGTTGCCGGAACGGGAAATGAGGGGAATACCGGAGGGCATGTGTCGGGGAGGCTGAGCAATTCTGCTTCTGACGCGAATGACTCTGTTCAGACAGGCCGGGGAACCGCAGATTTTGCAGGGAACAGTGCCGCGGCGGCTTCTGCTGCGGACGAATCGGTTGTGATTGAATTCCTCATCAGCGATTTCGAGCCCGCCATGAACCTGCAGATCTGGAAAAATTACGCGGATGAATTTGACATCATCATTGAACATCCCAACGGGCGGACAGCCGGACCGTTTGGGGAGGAGACTGGAACGGTCCGTTACCGGCTCGGATTTACAACGCTTCTGGTCTACTATGGCGAGCCTGCTCCTTATCAGGCGGAGCAGGAGATTTACATTGATTTTGTGCCGGAGGAGGAATATATCGACAGCGGTATCTGGCGGATTTTGCTGCGGCCGAGGCGAATTGTCTCAGGCGACTATTCCGTCTGGATGCCGGACGGCCGCGCGAGAAATGAAAACACGCGTTTCCTTGCACCAACGCCGGATACCACCATGACAATTCCATCAACGGCCGCGCGGGTCATTGCGGTCGGCGCTTATGATGCGCGTCTGGATTCCTTTGCGCCCTTTTCCGGCCGCGGCTGGCCGGATACGCCGTATCTCAACCGGCCGGATCTGGTAGCTCCCGGCGTGGAGGTTACCACTACCGCTGTCGGTGGCGGTTATGTAAATGTCTCCGGTACTTCTTTTGCCGCGCCGTTCGTGACCGGTTCTGCCGCTCTTTTGATGGAGTGGGGCATCCTTCGCGGGAAAGATTCGTATCTATACGGAGAAAAGGTGCGGGCGTACCTGCACCGCGGCGCACGGCAGCTGCCCGGCTTCACACAGTGGCCGAATAACCAGGCCGGATACGGGGCGCTGTGCGTGCGGGACAGTCTGTCGGTGTGAGAGCATGCGGGAAAAAGCTAAGGCGGACCGGAGAATGAACCGAGATTATGGTTGCTGTTCTGTATTTTTGTGGTAAAATGTGGCATAGTGAAAAGCAGAAGATGACTGCTGTTTATTCTGACAGAAAGAGGAGTACTCATGCCGAACGCAAAAGAACAGTCTATAGATGCGCAGAAAGCAGAATTATTTGAGCGGATGCCGATCCCGCAGGCGGTCATGCAAATGGCTGTTCCCACGGTACTCAGCTCTCTGGTTATGGTGATTTATAATCTGGCCGATACGTATTTTGTAGGGATGCTGAATGACCCTGTTGAAAATGCAGCCGTTACGCTGGCGGCTCCGGTGCTGCTGGCATTTAACGCCATTATTAATCTTTTTGGCGTGGGCGGATCCAGCCTGATGAGCCGCTATCTGGGGAAAAAAGAATATGCGGCGGTGCGAAAAAGCTCCGCAGTCAGCTTTTATTGTGCTCTGGGATTTTCTATCCTGTTTTCACTGGCGGCGGGACTTTTTCATACACAGCTGCTGGCAATTCTGGGAACCGCCGCGGATACTGAAGCGGCCACCTGGGAGTATTTGCGCTGGACGACTCTTTGCGGCGCGGTCCCGGCGATCATGAACGTGGTTCTGGCAAATCTGGTGCGCTCAGAGGGTGCGTCCCTGCATGCCAGTATCGGCACGATGAGCGGCTGCCTGCTGAATATCGTTCTTGATCCTGTGTTTATCCTTCCTGCGGGACTGGGCATGGGGGCCGCGGGCGCGGGTCTTGCCACATTCCTTTCAAATTGCGTGGCCTGCGTTTATTTTTTCATCTTATTGTGGATACGCCGCCGGACAACCATGGTCTGCGTAAATCCGCGCGTATTTGCCTTTGAACCGGAGATCTTCAAGGGAATCTGCGCGGTCGGGATTCCCGCCGCGATCCAGAACCTGCTGAATGTGACCAGTATGACGGTGCTTAATAATTTTACCTCCTCCTACGGCTCCAATGCAGTAGCGGCCATGGGAATTTCTCAGAAGATTAATATGATACCCATGTATATTGCCATGGGAGTATCCCAGGGGGTTATGCCTCTGGTCGGCTATAATTACGCCAGCGGAAACCGGGAGCGCATGAAAAAAGCAGTCACCTTTACCGCAAGGATCAGTGTTTCTTTTATCCTGCTGGTGACAGTATTTTACTATGTTGGTGCAGAGGGGCTGATCCGCCTGTTTATGAAAAATGAGGAGGTTGTGGCGTATGGCAGCCGTTTCCTTCATGGAATGTGCATTGGTACGGTGTTCCTGACGGTGGATTTTCTGGCTGTGGGTGTATTTCAGGCATGTGGGATGGGGAAAAAGTCTCTTATTTTCGCCATCTTAAGAAAAATTGTTCTGGAAATCCCTGCGCTGTTTCTTTTGAACAGGCTCTGGCCGCTGTATGGCCTTGCCTACGCACAGACCTGCGCGGAAGTGGTGCTGGCCATAGCGGCAGTGATCCTGCTGCAAAGGATGTTTCGTGAGACAAAGTGAGCAACTGGATTTCTTTATGGGAGGCAAGGACGGCTTTATGAGGAAAAAACAGAATTTTCAATGGAATGAAATGACGATGGGTACCTGCTATTATCCGGAGCACTGGCCCAAAGAGCTGTGGGCGTCGGATCTGGAGAGGATGCTTGCGACCGGGATTACGGTTATCCGTATCGCAGAGTTTGCCTGGAATAAGGTAGAGCCGCAGGAGGGTGTTTTCACATACGGTTTTTTTGATGAATTTCTGGATCTTTGTCAGGAGAAGGGAATGAAGGTCATATTCGGCACGCCATCGGCCACGCCGCCCGTCTGGCTGACGGAGAAATATCCGGAGGTATTAAACTGCGATGAAGCGGGAGTGGCCTACCGGCACGGCGGGAGGCGACATTACAATTATAATTCGCCGAAATACCTTGAACTGGTATCCCGGATTGTAGAAAAGCTTGGAGCGCATTATGGAAAACACCCGGCGATCGTCGGCTGGCAGATTGACAACGAGATTAACTGCGAGACGAGCGAATTTCATTCGGAGGCGGATTCCGCCGCTTTTCGCGTGTTCCTGAAAGAAAAGTACGGGACGCTGGAGGCGCTGAACGAGGCGTGGGGGACAGCCTTCTGGAACCAGACCTACACGGACTGGGAGCAGATTTACGTGATGCGTCCGCTTTTGAATCAGGGCTACAATCCGCATCAGCATCTGGATTACTATCGGTTTATCTCCGGGAGCGCTGTTTCTTTTTGCCGGATGCAGGCGGAGATTCTGCGGAAATACAAAAAGGATGGAGATTTTATCACGACCAACGGAATATTCTGGAATATGGATAACCATCAGATGGAGGACGAATGTCTGGACGTCTATACATATGATTCCTATCCGAGCTTTGCTTACGGGCTTGACAGGGAGCCGTTTTGCGAGAGTGACCTGAACGACCGCCGTTGGAATAAAAATCTGACTGAGACACGCTCCGTCTGTCCGCATTTTGGTATTATGGAGCAGCAGTCCGGCGCGAACGGCTGGACGACTCGTATGGAAGGCCCCGCGCCGCGGC
Source organism: Clostridiales bacterium (assembly GCA_020859985.1). Lineage (GTDB taxonomy): Bacteria > Bacillota > Clostridia > Lachnospirales > Lachnospiraceae > Choladousia. The sequence continues at coordinate 35,525 of JAJBVD010000026.1, forward strand.
CGGGGCAGCTCTCCTTATGGGCAATGCAGAGCGTCGCGCAGGGAGCGGATTATATTTCGTTTTTCCGCTGGCGTACCTGCACTTTCGGCACAGAGATTTACTGGCATGGTATTCTGGATTATGACAATCGGGATAATCGGAAGCTCGCTGAGGTGAAGGATTTTTATCAGAAATTCAAAAAGCTGGATGCGCTTTGCGGGGCGGATTTTGTAGCCGCGTTCGGACTATTAAAGGATTATGATAACGAATGGGATACCAATGCGGATTCCTGGCACCGGCGTGTGGCGCACGCCAGCGAGGAAGCAATCTTTGAAATGGCCGAGCGGACGCACACGCCATACGACAGTGTATATCTGCGTGGAGGAATGCCCTCTCACGAGTATTTGGCGGCAGGCAGTACCGCTCATTCAGAGAATGCTTCGTATGGGGCCGGCGCTGGAGAAACGACTGTAGAGGACCTGCTTGCCTATCCGGTGCTCATCTACCCGCATCCGGTGATCATGACGAAAGAGCGGGCTGACCTGCTGAAACAGTATGTGGAGCAGGGCGGTACGCTGATCCTCGGCTGCCGCAGCGGCTACAAGCAGGAGAACGGAAAGTGCGTTATGCTTCCGCAGCCGGGGCTCTTAAGGGATCTGACCGGCTCGGATGTGCGTGATTTCACTTTCGCCAGTCCGGCGGAGGGGCCGGTGTACGCGGCGTGGAATTTGAACGAAATGCTGCCGGAAGCAACCGGGAATATGTCGGCTGAAAAATCGGACACCAGGCAATCGAAGGAATCCGGTGCTGTGCTGTCGCTTGCTGATTGTGAGGCTGTCTGCAAAGAGAATTTAAGCGGTAAAACACCGGACAGCGTGCAGACAGAGATGCCTCTCTTCCACGACATCATGGAACCGGCCGATCCGGACGCGAAGGTGCTGGCGCGCTACACCGGCAGCTATTACGCGGGAAAGGCCGCGGCGGTCGAAAAAAAGACCGGCAAGGGCCGCACAATTCACCTGGGCGGTGTTTTTACGCAGGAGAATCTAGAACTGCTTCTTAAATATGCAGGTGTGCTTTCTCCATTTGATTCCCTGATCCAGGCGCCGGATGGCGTGGATCTCGTGCAGCGGAAAAAAGACGGAAAGACATGGCTCTTCGCCCTGAACTTTAAATCCTCTTCGCAGAAAATCGTGCTCGGACAGAAGATGCGGCGGGTGTTTGCGGGGAACGATGTCATGGGAGAGATTGAACTTGCTCCGTATGAGACGGAGGTCTTTGAATTGTTGTAACGTGAAGATGTGAGAGAAACAAAGAAGGGGGCGAGCCAGCCCCCTTCTTTGTTATCCGCTTGTGCACAGTCTGGTTTCAGGCTGTGCTGCCTGCCGCAATCCTAAATTTCCTGAATTGTGATTTTTACTCTGCGTCATCTTCTGTGCCCGTCAGCTCGTCCGCGATATCCTCAAGGCTTTCCGCTTCGCCGGAAGCGACTGCTTCCAGTGCTTCGCTTGGAACCGTGATCGCTTCCACCGCTTCGTCGGAGAAGGTGTATGTCATGGACAGATCATTGATGACGAGCTCCACGGTGGTCGTGGTATCAGAATCTTCACTGTCAAAATATCCTGCCGCAAAAGAGGTTACGTAAGAGTTAATGGAGGTCAGATCCGTGTCGTTCAGGTCAATGATGAGAGCGGCCGGAAGATATGTGGCTGTATCGATGTAGTAATAGAGATTGATCTTCAGACCGTCCAGCAGCTCCTCGATCAGGCTGACAGTCTCATCGTCGAGTCCCAGCTCATCCGAGGCTTCTGTGCCGACCAGCTCCTCGGTCTTGTCGATGACCGTGCGCAGGTTCGAGGAATCAATGACGGCCGAAAGCAGATAGCACTCAGTGCCCTCATACTCCTCTGCCTCGTCATCCAGTTCCCAGGTAAGCCCCAGATCCTCCATCTGGCTGTAATCGATGGAGGATGAAAGATCAAGCAGGGACAGCATATTGAATTCGTCCGCGGAGACGGAGCTGTAGGTCCAGGTACCCTCACCCTCTTCATCGGAGGCAGAGTCTTCTGTGTATGCATAGGTATCAACGGTCTCATCGCTGCTGATCATATAAGTCTTTACAATGATATCCTCATCTACGCCAAAAGTGGACAGGGTCACAACACCGTCCACCGATGCGGCAAACGGGTCCATAATGGCCTGAATGTCAAAATCTGCGTCCGCGAGGACTGCGATCGAGGATGTCGTCTCGCCGTCTCCGATATCGATGGAGAGGTCGCAGTTCAGTGTAAAATTCGAAGAGGTACTTTCTAAAGAGGCTGAATTCTCAGATACTTTTTCCAGAATGCTCTCAGCTGTTTCGGCGCTGTCAAAACCGCAGAGCATAGAAGCTGCGCCCAGTACCGATAACAGGAATAACATTTTTTTTCTCATAGCTTTCCGATCCTTTCTTTTTTTTTGCTGCCTGTCTGCCGGGCGGTTCCTTTTCTATGATATGGGAAACGTCGTTCCCTATATCATAAAACCCTCCGGGGCGCTGGCAATGTTCCGCAAAAGTATAGCATTTTGGTTCAACCATGTCCATAGAGGAAATCTGGAATTTATAATAAAATTCGATGCTGCTCTGAACAGAGCAGCAGGCCACAGACATATGACGAATTTTGCGATAAATATTTCTTGAATAAAAAGGGGGCGGAGAGTACAATAGGTCTGCCGAAGGGAGAACGCATTTTATGAACTATACAGAAGCGGTGGATTACATAGAAAGTACACCGAAATTTACGAAAAAGAACGGGCCGGAAAATACCCGTGAGCTGCTGGAACGGATCGGACATCCCGAACGGGAGATGAAGGTGATCCATGTGGCCGGAACAAATGGAAAGGGCAGTGTCTGCGCGTTTTTAGCATCAATGCTTAAGACTGCGGGAAAGCATGTGGGACTGTTTACCTCACCGCATCTGGTGGAGATTACAGAGCGCTTTGAGATTGACGGGGAGCAGGTTTCCCATGAAACGTTTGCCTGTGCGCTGACGCGCGTGCTGGAAGTGACAAAGGAAATGATCGCGGACGGGTTCGCGCATCCGGCGTATTTTGAGCTGCTGTTTGCGGCGGGGCTTCTGATCTTCAGGGAGGCCGGCGTCGAATATCTGGTGCTGGAAACCGGGCTTGGCGGACGTCTTGACGCGACCAATCTCGTGGAGCATCCGATCGCCTGCGTGATCACGAGTATCAGTCTGGACCATATGGAATATCTGGGCGATACCGTGACAAAGATTGCCGGAGAGAAGGCGGGCATTATCAAAGAGGGGGTGCCTGTGATCTATGACGGGCGGAATCCGGAGGCGGCCGCAGTGATCGCTCATACGGCCGCGGCTATGCACGCGAAGGCTTATCGCTATGACGAGTCGATGAGTCAAATACTGGGAAAAACGGATAAAAGCATTGATTTTCTGCTGAATTGCGGTTATGATGAGAAAATAAAAGTGACGGTGCCGTATCTGGCGCCTTACCAGGTGGTAAACAGTTCCCTGGCGCTGATGGCTCTGCGGGTGATCGATCCGGAGCATTCCATCAGTACGGAACAGGCCGTGGAAGGGATCGCGAAAACGCGCTGGCCCGGACGGATGGAGACCGTGCTGCCGGGCGTGGTGCTCGACGGCGCGCACAATGCGGACGGGATTTCGGAATTCATCCGCACGGTGCAGAGTGTGCAGGGGAAGCCGCAGCGGTCAGATGCCGGCCTGCCTGTGCAGGCACAGCAGATGACGGAGGCTGCATCAGATCAGGCGAAGCCGCGCAGAGTTACACTTTTATTTTCTGCGGTATCGGATAAGGAATACGGGAAAATGATCCGGGAGATCTGCGAGGGTATGCAGCTTTCTGCTGTAGTGGTGACGCAGGTCGGAGGTTTGCGGGTTGTTCCGGCCGACCGGCTGGCGGACGCGTTCCGGAGCTGTCTGGATTGCGCTTCTCCCGTTTTCGTGGAGACAGATGTGCGGGAAGCCTTTGAGACGGCACTGCGTTTGAAGGAGGATGGGATGCTGTTTTGTGTCGGGTCGCTGTATCTGGTGGGGGAACTGAAGGCGATCCTGCAAACAGACAGGCAGGACAGTGCCGCAGAGTGATACTTTGCGGCTGGCCATTGGTATAGTAGAGGAGTACATATGATTAATTATGAGGAGGAGCTGAAAAAGTTCCACACCAGCATGGATGTCAATGAAGCCGAGGACGCGATCTACAGCCGCGACCTGACAGATATGAGCGACATTCTTAAGGAGATGCTCAGAGAGGAAAAGAAGAACAGAAAGCAGGGAAGCCGATGAAGTGTATTTACTGCAGCACTGCCCTTGGCGTCTCTGACTACTGTCCGGGCTGCGGGGCGGATATTTCGATCCAGAAGCGGATCGGGCGCATCTCGAATCTTCTTTATAATGAAGGGCTGGAAAAGGCGCGGGTCAGAGATATGGAAGGAGCTATCACCTGTCTGAAACGCAGTCTGAAATTTTACAAAGGCAATACGGATGCCCGTAATCTGCTCGGTCTGTGTTATTATGAGACGGGCGAGGCCGTTGCGGCGCTCTGTGAGTGGGTCATCAGCAAAAATCTCCAGTCGGAGGACAATCTGGCGGACTATTTTATCGACCAGATGCAGAACAATAAAAACAAGCTGGACTCAATCAATCAGACGATCCGCAAATACAATCAGTCTGTCATGTACTGCAGGGAAGACAACGAGGATATGGCGATCATCCAGCTGAAAAAGGTGATTAGCCACAATCCCAGGCTGGTGAAGGCCTATCAGCTTCTGGCGCTGCTGTACATGAAGAGGCAGGAGTATGGGCGCTCCAGAAAGCTGCTCAAAAAGGCGGTGCAGATTGACGCGACGAATACAACGACGCTGCGCTATCTGCAGGAGATTGAGACAGCGACCGGAAAAAGTACGAATTTAAGCCGGAGACGCAAGCGCTATGAAAAAGAAGGAGAGGACGAGCAGGTCTCCGGGACGCTCCGGTATCTGAGCGGGAATGAGATGATCATTCAGCCCACGACATTCCGCGACAGTTCAACGATTGCGACTTTTATCAATATCATTCTGGGAATCCTGCTGGGCGGCGCGATCGTGTGGTTTTTGATTGTACCGGCGAGCCGGCAGACGGCAAATGACAACGCGAACCGTCAGGTGACGGAAGCGAACGCCAAGCTTGCCACGGTGCAGGTACAGGCGGAGGAGCTGCAGGAAGAGATAGACGGCTATGAGGATCAGATCGCGGAGGCGGAAGAGGACCGGGACGCGGCGCTTGCAAAGGTAGACAGCTATGAGGAGCTTCTGGCGATTGCGGACCTTTATGTGAGCGGCAGTGAATCAGCGGCTGCCGAGCAGATTCTTGAACTGAGCGCAGATGCATTTGAGGGAAACGCCCTGTCGCTTTATGAATCTTTAAGCAGCGCGGTATCCGCGAGCCTGTTTACAGAATACTACAATGCAGGCACGACGGCCTATGTGCAGAAGGATTATCAGACCGCCGCGGAGAATCTGGCAAAAGCCGTGGAAGCAGATCCGGACCGGGAGCAGTCGAATCATTACAACGCATTGCTCTATCTGGGGATGGCTTATTACTATCTGGGCGACCGGGACAGCGCGGATGAGATATTTAACCAGATTATCGAATATTATCCGTCCAACGCGTCGATTGTAGAAGGCTATATTTCCTCTTCTTCCTCAGGAGATACGACTTCCAACACGCTGGATTTAAGCGGCCTTGGCGACGCGGCAACGGACGTTACGACGACAACGGATACGACTGGCGATACCACAGACGACGGTTCGACCGACACCAGCGATGACATTACGATCTACAATGACAGTACGACTTCCTCGGAAGTGGTGTGGACGGATCCGACGACCGGGATTTCGTACGACGCGTCCGGGAATATAGTAAACTAGTAACTATTCAGAACAGCAGCAAACAGGTAGAGAAACCCAGAAGTATGGGAGAGCGCAGAAGGGAATGCCCCGGCGCTCTCCTTTTCTGCGTTGTTTTGTCTGCCGGAAGACGTAAGGAATTGTAATGCTGCAGGGGCAGTAGGAGGGGATTTTTATGGATTCTGTATTTACGATCGTCGGTACGACGATGACCATACATTTGCCGGAGGAGATCGACCATTACACATCGGACAGGCTCTGCACTGAGGCTGACCGGCTGGTACTGAGAAAGCACATCCGCTGTATTGTATTTGATTTTGCGCGGACGGAGTTTATGGACAGCTCCGGTATCGGGATGCTGATCGGCCGTTATAAGAGAATGCGTTTTATGGGAGGCACAGTGGCGGCGGCGAATGTCGGGGAGCGCACAAAGCGGATGCTCGAGCTCTCCGGTATCGGTAAAATTATGGACATCTATGAAGGGATGCCGTCGTAAGGGCAGTGAAAAAGTAAGACGGCTTACGTCGTTAACCATAAAATAAAGTGAGGCGGCTGCGTTCGAAACGCAAAAGGGCAAAGGAAGAAAACACAGCCGGGAAAGGGGAGAATAAAGATGCAGCAAAATGAAATGAAACTGGAATTTGACAGCCGCTCCTGCAACGAGAGCTTTGCGCGGGTGACGGTTGCGGCGTTTATGACGCAGCTTAATCCTACGCTGGAGGAGGTGGCGGATGTCAAGACTGCCGTCTCCGAGGCGGTCACGAACGCGATCATTCATGCGTATAAAAGGAACTTTCAAAATGACACGGAAAGCGCTGCAGATAAAATATGGATCACCTGCCGCATACGGGACGGCATTCTGCAGGTGGAAGTGCGGGATGACGGCTGCGGTATCACGGATGTAAAGCGTGCAATGGAGCCGTTCTTCACGACGGAGAAGGAAAACGATCATTCCGGGATGGGATTTGCGTTTATGGAGGCGTTTATGGATACGCTGCAGGTGGAGTCCTCGCCGGGAAAGGGTACCTGTGTGTGCATGAGCAAACGGATCGGGCGGGAATCAGGGCAGGTTTCGGTTCCGCTGACAAACAGACTTTTGGAAACAAGGGGGTAGAGGACGAAGGAATGGAACGGACCCTTGCACTGATCGGAAAAGCTCACAAAGGGGACAAAGAAGCCAGAGCACAGCTGGCGGAGGAAAATATGGGGCTGGTATATACCGTTGTGCGGCGGTTTGCGGGCCGTGGATGCGACTACGAGGATCTGGTGCAGATCGGAAGCATCGGTCTTCTGAAAGCGATTGACAATTTTAATGATTCCTTTGATGTGCGTTTTTCTACGTATGCGGTTCCGATGATCGCCGGGGAGATCCGTCGCTTTTTGCGGGATGATGGCCTGATCCGAGTGAGCCGGCTTCTCAAAGAAACGGCTGCACGGGCTATGCATGCGCGGGAGGAGCTGGAGCAGAGAGGCGTGGCGGAACCGACGATGGAAAAGCTCGCGCTTGCGACAGGAGTCAGCCCGGAGGAGCTGGTGATGGCATTGGACGCTGCCGCCGATGTTGAATCTCTGAACCAGACGATTTATCAGGGAGACGGTACGCCGGTGCTTTTGGAGGATCGTCTGCCGGACGGGCAGGACCGTCACGAAGACCTGCTGAACCATATGCTGCTGAACCAGCTGCTGGGATCGCTTGCGCCGGACGAACGCAGGCTCATCCGGATGCGTTATTTTGAAGAGATGACACAGGTGCAGGTTGCTGCCCGCCTTGGCATGACACAGGTGCAGGTGTCCCGTGCAGAAAAACGGATCCTGCGGCGGATGCGGGAAGCAGGAAGCCGTGCCTCATGAGGCATTATTACTATTCACAGCTGCGTTGTGAATGTAACGAAGCATTCGCCTTTCATTTCATATTTTTAGTCCGCTTCTCATAAGATAGCTTGTAGCTGTGAAAGCACGAAACAGTTACGATAGCGAATCAGAAAACAGTGGATGTCAGGCTGTCTATGGGGAGGGCGCGGCATGAACGACAGAGCTTTGAAGGTATTGGAGCAGTATGAACTGGATGTTACCGGCACCAGACGCGGGCGGGGGTGCTGGTATCTTGATACACCTGAAGGTACGGGTATTTTAAGTGAGTACGCGGGGACAGAAAACAGAGCCCTGTTCCAGAATCTCGTGATGGGGGCCGTCTGTGAGGGCGGATACAGGAACGTGGATGTGATTTTACCCAACAAAGAGGGTCTTCTGGTCTCTAAAGACTGGGAAGAAAATCGTTATGTGGTAAAGAAATGGTATCCGGGCCGTGAATGTGACCCTTCGAACGAGGCGGAGGTGCTGAGGGCGGTGGAGAATCTTGCGCGTCTGCATTGTCTGATGAGATTAAAGGAAGAAAATGACTGTTATGCCGCACGGCCGCCGTTGGAAGAGCTGCGCGCGTGGAACGCACAGCTGCGCAAGATTCGCACGTTTGTGCGCACCAGGCAGAAAAAAAGCGCGTTTGAACAGCTTTTTCTGGATTCCTATGATCAATATCTGCAGCAGGCGACGGAGGCTCTCTCACAGCTTTCCCGCGTGAACGACCTTCTGGAAGAGCTGCGGGAGGATAAAAAAGGCTGTGTCTGCCATGGGGATTACAGCCACCACCATGTCCTGATCTGCGGCTATGAGATCGCGACGACGAATTTTGACTGCTGCCGCTTTGATTTTCAGGTGAATGATCTGTACCGTTTCATGCGCAAGATTCTGGAAAAACACGACTGGAACACACGTCTTGGGATGCGTATGCTGGAGAGCTATGGACGGGTGCGTCCGCTTTCACATACGGAACGCAGACTGCTTTATGTGCGGATGCTGTATCCGGAGAAATTCCGCAAGCTGGCCGGCACCTATTATGGCGGAAGTAAGGCCTGGATTTCCCGTCAGTACTCGGATAAGCTGGTGAAAATGAATCGTCAGGAAAAAGCGCGGGCCGGGTTCCTGAAGCTGTTGGAAGCGTGATCAGAGGCTGAAATGGCATAAAACCGGTTAAGCTGTGACTTATAACGGCAGCATATGAAAAAAGGCGTAAAATAGCGGAAAAGCGGTTTTCATTTCAAAGAAAAGCTGATATAATCCTTTATCATGACTGGTCGGAGGCAATGCCGGATACAGCACAGGATGCGGCAAAGAAACTGTGAAGGTACGGAACAGTTACGGGAATACCGTTTTCACAGGAAGGGGTGTGGCAGACTTCCGATACATAATTTAGGAGGAATTCAGATGGAAGCGTACAGAAAAGCTTATGAGGAATGGCTTTCCAATCCGTATTTTGACGAGGCAACCAAAGCGGAGCTTAAGGCCATTGAGAACGATGAGAACGAGATTAAAGAGAGATTTTACACGGAGCTGGCGTTCGGCACGGCAGGCCTGCGCGGTATTATCGGCGCGGGTACGAACCGCATGAACAAATATGTCGTACAGAAGGCGACGCAGGGACTGGCGAATTACATCAACAAAGCCTGCAATGACCCGCAGAAGAAAGCGGTAGCGATCGCGTATGACTCCCGTCACATGTCGCCGGAGTTCGCAGATTTTGCGGCGCTGACACTGGCTGCGAACGGTATCAAGGCGTATGTGTTTGAGTCTCTGCGCCCGACGCCGGAGCTGTCTTTTGCGGTGCGTGAGCTGGGCTGCATCGCCGGTATCAATATCACCGCCAGCCACAATCCGCCGGAATACAATGGCTACAAGGTATACTGGGAGGACGGCGCGCAGATCACGCCGCCTCACGATACCGGTATCATGGCCGAGGTGAAGGCCATCACGGACTATACGGCTGCAAAGACGATGGAGAAAGAAGCGGCGGTCGCGGCCGGCCTCTACGAGGTGATCGGGGAGAAGATTGACGATGCGTTTATCGGTTGCCTGAAGAAGCTGGTGCTTCATCCGGAGACCATTGAGCAGGAGAGTAAGAATCTGAAGATCGTCTATACGCCGCTGCACGGTACGGGCAACATCCCGGCGCGCCGTGTGCTGAAGGAGCTTGGCTTTGAGAACGTTTATGTGGTACCGGAGCAGGAGCTGCCGGACGGCGATTTCCCGACAGTCAGCTACCCGAACCCGGAGGCGGACGAGGCATTTGATCTGGGACTGAAGCTGGCGAAGGAGATTGACGCGGAGCTGGTACTGGCGACCGATCCGGACGCGGACCGTCTCGGTGTGCGTGTGAAGGATTCGAAGACCGGCGAGTATCATACCCTGACCGGCAATATGTCCGGCTGCCTGCTGGCAGATTATGAGATCGGCCAGAGAAAAGCGCTCAAAGGACTTCCGGAGGACGGCGTCCTGATCAAGACCATCGTGACGACGAACATGGCGGACGCGATCGCAAAATACTATGGGACAGGCCTCATTGAAGTGCTGACCGGTTTCAAATACATTGGACAGCAGATTCTGGGCTTTGAGCAGAGCGGAAAAGGCACCTACCTGTTTGGCTTTGAGGAGAGCTATGGCTGCCTGATCGGCACGCATGCCCGTGACAAGGATGCGATTGTGGCGGTGATGGCGCTGGCGGAGGCTGCCGCTTTCTATAAGGCACAGGGAAAGACGCTCTGGGATGCGATGATCGAACTGTATGAGCGCTATGGTTACTATAAGGATGATATCAAGTCCATCACGTTAAAGGGCATGGAAGGTCTGCAGAAGATTCAGGAGATCCTGGAGACCCTGCGGAAGAATCCGCCGACAGAGATCGGCGGCTATAAGGTTGTCTCCGCGCGTGACTACAAGGCGGATACGATCACGGACATCGCGACCGGCGAAGTGAAGCCGACCGGTCTTCCGAATTCGAATGTGCTTTACTATGACCTTACGGACTCAGCGTGGTTATGTGTGCGTCCGTCCGGTACGGAGCCGAAGGTAAAGTTCTACTATGGTGTCAAGGGTACCTCTCTTGAGGACGCGGATGCGAAGTCAGCTGCGCTCGGCGAACAGGTATTGGCAATGATCAACTCCATGCTGTAAAAGGGCGGAACTTTTGGTGAAACTTCTTGACAAACGATTTATTACATTATATAAATAGTAGCGGGGCGCGCCTGGGACATGTTCCGCTTTTACAGAAGAGCTGGGACAGACCATACCGCACTTTATAATTGGCATGAAATATGGGTTTCAGTTTAATGAGACAGGCGGCCGCGAGGTTTCAGAAAATACAGAATTATTTACAGGAGGAATCAAAATGAACAGAACAGAACTGGTTGCAGCGATCGCAGAGAAGACCGAGTTATCAAAGAAGGATTCAGAGAAGGCACTGAAGGCTTTCACGGATGTAGTAGCGGAGCAGCTTAAGAGCGGCGAGAAGATTCAGCTGGTTGGCTTTGGTACTTTTGAAGTAGCTACCCGCCCGGAGAGAGAAGGAAGAAATCCGCAGACTGGCGAGACAATGAAGATTGCGGCTTCTAAGACTCCGAAGTTCAAAGCCGGAAAAGCTCTGAAGGACGTTGTAAACGGCTGATCGGATGCGTCTGGATAAATATCTGAAGGTGTCGAGGCTGATCAAGCGCAGGACTGTGGCAAACGAGGCGTGTGACGCAGGACGTGTGCTCGTCAACGGTAAGGCGGCGAAAGCATCCGTGGCCGTGAAACCGGGAGATGTGATAGAGATCGGATTCGGCTCCAGGACCGTGAAGGTCGAAGTGGTATCCGTGGCGGAGACCGTCAAGAAAGAGGCGGCTGCAGAGATGTACCGTTATTTATGATATAGGAAATTTCATTCCCCATGTCATAAAACGCTCCGCGAAGATGCGCTAAGGCGTATTCTTTTAGGTTCCCTACAGGATTCATGTGTGAATATACAGACTGAACATTTATGCCACAGGGATAGATGTTCAGTCTTTTTCGTGCGCCCACATAAGGAAGCAAAAACGCAGGTAAAAATACCGGTTTTCGGTTCTGTAAGTCCGGGGATTTTCATATACTTACAGCAAGGCGATTGCATCCGGAGAGCAGGATGGAAGAAAAAAAGAATGAAAGACCACACAGCATTTCGTGGAGAGACAGAGCGGAGGGCGTTGTGACAGGCGTGACGGACGTCCTTTCTTTTGACGAAAATACCGTAGTGCTTCAGACCGGACAGGGAATGCTGACGGTGAAAGGAAAAGACCTTCATATCGGACGGCTTGAACTTTCTCAGGGCGAAGTGAAAATGCGCGGCAGTGTAGAGAGCATCCTTTATTCCGGCAGCAATCCTGCAAAAAAAGGCAGCCTTATCAGGAGGATGTTTCAATGAGCAATGTGATACGGCAGGAGACTGCCGTATTTTTGCTTTTTACTCTGCATGGCGCCGGACTGACAATGCTTTATGATATCCTGCGTGCGCTGCGGCGAAGCGTACATCATTCCCTGCTTTTACTGTCTTTTGAGGATTTCCTGTTTTGGATGACGGCCGGATTTTTGACATTTTATCTGGCGTTTCGCAGCTCAGACGGAGCTGTTCGCGGTTACGCCGTTATCGGAATGCTGTTGGGATTTTTGCTGTATCATTTTACACTGAGCCCGTTTATCGTGCGTGTGCTTTCTGTACTGTTTCGTTTTTTGCTGCGCCTGTGGAGCACATTTTTTCATCTGTTTGTCAGGATTCTGTGCACGGCGGCACGGCCATGTCGGATTCTGTGGGGATTTATCCAAAAAAATTGTAAAATTTGTAAGAAAAGAATTGAAATTGCTCGAAAAAAAGCTTACAATAACAAAAATAAGTCTCAGGATTGTGAGGGGAAAACCTGTGAGACGAAAACGGGAATATTGAATCACAGATGTAAGGTGAAGACATTCCGGAAAAAGAATAAGCTTTATAAGGGGTAAACAAAGATGGCAGGACGGAAAAAACAGCTCAGCATGGGGAATCGCTTTGGTATGTATGCCATTGCGATTATTGTTTTTGTGATGCTTGTGGCGCTTCTGTCGCAGAGCTGGTCACTTCGGGCGGAGAATGCTGCTTATGCGGCGCAGATTGATGATCTGCAGCAGGAGCTTCAAGACGAGGAAGTCCGCGCGGAGGAGATCGACGAGCTTAGCGAGTATCTGAATTCCGATGAGTATATTGAGAAGCTGGCCAGAGAGAAGCTGGGGCTGGTGTATGAGGACGATGTGATTTATCGCGCTGAAAAATAACAGATTTACAGGAACGGACAATTCACAGATTTTATCAGGACGCGGAATAACTCCGCGTTCTTTTTTCTTTTTCAGATCTTTCCAGATTTTGACATATCCCGCGCACGCAGAGTGGTATGATGAGAAGCCATAACCATGAAAACGCGAAACAGTGAAGATACGAAACTGCTGCGAAGACGCTAAGCCGGAGGGCAGGTTTATCGTATCGGGAAGGATGAATCACAGCGGAGCCATGGAAAGGATGGAGGGGAGAATGGAAGATGGGAGAATGGATACAGCCGGAACAGGAGCAGATGGAGCAGTATGCGGACGCGTTTTTTTCGCTGGCAGAGCTGTTCGGAAAGCTGCCATGTCAAAAGGAAAGACTGGGAGATGAGGAGCTGCAGGAGCTGTTTGAGGATGTAAAGGACCGGGCGTGCGCAGACTGCAAAAACGCTGGGGACTGTTGGGGCGGTGCATATTTTGAACATTGCAGGATGATGTATGAACTTTTAAGGGAGATGGAACAGAGCGGGAGTTTTTCCGCGGAACAGAGAGCGCTTTTGAAGGTGAAATGTGAACGGCCGGGCCAGTTGATGCTGGCGCTCCGCACCGGCTACGAGGAGGCGCGCACAAATCTGCTCTGGAGCAATCGTATGCTGGAGCAGAGACGGGCGGCGGGCGAGCAGATCGCTCAGACGGCGGCGCTCTTAAAGAGAACTGCGGAAGGATTCTCCTGTCTGCCGCAGTCGGAAGAACGCATTGCGGGACGGCTGAAAAGAGAATTGCGGTTTTTGAATGTGGAACTGGATTCCATCCGGGCATTTCGGCAGGAACCGGACAGACAGGAATACTATCTGACGGTTCATTTACCGGCAAAAAACATCAGATGGAGACGGCCGGGCAGCGGATTTCGGACAGGAGCAGGCGCGGGAATCGCACGTTATGAGCGGGGAAGCGTGGTATCTGCGCGCTCTGTGGCCGAGGCGCTCTCTGTGTGCTGCCAGGAAAGGATGCGGCCTGCCTTCAACTGCAGGGCAGCTGTCACAGCGGAGCCGATGCTGTTTCATTTTGTACCGGACACAAAATATCAGTTTTTCTGCGGCGTTTCGCATATTACGAAAGCGGGGGAGCTGGTATCAGGCGACAATTATACGCTGCTTCAGAAGGATACGGGCAAGGTGGTGATGAGCCTTGCGGACGGCATGGGTTCCGGCACGGCGGCAAATCTCGAAAGCGAAAAGGTGATTGAACTGCTGGAGCAGTTTCTTGCCGCAGGGTTTCCGCAGGAGACAGCGGTGCGGCTTTTGAATTCCGGCATACTGCTGCAGAACAATACCCCGATTTTTTCCACAATTGACTTATGCATGGTTGACTTATATAATGCCAGATGTGATATGATGAAATCAGGGGCTGCGGCTTCATTTATTCGAAAAAACGGGCAGATTGAGGTGATCCGCGCAAACGCGTTTCCGACCGGCGTGCTGCAGCAGTCGGACTATGAGAGCCTGCACCGGCAGCTGGAGCCGGGAGACAATATTATCATGATGACGGATGGTGTGCTGGACGCGATGCCGGGTGAAGATCATGAACAGGCGATGGCCGAGCTGATCATCCACACCCTGACGCGCAATGCACAGGAGTACGCGAGACGGCTGATGGAGCGGGTGTATCTGATGCAGGAATCCGGCGCGCGGGACGATATGACCATTCTGGTCGGCTCCATCTGGGAAAAATAAGGCCGGCGAAGCCGGGCATCCGAATTGCTGCCTTGCCAGACGGGAAAAGGGAACAACCGGTATCGGTACAGGATGGCCGGACAGAGATAAAAGCCGGAAGAAATCAAAACAAATAAAGAATAAAACAAATAAAGAACAAAACAAATAAAGAATAAAACAAAAAGACGGAGAGAAGATGGACGACCTGCTGCGAAGCGTTTTTCACACAATAGAAGAGTATCATATGATCGGGCCGGGGATGCGTGTCATCGCCGGCGTCTCCGGCGGCGCGGATTCCGTCTGTCTTCTGCATGTGCTGCGGCAGTATCGCCGGGAGCTTCCTTTTGACCTGCTTGTGGTACATGTGGAGCACGGCCTGCGCGGACAGGAAAGTCTTGATGATGCGGCGTTTGTACAGAAGCTGTGTGCCGGATGGGAAATTCCCTGCCGTGTGGAGACAGCCAATGTGCACCGGCGAGTGGAAGAAGAGAGCCTTACGGTTGAGGAGGCGGCGCGAATGGAACGCTACCGGATTTTTGAAGAGATCGGCAGCAAGTGGAATGCCGACCGTATTGCCGTAGCGCACAACCGGAATGACCAGGCGGAGACCGTGCTCTGGAATCTGACACGCGGAAGCGGTCTGAATGGCCTGGGCGGGATCCGCCCCGTGCAGGGGAACCGGATCCGTCCGCTTCTTTTTACAGCGCGGACCGATATTGAGGCATATCTGAAAAAAGCGGGCCTCATCTGGCGGACGGACCGCACAAATCTGGAAGGCGATTATACAAGAAACCGCATCCGCCTTTCCCTGCTTCCGCAGATGGAAGAACAGCTGAATCCGCAGGCGTCGCGGCACATCGCTGAGGCTGCGGACAAGCTGCGTGATGTGCAGGAGTATATTGACCGGATGACAGATGAGGCTGCCGCGCGGTGTATTGTTACAGGATGTGAAAACACGAAGCAGCGGGCGCTGGCGGAAAAACCTTCTGTAGTGATCCGGCTGGAAGCGTACAAGAAAGAGGAAGGCCTAATCCGGCAGGAGCTGCTGAAGCGTGCGATTGAGATGAAAAGTGGTTTAAAAGATATTGGCGCGGTTCACATTCGAATGCTGGAGGAGCTTGCGGACATGGACTGCGGGAAACGTTGTGATCTGCCAGGCGGTATCCTTGCGGTGCGGGAGAACGGAATTCTGCGGCTTCGGGAACGTGAGCCGGAACCTGTATGCTTCGGGGGCGGGCCAGACTATGCACGGATTACCTCCCGGATAGACGAAAATGCAGGGAATGAGAAAACGTCTGTTGGGGAACGCATGGCCGTCGGACTTTTGGTTCCGGGCTGTACTGCATTCGGCGGAGACTTTGGCGGGACATCTGACCGGATGTCCATGACAACGGAGTTGATGCCCAATGTACCGGAACTCAAAAAATATTTTTTGGAAGAAAAAAAGTATACGAAATGGATTTCCTATGATACAATAAAAAATAATTTGCTTTTGCGGACCAGACGGCCCGGCGATTATCTGGTGATAAACGCGCAGGGCGGAACGAAAAAGCTGAAGGACTATCTGATCGATCAGAAGATCCCGCGGGATATGCGGGACCGGATTCTTTTGCTGGCAGACGGATCGCACATCCTCTGGGTGATCGGATGGCGGATCAGCGAGGCGGCAAAGGTCACGGACGAGACGCAGATGGTGCTGAAGGTTTCTGTGGTACAAGGAGATAAACGATGAAGGAAAAAGTGGAAATCCTGCTCTCGGAGCAGGAGGTTGACCGGCGGATTGAGGAGATTGCGGGACAGATCAGCAGAGATTACGCGGGGAAAGAGGTGCATCTTATCTGCGTGCTCAAGGGCGCTGTCTTTTTTATGTGTGAGCTGGCAAAACGGATCACGGTGCCGGTGACCATGGATTTCATGTCGGTGAGCAGCTATGGCAACGATACGAAGTCCAGCGGGGTGGTGAAGATCGTGAAGGATCTGGATGAGCCGCTCGACGGCAAGAATGTGCTGATCGTGGAAGATATCATAGATTCCGGCCGGACATTAAGCTATCTGATCGAGATCCTGAAAAAGAGAAATCCGGCTTCAGTGCGCCTGTGCACGCTTCTGGACAAGCCGGAGCGGCGGATCACGCAGGTTGCGGTGGACTATACCTGCTTCAATATTCCGGATGAATTTGTCGTAGGGTATGGACTGGATTATGCGCAGAAGTACCGGAACCTGCCGTTCATCGGGGTAGTGACATTCTCAGACTGAGTGTACATAACTGCTGTCGGCGGATACGGATACGAGATTTAAAATAGACTTTTCCCTCGTAACTGTGAAAGTGCTGAACAGTTACGAGGGCGGTGAATAAGACAGACAGGAGATGCAAAAAGTTGACAAAAAACGCGAAAGGGATCGGACTTTATCTGGCGGGCGTCCTGATCATTCTGATCCTTCTTATGACGTTCCGCGGCGGGATGGAAGCCGCGCAGACGTGGAACAGCAGTGAGCTGAATGAGGCTCTGGAAAATGATGAGGTTGCGGCTGTTACTATCACGCCCAACGAGGAGACACCGACCGGTTCCCTGAAGATTGTGCTGAAGACGGGCGACGTCCACTACGTGAATGTCCTGAATGTCGAGACCGTGGCGGAGGAGCTGGAGGCCTATGACTCCATCGAACTGGAGATTGAGGACGTGGAGCGCGAAAGCGTGGTGCTGACATGGCTGTTTCCGACCGTGATCATCTGTGTGGTGATGATTATGATGTTCACGATGATGAACCGGCAGGCGGGCGGCGGCAATTCCCGGATGATGAATTTCGGCAAAAGCAGGGCAAAGATGATCTCTCCGGACGCAAAACGGGTGACCTTTGAGAATGTAGCCGGATTAAAAGAAGAAAAAGAGGATCTGGAGGAGATTATTTCCTTCTTGAAGGAGCCGGACCGCTTTGTCAAGATTGGTGCGCGCATTCCCAAGGGTGTAATCCTTGTGGGACCTCCGGGTACCGGTAAGACGCTGCTTGCCAAAGCAGTCGCCGGAGAGGCGGGCGTGCCGTTTTTCTCCATATCCGGTTCGGACTTTGTGGAAATGTTTGTCGGCGTAGGTGCGTCGCGCGTGCGCGATCTGTTTGAGGAGGCAAAAAAGCATCAGCCGTGTATCGTCTTTATCGATGAGATCGACGCGGTCGCAAGACGGCGCGGTACCGGCATGGGCGGCGGTCACGATGAGCGTGAGCAGACGCTGAACCAGCTGCTGGTGGAGATGGACGGCTTTGGCGTCAATGAGGGCATTATCGTGATGGCGGCGACGAACCGTGTAGATATCCTTGACCCGGCTATCCTGCGTCCGGGACGCTTCGACCGCCAGGTATCGGTGGGCCGGCCGGATATCAAAGGCCGGGAGGAGATTCTGGAGGTGCATTCAAAGGGCAAGCCGCTGGCGGACGATGTGGATCTGAAAGAGACCGCGCGCACGACGGCAGGCTTTACGGGTGCAGATCTGGAGAACCTGATGAATGAGGCGGCTATCATGGCTGCGAAGGAAAAGCGCGCCTATATCTGCCAGTCAGACATCAACCGCGCGTTTATCAAGGTCGGGATCGGCGCAGAGAAAAAGAGCCGCGTGATCTCCGAGAAGGAAAAGCGGATTACCGCTTACCATGAGTCAGGACATGCCATCCTGTTTCATTTGCTGCCGGATGTCGGACCGGTGCATACGGTTTCCATTATACCGACCGGGCGCGGCGCAGCCGGCTACACGATGCCTCTTCCGGAAAAGGATGAGATGTTCAATACGAAGGGGCAGATGGAGCAGAACATCATCGTCAGCCTCGGCGGCCGTGTCGCGGAGGAGCTGATCATCGGAGACGTGACGACCGGCGCGTCACAGGATATCAAGCAGGCGACCGCGATCGCCCGCGCGATGGTGACGAAATACGGCATGTCGGAGAAAGTCGGCCTGATCAATTACGACAATGAAGACGATCAGGTATTCATCGGAAGAGACCTTGCGCACGCCCGCGCGTACGGAGAGAAGATCACATCCCTGATTGATGAGGAAGTGAAGCGCATTGTCGATGAGTCACATGAAAAAGCGCGTGAGATGATTTCGGCGCACATTGATGTGCTCCACGCGAGCGCGGCGCTGCTGATCGAGAAGGAAAAAATCGGCAGGGAAGAATTCGAGGCGCTTTTTGAGACGGAGTGAGGAACATGGCGAAGCACAATGCCCGCAACACCCGCAGCCGCATCGTTTCGGCGGCCTGGGAGCTGTTTTACGAGAATGGATATGATGAGACGACGGTGGACGAGATCGTAGAACGCTCTGGGACATCAAAGGGCTCCTTTTATCATTATTTCGCGGGGAAGGACGCCCTGCTTTCGTCTCTGTCCACACTGTTCGATGAAAAATATGAGGAGCTGAACAAAGACATTCCCGAAGATATGACCAGCTTTGACCAGCTGATCTACCTGAACCGTGAACTGTTTTTCATGATAGAGAATTCCATATCGCTGGATCTGCTCGCCAGACTGCTCTCCACACAGCTGGTCACGACGAGCGAGAAGCATCTGATGGATCAGAACCGTTATTACTTCCGTTTGCTTCGCAAGATCTGTCTGGACGGGCAGAAGAAGGGCGAGCTGAGGGACGACATTTCCGTCAACGAGATGGTGCGTACTTACGCGCTGCAGGAGCGGGCGATGATGTATGATTGGTGCATCTGCGGCGGGAATTATTCACTGAGCCAGTATTCCTCCACGCAGCTGCCGCTGCTGCTAGGATATCTGCGAAAAACCTAGTCTTCGCTTTGCGTTATTGCTTTTACACAAAATGCGTATAATTGCGAAATATCATTTGACGTAGTTTCCCATACTCTGTCAATATCAATAGCACCGTAGTTGTGCGCAAAGATATTTCGCATTCCTTTGACAGCGGGCCAGTAAATCTGCTCTCTTGTCTTCAGCCTGAAATCATCAGATAGATGCCCGGTAAGCTCACCTATTTGTAATAGACTCATACAAACGGAATTGCGATAATCCCGATCGCTTTCGAATATTGCTTTGTCGTTTCCAAAGCGATTAACTGTATTTTGAATATCCAGACAATAATCTCTGATATGTTCTAAAACATCAACATCCATCTTTTTCATAGATAAGCTTTTCATCCTCTCTGATATTGGAAACGAATTTACGTGTCCTGTCAACGTTCGCCTTATGTTCGAGTGCTTCTGTGGTTACAAGATCAATGGGTTTCTTTAAAGCCGTGCTTAATTCATCGTATAATTTGCCAAGTGCAAAAATTCCTTTAAACTGGCCGCCTTCAATACGAATATCTATGTCACTGTCCAAAGAGGCTTCTCCTCTGGCATAAGAACCGAACAGCCAGGCTCTGTTTATACCAAAGGAAAGAAATATTGGCTTCACGATATTCTTAATTTCCTGTTCTGCGTAAATTTCACTCATTTTATCACGCCCTTCATCTGTCTGATTGTTTTATAGTGAATGACAAAATTCTTTTGTCATTCACTATAACTGATGCACACAGACGCGCATGGAATGGCTGCTTTGCAGCCTCGTGTCTGGCGCAAAGTAAAACGACTTACGTCGTTTACTATAATTTAGTATATCTTATTAATGAATCCGACGCAAGGAAAATTAAAAGAATATGACGAACGAGAATTATAATTATTGATTTATGAATTGTATAAAATTAAATACATTAATTAGTCTAATAAATAAATGCATAAAATAAGCAGAATTTCCATAAAAAAATAAAACGATTTTTAAATTTAGTATAGACTTCATTCTGTATTGCAGTCTATTTTTCGTGGGTGTATACTGTCTCTTAATTGCGGCCTGAGAAAAATCGATGGAGGCAGCTGTGTGTTTCTGGTAACTGTGGAGGTACTGAACAGTTTCTGTTTCTGAACAGCTGCCGATTCAGAGCAGCAGGCTGATGGAAAGAGGAGGAACATTATGGATTCAAGGAGTATTTTGGTTCTGGCAACAATGATCGTGTATCTGGTCGGGGTAGTCGGGATCGGCGTCTGGTTCTCCAGATCGAACAAATCTTCCGGCGACTTTTATCTGGGCGGCCGGAAGCTTGGACCGTTGGTGACGGCGATGAGTGCCGAGGCGTCGGATATGAGCTCGTGGCTGCTGATGGGACTGCCGGGCGTGGCGCTGCTCGCGGGCGTACCGGAGGCGGTTTGGACCGCGATTGGTCTGGCAGTCGGTACCTGGCTGAACTGGTTTTTTGTGGCGAAGCCGATCCGTCACTATTCACAGCACATTGGCGCGACGACGATCCCGGAATTCTTTTCCAAACGCTATCACGACGACAAACACATCCTGTCGCTGATCGCAGCGGTCGTCATTGTCGTATTTTTCGTGCCGTACACCGCATCCGGCTTCAATGCCTGCGGTACACTGTTTTCCAGTCTGTTCGGTGTGAACTATCTGACAGCGATGCTGATCTCAGCGGTAGTCATTACCCTGTATACGACGCTGGGCGGCTTCATGGCGGCTTCTACTTCGGACTTTGTGCAATCCATCGTGATGACGATCGCGCTGATCGTTGTTGTGTTCTTTGGAATTAACGCAGCCGGCGGCTGGTCGGCGGTCGTATCGAATGCGCAGTCTCTGCCGGGCTATCTGAACCTGACGCAGGGCTATGACGCAGCAACCGGTGCGGCGGCATCCTATGGTCCTCTGACCATTGTATCTACGCTGGCATGGGGGCTTGGCTATTTCGGAATGCCGCACATCCTGCTGCGGTTTATGGCGATCGAGGATCCGAAGAAGCTTCCGCTTTCCCGCCGTGTTGCGACCGTGTGGGTCGTGATTTCTATGGGCATAGCGGTTTTGATTGGTATCATTGGAAACGCGATGATCAGTGCGGGAGCCCTGGAAGCGCTGTCTTCCTCTGATTCCCAGAGGATCGTCATTAAGATCGCGGAGCTGATCAGCACGCACGGCGTCCTTCCGGCGATCGTGGCGGGCGTGATCCTCTCCGGTATCATGGCAGCGACGATGTCCACGGCGGATTCACAGCTGCTGGCGGCTTCCTCCAGTGTCTCACAGGATATTGTCCGTGATACCCTTGGCGTGAAGCTTTCGGATAAGGCACAGATCATTATCGCGCGGTGCACCGTTGTGGCGGTTGCTGTGATCGCGATGATCTGGGCCAGAAATGAGGGCTCAGTGTTTTCCATCGTCTCATTTGCATGGGCGGGCTTCGGCGCGGCGTTCGGTCCTGTCGTTCTGCTGGCTCTGTTCTGGAAGAGAAGCAATAAATGGGGCGCGATCACCGGCATGATCGCCGGCGGCGCGATGGTATTCATCTGGGAATATGTCATCAGCCCGCTGGGCGGTATATTTGCCATCTATGAGCTGCTTCCGGCATTCCTGATCGCGATCGTGGTGGATGTGGTCGTGAGTCTTGCGACCGGCGCACCGGATAAAGCGATCGAGAAGGAATTCGACGAAGTGGCCGCGATGAAGGACTGATGTGACGGGAGTATTGCCGCACAGTAAAGTTCTACATGGGAAATGACAGGAAAGAAACAGAAGCGGCTGTTTTCAGGAAAAAGAATAAGCTAATAAGAAAGTGGAGGCAGCTCTGCGTTGCAATACAACGGAAGCTGTCTCTTCTTTTGTAAAAAATGTGCAAAACAGAGACTGAAAATCTGCCGGAGAATATGAACACTTTATAAAAAGTATTGAAAATCAGACGGGAATTCGTTATTATGAAAAGACACGATGAAAAAAAGCAGGAATGACGTGCTGCCGTTTCTGCTGCTCATGATATAGACATGATATAGAAAAGATACCGGGGAGTGTGAGGAACCGTAAGGGGCGGAAGATACTATGGATGTATTGCTGGTTGGCGGCGCAAGCAGTCTGATGAATGCCATGATCGACAAACTGAATAAAGAAGGTCATCGGATTTATGTGCTGACAGAGCATCGTTTTCGAAGCCCTCAGAACCGGAAGGTCTTTGAATACTATTATTTTCCGTATGACAGCGATTGTCTGAAGGAAGTGTTTGAGAGCATCAATCCACAGCTGATCCTCTGTATGGGGGCGTTTGATATCAATTATGACTGGACGGATACGCGCAAGGAGTCGGTCCGGTATTCGCTTGGCATCACGAATATTCTGACAGCGTTTGCGGCTCGTGAAAAAGGGAGACTGGTCTATCTTTCCTCAGATGAGGTGTACGGTGATTCTTATACGGTCAATATTACAGAAGATACACCGGCGAGCGCGCGCGGCTTTCGGGCGATGGTGCTGGCACAGATGGAGCAGCAGTGCAAAAATTACAGCCGCCAGATGGATATTGATGCGGTCGTGCTGCGGCTGGATCATCTGTATGCCGTGCCGCGCAAGGCCAGAGACTGCACGCATATCGGCGCGAAAATGTGTATTGAGGGGCTGAAGAGCGGAAAAATATCCGCTTCCGACCGTTACCAGCTTTCCATGCTGCATCTTCAGGACGCAGTGGATTTTATCTATCAGGTGTGTGCCTGTGAGTCGCATCAGAAGCCATTGTATAACCTTTCGTCATCAAAGATGATCTCGCAGATGGAGATTGCGCAGATCCTGCGCGATACACTCGGAGGAGATACGGAAATTGAGGACAATTCCGTCGGCAGCGTGCACCGGGTCGTGCTCTCCAATGAAGCCTTTGCGTCGGAGTTTCACCAGTCTATCCGGCACGAGCCGCAGGAGACGTTCGCGCAGATGGCGACCTATATGAAAAAGCATCGGAACGCGTTTCTCACCGCGGATGGCGTCAGCGACAATTTCCTGAACCGCTTCCTCGGGAAATCAGCGTCGCTGTTCTGGGCGCTGCTGCCGTTTGCAGAGAATCTGATCTGCTTTATCCCGTTTTTTATGCTGAACAACCGTGCGACGGACAGCAAGTATTTTGCGAAGCTGGATTTTTACCTGCTTTATGTTTTATTGTTTGCTATCGTTCACGGGCAGCAGCAGGCAACGTTTTCCGCGCTGCTGTCTATTCTGGGCTATGTCTTCCGTCAGATGTATAACCGCAGCGGATTTGAAGTGCTGATGGATTATAATACCTATGTTTGGATCGCGCAGCTGTTTATCATCGGCCTGATCGTGGGTTATATGAAAGACCGGCTGAATGTGATGCAGGAGGAAAACCGGCAGGAGATGCACTACATGGAAGGCCGGCTGGATGATATTTCGGACATCAATACCAGCAATGCCAAGATGAAGAATCTGCTGGCTGATCAGATCATCAACGAGGAAGACAGTCTGGGAAAGGTCTATGAGGTCACGTCCCGCCTGAATAATTATGAGCCGGAGGAAGTGCTGTTCTACGCGGCGGATATTGTGGCAAAGCTGATGGGGAGCAAGGATGTGGCGATTTATACGATTGCCAACCGCTCATATGCGCGCCTTTATTCATCGACCTCGACGCAGGCACGGGTGATGGGAAAATCCATTCAGTATACGGAAATGGACGATCTCTCGGAAGCGCTGAAGGAGCGGCGCGTGTATATCAATAAGAAGCTGGACGAGCGCTATCCGATGATGGCGTACGCGATTTATTCTGAGGATGAGATGCAGCTGATCCTGATGGTGTGGGGGCTTCCCTGGGAGCGCATGACGCTCGCCCAGGCGGATACCTTAAGCGTCATCAGCGATCTGATCCAGAATGCAGTGCTGCGCGCGAACCGTTATCTGGAAGCGCTGGAGGACCGGCGGTATATCAGCGGTACGCCGATCATGGAGGAGGAATCCTTTACCAAGCTGGTGCGGGCATATCTTGCCGCGCAGACGCAGGGGCTTACCGAATGTGCGCTGGTCGCGATCGATACCGGAGAATTTGCGATAGAGGAGGCGGCTGTAAAAGTACGGGGCGTGTTCCGGCAGACGGATTACCTCGGCGAGATGAACGGAAAGCTGTATCTGCTTTTGTCCAATGCGACCGAACAGGACGCGGGATTTGTTCTGGAACGAATCCGCAAGCTGGAGATGGACGCGCACGTGCAGAAGGGAATCGATCTGTAGAAGGCACGGCTGGCCGCGGAGTATATACAAGCCGCAGGGGGCTGGCTGGCAGCGGATGTATCTGTATTAAGGAAACAGTTCAGGAAAAAGAGTGCCGTCGGGACAGAAAGGAGGTACAGCCGGATGTGGGAGAGTTTTCGGAGCGTTTTGCGAGGCATCGAGCAGACAATACTGCTGCAGATACCGCGCTGGTTTGTACTTATGCTTGTCATAAATACGTTGGTCTCCCTGCTGTATCTGATTCTGGGACTTATTCTGCGCAGAAAAAAAGAGGGCGCCGCACAGTACCTGATCAATACGGTTGTCATGCTGCTCTGTCCGGTGGTGGGTCCCCTGTTTTATATTTTTGGAACTTTTTTCCGGCATGCTCTGATGCGCCGCGAAGTCGATCTCAGTGATGTCATGTTCAGCAAACAGAGGATTCATTCTCTTTTGCTGGCAGATGTGGAAAAAGAGAGCAATCTGGTGCCGATGGAGGAGGCTCTGGCGGTCAGTGACAAGGCAAGTCTGCGCGGCCTGATGCTTAATGTAATCCGGGGGGATATCCAGAATTCACTGGCCTCGATCGCGCTGGCCTTAAACAGCGAGGACTCGGAGACGTCCCATTATGCGGCCTCTGTACTGCGGGACCAGCTGAATGATTTCCGTGCCTACGTACAGAAGCTTTACACACAGATCAAAGAGGCAAGAGAAGCAGGCGAAGGTGCCGCGGAAGAGGCGGCGCTTCTGATTACTTATATGGATCAGGTACTGGCGCAGCATGTCTTTACCGGACTGGAGCAGGAGACCTTTGTCCGGGAGATGGATGAAGTGTGTGAAATCCTGTATCAGGAGAAGCCGGGCGCGATGGAGAGCGATTTTTGTGAATCGGTTGTGCTGCGCCTGACGGAGATAGGGGAATATGACCGGGCGGAAGAATGGTGCGGCCGTGCGATCACGCTGTATCCGGAGCAGCTGTCCTCCTATACCAGCCGTATGAAGCTTTATTTCAGCGCCGGCTGGAAGGAAAAGTTTTTTGCGGCGCTGGAAGAGATCAGGCATTCCGACATCGTCATTGACAATGAGACGCTGGAGCTGATCCGTATGTTCAGCGCGTAGGCGTAAAACGATTCCGAACAGTACCTCGCAATCGCTGCGAGGGAGCAATAAACAGACCGGAAAAGAGAAGGAAAGAAGGAGGATGACGGTATGTCCATGACGGTGCTGACAATCTTACAGTTTAGTGCCACGCTGTTCTGGTACCTTGTGCTGACGACGGGCATCCCTGCGCTGATCTTTTCCCGGAAGGTCTCCGGATTCAGCCTGTCTGTCCGGTTTTTCTTTTATCTGCTGGTGGGAAATTTTTCCCTGATGAATCTGGTCTTTGCGCTGCAGCTGCTCCATATTTCGAACCGGGTGACGCTGACGCTTGGCACCATTGTGATGTACATGGTGATGGATCGCCTGAATAACCGCAGGGACTGGCGCTCTCCTCTTAATGCGTTAGTGAGGGTCCTGGAGCTTTATTTTGACGGACAGATGAAAACGCGCACCTTTTTTCTGCGAATCTTTCGTTTTATCGGGAAGCAGATCCGTCGCGGATTCTGCTTCATCGGCGCAAAGATAAAGGGAAGGGAGATGGAATGGATCGCGTTCGCCGCAGTGTCGGCGCTGATCCTCTGGCAATATGGCTGGAACCTGATCACAAACTACGCGTATTGTGCCTCTGATATCGTTGTCCATAACTACTGGATCAACAGCATGAGCCAGGGAGAAATTTTTGTGGCGGGCGTTTATCCATTTGGCTTTCACTGCATCATCTATTATCTCCACGCGGTGATCGGGCTGGACACGTATGTGCTGCTGCGGGTATTTTATCTGGTGCAGACCTTTCTGGTTTATTTTTCTCTGCTGACATTTTTGAAGATCTGCTGTAAAAATCGTTATATTCCCTATATCGGCGTGCTGATATACGCGGGGCCCGGCATTCTGGCCGATGCGACGCGCTGGCGTTTCTGTGCCTCACTGCCGCAGGAATTCGGCATGGTCTTTATTCTGCCGTCGATTTTCTTTCTCTATCTTTTCTTCCAAAAAAAAGAGCAGGAATTAAGACTGTCGGCTGAGGAGACGGATTCGAACGCTGCGGCGAAGCCGAAGGACTCTTTCCTGTGTCTTGTGGCGTTCGGCATCGCCTTTTCCATGACGATTTCCGCTCATTTTTATAATACGATGATCGCAGGAATCTTCTGTGCTGCCATAGCAGTTGGATACGGCTTCCGACTATTTCGAAAAAAATATTTCGGACGGGTTATGCTTACTGGTATTTTGAGTGTGTTTCTTGCCATTCTTCCAATGGGGATCGCGGTAGCGATGGGGACACCGCTGGAGGGCTCACTGCAGTGGGGCATGAATATCATCAGCACCGGCAGCGAGGAAGAGGAATCCGTGACGGAGACGGAAAGCGAGGAGGCGACGGAAGCGGAGAGCAGCGCCTCGTTGGAAAATTCGCGGTCAGACGCAACGAAGACCACCTCCTCCGGCATGGCGGCCGGCGCAGGCTCCATCCTGTCTGCTCTGTGGGAGCGCGCTGCGGGCGTGGTGGAAGTGATTCAGGCAGAGATTAAGTACTATGTGCTGAAGGTTGATTATTATGAGTGCTCCATTGCATTCCTTATCCTGATGGCAGCTGTCCCGGCGCTGGGGGCACTGCTGCTTTTGTCCCGCAGATGGAGGGAGTATGGCGCAAGGATGCTTTCTACGGGACTGTGTCTGGATATGCTGGGTGTGCTGCTCTCGGCGGAAGAGCTGGGACTGCCTGCTCTGATGGACGGGTCGCGCTGCTCCATCTTCTTTGTGTTTCTCTCAGTGGCTGCCCTTACATTGCTGTTGGATGTACTGTGGCATTTTCTGACTGCATGGATCAGGAACGGCAGAGTGAAAAACACAGCGCTTCTGCTCTGCGTTGTGCTGGCTTCTGCCGTTACGCTGCAGAGCGGCCTGGTGGACCGGGTAGAGGTTCAGGCGGTCTATGGGACCAATGGGGCAGTGACTTGCCTTACGAATATCATCCGGGATAATAAGGATTTTACCTGGACAATCTGCTCTGCAAATGACGAGCTGCGCATGGGGGAGGATCATGGATATCATTATGAGATCAGTGATTTCCTGTACGCAATGGAGAACTCCGGAGAGCTTGCGAATATTATCATACCGACGCAGTACGTGTATTTCTTTATTGAAAAGGTGCCGATTGATTACTACATTTCCGGCTATGGGAACAGCGGCCAGTCCATATCGGAGGAGGGAGCCGAACGGCTTCTTCCGTATGGCTCCAGCTCGGTGATCTATCAGCTGGAGAACCGGTGGATCATGATGTCACGTATGTATTACTGGGCGCAGGCTTTTATGGAGCTGTACCCGAATGAGTTTCAGGTTTATTATGAGACGGATGAATTTGTCTGCTACTATATTGAGCAGAACACGTATTATCTGTACAATTTTGCCATCGACTACGGGTATAATAATGTGCTCACGTAACTGTTCAGTACCTTCGCAGTTACGTGCTCATATCCCTTTAATCATTACATGAGAAAACGACAGCCGGAGTGTTGTGCCTGAAAAGGCTCTGGGAACAGGGTGGTGCATCAATGTGCCTGACTGCGGGATTCCCGGATTTATGAGCAACCGGCAGAAGACAGGAAAGGAGGAACGTCCGGATGATATCAAGACGGAATTATATGACTATCGTGACGATGATGGGCGTCGTTCTTTTCCTTTTTATGTTTTGCGGAGCGGCCAGAGATTACCTGAACGATTACGATACGAACGAATATGTCTCTGACGAGGAACAGCTGACGCAGTCGGATGTGTGGAGCGCGGATGGCACGGCGGGATCCTCGGGCGAAGGGGCAGGTACTTCCGAAGACGGAGCGTCTGCGGCAGGCGATGAAAGCGCAGGGGAAAATTTGGCGGATAAAGCGGCAGGAAGCGGGAGCGACACAGAAGACGACGCCGATACGGCGGGCGGAAGGAGTACAGACTGCAGCTCGGATCTGGCGGTATATCTCGGCGATCTGCGCGAGGACGCGCTGGGGGAAACGGTGCAGGAGTGGTGTCTTTATACGAAACGGGATCTTGTTTCGTATCAGAGCCTTTCTTCGTGGTACGCGCGCCGGGAAGAAGCTCCGGAGGTGCTGCTGATCAATTCGGAATATCTGAATTACAGCACAGATATCGAACTGCTGCTCGATCTGGCAGAAGAGGGCATTACAATGATCTTCTGTAATCTTCCGGATGTGACTATTATGCAGCAGAATGAAGAATTGGCCGATCTGCTCGGGATCCGGCTCATCCGTGAGGAAACGTGTACGCTGGACGGGGTGTATTTGTTTGACGGTTTCCTGATCGGCGGAAGAGCGGAATATACTGTGAACAGTGAGGAAGACGAAGAAAAGCAGGATCTGAATCTGGAAGTACCCTGGTATCAGACCGGCTCCAGAACAAAGGTCTATATGGCGGGAATGTTAGAAGATGCGGATCCGGAGACAGATCCCTATCCGGCGCTGATCTGGCGCTCATCCTATGGAAATTCTTATGTGTTTGCGGTGTGCGGAGACTATCTGGAGGGCACGGCAGGAATCGGATTTCTTTCTGCACTGATGTCGGAGGCGGGGACCTATGAGATCTACCCGGTCGTCAACGCGCAGAATCTGGTGATCGTCAACGGACCATCGCTTACTTCTGAGAATGAGTCGCAGATACAGGAGGTCTACAGCCGCGATTCGCGTAAGCTGTTCCGCGACGTGATCTTTCCGGGGCTTGCGGCAATTTCTCAGGATTCCGGATTTGTGATGACCTGTCTTCTTTCGGTGCGGACGGCGTCGGACAGTCTGTCGGCGCTATACACGGAGGATCTGATCTATTATCTGAAATATTTAAAAGAGCAGGAAGGGGAAGTTGGCCTGTCTCTATGGAGGACGGACTCTGCCTCCCTTTCTGACGCGGCGGAGCAGGACGCGGCGTTCTGGGAGGAAGCCGGGAGCAGTTATGCGTACAGTGTGCTCTATGCCGGCGATGGGCAGCTTATCGAGGCGGCTTCTCTCACCGGAGAGGCGGCTGTCGGAACCTATCTGGAAAATGTGCGCACGATCGCCTCGACGGATACGGAGGACTTCTATCTGCTGGACTATGTCAATGAGACGACGACTGTGCAGGGGATTACGAACGACGCCTACACGTATACGTTTTCTGAGGATCTGGAGCTTCGCGCTCTGGAGACTGCCCTGGGGTATTCGACCGTCTCACTGGATCTCGGACGTGTACTCTGGCCCGAGGATGAGGACGACTACTGGGAAAATCTCTATGAGGACTTTTCCAGCATCATCGGGACATACTGGAAGCCGTTTTCTGATTTTGAGTTTACGACTCTTTCTGAGAGTGATGAGAGGGTTCGCCAGTTCCTTGCTCTGGATTATGAAGACGAGCGGACGAACGATACGATTTCTCTTACCGTTGAAGGCCTTTCCGGCACGGCCTGGTTCCTGCTGCGGACAAATGGAGAGGAAATTGCGTCGATATCGGGTGGCAGTTTTGAAGAAATTGAAACAGATATCTATTTAATAGAAATAAATGAGCAAAATGTCGAAATAAAACTGGAAAAATCAGCGGAATTGTATTACTATTGACACGGAGAAATCGTCATCCGCAGACAGCCGGAAGGCAATCTGCATATTGGAAGGGGCGATTCATCCGCTGGTAATAATGACAGAGACAACACGGGAGGTGTCGGTTACGAAGATCTGTATCGTGGCGGAGGGCTGCTACCCTTATGTGGTCGGCGGCGTTTCCAGGTGGGTGCACAGCCTGATCCAGTCCCTCCCGAATCATGAATTTATTGTGCTGGCAGTGGTGGCCAATCGCTCCGTGGGGAATCAATTTGCCTATACAATGCCGGAAAATGTCACTGAGGTGCACGCGGTGTATCTGGAGGACCAGGACTGGAGCGGAAAGAGCGGAAAGCGTCATACAAAGCGTCTGAAACGAAATGAATATCAGGCGCTCCGCAGCCTGATCCTGAATCAGGCTACGGACTGGGATACCCTGTTTGATCTGCTGCACCGGAAGGATCTTTCCATAGATGAGCTTCTGATGGGAGAGGATTTTCTGCGTGCGGTGAATGACTGTTACCGGTTGAATTATTCACAGATTGTGTTTTCAGACTTTCTGTGGACAATGCGCTCCATTTACCTTCCGCTTTTCCTCACGATGCAGTCGGATGTGCCGAAAGCAGACCTGTATCATTGCGTTGCGACCGGATACTCGGGCGTCCTGGGCAGTATGGCGAAGCATTTTTACGGCTGCCGACTGATGATCTCGGAGCACGGGATCTATACCAGAGAGCGCGAGGAAGAGCTGATCAAGGCCAAGTGGGTCACCGGCATTTATAAAAATATCTGGATTGATCAGTTTCATAAGCTTTCGGATCTGGCTTATCAGAGAGCCGATCTGGTTACCAGCCTGTTTGCACATGCGCGGGAGCTGCAGATCGAGCTGGGCTGCCCGCCGGAAAAGACGATGGTGACGCCGAACGGCATCAATACGCAGCGCCTGATGAACCTTCCGGGCAAGCCGGAGGAGGAGAACGGCATTCTGAATATCGGGGCGGTGCTGCGCGTGACGCCGATCAAGGATGTCAAGACGATGATTCAGGCGTTTGCTTTTGCGAAAAGAATGGAGCCGGACATGAAGCTCTGGATTATGGGCCCATGCGATGAGGATAAAACCTACGCGCAGGAGTGTTTTGATCTGGTGGAGGCACTGGGAGTCTCCGATGTGGTTTTTACCGGAAGAATAGACGTGAAGGACTATCTCGGCCGCATGGATGTGACGATCCTGACCAGCATCAGTGAGGGACAGCCGCTCACAATTCTGGAGAGCTACGCCGCGCACCGGCCGGTGATCGCGACGGATGTGGGCAACTGCTACGGTCTGATCTACGGGGAGGACGACGGGTTCGGTCAGGCGGGGATCCTGACTCATATTATGAACGTGGAAGAGATCGCGCGAGCTATGGTAGATATGGCGCGGAATCCCGGCCGCCGCCGCGAGATGGGAGAGAACGGCTACAAGCGCGTGATGGGGAAATACCGTATTGAAGATATGAAAAAGACGTATGAGACCATTTACCGGGATTTTTCCGACAGCATGAAGCTGAAGTGGCCCGAGGAGAGGTTTCATCTATAAAAGGAAAGCCGCGCATGCAGGATTGCCCTGCGGGCAATGGCGCGGTGCCGTCCTCGATTCCCTGCAGGAATCGGGACATTGCCTGCATCCACGATTTCCTGCAGAAATCATGGACAATTTATAAAAGGAGCAGAGCGGGATAAGATGGCGGGGATTGGCGTTACTCTCAACAAAATATTTGAGAAAAACTCGATCTTTACAAGCGTAGTCGGATTCTTTTACAGCGCCGCGATCACGGCCGCGCCGATGTTCCTCGTAATCGCGGATATCCTGCTGATGGGACAGGTGCTGGGACTGTCAAAATCCGGGTATGCGGACAGAGAACTGTTTTCCTGTACGGTTCTGTATATTTTTATTTTCGCGCTGCTGACGGCATCGCCGTTCAACACGGTGCTGTCGCGTTATATGTCCGATGTGATCTATGAAGAACACTACGACGATATCCTGCCGTGCTTCTATGTAGGACTGATCCTGAACCTGCTGTTAGCGTGTGCGCTGGGGATTCCGTTTTGTGTACATGAATATCTCATCGGCGGAGTGAATCTGCTGTACGTGTTTGTCGGTTACTGCGGGTATGTTTCTTTGCTGCTGGTGTTTTATGCGATGCTTTATTTAAGCATCTGCAAGGATTACGCGAGGATCTCGCTTTTTTTCCTGACCGGCATGGTGGTATCGTTCGTGCTGTCCTGCTTTCTGGTAAAGGTGCTCTTCTGGGAAGTGACCTGGGCTATGCTGGTATCGCTGGTGGTCGGATTTTTCCTGATCGCCTGTCTGGAGCTTGCGACTGTGAAGCAGTATTTTAAGACAAACAGCCGCCGATACCGGCGTGTGCTGGGATATTTTGGCACCTATTGGAAGCTGATGCTGACGAATTTCCTCTATACGCTGGGGCTCTACATTCATAATT
This sequence comes from Clostridiales bacterium, assembly GCA_020859985.1. Lineage (GTDB taxonomy): Bacteria > Bacillota > Clostridia > Lachnospirales > Lachnospiraceae > Choladousia. The sequence continues at coordinate 68,434 of JAJBVD010000026.1, forward strand.
TTGTGTTCTGGACGACCGATCTGCGGATCACGGTGGCGAACAGCTTTGTCTGCGCCGAATCCTATGATATGGCGACCTGCCTGGCGATGTTTACGAACCTTTCGGCGACGGTGATCTTTATCGCCCGCGTGGAGATGCATTTTCACGGGCGATACCGCACGTATTCTGAAGCGGTGATCGGAGGCAGAGGAATGGATATTGACAGTGCCAAACGCCGGATGTTCCGGCAGATTTCGGTAGAATTGATGAATCTGGTGCGGATCCAGTTTATCATTTCCGTGGTGATCTTTCTGGCCTGTATGATTTTTCTGCCGCAGCTCGGATTTTCCGGGATGGTGCTGCGGATTTATCCGTGCCTGGCGGCGGGGTATTTTATCCTGTTTATCATGTACTCCGCGATCATCTTTTTGTATTACTTTAATGATAATACCGGAGCAGTGCTGACAGCGGCGGGATTCTGCCTGATGACGTTTGCCGGCAGTATTATAGCAACGGAGCTCTCGGAGTACTGGTATGGAATCGGCGTGGTCGCCGGAGCGCTCACAGGCTGGACGATCGCTTACGGCCGCCTGCGCTGGGTCGAGCGGCACATGGACGCGCATGTATTCTGCCGCGGCTCGATCATGAAAAAAGGAAAAGGAAAGCGGCCGTCGGGACTGGTCTATGACGCGAGAAGCGCCGCGGCGAAGGGGGAAACAACTTGAATGTGGTAATGGTTATGAAATGGGTCATTGGAATCGCGGGGCTTCTGTTTTTATTTCTTGCCTTTCGTGAGTACGCAAAGAAGAAGCTGACAGAGGCGGCGGGGCTGATCTGGGGACTGTTTGGTATTCTTCTGATCGTTCTGGCCATCTGGCCGGGGACGCTTGCCTGGTGCGCGGCTATCTCGCCCGCCGGACTTACGTTTCTGTTTGTGATCTTCCTGTTTCTGACATTGTTTCTGTTCTGGCAGAGTATGGCGGTCTCAAAGCTGATCCGAAAAAATCAGGAGCTGGCGATGCAGGTCTCTCTTCTGAATCAGGAAAACGAGCAGATTCTGACAGAACTGAATATGATCCCGGCACGCCATCCGGATACGTCCCTGCGTGAGGAGACGGCAGCACTTTCCGCTTCACAGAAAGCGGCTGAATCAGGCGAGACTCAAAGCTGCCCGCTACTGTAACTGTTCAGTACCCTCACAGTTACAATGCGTACAGCGGCTTCACTGCGGAAACCGGCAGGAAAGGAAATGAGGATGGCACAGAAGGAACCAAGAACACAGAAGGACCGAAAAAAGCGCAAAAAACGGATTTTATTCGTGATCAATACGATGGGAAGCGCGGGGGCGGAGCATGCGCTGCTTGCCCTGCTGCACAGTCTGGACTGTGAAAAGTATGACATTTCCCTGTACGTGCTCCTGGGGCAGGGGCAGCTGATGGGACATATCCCGGAGGGGATACGGCTTCTGAACCACGACTATACGGAGCTTCCGGTGCTCTCGCAGGAAGGGAGGCGCGCGCTGCGGCGCACGGTTCTGCGTGATGCGCTCACGGATGGGACACTGTGGAAACGGCTGCCATATCTGATGCACAACTTAAAGGAAATGCTGCATCATCACAGGATTTTGCCGGAAAAGCTTCTCTGGCGGCTGGTCGCGGACGGCTCCGCGCGGACGCAGGGGAGATATGATCTTGCGGTGGCTTTTCTGGAGGGCGGTGCGACCTACTATGTTGCGGATTATGTAAATGCCGCGAAAAAGGCCGCTTTTGTACATATTGATTACGGCAGGGCGGGGTACACCAGAGATCTGGATCTGGACTGCTATCTGTCCTATGATCGTGTGTTTACGGTGTCCGATGAGGTAAAGGATGCCTTTCTGAAGGTCTATCCGGAATGTACGGGATATACAGCGGTATTTCACAATATTCTGGATGTTCATGAGATCCATCAGCTGGCCCGTGTGCCGGGAGGGTTTACGGATTCCTTTGACGGAATGCGGATCCTGACTGTCGGGAGGCTGACAGAGCAAAAAGCGTATGACATTGCCGTTGAAGCGCTTTTCATACTGAAGCAGCGGGGACGAAATGTCCGCTGGTATGTGCTGGGCGAGGGCGACCGCAGGAAAGCGCTGGAGCATCTGATTGCCGCGCGCGGCATGAAGAAGGAATTTGTTCTGATCGGCCAGGTGGAGAACCCTTATCCGTATTACGCGCGGACGGATCTGTATGTTCACGCAACCCGTTTTGAGGGAAAAAGCATTGCCATCGAGGAAGCACAGACACTGGGCTGTGCGATTCTGGCATCGGACTGCAGCGGCAACCGTGAGCAGATCTGCGATGGCGTGGACGGAAAGCTTTGTGCGTTAAGTGCTGAAGGGATTGCCGACGGGATCGAGTGGATGCTGGATCATCCCGCGGAACGGCAGCGTTTTAAAAAGGCCGCGGCTGCGAAGCAAAATTTTGATCTGGATGAGATCCAACAGCTGCTGGAGCTGCTGGAAGGATAGTAACTGTTCAGGACAGTACTTCGCACTTGCGAAGGATAAAAACAGGGCCTGCGTTTTCTGATCAAACAGGAAAGGACATGAGAAGCGGCAGAAGGATCAAAGAACAGCAGAACACAGAAGTGATTTGGAGAAGAAAGATGGGGGAAACAACGCAAAAGGAACTGCTGATCATTATACCGGCATACAATGAAGAGAAGAACATTCCGGCTGTACTGGATGCATTGGAGCAGCCCGGGATCCGTGAGATCGCGGATGTGCTGGTCATGAACGACGCCTCCTCGGATAATACGAACTGGATCGTGAAGGCGCACGGACATAAGCTGGTGACGCATGTGTTCAATCTCGGATACGGGAGTGCGCTGCAGCTCGGCTATAAGTATGCGATCCGGAGAAATTACCGGTACGTGATCCAGATGGATGCGGACGGACAGCATGATGTCTGCAATATCCCGCGGATCTATGAGGAGCTGAAAAAGCCGGACGAAAATGGCCGCTGTCCGGATATCGTTCTGGCGTCGCGCTTCCTTGAGGGGAGCGGTCAGTATCCGATCTCCGGGGTGAGACGGTTTGCGTATGCGTTTTACCGGCTGCTTGTCAGGCTCGGCACCGGACGGACCATCAGCGACCCTACGACGGGCCTGCAGGGACTGAGCCGCGACGCGTTTCTTTATTATTCCAAATATAATCATTTTGACGACCGCTATCCGGATGCGAATATGATCATGCAGATGCTTCTGCTGGGGTTTCAGATCAGGGAAATACCGGCTGTGATGCACAGCCGCATATCGGGAAAAAGCATGCATTCCGGAGTCAAGCCGATCTTTTATATGTTTCGGATGGTGTTTTCCATCACAGCGGTGCTGGTGCGGGTAAAGGTACTCAGGCTGGATACGAGATGAGGCTTCAGGCTGGAAGACGGAATGTGGTGCGTCTGCTCATAAAAAAGCTGGAGGCTGCTGCGGCAGGGGAGTGAGAGGTATGTTTCATCAAAAGAAGGCAAAATTTAAAGGCGCATACCTGGCGGAATCCGCAGCGGAGGTGCCGAATCCGGGACGCGGCTGGTATCAGGTCTACAGCTTTGATGTGCGGGAGGCCATCAATGAGGAGGAGCTGAAATGGTGTCTGGATGTGCAGGAGCATCTGGCGCTTGTCACGCTGGATATCGGCTGCTGCCGGGACCGGGATCTGTCGGATGAGGAGCTTCTCAATATCCGGCGGATCTTTGATTTCTTTGCTTCACACGGGAAACAGATGATCGTCCGCACGGTGTATGACCGGGAAGGGAAAGGACCGGAACGGGAGCCGGAGACATTCGCTCTGGTGCTGCAGCATATCCGTCGGTTGGGGCCGCTTTTTGCAAAATATGCCCCATACATACTCACTCTTCAGGGGCTGCTGGTCGGAAGTTGGGGGGAAATGCACGATTCGCGCTATTTATCTGATGAAAAGCTTTGCAAGCTGACAAAAACCATGTGGGAGGCGACGGGCGGCACCTGTTGCCTTTCCGTTCGAAGACCGGTGCAGCGCCGCATCCTGTGCGCCTCGCCGGACGGCGCAAAATGGAGAATCGGACTTTTTGACGACGGACTCTTTGGCTCCGCTTCGCATCTCGGTACTTTCGCTGAAGGAGAATATGGCGCTAAAAATGCCGTAGATGGGCAGGGGCGCCTGATCGACAGCCAGCCCTGGCCGGCTTACGAAGAACTGGATTATCTGGACCGTGAGTGCGTAAGGGTGCCGAATGGAGGGGAGGCGCCCGGCAGTGAGCTTTCTCAGAAGGAAATACTGGATACGATGCGCCGTATGCATCTGACCTATTTAAACCGTATCTATGCAGAGAACGTGATTTCCGGCTGGAAACGGGCGAACTATTCCGGTGATGACGCGGTATATCAGGGCTGCAGCCTTTACGACTATATTGGCCTGCATCTGGGGTACCGCTTTGTGATAGAAGGCGTTTCGGCGGTTCCCGATCGCGGCGCTCCGGTGCAGGATGAGAAGACTTTTTCACCGTTCGGGAAATGGAGGCGCAGAAGTGAAACGCTTACGTTGACATTGACGATTCGCGGGCGAAACGTTGGTTTCGGCAACCTGTACCGTCCCGCTCATCTGACATTGATCGCGAGAGGCTCTGACGGCAGTGAAGTGCGGAAGCGTCTGGGAATAGATCCGCGGGAGTGGGATGCGGGAAAAGAGTTTCGTATTGTGGCGGAATGGTCCGGGATACCTGTTGCCGGCGCAGATGAAACGCCCTGGCGTGAGGAGCTGTTCCTGCGGCTGAAGCAGGAGGATGGGGAAACCATCTGGTTTGCGAACCGGAGCGCGAAGAATCTGCTGCCGATCGGTACGGTGCTGGGGTGGAGACCACAGGAGGATCCGGCATCCTGATATTATGCCTCTGTGTTTGATGCGGAGTCGTACTCCCCGATCGTCAGCGTACCGAGAGGATATCCATATTCTGTCTCTTCGGGGCTGCTCGCGAGCGCGATCTCCTCTCCGGTGACCGCGTCCGTCAGCGTCAGATACGCGGCGTAGGTGCCTTCCGGCAGATCACGGACAGGGATGCTGATCGTACCGTCTGTGCTTTCTCCGGAGCTCAGGGAACGCAGGTTAAGGTCGGCGGTATAAGAATAGGAAATCTCTTCTGTTTCGCCGCCGGATGCCGCAGCGGAAGGGCTGGCCGTATTGCCGTCCGGAGTCGGGGAATCCGATACAGACGAGTCCTCCCGCCGCAGCGTGACCACTGCGTCAAAGGCGCGTGTACTCGAAGCGAAGCCAACATTCCGGATCGTAAAGGAAAAAATGGCCTCCTCATCAAACCAGGTGTCAAATTCCAGACCGGAACCGTTCAGAATATAGCGATAGCCGAGATGGGCGCCGATGTAGTCATAGCCGCTGCAGCCGTCAAAGACATCGTCTCCTTCGTAGGTGATTTCCTTCCAGGCATCCAGCACGCTCGTGTCATAGCCAATGTTCAGATAGGAGATATGCATCTCGGAGAGTGTGTCAATGGCAGCGTCAAGGTCGCCGAGAGTATAGTCGTAGACGACCTCGCCGCCATTCGGAACATAGCGGCAGAGATCATCCTGAAAAGCAAGCTCTTCTGCGCGTGTACCTTTATCAGAGGGAAGCTCAGATCCCTCCCGGGATGCATCGCCATAGGTGCCCAGATCGGTCTCCGAGCCTAAAATGCCGTCATTGTAAAGGCCAAGGCGCGAGAGCAGGGAACCGTCAAATGCCGGAAAAGCTTCCGGCAGAGAGGTAAGGTTTGTGACAGTACGCCACTGAGCGGGTGTACGTACTGCGAGATAGATCGAAGGATCGGTCAGCCCGGCAAGTGTTGTGATGAGTGTTGTCATATCCTCATCCCCGAGATAAGCGGAATTGTTCATCTCGCCATAGCTGCCGACAAACGCGCCCTGCAGGATATGGATCGAGTCCGCATAGCGGTTGACAACCTCCGCGGCCTGTTCCATATGCGCCAGCACCTGTTCGAGTGAGGAAGGCTCAGCGGCGAACCCGTTGCCGTCCCAGTCATAGAGAAAGCGCAGGATGATCTGTGTGCCGCTGTCTGCCCAGGCGGACAGGATGGTATCGATCTGTCCGAGTGCATTTTCGGAGAGCGCGGTATTTGCGTAGCCCTGCAGGTTGATCTCAACCAGGGCAAGTGTGAGGCCTTCGTTGTCCTCGATGTGCTTTGCGAGGGTGTCTTCAAGGGAAGCGTTTTCTTCGTTCAGATAATAGCCGTGCATATAATAAAACCCGCGGTAAGGATTGCTGATGGCAGTGTCGGTCTCCGCGAAGGCTTCAGAAGCAAAGGAGACGGGTAGATACCGCTGCCGGTAAACATAAAGGCAGACGGCCGCTGCCGCTGCCAGAATGAGGACGGCCAGTAAAAGGACCATAAAAATTCGTTTTGAACGTTTTTTCATAAGAGCTGCTCCTTGCTGAACACGGAAATACACCTGTCCGGAGCTCACTTTTGGGAATAATTTTGTAAAAGCGAACGGACGGATCTCTGTGTGATAAAATGATAGTAGCTGTTCGGTATCTTCACAGTTACAAATCATAACATAAAAAAGGCGCCGGGGGAAGATATAGTAAACGACCAAAATAATTTGTCATTTACTATAATATTTCCCTGTACCACAGATAGCAAAGGATAGAAGAATGCGGGAAAATGGAAAAAATGATGCAGACAAGGCTTTGAATGCCGCGAAAAACAATCGCTACCAGCTGCGCCATGCCGCCGGTGTCTACTGGCTGCTCGATATGGAACAGCCCGGCGTGCCCTATGTAAAGCCGGTGCCGATGAACGGGATGGGAGCGGACATCTGGCGGATGCACGGGCAGGGGCTGTCTGCAAAAGAGATCGCGGGAAAGCTCAGTGCGGCCTGTGAAGTCTCCGAGAGCCAGGCGGAGACGGATGTGCGCGCGTTTCTGGAGGAACTGAAAGCGCAGGGAATACGGATGTGAGGCTGCCGCGGGAAACGAGAAGCATGCGGTCATTGTGCGGAAAACTGACAGGAGATCGCCGCGCAGAAAGAAAGGATGTCTTAGAGAATCATGAGTACAACAAAGACAGTGTGTTTTTTCTCCGGAGATATTACCAGAAGCGGCGGGACTGAGCGGGTCGCGGTGCGGATTGCGAACTCCCTTGCAAAAGAGGGGAATTACCGAATCTGCTTTGCCAGTCTCACCGAGCAGGAGCCGCAGCCGTTTTATCCGATCGATGAGCGGATTCCAAGGCATACATTTTCCGGGAAGTGGATCAATCCCGGCCCCGGATATCTGAAGATCATCCCGAAGCTGCGCCGCTTTTTGCGGGAGAATCGGATCGACCTGCTGATCGATATTGACATTGTGCTGGATGTGCTTTCGATTCCGGCTGTAAAAGGACTTCCCGTAAAAGTGATTTCCTGGGAACACTTTAATTATTTTTTTGAACAGAAGCGTCTGTATCGGAGAGGCATCCTGCACTGGTCGGTCCGGCGATCGGATTATGTGGTGACACTGACACAGCGGGATAAAGAGAATTACGGGCAATATCTTGGAAGGACCGGGCGGATCCGTGCGATACCGAATCCCGTGGAGCCGGAGCTTTTTGCCGCACTGCAAAAGGGGAAGGATTCCGGAGCGGCGGGCAGGAAACAGAGCGGGGCGCAGGAAGGGCCGGCGGGCGATGAGAACGATACTGCAGGAGATGAGAACGACATTGCAGGAGGGGTGCTCAGGGAGCATGCGGAAAACTGGATTCTCACTGCCGTCCGCCTCGTACCGGACAAGGGGATTGATTATCTGGTGGAAGTCGCGGAGCAAGTGTTATCCGCCCATCCCGACTGGCAGTGGCTGGTTCTGGGAGACGGGGAGCAAAGAGAGTTCCTTAAGGAGCAGATACACGCCCGGCATCTGGAAGGCAGGCTGATCGCAAAAGGCAGGGTGAAAAATATACAGGAGTATTTAAAACGGGCGAAGCTGTTTGCGCTGACATCCCGCGAGGAAGGGCTTCCCATGTGTCTTCTGGAGGCAAAGACGGCGCATCTGCCCTGCGTCAGTTTTGATATCATGACCGGTCCGGCGGAAATTATAGCAGACGGGGTGAACGGGTATCTGATCGAACCGTTTGACTGCAGAACGATGGCGGAAAAAATCGGGCGGCTGATAGAGGATGAAACGTTGAGAGAGCAGTTTGCCGCCAAAGCGGATGTCGGGATGGAAAAATTTCTTCCGGAGCACATTCTGGAGCAATGGAATCAGGTGATCGAAGAGGTATGCGGGAGGCATAGATGAAAAAGATTTCCGTAATTATTCCGGTATACAAGACGGAAAAAACGCTGGATGAATGTATGCAGAGCGTCCTTACCCAGAGCTGGCCGGATCTGGAAGTGATTCTGGTGGACGATGGTTCGCCGGATCAGTCTCCTGCCCTCTGTGACCGCTACGCCGCAGGGTATGAGAACGTAAGCGTGATCCACCAGAAGAATCAGGGACTGGCGGGAGCGCGGAATACAGGGCTTGCCGCCGCCAGAGGGACCTGGATCACATTTGTAGACTCGGACGACTGCCTGGACGGCCCGGAAGCACTTCGGGTGATGGCGGAAAAAGCCATGGAGAAAAAGGCGGACATCGTAGTCGGCTCTTTCCGGCGGTTTTATGAGAACGAGTCCGGTGAACAGCAGGAATCCGTGAAGCGAAAGCGGCAGGTGACGGAGATCAATCACCATCATCTGAAGGAGGGAAGCTATACCCGCACACCGGATTTCCGCTTTAAGGGCTTTTATATGTACGGACATCTTGCCTACAACTGGGGAAAGCTGTACCGCAGAGAATTCCTCATGGAGCATGAGCTGTGGGTTCCGCTCGTCCCGTTTACGCAGGATAAGGCGCATAACATTGCCTGCTGCGCCTATGAGCCGGTCTATGCGTTTGTGGATGAGAGCGTGTATCTGTACCGCGAAAATGAGGAGTCAGTGACGCATCGTTATAAAAAAAATATGATGCCGGTCTGGATCTCCATTGCGGTGAATTTTCAGGAATTTTTAAACGAACGGCATATCACAAAGCCCTATGGAGATCTGATCGCGTTCCATTTATTCTTCGGTGCTTTTTATCTTGTGCAGCAGGAGCTGTCACGGGAAAAGAAGCGGAGCGGAGCGGAAGGACATACGGGTGGGATCCGGGCGGCAGCAAGGGTGCTTAAGGAATACGGAAAGGAGCCGATCGTCCGGAAATCCTTTCAAGAGCTGGCATCCGGGAAGTATGTTGATGCGATAGAGCCGGTTTCCTGGAAGCTTGTAATCCGCGGCGCTGCGATCCTCTTTTCTCTGCATGGATATACGCTGATGGCATTGAGTATCGCCTGCCTGTGTCTCCTGGGCACCGATAAAAAAATCACCCGCAGGCGGTATCGTGCGGCGAAAACTCAGGCGGGGAAAACAATCAGAACAGAAAAAAAGGGAGAGGGAGAAGTCAGGACAGCCAAAAGCCGGCCGCAGCAGGAAAACCCGCATGCGCGGGAGGAGCTGCTGTCAAAAGAGGAACGCAGGCTGCTGGAGCTGCTGCGGGACGCGCTGCGCGGGAATCCTGAGTATGCGGCAGATGACTCGGCGGAGACTGCTGAGGATTCTGGGGAAAAGCCGGAGCGTGCCTGCTCTGACAGAAAGGATTCGGGAACAGAAAAAAATGCCCGGGGCTGGAGCGGCACGATAGAGATCGCACAAAAGCACGCGGTACTCCCGCTTCTGTATGAGTCCTTTGGCGAGCGTGGACAGACTGCCGCCCGCAGCACGGTGCTGCAGTCCTACCACCTTCTTTTTATGACGAAGTACGTCGTAAAGCTTTTGGAAGAGCATCAGATTCCTGTGGTCGTGCTGAAGGGCGTCAGCGCCGCGGCGGATTATCCGGTGCCGGAGCTGCGCAAGTCGGGCGACGTTGATCTGCTGTTCACCGGAAAAGAGAAAAACGGGTGCGGACATGTTCCGTCCCGCCCGGAAGCAGAAAAAATCATGAAGGAAGCCGGATTTCTGGTGGCGGATGAGCAGCACGCGAATCACCATATTGCCTTTACCGGGCCGGATGGGATTCATGTGGAGCTGCATTATCAGGCGGCGGAGGAGTTTGCTTATCCCGGGATCAATGAGGGAATGTTGCACTGGATGGAGCAGTGCGATAAGCACTGCGTCCGCCGGGAGATCATGGGAGTGCCCCTTCCCGTGTTTGACCGATCTTATCAGGCGGCTCAGCTTCTTTTGCATATGTTTCAGCATTTTGTCTATGCCGGATTCGGGCTGAAGCTGCTGTGCGACTGGGTGGTCCTGCTTCGGGGACCGTGGACAGAGGAAGAAAGGCACCTGCTGCGGCGTACGATAGAGGAATGCCATCTTGGCCGCTTTGCTCAGATTATCACGGGAGTATGCGTCAGCTATCTGGGGCTGGAAAGAGAATGTGCAGAATTCCTGCTTTTGCCTGGGAAATCGAAGACCACGCGGCGGGCGGCCGGTGAGGATACGGATTCCATATCCGCGGTACAGTCTGTGCCGCAGGAGGAACTGGAGCTTTTTCTGAGGGAAGTCTTTGACGCGGAAGAGTTCGGGAATTCGGAGCAGACACGCATGGTGATGATGAAAGGAGCACGTCCCGCGGACTACGTCCGGGAATTTCACCATCAGATGCATCTGAACTATCCGCAGAAAGGAAAGAATCCCCTGCTCTGGCCCGCACTGTGGATTCTCACATTTGTCCGCTTTGTGAGCAACAACCGCAGTCTCCGTCATGTGCCGACGATTTCCGTGCTGAAAAAAGCGAGGGAACGCAGCCGGAGGATGGAAAGGCTGCATCTGTTTGATGAGCAGTAACCGTGAAGGCACGGAAGGACGCGGGAAACTGTGATGAGCAAAGATAAGTAGACAAGATTGACTAAGAGGAAAGGAAAAAGAAGAATCCTTGGAAACAGTATTCCTGATTTCACATAAAGAATATTATTTTTATCCATATGAGGACGCCTGTCTGCAGATCACGAAAAACACCCGGCGCTACTACGTGATCGCGAGGCTGTGCAGTACTTTCGGGCTCGCGCTTCCTAAGTGGTGTTGGGACAGGAACGCAATCCCTGAGGAGGTAAAAACCATCGTTATCACGGACGCGGTGTTTCAGCCAAGTCTTTACAAGGCTCTGAAAAAGGAATATCATGATAAGAGATTTGTTCTATATCACATGAATCTGCTGCGGGGCTACAATCGATGCTTTCGAAGCTATTGCAGCGAAGCCTATACATTTGACCAGAGCGATGCGGAGCAATTCGGGATCGCGTACAGGCACACGCCCTATACGGACCGCATCAGGAAAATGGACTGCGCAATCGAGACGGACGCCCTTTTCCTGGGACGGGACAAAAACAGACTGCAAAAGATCCGGCAGGCTAAGCAGACTCTGGAGGCAGCCGGACTGCGGACGCGTTTTTATGTATATGAAACAAAGGACGCAGAGCTTCGAATGGATTCCTATATGAGCTATGAGGACTATCTGGATCAGGTCATGAGAGCGGAGTGTCTGGTGGAGATCAACATCCCGGGACAGAGCGGATGCAGCCTGCGGTTTCTGGAAGCCTTATTCTTCCGGAAAAAACTGATCACGGACAATGCCGCGATCCGGCAGGATCCCTGGTATCGGAGGGAGAATGTCTATATTCTGGGAGAAGAAGAGGACAGGCCGCTGCAGGAATTTATAAAGACGCCGTATTCTTCCGAAGGGCTGGATCTGTCAGAGCTTGTTTTTTCGAACTGGCTCCACGGATTCGAATAAACGTGCGGTGGCTGCTGAGGCAGACTGTTTAGCCGGAGGGTGGCTTGAAGAAATCGTAACTGTGAAGCTTCAGAACCGTTATGCGTCAGGAAGCGAGCGAAGGAGGAAGAGATGGATCGACCTCAAAACCGATACCGAAATCAATATAAACAATTGTCCCTTCCGGTGAAAGCGGCCTTCTGGTTTACAGTATGCAATTTTCTGACGGAAGGGATCGGATTTATCACCGTGCCCCTTTTTTCCGGACTGCTGTCCTCTTATGAGTATGGAATCGTGAGCCTGTACAATTCTTATCAGCAGATTTTTCTGATTCTTGCGACACTGGAGCTGTCGCAGGGCGCCTGCCAGAGAGGAATTCTGCGTTACAAAGAGGATGTGAATTTTTTTATCTGGTCTCTGCAGGCACTTTGGTCGGTGATCGTGGTTATCCTGTTTCTGATACTCTGGAGCTTCCGTGGAGCTTTTGTCCAGATCACGGATACGGACACAGGGACGATGTGCCTGATGTTCCTCTATTTTCTGGTGCAGCCGGCGTATGCCAGCTGGCTCAACCGAAAACGATTTGCCTATGATTACAGGATGGCGGTCCTGGCTACGGTTGTGACTACCGTATTGATCTCATTCGGGACGCTGGCCGCGCTCCTTGTGGCGGAGCGGACAGCACTGGTGAAGATCAAGGCCGGACTGTGTATCGGAATTGCCTGCTATCTGGTCTTTTATATCCGGAATATCCATCCGGTGCGCCTTCTTGGACGGCTTTCGGAAATGCTGGAGGAATGGTCCTTCGCGCTTAAGTTTCAGCTGCCGCTGGTCGTACATTCCTTTTCCTATCTGATACTGGCGCAGTCAGACCGGATCATGATCGGAAATATGATCGGAAAATCGCAGGCGGCCATCTACTCGGTGGCTTATACGCTGGCGAATGTGGCGGTCCTTTTGCAGACCTCGATCCATCAGGTGCTGAAGCCCTGGATTTATCAGAAGCTTGAGGTGAAAGAGTACAAAGACATCAGTAAAAACACCAACCGTGTGCTTGTGCTTATTGCCTGCGCGATATTTGCCTTTATTCTGGTCGCGCCGGAGATCATGAAGCTTTTGTTCCGTGCGGAGTATTATGATGCCGTGTGGGTGATCCCGCCCATAGCGGTCAGCGGATTTTTCATGCTCCTGTATTCCGTCTTTACGGACGTGGAGTCGTATTATTCCAGAACAAAGTATATCATGTATGCTTCCGTGATCTGCGCAGCGGCCAATATTATCCTCAATTATCTCGTGATCCGGATCTGGGGATTTATTGCCTGCGGATATACGACACTGATTTGCTATATCCTGTTTGCGGTGCTGCATTACCTGTTTATGCGGAAGGTGTGCGCGGCAGAAGCGGTTTCAGAACGTGTGTTTGACGTAAGGTTTATTCTGACGATCAGTCTGGGACTGGTAGTGCTGTCTGTCCTTGAGACACTGCTGTATCCGTTCCCGGTGGTCCGCTATGTATTGGTTGCGATTTTCTGCGGGATCGCAGTATGGAAACGGAAGACCGTGATCAATACAATCCGGCAGCTTCTCGCATAAACCGGCGGAAGAGCGGATGAAGCAGCTATTATAAGAAACCGGGCGAATACAGATGGAAACAGTTTTTATAAAGATCTGTTGATAACAGCTGGAAAAGCTTACAGATGATCAGGAGGCCATATGAAGAAGCAGATAGATCTTGAAAACAAAACCATATTGATCACGGGCGCTGCCGGCTTTATTGGTTCCAATCTGGCCATGAAGCTTCTGCAGTCTGTGTCTTCGATCACGCTGATCGGCATCGACAACATGAACGATTATTATGACGTCGCCCTGAAAGAATACCGGCTGCGTCAGATTGAAGATCTGGCGTCCTGCGTTGCCGGGACATTTCGGTTTGTCAGAGGCAGCATCTCAGACAGAGAGCTTCTGCACCGGCTGTTTCAGACCGATAAGCCGGATATCGTGGTCAATCTGGCCGCGCAGGCCGGCGCCCGCTACAGCATCGAGCATCCGGACGACTATATTGAGACCAATCTGGTGGGATTTTATTATATCCTGGAGGAATGCCGCCACTCCTATGACAATGGAGAGGCCGGTGTGGAGCATCTGGTGTACGCGTCGTCGTCCTCTGTCTATGGCACGAATCAGAAGGTGCCGTATTCTGTCGAGGATAAGGTGGACAATCCGGTTTCTCTTTACGCCGCGACCAAAAAGGGGGACGAGCTTCTGGCGCACGCCTACAGCAAGCTCTATAACATTCCGTCCACAGGGCTGCGTTTTTTCACGGTATATGGTCCGGCGGGCCGCCCGGATATGGCCTATTTCAGCTTCACAGACCGTCTGCGCCAAGGAGAAACGATCCGGATCTTCAATTACGGCAACTGCCTGCGGGATTTCACTTACATTGACGATATCGTAGAAGGCGTGACGCGAGTGATGCAGGGCGCGCCAAAGCGAATCGTCGGTGAGGACGGGCTGCCGCTGCCGCCATATGCGATTTATAATATTGGAAACAACCATCCGGAGAGCTTACTGAATTTCGTGGATATTCTGCAGCAGGAGCTGGTGCGGACAGGGGTGCTGCCGGAGGATTATGACTTTGAGGCGCATAAAGAGCTTGTCCCCATGCAGCCCGGCGATGTGCCTGTGACCTATGCGGACACGAAAGCCCTGGAGCGGGATTACGGATTCCGGCCGAACACGGATCTGCGGGACGGGCTTCGAAGGTTTGCCGAATGGTACAAAGAGTTTTACAGGACCGCCTGAAGTCTTATATTCTCCCGGACAGCATTAGAAAACGCAGCATCAGGTCAGAAGAAAAAGAGGATCGCCATCTTCCCGGATAGAATGCCTTTTTTAAGCGGGTTTTCAGATTGCTTTTTTCTGCAAACCAGGAGGCGTATTCTGTCTCTTTATCCGCGTCAGAGCCGAATAACAATACATATTCCTTCGCGCAGGAGCGGATTTCATCGGAGCCGTTCTGAAAGGCAGATAATGCCCATCTGACCCGGTTTTTCATTTGCAGATCCGAAGAAGTGCTGGTATCCAGCCTTCTGTGCAAAGACCCGATCCGCTCATCCCAGAAAACTTCTCCGAATTTTGTCGCCAGAATGGTCGCCCACCAGTCATGGGAGCTCATATGGGAAATATCACACTGCAGCATCAGATCGCGGAGCGCCTGATTGATGACCATCGAAAACCCCTTATAGCGGCAGTCCGTCAGAGCTCTTCGGAAGGTCAGAGCCTGTCCTGTTGGCTGGTATTGTCCGATCACTGTTTCCAGATCCTCTTTCGTCATTTCATATGAGCCGTGATAAAGCAGCGGAAGATGCGGATCTCTGGATTGCAGCCATTCTGCCGCCCATTCTATTTTCCGGGGCATCCAGTAATCATCCTGGTCGGCAAAGGCCCAGTAATCACCGTCGGGAGTATTTTTTAATAAAGTAAGGAAGCTTTTGCCCCAGCGGATATTTTCTCCCCTGCTGTAATGCAAAAGGCCCTTTGATGAATAGTCTTCGAGAATTTCACATGTCCCATCCGTGGAGCCGTCGTCTCTGACGAAAATATCGATATTTGGATATGTCTGATTTAGGATACTGTCGATCTGCGTTCGCAGGTACTTTTCCCCATTATAGGTGGATAGCAGAACATTTACCTTTTCCATAACAAGCGGCCTCCGTTCTATTGTGTTTGCGGTATCCTGCGGTTCAGCGACGTATTGCATCCATAAAGGACATTGCGGCTATCCGGTCATTCAGGAGCGCTGTGCCTCTCCTGCCCGCAGACTTACCGAGGCGTAAAAGACTCCGCTGTCCCAGCGGAAATCAGCCTGCCCGTGGTGGCGCTGCGCGATCGTGCGCACTGACTCTGTGCCGAGGCCGTAGCCCTCATGCCGGGAGGAGAGGAACCGTCCGGCTTTTGTCGTCGGAGCGGATACGGCTGTGTTGTCAACGGTGAGAAGCAGCTTCTGCTCATCCGCTTTTGCGAGAACGCGGATGAACGGCGCGGCATTCTCAACCCCGCGGCAGGCCAGGAGCGCGTTTTCCAGAAGGTTGCCCAGAACCGAGGTGAATTCCGGCTCGCTGATGGGCAGCTGCTCCGGCAGGTTCATCTGCGCGGTAAAGTCGACGCCTGCGTTTTCCGCTTCCTGAAAATAATAACCGATGATCGTATTCACGGCAAAATTTTTGCACCAGGAACGACTGGTATCCGGCGGAAGGGAATGTTCGTAGTTCTCTACATATTCCTTCAGTGCGGCTTCGCTGCCGGTGCTGATGTAATTATTGATGATGCGCAGATGCTGCGCGAGGTCATGGCGCGCCTGCCTCGTCTCCTGCATATGGCGGGAGAGCTGGCTGTATTGTGTGCGCTGCAGCGCCAGAAGATTTTCCTGCTGGGCGGTCTGTTCCTCCAGCACAGCCTCATTGCGGATGATATCCAGCGTCTGGAAGAGGACTGCGTACAGGCCGAACATACCGAGGATCAAAAGTACCCGGGAGAGAAGAAAACGGATCTGTCTTACATTTTCCGGAGACAGATCTCCTGTGTAAAGCAGGACGATTAGGGTGGTAAAAGCAGGAAGCAGCCAGATGACACGCCACAGCGACGGCGCATCTGTGTGAAAGACCTGCTCGGCTGTCCTTCTCAGGAACAGGAGCATAAAAGGTGCGGTCACGGCGAGGACAAGCAGATTCAGGAGCAGGCTTCGCAGGGAGCCAAAATCCAGATCCGGGCTGTAAAACAGCCGGGCCTCGGCGAAGAGCGAGATGCCGCGCACAAGGATGATATAGTCAAAAAGGAAAATATACAGAAACAGCGTTTTCCAGCGATCCGTGTCGATACTGTTCGTATAGATCAGAAAACAGACAGCGGCGAAGAAAAACTCCAGAAACCGTGTCCCGCCGATGCCCTGAACAGTCATCCAGGCATAGAGAGCCGAGCGGAGCAGCTGTGTGCTCGCGATCAGAAGGATCATGGTCCACATCGGATAAAGCAGACGTTTCCGAAACGGATAATATCCCATGAGCCGATAGGGAAGCGTGGAAACAGTCTCATATAAAAAACAGATCAGGAAAGGAATATTCATTGTCTGACTCCCTTCGATAAAACGCAGATCGTAGCTGCTCAGTGTCTTCACAGCAGATCATTTTATCTGTTCCGTATAAAAATATCATCCGGCCCGGACAAATCGTGTCAGCGGAGTCCTTCGCTTCGAAGTGCCATGAACTGATACTGGTCATAGGCAGCGAGCGTCTCTTTTAGCTTCCTCCGGCTGCAGAAAAGCCGGTCTCCGGTACGAAGTACGATCTCCCCGTTCTCCGCGATCGTGGATACGAAGGAAAAATTAATGGTCAGCCCCCGGCTGCATTCATAGAAACGGCCTGAATCCGGCAGCTGGCGGACGATATCCGCGTAGGTCTGGGCGCTTCGATACGCCTCTTTTCTGGTGTGGAGCACAATCCCGTTCCGCATCGACTCTATGTACAGGATCTCATCCAGAGGGATCATGCGGTTCGCCACCGTGCGATCCTCCAGAACGACGCGCACCGTCAGGACAACGGGCGCGGCCAGCACATCGCGCAGCCGCTTCATACACCAGGAAAGCGCGCCTGCCTGCACAGGCTTGACCAGAAAATCCATGGCATGCACCCCGTAGCTCTCCAGCGCAAAGTCCCGCTCCGTCGTCGTAAAAATAATCGGGATCTCCTCGTCCGCTTCACGTATTTTCCAGGCGGTATCCAGCCCTGTCATCTCACCCTTCAGCATAATATCCAGAAAAACAGCGCTGCAGAAGCCCCGGCGAAAATCCTTCAGAAACGCCTCGCCGCTCTCGTAGACGGACAGATCCACACTCTCCTGATGCGCGGCGCAGTCCTCCCGGATGTGACTGATCAGATTCTCCTGATCGGACTTCAAATCCTCCACAATGGCAAAATGCATGGGAACTCCTTTCCGGGCTTACCGTTTAACTGAAAAAACGACCGTTTGCCACGCATCCCTTGTATTTTATGTCCGGAAACGGTAAAGTATAAAACGTAAACGATTACGGACAGTAACGCAGCAAAAAACGGATTCAGGCGATTCGGGCAATAGTACAGGATTGCCTTGAACGGCGGCACGCAAACTCTGTGAGCGGCAGCGCACAAACAATCCATATAGCAATCTATACAGCAATAGGCAGACAATGCGGTCACAGGGAGGTGAGCACATGGTGCGGTATGTCATATACGCAGATCAGGAAAAGGACATCGCCGGTCTCGAGCTTTTTCTGCGCAAAGCCACGTACGACAGAGGCGAGTGGCCGCTTGTGCACTCCTACATCGGAGCTGATGCGCTGCCGGACTATCTGAAATTTGTGCAGCAGAATCCCTGTCTGATCATGCTGGCAGCCGTACCCGGAGCCCGCGGACGCGAAGTCGCGGAGCAGATCCGCCGCAACAACCGGGACGCGCGTATGCTCTGGTTCTCCGACCGAGCCAACGGCGTCTGCTCATACCAGATCGGTGTCACCTGGTTCGGACTCCTTCCGGTGACGCCCGAATCCGTCGCCAGTGCCTTGGACGCCTGCAAAATCCAACCGCCAGAGCGTCCCTGTTCCAATAAGTCACATTATACCACCGCCATCGAATAAAGTCATTCCGTTTTTTGCGCACGGATGGCTTTTTTTGCGGTGATTCTTGCAAAGAGGATGAAAGTTGTGTATGATGAAAATGTATTGTGAATCTGCGCGGCTATTTCGCCGCAGACTGTTCTGCCAATGTTCTGTCAGGTCGTACAATCCACGGAATCAGGGCGACCGGCGAACCACAATGCATGAGAAAGAAAGGATGCGGGAAAGAATGGAACAGCCATACATCGTACTCAAAGGACAGATCTCTCTGGACTTCCTGAAAAAAAGAAATTTCACGGGAAGCTGCAAAGAAATGCGCTACAATTTATTCATAAAGGATGGCCAGCTGACGGCAGCCACTTATCCGCAGCCATACTGCTGGGAATGCACGCCGGAGGAACAGAAAACATATCAGACCTTCGAGACCTCAAAGGAAGGACTCGAGGAGGCGATCGCCTGGCTGAATGAAGCGTATGAGGTTTATGCGGCAAAGGTATAGTTCGGAGAATTTATTAAGCCACTATAGAAAAAGCAGATTGTGGAAAGGAGACAATGGTATGCTGTCATTTGAAAGCGATTACATAGAAGGCGCTCATGAAAAAATACTGCAGAGACTCATCGAATCAAATATGGAGCAGGTGACGGGCTATGGAGCCGACCCCTACTGTGAGAGTGCGAAGGCGAAGATAAAAGAAGCCTGCGGAAATCCGGACGCGGAGGTACATTTCCTTGTGGGAGGCACGCAGACCAATATGATCGTCATTCACACTATGCTCAGACCCTATGAAGGCGTGGTGGCGGCCCGGACCGGCCATGTAAGCCTTCATGAAGCCGGAGCCATAGAGGCCCACGGCCATAAAGTACTGCCTCTGCCGCAGCATCAGGGAAAGCTTCGTGCGGATGATCTGCAGGAATATCTGGAGGGCTTCTGGCAGGACGAGAACCACGAACACATGGTATTTCCGGGAATGGTCTACATCTCACATCCCACAGAATACGGCACCCTCTACAGCAAAAAAGAACTGGAGGAGCTGGCGGCGCTCTGCCGGGAATATAAGCTTCCTCTTTATATGGACGGCGCACGTCTTGGTTACGCGCTCGCAAGTAATAACACGGACGTCACACTGCCTGTGATTGCTGATCTTTGCGATGTCTTTTATATCGGCGGTACCAAAGTGGGAGCGCTGTGCGGGGAGGCCGTCGTATTCACCAGACACAACACACCGCGCCATTTCATGACCATGGTAAAGCAGCAGGGAGCGCTTCTGGCCAAAGGACGCCTTCTGGGCATCCAGTTTGATACGTTGTTTACGGACAACCTGTATTATAAGATCAGCCGTCACGCCATCGAGATGGCCGAACTCTTAAAAAAAGGCTTTCGTCATAAAGGCTGCCGTTTCTATCTGGAATCGCCGACCAACCAGCAATTCCTCATTATAGAAGATGCCGAGGCAGAACGCCTCAAAGCAAACGTCGTCTTAAGCTTCTGGGAACGAACGGACGAGACACATGCCGTTTATCGTTTTGCGACAAGCTGGGCTACGAAAAGAGAAGATGTAGAAGCATTGCTGACAATAATGTAGCGATCCGCATCAACAAAAACCAATTAGAAAAAATCAAATCAGAAGAAACTAAATCAGAAACATATCAAACAACGTTCTCTGCAGCAATGGTTCCGTAATTCCCCCGTTTTCAGAAGCAGATCGAAGCGGGCGGGCCGGTCACAGTGACCCATCCGGAGATCACTCGCTTTTTCATGACCATCCCGGAGGCAGTCAGCCTCGTCCTGCAGGCCGGCACCTACGCCTGGGGAGGCGAGATCTTTGTGCTCGATATGGGCGAACCTGTCAAGATTGATACGCTCGCACGCAACCTCATCAAGCTTTCCGGCAAGTGGATTATAATAACGACAACCAGAGAAACCATTGATTTTACTGGACTTTTGGCGGTTTGAGCGATTTTCAATTTTCAAAATTTCTCTCCTTTATGCGTGAAGGAACCGCCGAACTCGAAGAATCAAGTAGAGTTTCTTATCCGATAAGATTTGACCGAATCTGGGTGTGGTAATTTCATAAGAAGGAGGGCAGTTGCTTACTTGAGCCTGCGTCATCGCCATCTACTTTGGTGACTGACGCAGGCTTTTTTAATGCTCTTTTTTAATCCAGTGGAAACTCAGAGAAAAGTCAGCGTAAAATTATTGTAGGAAAAGTAAAAAGGGAACACCAGTTTGTGTTAT
>JAJBVD010000027.1:0-15151 GCA_020859985.1 Clostridiales bacterium
TCAAGCGGATGGAGCCGTTACAACCGTAAGAGCCGGATACATACAAAAAAGCATCTAGGGAGAATGCTGCAGCCAGCTGTACAGTCAGACAAACCAGTTCGGACACTGTCTTTTCCATTCCTGCACCAAAGGTTCCCCAGTAAGAGGCATAGGACGGTATTTCCCAGGTTAATGTACAGCAGCCTCTGAAGGCGAAGCCGAAAATAGTAAATCTGCGACGCATCAACCATAAGAACCAAAAAGGAAGTAAAGCCGCAATTCTCGCTGCTGCTTTACTTCCTTTTCAGTGATACGATAATAGCAATAGAATTAGGACGCCTTCCCTTTCTTATAAATTTATTTAAGTTTGCTTCTGGTTTGATTGCCTTTGATTGCCTTTTTGATTGCCCTCGGAATTTCAGAAAAAAAGAAAACCCGGGAAGCCGCCAAATAAGCGGGTTCCCGGGACTCAATCGTAGCGGAAGGGAGACTTGAACTCTCGACACCACGGGTATGAACCGTGTGCTCTAGCCAGCTGAGCTATTCCGCCATATATGATAGAAAGCGATATATGTTATAAAAATCGCTCACTATTCTTTTATCTATGGGGCCTATAGGGCTCGAACCTATGACCCTCTGCTTGTAAGGCAGATGCTCTCCCAGCTGAGCTAAGACCCCATATTCACGAGCCGCCCTTCGGATGACTCGCTTTGCTATTATAATACTGTTCATCTGGTAAAGTCAAGCACTTTTTTTAGAAACTATGCGTGCTGAAACTATGCGCACGCTTTTGCTTTTTGCAGGCCTTGCGCGGAAGCTCGCGCACAGCGCCTTTTTCATGAAACTCGGCGCAATCCCGCCCGTTCCTTTCTGCGGGACAGTTCTGCCTTCCACTCCACCTTATACACCAGACCATGGATAACAAAACTCATCATTGCACCGCACACCACGTCTATGATAGAATGCTGATCCAGCATGACGGTAGATGCGCATATCAATATCATGATAACAAAATGTACCGCGATCGTAAGTCGTCTGTGCCTGAGATTCTCAAGACTGCAAACTGCCTGAAACACCATCACGGTGTTCATCACATGGACGGAGGGACATACGTTGGTCGGCGTATCGATCGCGCGAAGCATCACCACGAGGTTGTACAGGGCTCCAGTCTCATGAGGCTGCGAGGCCAGACGAAGATTCAGCCCGGTCGGAAATACATAATAAATGACCAGACAGATCGTCAGACCCGAAAAAATCATCTGACAGAGCTTTTTGTAATCATCCCAGCCCCGGCGGTTGAACCAGAGAAACGCTCCGCCTATGTATGGAAACCAGAATATATAGGGAATAATAAAAACCTCGCAGAACGGGATCAGTTCGTCCAGCTTGCAGTGAATGATATACTTCGGTACGATGTTCTCTTCAAGCCAATGAAATGCTGCCAGATAAAAAACCAGATAACACACAGCAATCATCAGCGGATACCTGCGAAACCATGCCTTGACCTTTTGCATATTCATATCCCATCTCCATTAGCTGAATTTGTATACAGCCATTTTATGCCATTTTGCAGCTTAGTTGTTATGCCGCCTAATATCTTACGCAATCTTATGTCTTAAAGACTCTGTCTCTGCAATGCACCCTATCATATCACCTTTTCCACCTTTTGTCACAGCCTTTCATTTTTTTTAAGAATTTTAAGGTTTTTATCGGAAACTCGTCACATTTTTACTTTTGATTCGTTTATATTATCGAGCGGCAGCTCGTTCGCGTCAGGCGCAAACAGCGTAAGCTGTCATGGTTCCTTATGTACCTGTGCGCATATGATACACGTTTTATACGTTTATATCGGCTCCGCCATCCCATACCGCGGATGGAGCATCCGAATTATACAGAAACAGCATTCCCGGAATAAGCGGCTCCCATCTGTGAACGCCTGCGTAGACTGGATAGCTGCTCCACCAGTAATCCTCCAGACGTTTCACATACCCCTGCCTCAGAGGAATTCTGTGTATCTCCCTGCAGCAGTCCGCAATCTGAACAAATGTAGCCAGCCTTTTTGTGTGAGTTGAAAGTTCCACGCCGGCTTTTCTCCGGTTCTGCCCGTAAATGCCATGCCGCAGCAAATTTAGGACCGCGCTCTGAAGCTCGCGCACCGCCTGCGTAATCTGATTGGCTCCGATCACAAAATATGCGGCGTTATCCATAATGCAGTACGCATAAAGATCCCAGTTGTTTCTTTTTCGGATTTCTCCGACAAGATCAAGCATATGCTTTTTGTCTCTCTCATCCGCAAAAAGACAGTGCCCGCTTTCCATTGTAAAGCAATAAACCTGCTTTTCTTTTAATACCTGCTTCATACATTTCCTCCTTTTTAAGCTCCGTTTTTATCGGTCTTATACAGGATGGTATCATACAAATTTTATTTTTTCAACACAATTAAATCAAATGCAACAAATCGTGTCATTTGCATGCGGTAAAAGGCTGCCCCGGAGCAGAAAAATGCCCGGACCGGGAAAAGTATACGTTCCCAGTCCAGGCACATTGTTCCATCTGTTTACGCTTCCATACAGCTTCATACAACTTCATACAACTTCCATACACATGAAGGCGTTTCCTCACACAGCATCCTCTAAACCTGTTGAAGCAGTATATGTAATTTCTCCAAATTCTGCACTGTATTCGTTGATCCGTTCCATAATCTCGTCCGCAGCCGTACCGGTTGCCGGGGTCGGACGGTAGTCATTGTAGCCGGAAGCAGAGGAAAGTGTGCAGGGTATGATCTCAATATCATCGTCCAATGTCACTCCATCCGCCGTGACTGTAAACGTCTGACGGAAGATCATCGTGTCTTTATCGGAAGGATTGGAATTGCCTCCAAAGCAGAAATTACCGAGACTGTACACAATGTATTTGCCATTGTATTTCTCAATGCCCTGCAGGACATGCGGATGATGGCCGACAACCAGATCTGCCCCGCAGTCAATGGCCGTGTGCGCAAGAGACTGCTGTATTTCATCCGCGTAATTTTCTTTTTCTGATCCCCAGTGGAACGCAACGATGATCAGCTGTGCGCCCTCGGACTGTGCATCAGCGATTGTCTCCCGCACCTGTGTCTCACATTCCAGCCCGGAAGCCAGCTCGTAAATGCCGATAAAAGCTGTCTTTACTCCGGATATCTCCTGATACGCGATGGTATCTCCCGTACAGTAATCAATCCCGGCTTCTGTCAGGTTTTCTTTGGTATCAGCCAGACCCTGAGAACCGTAATCACTGCTGTGATTATTTGCAAGCGTCACGACTTCAATCGAACCGTCCTGCAGAATTTCTGTATAGGAAGGATCTCCCTTAAAGGCGTAGGTTTTATCTGCAGCATCTGTTGAATCTGTCAGAGGGCCTTCCAGATTTGCAAATGTGGCATCGTCATTTGAAAGTATATCCTTAACATTCTGGAAGAACCATGTAGCGCCATACATGGAATAGTACGTGTCAAAGCTTGTCGATGTCACCGACCCCTTGTAGGTACCAAGTGTACAGTCGCCAATCGCGCTGACAGTGATCACCGATTCCGTAACCACATTCACAGTACAAGTCGCCATGTCGACTCCATCCGCAGTTACTTTTATGAGAGCGCTTCCCTCTGCCACAGCTGTCACAAGACCGACGCTGCTGACGACAGCCACCTCAGTATTAGAGCTTTCAAACCGCAGATTTGTCAGAAGCGCGTTTGAGGGATTCACTTCCGCCTCTATGAGCACCGTTCCCTCCGGATAAAGAGTCACCTCATTCTCACTCAGCGTGATGGACTGCGCCGTCACCATATTTGAAACAAGCGGTGTGCTGCAGTTCCCGGCCTGATCGATCGCATAGAAATAATAGAGGCAGTCTTCTTCAAAGGCAAATGGCTCACTGTACTGCTGATACTGCGGAAGCTGCAGCCAGTCGTCATCCCGTACTACGGCATACTGAATCTGAGCCACACCGGAACGCGTGTCCGTTGCAGCCAGTACGACCTGGCCTCCGGAAATATCCGCCGTAACCGTTGGCGCGTCTATATCCAGCATTGGAATTTCTACGCTCGCAGCTAACGTCCCGTTCTCAGTAGTCACATTGACTTCAAGCGGCGTGCTCTGCACTTCCGTCGTCACATATCCCTGCTCATCCGGCTGTACAGCAATACCATCCATCTCAATCGAAGAGATCGCGCCGCTCTTTACAGAAACCTTCATTTTAAGCTCGCACGAGCTACACCATTCGGTCGGCTGGTTCTCTACAGTGACGATCAGCCCATCATCCGCTGTCACATACTTCCGTTTTTCCTGAAGCAGTGAAGCACGGTGCAGCATGCCCGCCGCCACGATAACAATGAAAACCACAACCGCCGCAGCTGAACCAATCACAACCGTTCGCCTCTTTGCACCAAAAAGAGCTTTTTTCACCAAAGATACGATTCCCGATGCTCCGGCTGCTTTTGCAGAAGTGTTTTCTGCCTCCGGAGCTTCGGTCCCTGTTACGGAACCATTTTCTGGCTCCGGCACCTCGCTCCCTGTTGCAGAAGCTTTTTCCGGCTCCGGCACTTCGGTTCCTTTTGCAGAAGTGTTTTCTGCCGCCGACTGCTCCGTCGCTTCTTCAGTTTGCGCAGCATGCCCATCCAGCAGCCGGTCCAGAATCTGAACTGTATCCAGATCTATAGAATCTGCATCTATCTCATCCTGATTCTGCCTGATTTCCTCAGCATCCTTCTGCTTCGGATCAGAAGACATCCGCTGCAGGACATGATGAACTCCTGCTCCGGCTGCATGTTCCTCCTGATTTTCTACGGCTGAATCCATATGGAGACTGTGAAGGATCCGGTTTCCAATCGTCTCTGATTCTTCCGAAACGGATTTCGCGCCATAGCGTCTTCTTGTTTTTCCGACAGGTTCCTTTTCAATATCTGCCAAGCGAACCCGGCCAAGTTCTCGTGTGCGGTCTCCGTCTGAAGCTGGACTTTCGGAAGAATTTTCATTCGTATGTACTTCTGACCCAGACAGCGTATTCTTGCCCGCAGACGGCTTCGCAGCATCCGCATGACTCTCATTCACTGCTTCCCGCTGCACAGTGTGCTCTTCATTTTGCACTGTGTGCTTTTCCTTAGGCGATGTCCGTTTTTCCAGAACACTTTTCTGCCATCCGCTCAGTGTTTCCCGTGCTTCCTGACTCTTCTCTCCGAGAAAGCTCCCCACCGCTTTCAGACGTTCTGTAATGCCCTGCGCCGCCGATTTCAAACTGCCAAAATCTTCTTCCGGGCCTTCCTCCAGCATCCGCTCAAAATCTTCCTCATCCGAATCGCTCAAACGCGCAGCGTTTTTTTCATGGACGATCTGATCAGCAGCCTCATATTCCTGTTCTTCCCCGAGTTTCCGCTTCGCGGCCTGCTCATATTCTTCCTCGCGCCTCCGCTTTGCTGCTTCCTCACGTCTGCGCTTTTCGGCTTCTTCCGCTTCACGTTCTGCTGCACGTTTTTCTTTGCGCTTCTGCCTTGCGGCTTCCGCCTCCGCACGTGCCTCCTCGCGCTTCCGCTTCTCAGCTTCTTCCGCCTCATGTTCTGCTCTGAGTGCTTCCTCACGCTTCCGCTTCGCGTACTCCTCCGGTTCTTCCCCGTTCTGCACGGCTTTTACTATTTCAAATAATTCATCTACACTGTCTGCTCTAAGCTTCTTTTTCATTTGATTTTCCACCGTTATGAAAAAGCCGTTTAATGGGCAGCCCCCTGATACGCAGGCATATCCTGAGGCTGCCTATTCACAACACTTTCTCAAGCAAAATACGCTACGCCTGACTCAAAGATCTTCAGATCCTGTTCTCCGTAAATGTTGACTGCCACAGATTCTCCGCGGCGTTCCGCGTGCGCCATCTTGCCAAACACTCTTCCGTCCGGGCTGGTGATGCCCTCGATCGCAAAATAGGAACCGTTGACGTTCCACATCTCATCGCTTACGTCCACGTTGCCATTGATGTCACAGTACTGCGTCGCCACCTGTCCGTTGCCAAACAGACGAAGCAGCCATTCCTTGCTCGCTACAAAACGGCCTTCGCCATGGGACGCCGGATTCGTATAAACACCGCCCAGTTCGGCGCCTGCCAGCCACGGAGATTTGTTGCTGACCACCTTTGTATATACCATCTTCGAAATATGGCGGCCGATCGTATTAAACGTCAGCGTCGGAGAATTCTCCGTCTGGCCGGTGATCTCGCCGTTCGGCACGAGACCGAGCTTGATCAGTGCCTGGAAGCCATTGCAGATACCCAGTGCCAGACCATCGCGTTCATTCAAAAGCTTCATCACAGCTTCCTTGATCTTCGCGTTTTGGAACGCGGTCGCGAAAAACTTCGCGGAGCCGTCCGGCTCATCGCCTGCGGAAAATCCGCCCGGGAACATGATGATCTGCGCCTGACTGATTGCTTTCTCAAATACATCCACGGATTCGCGGATATCCTGTGCTGAGAGGTTGCGGAATACCTGCACATCCACCTCCGCTCCCGCACGCTCAAACGCTTTTTTGCTGTCATATTCGCAATTCGTACCGGCAAAGACCGGGATAAATACGCGCGGCTTCGCCACCTTATGTTTGCAGACGTACAGATTGCCCTCACCGAGCTGCCATACGCCTTTTTCCGTCATTCTTCCGCCGGAATCTTTTCTTCCTGCAAAGAAATAGCTTCTCGGACCGTTCACCGGATTGCCGTCGATGTCCAGGCCGCCGCCGACAGTCGGAATACCGGAATCCGTCTTAAACACCTTCTCCAGCGTACCCGTCCATGCCTTGTACGCCTCATCCATCGGAATCTTCACATCGCGGTATTCCAGAACGCCGGTATCCGTCACTTCGCCGATCACAGTGTAGGTAATCGCCAGTTTTCCAACCGCGCCGTCTGGAACCTCCGCAACGATATCGCCGAATCCTGCCGTAAACAGGTCTCTCTCATCCACACTGTGCTCGATCTTAAAGCCGAGGCCGTTGCCGAATGCCATCTTTGTGAGCGCCGCCGCCAGACCGCTGCCATCCAGCGCATAGGCGGAAATGATGTTGCCCGCCTCGATATCCTGATGGAATTTCCGGTACTGGTCAAGCACCTGCTGATACTCCGGCAGATCGTATTCATTCTTTGCAATCCGCAGCAGCACCAGCTTGCTTCCGGCTTTTTTCAGCTCCGGTGTGATCACGGTCCGGTCGTCCGCCACGTCCACCGCAAATGAGACGAGTGTCGGCGGAACGTCGATCTCACGCATCTGTGCGGACGCTGCAGAACCGTCTGCTGCATCCTGCGCACCGTTACCGCTCCCTGCACTGGCGTCATCCGCAAGCGTAAAGGAGCCGGACATACTGTCCTTGCCGCCGATCGCCGGAAGTCCGTAGCCAATCTGTGCGTCATACGCGCCGAGCAGCGCCGCGAACGGCTGGCTCCAGCGCTTCGGATCCTCGGTCATGCGGCGGAAATATTCCTGGAACGTAAAGCGGCTCTTGTCCGCTTCGCCGCCGTTTGCTACAATGCGTGCGATGGATTCTGTCACCGCGTAAACTGCCCCGTGGTACGGGCTCCAGCTCGAAAGCTGCGGGTCAAAGCCATAGCTCATCATCGTCACCGCATGCGTTTTGCCGTCCATCACCGGAAGCTTCGCCACCATCGCCTGCGTCTCAGTCAGCTGATATTTTCCGCCGTACGGCATCAGCACCGAGCCTGCGCCGATGGAGCTGTCGAACATCTCCACAAGCCCTTTCTGCGAGCAGCAGTTCAGATCCGCGAGTGTGGAGAGCCATTTTTCACGGACATCGCCCACTTCCTCCCGGACAAAATATTTCTCACTCTCCGACGGCATCTCTACGGCCACATTTGTCTCCTGATGCGCGCCGTTCGTATCGAGAAATGCCCTCGAAATATTGACGATCTCTTTTCCTCTCCAGAACAGCCTCAGCCTCGGTTCCTCCGTCACGACCGCTACCTTTGTCGCCTCAAGGTTTTCCTCGGCGGCATATTTCATAAATTCATCTGCATCTTTCGGGTCCACGACCACCGCCATGCGCTCCTGCGACTCGGAAATCGCGATCTCCGTGCCGTCCAGACCCGCGTATTTCTTCGGCACCTTATCCAGATCAATACGAAGGCCGTCCGCCAACTCGCCGATGGCTACCGACACGCCGCCCGCGCCGAAGTCGTTGCATTTTTTAATCAGATGGCTTGCCTCCGGACGGCGGAACAGTCTCTGCAGTTTGCGCTCTGTCGGCGCGTTTCCTTTCTGTACCTCCGCGCCGCACACCTCGATCGAAGCCTGCGTATGCACCTTGGAGGAACCCGTCGCGCCGCCGATGCCGTCACGCCCGGTGCGCCCGCCAAGCAGGATGATGATATCGCCCGGATCGGAATTCTCACGAATGACTGCGCTTCTCGGAGCAGCTGCCATCACCGCGCCGATCTCCATGCGCTTCGCCACATAGTTCGGATGATAGACCTCTTTTACATAACCGGTCGCCAGACCGATCTGGTTGCCGTAAGAGCTGTAACCGTGCGCCGCCTCGCGCACCAGCTTCTTTTGCGGCAGCTTACCCTTTAAAGTCTCCGAAGCCGGAGCCGTCGGGTCCGCCGCGCCGGTCACGCGCATCGCTTGATAGACATAAGTACGCCCGGAAAGCGGGTCGCGGATGGCACCGCCAAGGCAGGTTGCCGCGCCGCCGAACGGCTCGATTTCTGTCGGATGATTGTGTGTCTCATTTTTAAAATTCACCAGCCACTCTTCTGTGGTGGTTACATCCCGCTCGATCTCCACCGGCACCACGATGCTGCAGGCATTGATCTCGTCCGATTCTTCCTGATCGTCCAGCTTGCCCTCTTTTTTCAGCTTGCGCGCAGCCAGTGTCGCCAGATCCATCAAGCAGGGGAACTTATCTTCTCTGTCTTTAAAAATCTCTTTGCGGTCTGCCAGATACTGCTCGTAGGTCTTTTCAATCGGGGCACGATAAAAGCCCTCGTCAAATGCCACATCCTGAATCTCCGTGGAAAACGTCGTGTGGCGGCAGTGATCTGACCAGTAGGTATCCAGCACACGGATCTCCGTCACAGTCGGGTCGCGGTGCTCCTCACCGGCAAAATAGTTCTGAATGTGCAGAAAATCGCGGAATGTCATCGCCAGATTCAGCGAATCATACAGCTCCTTCAGCGCGCTCTCTTCCATCGAGGTAAAACCATCAAACACTGCAATATCTGCAGGCTCGTCAAACTGCGCTACCAGCGTCTCCGGCTTCTCAAATCCGGCCTCACGGGAATCCACCGGGTTGATGCAGTGATGCTTGATCGCCTCAAATTCCGCATCAGAAAGCTCTCCGGACACCACATACACCGTCGCGGAGCGAATAACCGGCTTCTCTTCCTCATTTAAAAACTTCACGCACTGCTCCGCGGAATCCGCCCGCTGGTCAAACTGCCCCGGCAGATATTCCACCGCAAACGCCCGCTCTCCCTCGGATAGCGGAAACTCTTCCTTATATAAATCATCCACCGGCGGCTCGGAAAATACTGTCCGGCAGGCCTCCTCAAACACAGCGTCGGAACAATTCTCCACATCATAGCGGATCAGCTCCCGAACCTTTTTCAGTCCCTGTACCCCCAGATAGCTTTTGATCTCGTGCTCCAGTCCCTTAGCCGCAACCGCAAAACTGTCCTTTTTCTCCACGTACACTCTTCTTACTTTGCTCATTTAAGCCCTCCTGTATCGCCTCTGAGCCTTCCGTCTGTTTTCCTGCCAGAGACGGGAATTCCACGCAACAGTAATCACTTTGTTACTATTCACAACAGATTCTTTTCTCTCTTGCGAATTCTAACATACTTACTGGAATCTGACAAGAGAATCGCTCCAAACGCGAAGCGTTTTTTACATATAAAAAGGATGCGCTTCCTTGCACATCCCCCATAGATTGTTTTAATTTGTATTGGCGGTATCCCCCTCAAGCTTTCTTTGGATTGTCCCCTCATCCAGATGCTCCCCGATCACTATGAGGACTTCCTGTCCTTCGCTGATCGGTTCAAGCGTGATTCTGCTGCGCGTCGCGTTGAGCTGCAACCATTGTTTTTGTTTCTCTGGTGTACCATGTACCGGCATTTCCTGCGCCGCTGACGATTCTGCCGTTGAAGATAATCCCAAAATTTCCGGTTCTTCCTCCTCGCAAAAGAACCCCTTCACCCGAAAAACATCTCCGCAGGCAGGATCAGCAAAAATGTCCGCGACCGCCTCCCGCAGCTGTTCTATTGGCTTACGGACATTCATAAAATAAACCGATTGAAACGTTTCTTCATCCTCGCTCATTTTCTGATAGCTTTCACTCACATATCCGCAGGTGATGAGTTTTTCAAAGTCCCCGGACTGAAAGGTATCCCAGTCTTTGATTAAAATATCTTTCGTGCTGCCCAAATGTGAACGATTATTTTCACGGGCATCACAGCCTGTTTCCGTCGTATTCTGGCAGGGAGACGTTTCCATTGCAAATCTTCGCCCGCACCGCACAGACTCTAATGCCCGGTTCAGGTGCGCTACCGTCTCCCGAATATCTTCCCCGGAGGCACTCTGACTTTTGCTCATGACCACACAGCCCGCGTTCGCCACCTCCGATGCCAGCAGGTAATCCGCCTCGGCTGATAAATCCGGCTCAAGCTTCGCATCCACAATCGCGATCACATTGCCAATCTCATACCACTGATCCAGCGGTTCCTCCTGCAGAACATCGAAAAACTCGTCTACATCATAGATACCGGAAGGTTCGACCAGAACGCGGTCGTATCCGCACATTCCCATCGCGATCAGCTTGGATTTGAACCGGCGGCGATGGCAGTCCCTGTGACAGCCTCCCGCAACCATCTCCAGCTCGCATTGTTCTCCCATCAGATCATGCAGCAGCATCATATCTACATTCACCGCGCCGTAGTCGTTCTCCAGAATTCCGATATTCTGCCCCTTCCCGATCAGATATGCCGCGTATTTTTTTATAAAAGTCGTTTTTCCCGCACCCAAAAATCCGGTAATTAAGTCAATTTTAATCATGATGTCCGATTCCAAACTCACTTCTTTACTGTCACTGCTTTTTTCGACGTCCACGCGGAATAATAGATTGTCCCGGAGCTCGTCTTATAATATGTGCGAATCCGCACGTAATACTTTTTGCCCTTCGTCAGATTCGACAGTACCTTGCTGACCTTTGAGTACCCTTTTACCGTCGTGGTCTTGCTGGTCGTAAAGCTGGAGCTGGTCGAATACTGAATCTGGTATCCGGTTACCTTCGAGACCTTCTTCCACTTCACTGTCAGCTTTTTGGCAGAAGTATTTTTCACACTGGAAAGCGTCGGTGTCTTCAGCCGCACGATGGTTTTCGCCGTAAAAGCGCTCTTTACCGTGCTGCTATTGCTGCTGTAATAAGCAACTACCTTGTAAGTATAGCTGATACGGTTTTTGCTTTTTACAGCCGTATCTGTATAGCTCAGAGTCGAATTTTTCTTAATCGTTTTTATCAGTTTATAGCTCCCGGAGCCTGTCTTTCGATAGACATAATAGCCGGTCGCTCCGGTCACCTGATTCCATTTTACTGTGATTCCTTTGGTTGCATTCGTCAGGCTGGAAACCGTGCAGGAGGCAAGCGTCACTTTGATGCTCACTGTCTTGCCCGCCGCGGCGTTATAGTTTGAGGTTCCCGCGGCCGTCACCGTAATCGTCACCGTCCCAGGCTTCTGTCCGGTTACTACACCGCTCGAAGTGACCGTTGCGATGGTTTTGTCACTCGACGTATAAGTCACTGTCCCCACCGCGCCGTTCACCGCGACAGTCGTCGTGGAACCCGTGGAAATAGAGGAGGATGCTGTGCTTACCGTGATCGTCTGACTCGCTTTTGCAATGGTAAAAGTCTTTGTCACTGTGCCGGTGTATATCCCTTTGCCGGTAATTTTAACGGTCGCCGTACCCGCGCTTGTATTGTTGCTGTACACAACTGTGTAATCTGTGTCCTGCGTCAGCGTCGTACCGCTTATTGTTACCGTGACAGTCGGAGTCTTCGCTGTCCCGTCATAAGTGTAGCTCGAAACAGAAAGCGTTACGGTCGCTGATGAAAGGCTTGCCTTGTAAATGGAAAAAGTTTTTGTCACCGTACCGGTATAATTCCCCGCACCTGTAAGAGTAACCGTCGCCGTATTTTCACCAGTATTTACATTGTTATTATATACAACTGAATAATCCGAACCCTCTGTCAATGCCGTGCTGCCGTCTGTCACAGTGACTGTCGGCGTTTTTGCTGTACCGTCGTAAATATAACTGGTCTCCGAAAGAGAAATCGTACACGCCGAAAGACTGTAATAAATCGTGGCGCCCGTCAGATAATCATTCCCGTCAGAGCTGATACTTATCGAAGCCCAGTCGGTTGCGGTGCTCTGATAATACACAGTTGTAAGAGCACTGCAGCCCTCAAACGCATAATCCCCAACCGAGGTCAGTGCAGCGTCCATCGTCAGCGTCGTAAGAGATGTACATTTATAAAACGCATAATCGCCAATGGATGTCACCCCGCTGCCGAACGTCAGACTTGTCAGGGCTGTACACCGGTAAAAGGCTTTATCTCCAATAGAAGTAATCGTACTCGGAATCGAGATGCCTGTCAGAGCCGTACAATATTCAAATGTATAATCCGGGATAGAGGTCAGCCCGCTTCCGAGCGTAACGCTCGCTAACGAAGAACAATCATAAAACACCATGCTTCCCATCGAAGTCACACTGGATGGGATCGTCACTGATGTCAGCCCCGAGCATCCCTCAAACGCAGATTCTTCAATGGCAGTCACACTCGATGGAATCGTCACTGATGTCAGATTTTCACAGTAATAAAACGCATACGCATTGATGGTTGCCACGGTGGATGGAATCGTATAAGAAGTTCCCGATTTTGCACATGGGTAAAGCAACAGCGTTGTTTTTGCCTTGTTAAAAAGTACCCCGTCCGTGGAGGCATAATACGCATTGCTGCCCGATACCGTAATCGACGCAAGTGAATAGCAATCGCTGAAAGCAAGTTCATCGATTGAAGTTACAGCCGCCGAAATACTGACCGATGTCAGACTGGTGCAGTAATTAAATGCATCATACTCTATCGTCGTCACACTGTTCGGTATCGTAATAGACGTCAGGCTGGTACAGCAGCCGAATGTCATCGTATCGATCACTTTGAGCGACGAAGAAAGCGTCACACTGGAAAGGCTGGTGCAATATAAAAATGCATAAGCATCAATCGCCGTCACGCTATCCGGTACTATAACAGAGACCAGAGACGTGCATTCATAAAAAGCCGCACATCCAATATCCGTCACGCTGTCCGCAATAGTTATCGACGTGAGCGCCGTACAATGTAAAAAAGCATAATCACCTATCGTTGTCACGCCGTTCTCGATCACGACCGAGGTGATTGTCGTGCAATAGCTGAACCACGGAGCATAGGTTGACGAAGCATCGTAATCTGCCATCGCGCCGCTGCCGCTGATGGTCAGGACGCCGTCACTCAAGCTCCACGCCACATCCGAATTCCCATCAGAAGAGCCACAGGTACCGGAATATGCGCTGGTTTCCTCTGAAGTGCTCGCTGTCACATCTTCTATATCTTCGACCGAGATTCCGGCATCCGTATCCTCACCTTCGTCCATAGTCGAAATTCCGGAATTTGTATCCTCATCTTCATCCACAGTCGAAATTCCGGAATTTGTGTCCTCGTCTTCATCTGCTGTTAAAATATCCGCATCTGTGTTTTCGTCTTCATCCATAGCCGAAATTCCGGCATCTGCATCCTCGCCTTCGTCCGCCGTTGAGATTCCCGCATTCGCGTCCGCTGTCCCATCCGCTGTCGAGCTTCCTGTATTCGCGTCCGCTGTCCCATCCGCTGTCGAGCTTCCTGTATTCGTGTCCGTGTCTTCATCCGAAGTCAGCAGAATTGCAGCCTCCGACGCATCCGCCTCACAGCATAATGCTGCATTGGCCGGAGCGAGAGCAAATAATGTGACAGCCATAACGGCAGCGGCCAATCTCTTCCTGTTTTCTTTTAATGATGTTTTTTTCATAATGGACCTCCTTGCAGATCCTCTCGTAACTGTTCAGTATCTTTACGGTTACTTTCTCTCTCATCTCTTTACTGCGACTTTCTTTTTCGTCGTCCAGGCAGAATAGTAGGTTTTCCCGGAACTCGTCTTATAGTATGTACGGATTCGCACATACCAGGTCTTCCCCTTTTTCAGCCCGGAAAGCACTTTCCTGACTTTTGAGTACCCTTTCACCGTCACCGTCTTTTTCGTACTGAAACTGGAGCTTGACGAATACTGAATCTGGTAGCCTGTCACTTTCGTAAC
Source organism: Clostridiales bacterium (assembly GCA_020859985.1). Lineage (GTDB taxonomy): Bacteria > Bacillota > Clostridia > Lachnospirales > Lachnospiraceae > Choladousia. The sequence continues at coordinate 14,380 of JAJBVD010000027.1, forward strand.
CTTTTTCCATGTCACCAGCACTTTTTTCGGTGCTGTGTTTTTCACTCTGGAAAGCGTCGGCGTCTTCAGGCGCACGATCGTCTTCGCCGTAAATCCGCTCTTCGTAACACTGCTGCCGCTGCCGTAATATGCAACCACCTTGTAGGTATAGCTGATGCAATTCTTACTTTTTACCGCCGTGTCTGTATAGCTCACAGTCGAATTACCCGTGACCGTCGTGATCAGTTGATAGCTTTCAGAGTCCGTTTTTCGATAAATATAGTATCCGGACGCTCCGATCACCTGATTCCACTCTACCGTAACGCCTTTGGTCACGTTCGTCAGGCTGGAAACCTTGCAGGATGCAAGCGTTACCTTCACACTCACTGTCTTACTTGCCGCACTGTAGTTCGAGGTCGCCGCAGCCGTCACCGTGATCGTCACTGTGCCCGGTCTCTTCGCCGTCACGACACCGCTTGAGCTTACCGTGGCAACAGAAGTGTTGCCTGATTTATAAGTAACCGTCCCTTTTGCCCCGCTCACACTTATGCTCGTCGTCGCCCCCGCCGTAATAGAGGAAGCTGCGGCTTTTGCAGTAATCGTCTGGCTCGCTTTTGCGATCGTAAATGTCTTCGTCGCCGTGCCGGTATAATTTCCCTTACCCGTGATCGTCACAGTAGCCGTGCCCGCATTGGTATTATTACTGTAGGACACCGTATAATCTGTGCCTGATGTCAGTGTCGTACCGTTTACTTTCACCGTCGCTGTCGGTTTCTTCGCTGTCCCGTCATAA
>JAJBVD010000027.1:15251-85101 GCA_020859985.1 Clostridiales bacterium
TGTCGTACCGTTTACTTTCACCGTCGCTGTCGGTTTCTTCGCTGTCCCGTCATAAATATAGCTCGTAGCGGAAAGCGTGATCGTCGCTCCCGACACACTTGCTGCGTTGATTGTAAAGGTCTTTGTCGCCGTACCGGTGTAATTCCCCTTGCCAGTAATAGTTACAGTCGCCGTTCCCACATTGGTGTTATTGCTGTAGGACACCGTGTAATCCGTGCCTGATGTCAGCGTCGTACCATTTACTTTCACTGTCGCTGTCGGTTTCTTCGCTGTCCCGTCATAAGTATAGCTCGTGGCAGACAGCGTCACCGTCGCTCCCGACACACTTGCTGTGCTAATGGTAAATGTTTTTTCACGGTTCCTGTATAATTCCCGGTACCCGTAATCGTCACAGTCGCCGTCCCTGCACTTGTGTTGTCAATATATGCAACCGTATAGTCCCCGTCTGTATCGCTTGTGCCCTGTGTCAGCGTTGTGCCGTCCACCTCTACCGTCACGGTCGGCTCCTTTGCCGTCCCGTCATAGGTATAGCTTGTAGCGGAGAGTGTAACCGCCGCTCCCGACACACTTGCTGCGCTAATGGTAAATGTCTTTTCTACGGTCCCCGTATAATTTCCGGTACCCGTGATCGTTACAGTCGCCGTTCCTGCACTTGTGTTGTCAGTATATGCAACCGTATAGTCCCCGTCTGTATCGCTTGTACCCGGTGTCAGCACCGTGCTGTCTACCTCAACCGTCACGGTCGGTTCCTTTGCCGTCCCGTCATAGGTATAGCTTGTAGCGGAGAGTGTGACCGTCGCGCCCGACACGCTCGCTGCACTAATGTTAAATGTCTTTTCTACCGTACCCGTATAATTTCCGATACCCGTGATCGTCACAGTCGCCGTACCCGCGCTTGTGTTATCAGTATATGCAACCGCATAGTCCCCGTCTGTATCGCTTGTGCTCTGTGTCAGCACCGTGCCGTCCACCTCAACCGTCACAGTTGGCTCCTTTGCCATCCCGTCATAAGTATAGCTCGTGGTGGACAGCGTCACATCGTCCTCCGTAATCTCAGCCAGATAGATATAGAAAGTCGCTGTTGTCGTACCCGAGTAATTTCCAATACCGGTAATGATAACTGTCGCTTCTCCCACTTCAATATTATCGCTGTAGGACACCGAATAATCCGTATTTTTCGTCAGCGTTGAGCCATTCAATGTCACCGCCGACACGGTCGGAGTCTTTTTCTCCCCATCGTAAATGTAACTCGTATCAGAAAGCGTGACCGTCGCGTTCGACAAATCCGCCGCACTGATCGTATAGTACAACGGCCCGATACTCCCATAATAGCTGCCCGCACCGTCAATCGTCACGGATGCCGTCCCCGCATCCGTATTGTCGCTGTAGGAAAGCGTAAAGTCCGTATCCTGCACCAGTTCCGTATCACCGTCTGTCACGGTAACTGTCGGCTCAATCGCCGTGCCGTCATAAGTATAGCCACTTTCTGTAATCGTATAGCTGCACGCGAAAAGCGCGTAATACAACACACTGGAAAAATAAGAATTGCCCGCGCCGACCGTTACCGCATACGTCTCATCATAGTCTGTCTGGGAACCTTCATAGTAAACCGCCGTCAACTTTTTGCAGCCGCTGAACGCATAGTCTTCCACCGCCGTCACACTTGTTGGGACTGTAATCGTCGTCAAATTGGTGCACCCATAAAATCCGTACGTTCCTATCGTCGTCACGGTGGACGGAATGGTATACGATGTATCCGACTTTCCGATCGGATAAAGAAGCAGCGATGTCTGCTCTGCGTCAAACAGCACTCCGTCCTCCGCGGAGTAAGTCGTGTTCCCATCTGCAACGGTAAACGCCTCCAACTCACTGCAGCCGCCAAAAACAAGAGTACCAATGGACACAACGTTTTTTCCGATAGTCACTGTTGCCAGAGACGTACATTTATAAAATGCGTAATCATCCACCGAAGTTACTCCGCTTCCGGTATCAACAGCCGTCAGAGCAGTACATCCGCGAAACGCCATATATCCGATAGATGTAACCGTACCCGGTATCTCAATATCCGCCAGACTGGTACAATATTCAAACGTATAATCCGGGATTTCTGTCATCCCGCTTCCAAAAGTAACGCTCGTCAATCCGGAACAGTCACAGAAAACCATCGTCCCCATCGAAGACACGCTGGAAGGAATCGTCACGGAAGTCAGCCCCGAGCAGCCCTCAAAAGTAGATTCTCCAATGGTGGTCACGCTGGATGGAATCGTTACGGAAGTCAGATTCTCACAATAATAAAACGCATATTCCTCAATCGTGGTTACGGTAGACGGAATGGTATAAGAAGTATCTGTTTTCCCGCATGGGTAAAGAAGCAGCGTCGTCTGCGCTTTGTCAAAAAGTACCCCATCCTCAGAAGAATAATATGCATTATCCTCCGATACTGTAAAAGAGGAAAGGGCATAGCAGTCGCTGAAAGCAAGCCCATCGATCGATATCACAGCCGCTGAAATAGAAACAGACGTCAGACTGGTACAGTAATTAAATGCATCATATTCTATCGTTGTCACGCTGTCCGGTATCGTAATGGATGTCAGGCTGGTACAGCAGCCAAACGTCATCGCAGCAATCGTCGTCAATGAAGAAGACAGCGTCACGCTGGAAAGGCTGGTGCAGTATACAAACGCATAAACATCAATAGTCGTCACACTGTCCGGTATTACAACAGAAGTCAGAGACGTACATTCGCCAAAGGAATAACCGCCAATATAGGTCACCGTATCCGGAATGCTCACAGATGTAAGCGCCGTACAGTTCATAAAAGCATAATCGCCAATGGACGTCACACCACTCTCGATCACAACAGATGTGATCGTAGTACAATAGCTGTACCACGGGGCATATTTTGAGGACGATACCGAGTAGTCCGCCATATCGCCGCTTCCCGTGATCGTCAGCACGCCGTCGCTCAGCGTCCATTTCACAGCAGAAGTGTCACTGGACGATCCGCATGTGCCGGAATAGCTGGCCGCCTCCTCATCTGATACAGCCGCTGTGCCATCCTCTGCATCGTCATCCAGACTCACGACTTCTTCGATGCTCTCAATCGAAATCCCTGTGTCGGTATCCGCGTCCTCATTTTCATCTGATATCGTAATCGCAATCTCAGAATCCGTATTTTCATCTTCGTCCACTGTCGCGGTCCCGCTATCCACAGTCTCATTCTCATCCGCTGATGCAATAGCCGTTTTCCCGTCTTCATCGTCTGCTGTCGTGTCTTCTGCATCCGTTTCAGCAGCTTCCTCCGTCATGTTCTCTGCATTCGCTTCAGCACTCTCTTCAGCCGCACTCTCCGCATCACCCGCCGCGCCGCAAAGCACAGCATCCGCCGGTGTCAATACACACAGCAGCAATGCCATCATCGCGGCAACCATCCGCTTCGTCTTAAAGTTTTTCATCATCGCTAATCGCTCCCGTTTCAAACCATCCGCCTTACAGTTCCCGTCTCAGCTCCTGTTAATTATAAACTATGTCAAAAACTTTTCCGTCTCATAACAACAACTCTCATTCATCTCCAAGGCTCTCAAAAGCCTTGAATTCAGCTAACTTCTCACAGCCATCTTACCACAGAGCCGCTGACAGGGCAACACGAAATCGTCATAAAAATTATGTAATTATTAAGTCTTTATCGGGAAACTGTAATATTTCTCCTTGTCTTGTAACATTTTTATTTTCCTTGACAATCCTCTTTTTTCTGTTAGACTGAACAGCGTGGCAGATAACACAGTTCCTATCCCACTTACAGGAGCGCAGCTCAAATACAAGGCATAGAAAACCCGAGCGGTACACTCTGCCCGATCCGTCTGTTCGAAACCATCCAGACGTAAAATAAAACTAAGGAGAGAATAAGAAATGAAGAATCAAACACCCCAGTCACGGAGCGTTCTGTTCCTGACGCACGCGGCGCTCATTGCCGCACTCTACGTTGTGCTCACGTACATCGCGAATGCACTCGGTCTTGCAAATGGCAACATTCAGGTTCGCTTTTCCGAAGCACTCACCATCCTGCCATTTTTCACACCTGCCGCTATACCGGGGCTCTACATCGGCTGCCTGCTTGCCAACATTCTGACTGGCTGTGCCCTGCCTGATATCATATTCGGGCCGGTCGCCACGCTGATCGGCGCGCTCGGCACCTATGCGCTGCGCCATCACAGTAAATGGCTCTCGCCAATCCCCCCTATCGTGGCAAATGCGATCGTTGTACCGCTTGTCCTGCTGTACGGCTACGGCATCCGGCCGCTGTGGTTTTCCTTTGTAACAGTGACTGCCGGCGAGGTTATATCCTGCGGCATCTTTGGCCTAATCCTGCTCGCCGCACTGTCCAAATACCGGACGCAGCTGTTCCCGGATCAGGTGTAAAACCGGCCAGAATGCAGTCTCAATATTTCACTTAAGATTTCTCAGACACAGATAAATCGAGTGAACCTTACAATCAGATGTGGAGGAAACAGCCCTGAGCATAACACCCAGGGCTGAAAATCCATAACTGTTCAATATCCACAAAGTTACATATTTCTTACTGACTTTTAATCACAGGCAATTTTGATATCTTGTAACTGTTCAGTACCTTCACAGTTACGAGGGGAAAGCCCATTCAGAATCGCTGCGCGATGGGGCTTTCCCTTACAAAATATACGTTTTCATACGTACTTCGCAGCAAGTGCGAAGTACTGTCCTGAATAGTTACGATATCTTCACTTTCTTTACACTTCTCCACGCACTCAGTTTTTCAAACTCCCGATCGGCACAACGCATACGCCATCCGGGCGACGATATGCGTAATCACCGGTACCCGTCAATACCATAAGAAAAGAAGGTACTCTCATCCTGTCCGTATCAAGCTTTGCTTCCATGGATTTCAGGCTCCTGGCTCCCTCCTCGATCAGTTTGTCCCCGCCGAGTTTGATTTCTATCAGGCCGTACCTGCCGTTTCGCAGGTGAACGACCGCATCACATTCCTGCCCTTCCTTGTCCCGGTAATGATATACTTCACCATTCAGAGCATCCGCAAAAACACGTAAATCCCGGATGCAAAGCGTTTCAAACAGGAACCCAAAAGTCTTCAGATCATTTAGGAGATCATTCGGTCCAATGCCCAGACCGGAATGGGTAATCTCCTTTGTGTCAGCAGGGACGGCCGAACCGGTAAGTATAATCAGACCGAGGCCATCTCGATAATCTACCTCAAAGCGAATGATATCCCAAAGCTTTGGAGCAAGCTGCCATTCATCAATAAGCCTGGGCACTGCACCGATTAAAAGTCTTTTGGGGCTTATCTCTGACATTGTAATATTCTGTTCCTTTTTTTCCGGGTCATCCATGTATAAAACGCTGGCAGCAATCTGTTCAGCGGTGGTAGTTTTTCCGACGTTTGGCGTTATATTTTTCCGACGATTGGCGGAATCGACAAGACACGATGTGTACCAGTCAAGAAAAGCCGCCCCATCGGACGGCTTTTCATCATATTCTTTTACAACCGGTTTTGCACAAAATCTTAATACGCATTTCTCCTTTTGGGGCGTTTTTCTCAGGCTTCCCCGTAACTGCCCCAAATAGTTACTCTCCCTCTCTTTTAAGCTTCTCTTCCTGCTCTTTCTGGATATCCGGGAACGCAGAGAGCATCGGCTTTTCGTCTTTTCCTCTCAGTACACGATCCACATAGTTCTGTGTGATCTTGTATACCTGCGGAGAGAGCACCAGCACGCCGATCAGGTTCGGGATCATCATCAGTCCATTGAAAGTATCCGCCAGATCCCAGGCAAGGTTGTCGCTCATGACCGCACCGCCGAAGATCGCAATCACGAAGATGACACGGTATACGATGGTATATTTCTCACCGAAGAGGAACTCACAGGCTTTCGTGCCATAATGACTCCAGCCGAGGACTGTCGAGAACGCGAACAGCATGATCGCGATCGCCACGAACGCAGCGCCGATCTGACCAAAATGCATCGAGAATACCTGAGAAACAATATTTGCCTTTGTTAAAGCAACTCCCGCATACTCCGCCACGGTCTCGCCTGTCTCCAGGTCTACCAGACCGGAAGAAAGCACCGCGAACGCGGTCAGTGTACATACGATAATGGTATCCGCAAACACCTCGAAGATGCCCCACATACCTTGACGAACCGGCTCGCTGACGTTGGAGTTCGAGTGAACCATAACGGAGGAGCCAAGACCAGCCTCATTCGAGAATACGCCGCGCTTCATGCCCTGCTCGATCGCCAGCTTGATGCCGTAGCCGATCACGCCGCCGCCGGCTGCTTTCAGTGCGAACGCCCCTTTAAAAATGGCTGAAAATACTGCGCCAACCTGCGAAATATTGGTAAAGAAGATCACAACCGTACCGACTATGTAAAGAATCACCATGAACGGCACGATCTTCTCAGTCACCGATGCGATACGCTTCAGGCCGCCGACGATCACAAGGCCTGCCAGAACGAGAACCACGATACCGGTCACCCATGTCGGCACACCGAATACGGATTCCATGTTGCCGGAGATCGAGTTCACCTGCGTCATGTTGCCGATACCAAACGACGCCAGGAAGCAGAAAATCGAGAACAGGACAGCCAGCACCGCGCCGATGCCCTTACAGCCTTTCTTCGCGCCAAGGCCGTCTCTTAAGTAGTACATCGCACCGCCGGACCACTCGCCTGCGCTGTTCTTTCTGCGGTAATAGATACCGAGTACGTTCTCAGAATAGTTCGTCATCATGCCAAAGAAAGCGATGATCCACATCCAGAACACCGCGCCCGGGCCGCCGACGATGATCGCGCCCGCCACGCCGACGATATTACCGGTACCGACCGTCGCCGCCAACGCCGTACACAGCGACTGGAACTGGGAAATAGACTTATCCTTTGTATGACCGGTCACATCCTTATCACTGAAAATTGCGCCGATCGTATTCTTCATCCAGTGCCCGATATGGCTGATCTGGAAAAACTTCGTGAGACAGGTCATCAGCACGCCGACGAACGCCAGAAGAATCAGCGCGGGCCAGCCCCAGACGATGCCGTTTACGACATCATTTACACTTTTTACAACTTGCAGCATAATTTCTTCCTCCTCAAACATTTTCCAAAACGTAAAAAGCGCAGGTGAAAATCTGAACAATCAGTCTTCACCTGCGAAGCAATCATCCTTAGCTCTGTTACGTTTCAAAATTTATTTCATACTATCACATAATTTTCCGTTTGTAAAGGCGCTTATTTTGCAAAAATCGACATTTTTTTGCCGGAATTTGTTTGATGGCAAAATAATTTTTCCGATTTTGTGCTGCAGCCGAGATTATTTCACCTTTTCTTTTCGATGCTGTTCTGAACTGTTCTTTATATTTTACGATTGTATGCATGAAAATTCCATGATAGAATGAGAACATGTGATTGTTCCGTACCTTCACAGTTATGAAAATACTTATTGGATCAACCGATTCACGTAACAACAAAAAACAGGAGCATAAGGAGAAAAGCTATGAATTTTATCAATGACAACGGCGCACTCATTGCACGGCGGCTGGGAGAGACGCTGCGTATCGAGGCATGGGGGAAAGATTCTCTGCGGGTGCGCGCCACAATGTGCCCGGAGATTTTAGATCAGAACTGGGCGCTGACGGAGATTCCGCCTCAGGCTGAAGCAAAAGTGGAAATCTTCGCCCCCGGCGAATGGACCGGGATCGTCGATTCTGAAGCGAATCTGGGTGAAAAAGGCTACGCCGTGATCACAAATGGACGTGTGAAAGCCATCGTTAACTGGACGGGAGTGATTACTTATTACAAAGATGATGTCCTTTTTTTGCGCGAATACAGCCGCAATTACGACGGCACAATTTCCCGCGAAAGCCGCTGTCTGAAAATCGTCAGCCGTGAGTGGAAGGGCGTCATGGGCGGTGATTATTACAATCTGAACATGAAGTTTGAGAGCAATGAGGGGGAAAAGCTGTTCGGTATGGGACAATATCAGCAGCCCTGGCTCGACCATAAGGGGAGCGTGCTAGAGCTCGCGCAGCGGAATTCACAGATCTCTGTACCGTTCGCTGTTTCCTCGCTGGGGTACGGTTTCCTCTGGAACAATCCGGCCGTCGGCCGCGTGACTTTCGGCAAAAACTATACGGAATGGATTGCCTCCTCGACAAAGCAGATGGACTACTGGATCACAGTGGCAGACACACCGAAGGAAATCCTGGCTTCCTATACGGCAGTGACCGGGCACGCACCGATGTTTCCGGAAGACCGCATGGGACTGTGGCAATGCAAGCTGCGCTACCGCACGCAGGCGGAGGTGCTAGAAGTCGCTCACAGATATCAAGAAGAAGGCATCCACATTGACCAGATTGTGATTGATTTCTTCCACTGGACCGTACAGGGCGACTGGAAGTTTGATAAGACCTACTGGCCGGATCCGAAAGCCATGGTGGACGAGCTGCACTCGATGGGCATCAAGGTCATCGTCTCTGTCTGGCCGTCCGTAGACCGTCGAAGTGAGAATTTCGAACCGATGTACGAGCAGGGGCTTCTGATGAAGACGGACCGCGGCGAACCGCAGACCTACGATTATCAGGGTGACTGCGTGGAGATCGACCCGTTTAACCCGCGGACTGCCGAATACGTCTGGAATATCTGCAAAAAGAATTATTATGACTACGGCATCGACGCGTTCTGGCTGGACAATTCCGAGCCGGATCTGGGCGTCTATGATTTCGACAACTACCGCTACTACGCGGGGCCGGCGCTCTCCTGCAGCAATATGTACCCGCAGATGTACAGCCGGATCTTCTACGATAATATGAGTAAACTATATGAGGAAAAATTGTCTTCCTGCTCTGACAGTGCGGCAGACAGTTCCTGCGCCGAGACTGCGGCAGCTACTGTCCACACCGGAGAAAACACCGCGTGCCCGAAATCCTGCGCTAGGGAAGAATCTGCGTCTGACGCATGCAACGGCATCGTTAATCTCCTCCGCTGCGGCTGGGCCGGAAGCCAGAAATACGGCAACGTCATCTGGTCCGGCGACGTACCCAGCACATTCGAGGCGTTCCGCGATCAGCTGCAGGCCGGCCTGAACATGGGTCTCGCGGGCATCCCGTGGTGGACCACCGACATCGGCGGCTTCATGACCGACGATGTAAACGACCCGGATTTCCGCCAGCTTCTGATCCGCTGGTATCAGTTCGCCGTCTACTCGGCAGTGCTGCGGATGCATGGCGACCGCGGTCCTTACGACATCCCGCCGCTCGACGACCGTGACTGGGGCGGCGGCTATCTGCACACCGGCCAGCCGAACGAGCTGTGGAGCTACGGCGAGGAAAACTACCGCATCATGCGCAGCTATTACGATGTACGGATTTCCATGCACGACTACATCCGTGACCTCTACAGGGAAGCGCACGAGAACGGCTCCCCGCTGATCCGCACGATGTTCTACGAGTTCCCGAACGATGCAAAATGCTGGGAGCTCACCGACCAGTACATGTTCGGCAGCAACTATCTGGTTGCTCCAATCCTGTATCTGAACCAGTTTTCCCGCAGCGTCTATCTGCCGGAAGGCAGCTGGAAGCTGACAAGCACCGGAGAAGTATTTGATGGCGGTCAGACCGTGACGGTCGATGCGCCGATCGAGTATATGCCGGTGTTTGAACGACTGTAATAAATGATGATATTTCGAAAATTCGGCTGGGTTTTGTCGCTGCGTTGCTCAAAATGAAGCCTAAAGCAATCGAGGAAACCCAGCTCATACCGACGTTTCTGTCACATACAGGCGAAGAGGGTAAGCTTTAATGAAACTACAGTACCATTCTTTCAATGAAGCAGGTATGATGTCTTTGATCATTTGCTTATAAAGTAACGCAAAGCGGCCGAATGGACAAATGAAAAAGTGGATCAGGGCATCTTGGAAAAGCTGATATCCCGCAGCAGCCTCTTCCGCTACAGCCATAAATATTTGTATCGTTTGCCAAAAACGAATTTGCCGAAGGATGTATGAACACCGCAGGCAAAGCAGGTCAGGCAAATGATAAATGTCCATCTGAAGATGTTTCATCGTAAATTTCATTCAGCACTAACTCAAGACTATTCTTCATCTGTTCCGTAGTAGGACTATATACCACATTTCTCTTCGCCACTTCATTTTCAATTATTGGTGTTAGCAATATCCTTGCAAACTTCCTACGATTTTGGCTTGCAAACATATCTTTTAGTTTTTTGCCATCTAATTCGTCCCGAAGTTTGTCCACGACTTTTTCTGCTTCCTTATTATTCAAAAGATATTCCGAAGCCATATCTGTAAACACATTTTGGATAATACCAACCATTGCTTCTGCATCGTCCTCTATAAAAGCACTGGTCACTTTATTCGCTACAGTACCTGCTGACGCGCCACCGACAATAGACCCCAAAATGCCACCAACAACTGTTCCAATTCCAGGCAAAAGCATCGACCCTGCAGAAGCTCCGGCTATCCAGCCTCCTGTACCGCCTCCTACAGTAGCAACTGTTTCTGTCATATTCTTGAACATCTGTTTTCCTGAAATTCTTTCCCTAAAAAGATTTGCTATATCTAAAGATGATAAAACTACAATAGATACACCGGCTGTAATCGTATTCCCCCTAAGAAGCTTAGCCGCACTTTTCATGGCAGCAGCGCCATATATTGGCTTGGTTCCGGAACGAAACGCATTAATCAACACTGCTGAAGCTTTCGGTCCCATCATAGTAACAATCGCTTCAGAGCTTCCAACTAACGCGCTATTAAGACCTGCCTTGGAAAGCTGTGCTGCTATTATCGAAGTAACAAACGCTGTTCCTCCAACTTTAATGCCGGAATAAGTTGCAGTTCTCAATGCATCGTCAAATTCCTTACCATCCCATACTTCTGTCGCCAAAGTAAGCAATGCAGTCACGCCAAAAGCTGATGTAGCTATAATAGTTCCATTTACAGCGTCATAAGTTAAAGACTCTACAGTTCCAGCTTTCGCGATATTTTTCGCCTGCGTGTAAGTAAAATGTCCTTTCCGAACAATATTCTTAGCTTCTTCCGGATCCGTAACACCATTCACCTGACCATTACGAATTTTTTCTTCCATTGCCCTGATTGCTTCATCATATTTATCTGATGGAACTTCGATCTGCATAGGTTTTCCGTCTATAGTGTATCTAAATGCGCCTTTACCATCATCTTCGAAACATTCATTAATGCATCGTGAACCAGTCGCACAGTATTTTGATTGAATTGCTATACCATCAACTATCCTGTCGGCTCCATTCTTTGCATTGTCATCCCCAACAATTTTCGCATCGTGCCCGGTAAATTTGTCATACAAATTATTCGCCCTTTCCGCAGCAAAACCATGCCCCTGACTCGCGTGAAACTTTTCTTCTTCATATTGATTATTTACCGTCTCAAATGTCCCAATACCAAGCCCGCCTGAAATCGCACCATTGCTTTTCTTCTTTTTATTTTTTTCAAACTTGTCATTACCTGCATTAGTGCAATCAAAACCTGCCATAATATCCAGAAATTCTTTCAATGGCTTATTATTAAGAAATGTGCTGTTGAACACTCTTTTCTCACCGTCGTACTGAATAATTTCCAAATCTCCGCCACTGCATAGTCTGGTTTCCTTTATATCATCGTACCAAAGCTTTTTAGGTTTTTCTAATGTTTCCAAATAATACATCTTGTCATCCGTAAATATATAGCCTGATTTTCCATTAGAAAAAACAGAAGTGTCATAAAAACCAATTATAGTAGTGCGATCCATGCCTAATGCAAAAGTTGTTAACGCTTTATCAATTATTTTACTGGGGATATTTCCTTTAATATAATATCCTGAGCATGTAGCTATCCTGCTAAGATATTTTTTCATAATCTCAATTTTTTTCTCATGGACTGTGCCCATAAAAGCCTCCCGAATTATTATTATCTCTTCAAAATCAGAAAAAAAAACGGTCAGTATTTTAAATATAAGCGCATTGGACTAATTGTTATTTTTCATTTGTAAAAAGTCTATACACAAGGCCAGGTATGAACATTACTCCAATAAGTATCAGAGCAACACCGAAAACCAAAGAATCATTTCCTTCAATAATCCAAAAATGTGGGCGAAAACAACATAAAACGATACCCGCTGCCATAAAAACAAGTATTATCAATGCTAACACCAGTTCGTCTTTCTTAGTAGACCTGTCATTCTTTAATAAACTAAATCTCATATATGTATACCACCTTTCTTTGCCTTGGTCAAATCTCTTTCATATGCAGTTTTACTCTATATAAGCTTCAAAATTCCAAATCTCACATATCGGCGAGTTGACGAATAATACCAACCGTCTTATAATTCCCCAAATCGAGCTCGCTGATTTCCACACAAACCTTCTTTTCTGAGGCCAATTGAATAATATGATCCAGTTCAGGTGAGTTCTGATAACGCTTGTTTATCAGTATTTTCCATGGTATTCTACGTAACAAAACCCTTGTTGTCTCTCCAATTCCCGGCTTTATATAATTGATATCTCCTATATCGTATCTTTCAGCTATCTTACTGACGACTTTTATACCGGAAACTGTTTTCCAATCATATGAAGTTTTCTCTTTACAATTTTTATTTGAAAAAAAACGTTCAATCTGTTCAATAAATCCCCTTGAAAGATCCTCATTTTCCAATTCTTCATAATAAACAGCGCCATGGAAATCATCAGGTGAAATAATATCTCCGCGCAGAAAAGTACGGCTAATCAATCCGGTAACAACTGCATTCAAACAGGAACTGGGGATTAAAATATCTTCTCGCGTTCCATATCGCTCCGTAATATTTGCCGGGTCAGACACCACCGCAAGACACGGATCAACATCAGGATATCTCTTTAATTCTTTGAAAAGTTCTCTGGTAATTGCGCCCTTTCCGATCCATCCGTCCAGGAATTGAATTTCGTTTGCTTCATGCCTGTTAAGAATATATTTTATAGCATTATGGTCAATTCCTTTTCCACGAATAATTGAAATAGAGTAATGTGTCACTCGGCATTCTCTGAATTTTTCCAGATAATGTTTTACTAAAATTCCAATCGGTAAACCAGCTCTGGCCAATGAAACCAGTACAATTTTCTTACCTTTATTTATATAAATCTTTTCAGCCATATTAGAAATTGCTTTCGCTGTAGATTCCGCATATAAAGACAATGCGTTTCTATAAGCAAGCATATATTTTTCACTGGGTTTATACTCAAGAGGTATCATTTCGCTGTAATGCATACCCATTTGTATCTTTTTTTCTCGAACACTTGCTGGAAGGGGCTGAACAAGTCCGGTAATATCTTTCAGCAAAATTTCAACATCATCAGAAGAATAACTGCTTTTCATTTATTCCTGGCAAACCAAACAAAAAAAATCACATTCAGTCTGCCGTAACACCTCCTTTAATCTTTCGCAGGCACAGGTTATAGATATATGGGCATCTGTGATTACCATGACATAATCATATTTAATCAAATTATACACATATGTTATCCTTTCCGAATCATACATACTTACCGCATGACAACGGCTGAACAAAGGGTATCCATTAATATCACTGGTTCTAATTGGACTCCTTGTCGTCGCATGAAACATAACGTTTATTTCGGGAAAATGACTATGTATTTCTTCAGCAATCTTCAAAGGTAAAAACATAAACTCTTCTGTCCCTAAAACAAGTACATTCTTCACTTTTTCAGAAAAATCAACTTTCGAGAGGACTTTCTCTATATAATTATCCACGTCATTTATTAGAGCACTTCTTTTTTGCAGGAATCTGAAATTATAGTTACTAACATTCACAGTCTCTATTTCAGGAAAAAAATGTGTCGTATAATATTCAGTAGTACTATCGGATTTTCTTGAATTTAGAAGATTATTTTTTTCGAATAAAGAATTAAATTCATCAATTCGATCTAAACCGTAGTTATTTGGCATTCTGCATACATATAAACATTCGATCCGGTATTCTCTTTCAAATTGTGAAATACGTTCATCAGTCATACTGTTCAAAATAGATATAATACTAAATTTCCCTTTAAATTCTGAGAATCTATCCTTTATTTCACCTATAAGATGAAATATTGTATTTCCAGTAGTCACTTCATCATCAACAAACAAAATCCTGTCAACATTTCCAATGATCTGCTCATATCCATTAATTATTAATGATTGTTCTGTAGCATGAGAATGATCTTCCGTAAAATTCAAATACTCCGCCATTGCATACTTTTCCCTTGTAGTCTGGCTACAATATTGTACTGAAGATGAATAATAGGCAATCCCATTTCCCACAGCAGTTGCTGTTTCAGCAAAAGCAATCAAAAGAATCCTATCTTCCGAATATTTTTCATCTATCATATCAGCCATATATCTGAAAAGGCATAGCGGCTTTTCTGGCGCAACAGGAATATGTTTTCCCTGTAAAGGATTTACATATAAAAATGGACGTTTATTATTATTATCTCTACAAGCAACCCGTACAAGTTCATCCATTGAATATTGATTTTTCATATTTTTAGATCACCCCATATATTTCTGCCAATATCATCACCTTTTTTGCCCACCGAGTATGAGTTTTCACTTCATTCATACGCTCTCCATTTGAGCTTTTTCCAACTAAAAGTTCCGAATCATTCCAGCTGATAATCGTCCTCGCATCTATATAATCTTTTATTGAGACTTTCAATGCTTCATTCACAATACCAATCTGCTTTGGATGAATAACTGTCTTTCCTATAAATCCATTCAATCTATCCAATTTTAATTCACGTCTAAGCCCTGCTTCCCATTCATTATTCTCCCCGAAAAAAAATTCCCACACCGGTGCTGATATGACATACTCATTCAAAAAAAACGTCAAAATATCGCTCATAAGAAGAGCAACAGGTAAAATGTCATAAATTGTTTCATCACAATGTCTTCTTACAGAAAAATGATTGCAAAAATCATTACCGCCAACTCTTACATTTAGCACGTAATCCCTGATAGAATCTATTTTTTCTTTCAGATAACACAGGGCAGCTTTTCTTGTTTTGTAATCTGCTATATCTTTGCTTTCCAGAATTGGCATACAATATATTTTTTTCACTGACCTTTTATTGATTTCCTCAATACAAAGATTGTATTCGGAAGAAGTTTCAGTAGAATACTTAGGAAGCACAAATCCTGTTAAAACATCGGAATATGCCTCAGTTTTTTGATATATCCTATACATCTGTTTTGCATTTCTTACTCGTATAAATATATACGGCATAAAAAAATCATGATTTCCCAATTGTTCTTGCAATGTGGCCAGAGTTTTTATAATCTGTTGTTCCGCAGCTTCTATCATATAATCTGCAATCGTATCTTCACAGCAAAGAGCTAATGAGAAATTATTTCCAATTTTACCTTTTATAATGTCCTGAGCTATTTTACTGTTTGTCCCTGGCGTATACAGCAACGGTCCTATTCCATATTTCAATTTCAATTCTTCATTTATTATCAACTTTTTTTATCTTCCCCGTTCTTTTATTTCATATAGCGTGTTATATATTGTATTCGAAAACATTTTTTCCGAAGCATAAACCATGTTTTTGTTCTGACATATGATTCTCAATTTTTCCAAAGCAATCCCGTAATCTACCATATCAAACATAGAAATATCCTGAAAGCTATCACCTGCAGCAACAGTAATATTCATATCATTTAATTCCTTATACCGCTTTATGGCAAGCCCTTTATTTATCGATTTGCATATAACATAAACCTTCCTTTCATCTGAATAGATATCTACTGAGTCCTGATTTAAAATGACACTCAGGTAATTATGTATATTCTCAACTTGCATATTCAATAAAGGGCTACTATGCGCATCTTTATCTTCTCCCTTCCCTACAACTGCATAAAGATAGAAAGGTTCTACATAGTGAATTTTTTCAACCGGAAGAAAAGCCGTCAGGATATCATATGCTTTTGCTATTTCTGGCTGCTGATATTCAGAAATAGCCATCGTCTTTTCTTTCCATTTTGAATCTTCTATCCCATGATCCAAAAAAATTCCCCCATTGCAAACAAAAGCTCTGTCACATCCCAACTCTTTCAATAGAAAAATCCGCCGAAACTGTTCTGCTGTTCTGGACGTTACCGGAACAATTGTAAAAAATCTATCTTCTTTCAAAAACAAATATAGAGCCTCCGGCATATAGCTTTGTTCTTTCCCATTCAATCGTTCTGCCAAAACCATATCAGAGCCAGTTGTTCTTCTGTGCGAATAAATCAAAGTATTATCCAGATCTGTAAAAAACACATTCATTGTTTTTCCTGTCTATCAATTTGCCATCATACAATTAGTGGAAGCTCAACATGAGAAATATATTTCTCCTCATAGTTATTTTTCCAGCCTTTACTCATTCCCAACAATTGGTTTACAGCCAGATTAGGTAAATTTACACCGCTGGCAAGGCAGGACATATGCACGCCTCCTGACATTCTTGTATTCACCTCAAGGAAATATGGAACCCCATGTAAATATTTAAACTGTATATTACAGGGATGATCCAGCCCAACTTTGTTATAAAAGTCTCTGCAAAATTGTAATATTTCGGGTATATATCTTATTCTTTCAACTCTTGAAAAATCTTTTACTCTAGGAAGCATAACAATTCCATCTTCAGTTTTCAGACAATCAACACTAACTTCTTCGTCAGGCAAAAATGGCATCACCATTATCGGAGAAAATATTTCTTTCTCCGATAATGCTGCAATCACATCGTTCAGGTTCATTCTGGAATTTTGTTTCCTTTGTAATGCGGAATAGCCTTTTCTTGTGTTATCAATTAATCGATAGCTTTTACCACCTTCGTCCTGCAGAAATTTGAAACAAACCTGTTCCCCGGATGATCTTATTTTGTCATAAGCTTTTAAAAAATCATTCAATGTGGTAACCACATAATGTTCTGGGACAAACCCTATTCCTTTTTCTTTGAATAGTTTATATGCCTGCTCTTTATCATTCAGAACAGAAACTATTCCAAAATCATCAGCCATTACGCGGATTCCATATTCTTCAAATCGAGCCTTTTGTTTACTAATTATAAGCATCCCTCTGCGGGGCAAAAAAGCATCAATTTTATGTTCCTTACAAAATGAAAAGCAATAATCCGCATAATCTTCTTCATTCAGTATCGGTTCCGTATACCATTCATCGCAAACTGTTTTATAAACTGCATGTGCATTGTCATTGCTTCCCACAATCCAAAATTCAGATTCCGATTCTTTAATGAGATTTATGATATTATATGCCGTACTAAACCAGTGATTTAGCCAAATCTTCTTCATTCTGCACTCCTTGCGCTCTTATATTTTCTTTTATTTCTTAGAAACAATTATTTTCCTTAAGAAGTCTACCGGAATAATAAGCAAGGCCAATAAAATGGACACTACCAATGCTTTTTCGTTAAGCATCGTCGTATTGAACACCTTTCCACCAAATTCAATAATAACGGTCTGCAAAATAAAGATGGAACCCATAACTAATATAAAATTCCTATTCTCCCCAATGTTTTCAAACAAATTCAGTTTCTCAGACCGTGTGTTTAAGCTATTAAAAATAATGGAATAAATAAAAAACGCAAACATAAATGTCTTTTTATATAATTCCGGATTCGCGCAATTAACAGGAGTAACAAAAGCTGTTATCCCACCAATATTTTCCAATATCAATATGGCGCCTAAAGTAATAAACACAGAGCTTGTTCCTATTGCCGATTTAATGTACCCCGTCAGAATATTATCGGTTCTCAGGGCCGGCTTGTCCTCCATATATCTTTCCAGAATTGGTTCACCACCAAATGCCATTGCCGCTAAAGTATCCATAATGAGATTAATCCATAAAATTTGAACAATGGAAAACGGTTCTGTCCAGCCTAAAATTGGAGCAATAATATTCATCAAAAGTGTGCTGATATTAACTGTTAGTTGAAAAATCAAAAATTTTCCGACAGACTTGGCCATGGTGCGACTGTTAAGCACACAGTTCTTTATTGATCTCAGACTGTTATTTAAAATAATAACGTCTCCCGCTTCCTGAGCCACAGCTGTTCCATCTCCCATTGCAAAACCAATATCTGCCTGCTTCAATGCCGGTGCATCGTTAACGCCATCTCCAGTCATTCCACAAACCTGATCCATTTGCTGTGAGACCTCCACCAGTCTTTTTTTATCAAGAGGTTTCGCTCTGCTGACAACCCGAAGACGAGGAAGCGCCTTTTTCAGTTCTTCATCTGACATTGCATCAAGAAGCTCGTGCGTTAACACAATATCATTCTTCTCGTTCTTTAAAATTCCTGCTTCTTTTGCAATTGCTACTGCAGTTTCTTCTGCGTCTCCTGTTACCATTACAACTTGTATCCCTGCTTTGTTTAATTTCTCTACAGTCTCTACAGCATCGGTGCGTACATTATCCCGTAAACACAATACAGCAAGGAGTATCGTCCTGGATGATTCTATTTTAACAACAGATAGCAATTTCATTGTCCTTTTTGCTTCAGTAGTCATTTGAGTTTCTACTTTTTGGCGATTATTAGCAGTAAATTCATATATTTCCCCTTCGGGCGATGCAAAATGTGTAATTTGATCAATTATATTTTCTGTCGCGCCTTTCCAATATATTACGCCATTTTTCAATTGTACAGTTGCACACTTTTTTTCAGAATCAAAACCACTGATACTCTCTACTTGCCCTGAATCATTTTTTGAATCAACGTAACCATTATTCAAAGCATACGACAGCAGCGCTCGATCCATATTGTTGCTCCCGATTGCTTTTCCTTCTGAAACTTTTGCAAGATTGTTAAGCGTTATTGCTTCTATAAACTCTTCATTCCGAATAGCGTCAACGACTTTGCCATCACCGGTAATAAACTCAACTACAGAAAGTGAGCCTTGAGTTATAGTTCCAGTTTTATCACTGAACAGAATATTCATGTAGGCAGAATCAGAAAATGCAGCTTTATGACTTACCAGAATATTTTCCTTATAAAGAGATTCTGTATTCATTGACTGCACCAAACTGTTCATCATTGGAAGTCCTTCCGGTACCGCCATAATCACAATAGATGCCATAAGCATTACTGCCTCTGCCAATAGGAGCAAAACAAACACAATTGTTATACTTTCTGATGTGCGAAACAGTGTTAATATTACATGAAGAATGCCGGCTATTGCTGCTGCAGAAACTCCTAATTTACCGATTCCTCCAGCTACAGCTTCCAATTTCAGGCTCGATGTATCTTTTCTTTCCTCGTTTTCGTCTTCGGTTAATGATTTGTTGATTTTACCAAGTTCTGAAGAATCTCCAATTACAGTAGCAACCATATAGCCTTCTCCAGAAGTTACGACAGAGCCCATAAACACCTTAGAACGTGAAGCATAATCCGTGTTCTCCGCTTCTGATAAATCTTTAGCAGGAATTTTAGTTTCATCCCTGGATTCTCCGTTAAGTGCCGCTTGTGATACTTTTATAGTTCCATCAAATAATATTCCATCAACCGGCACTTTGTCTCCTGCCTGAATTAAAACAGTATCCCCTTTCACAATATCACTGGTAAGAATATTATACAGTTTCCCATTTCTTATCACTTTTGCGTAGGTTTTATTATATTCCTCCTGTAATGCCTCACTTCTTGAAGTGTTTCTATATTCTGATAATGTACTAAACCCTGTCGCCAAAGCTATCGCCAGAAGAATACTTATAATTTCAACAATATCATTTTCTCCTGCTAGTGCAGGTATAAACATGCCTAATACTGCAAGCGCAACTTTTAACAATAGAGCCGCACACAAGACCTTAATCCAGATATCGTTAAATGCATCCAGAAACATACTCCAAAGAGATTCCTGCTCTTTCTTTGCAAGCATATTCGTTCCATACTTTGATTCGCTTTCTTTTATTTGCTGATCAGAAAGGCCTTTCACCAAAAGGTCTTTTTCTATCTTGTTTTCCATATTACCTGTTTCTCCTCCCACAGTCCTTTTATATACTCCATCAATATATTCGGAATTAAAATATTGAAAGAGAGGAGCCAGCTTCTAAACTCCTCTCCCTGTCACAATAAAGAAACGCAACGTTATCTTAAATAGATTTTTATATGTATCTACTGCAGGTTTGACTGATCCCCGGGTCCTTGGTCCCCTGTCCGATTGCACTGAACTTCCACTGTCCATTATATCTGTACACTTCACCAAATATCATAGCTGTCATTCCGGAATAATTTTCTGTCAGGTTGTATTTACAGATTTCCATATTGTTCCTGGCATCTACAAGACGGATAAAAGCATTCTGTATAAGGCCAAAATGCTGGTGCCGCTGAACAGCCTGATAAATATTAACCACAATAACAATTTTATCATATACTGCAGGAACTCTTGCCAAATCAATTATAATCTGCTCGTCATCGCCATCTCCTGCTCCAGTCAGGTTATCTCCCTGATGTACAACGGTTCCCGATTTGTGTTTCAGATTTCCAAAATAAACCAAATCAGCCTTATCTGTAAATTTTCCGTTTTTGAGCAGTATTGCTGATGCATCACAATCGATATCCTGAGTTCCTATACCAAACAATCCGCCCAGAAGACCGCCTGAAGATCGTTTTACTTCATCCCATCCAAGTCCAACTACTATTTTGCCCAGACCAGCATTATCTTTAGAAAGACTGACTTTTTGACCTTTTTGTAAACTAATTGACATATTTTTGTCTCCCGTTTTCTCATTGAAAAAATATAATGATAAGCACATTTAATTTGAATATTTACGCAACCTGAATCCCATAATGGCCACAGAGAGCCGCCAAACCGCCCTGGAAACCACTTCCAATTGCGTTAAATTTCCATTCTCCATCATGTTTATACAGTTCTCCAACTACCACAGCTGTCTCAATGGAAAAATCTTCTCCCAAATCATAGTGAATCAGTTCAGTACCATTTGAATCATCCACCAATCTGATATAAGCATTAGAAACCTGTCCGAAATTCTGATGTCTGGATTCCGCTTCATAGATAGTAACAGTAAACGCAATCTTTTCGATATTTGCAGGAACTTTTGACAGGTCAATCTGAATCTGTTCATCATCGCCCTCACCTTCACCGGTCAGGTTATCGCCCATATGATTTACCGCTCCACTTGTATGGGAAAGATTTCCATAAAAAACGAACTCTCTGTCTGTCGGGCATTTTCCATCCGCACCTAACAGAAACGCTGCAGCATCAAGGTCAAAATCAGCACCAGAGTCAAATGCATTTACATCCCATCCCAGGCCAACCAGAATACTTTTCAAACCCGGATTCCTTTTTGTTAAATCTACTTTTTGTCCTTTAGATAAATTAATTGGCATTGTATTTACCTCCTTAAAATGTGTATTGATATTTTTTACAGTAGCTGCTCTGTATACCAACAGCTACTGCTATTTACTTTTTCGGTGCAGGCATATGATACATCTTATTAAAATCAGCTTTTATAGCCTCCAGTCTGGCCGCATCTTCTACACGCTTCTTTCTCGCATCTTCCTGAATACGTTTTGTCTCCTCTATACCACTCGTAATTGTGCGCCAGGTTGTTTCCAACGTCTCTACCTGAACCGAACTTCCTGATACAAGTCTTGCAGTAGATTTTGATACTTCTACAGAATTCTGTGCATTCTTTATCAATAATTCATTCGTCTTTTTATCCAGTGCTGCCATTGATTCTGCCTGAATTTTCTGTCGTTTAAGCAGGATTGCCTGAGCCAGTGCCTGTTTAAAAACAGGAAGAGTAACAATGAAGGCAGAATTAATTTTTCGCACAAGATTGTAATTACTGAATTCCATAGTCTTGATCATCGGAATCGACTGCATCGCAACATTTTCAGCAGTTCGAAGGTCTTGTGTACGCTGTTCCATCATATCTAATGCCTGATTCAAACTGGTGATCTCAAACTGGATAGACTGATCTCCGGTAGAATCCATTTCCTGCTGTTTTTGAACAATATACGCCTCTATTTCTTTACAAGCCTGTTCTCCTGCTAATATATATTTCACTAATTCATGATAGAAATTTACATTTGCTTCAAACATTGTATTTAATTTTCTGTTCGATTGTTTGATTTCAGATTCGTAACCTTTAAGCTGAACATAAATCTTATCAACTTCATCTCCCATCGTATGATATTTATCCAGAATCTTGTCCAGCTGTTTTTTCATATTTCCGAAAAGCTTCCCGAAAAATCCAGGGTTTTCTTTAATTTCCTCAATATCAAACTTGTCCATGATTTTTGCGAGAGCATCCAACATTTCACTTGTCTCATTAAGCTGAGACATATTCATGCTGTTTAAAACTACATCTGACGCTTTGGATATCTCCTCAGCCACGTCCGCTCCAAAATTGACAATGGATTCAAGATTATACACTTCTATTGTATTTACAATCTTGTCTACTTCCTCTGAATTAACCAGCTTCGTGTTCATTTCTTCTCTGTCAGCCACAATATCATACTGCTTTACTTCTTCGATTTCATTTTTCACAGCTGGTGATCCCATCGGTGTGACCGTCGCAGCAGTTTCTGGTTTACTAAAATTAAGTCCCATTTTGTTTACCCTCTCTTAAAAAATTTTTCACGCCACGTATGACGCGTATTAACTGGTTTAAAACTGCTCAATTCAGGAACCTGCATATCGTATTTGTATTCGCCAACCTGATGTTCTTCCATCATATTTTTATTAAAATATTTTTCAACGCTTTGATAACCTGTTGGCACAAAAAACAAAACATCAAAGCCTATCAGATTTAAAAATGTACACACAATAGTATCTTCCAGCGAAATTACCTTTTCAGTAACATTAATATAAATCAGTTTCGGATTTTTCTTTGTAAAATCAAACTTTTGTATCAATCTTACAATCTCTTTTGGCAAATTCAAAACCTGTGCTATTACAGTGTATTCGGTCCCATTTTCTCCAATTCCCTTAACTGCCTTCCGTCTTATCAGTTCCCCCAACCTGTCAAGCATAAAATCCTGCATTTCTTCCCGTAGAATTCCATATGGATATTTGGGGTGATTCTTTATTTCACCGGTCTTCAGCTTACCATTTTTATAAAATTCTGCCACATAAGGCTTCATTGGATTCATATCCGTCGAAGTAATATATGGAACGCTTTTGATTACCAGTGTATCTTCCGTGATTAACTCCTTAACTGTATCCCAATAGGAAACAATTAAACCATCTTTCACTCCGGAAACTTTTGCGAAAATTACAGGAATATTTACAATATCATCCGTCACGCTGAAACTCGGTCGATATTTCAGTTCCTGATCCCATAAAATACGAATCTCCTCATACATAGTCTGCAAACATATCACATTTGCTTTTCTATACTGTTGATTTCTATAGATGCCAGTATCATGATACAATAAATTATCCAAATCTCTTTCTGCATGGTAAGCAGTTGTACCAATCCTTGTCTGTGAGCTGTCCTCCGGATATTCCGTTATCTCCATGTTTTCAGGATAATTAATCTCATACAGCAGTTTGTCGTCAAGGCAGCATTTGAGATTTCTATTCGGGCATAAAATCACTACATCCACCGGCGTACGTGCCAGAAAGCGCATAAACATTGCCTCATTGTCATCCTTGCAGCCACCCAAGTATATAAAGCAGCTAATATCCCGCATCTTCCAATTTTTAAATAATACTGCTGAATATCGTTTTAACCAGCAAAGTAAATATACAGCTTTGTTTATTAACCTGTGTAAATTCTGTTCTCCTTTCTGTGATTCAAAAAGTACAGTATCCACAAATGCTTTCCGGATAATACGCTGCAGTTGAATATTAAAGGAACTTGAAATATTCCCAGCCAAATCCATAATCAGCTGATCTGCCTTTTCATAGCTTCCTTTTCGTCGAATTTCCGTTATTTCCTCCGGGTTGGGTTTAGTTATGTTATGGTTCACAATTACAATTTTTCTATCTGACCTTTTTAATTCCTGCTGCATTTGATGCAGTTCCTGCGCATAAGTATTCCTGTCTTCAACTCCATTGATTCTCAGAAAACAATTATAGAAAAATCTTTCATCACTGCCGCGCAAAGCAGGCTCTTTCTTTATATCTTCAATTCCCTTTCCCGTCATCCAGGCATTCGTACAATTAGCAATCGAAGGCATACTTCCATATAATCGTTCTCGATCCGCATCCTGCTTCATTTCTTCCCGCAGCATTTTAATACAATACTCTTTCGGAAATGGTTTCATGTCTGGAATTGACAGATTATATGAAAGAGCAGAATCTCGATCTGCTTTAAGGTAAGCATCATCTCCATTGTATTGCAGCAAGACTACATCGCATCCAGCATGTGAGAGAATAGAAATCAGTATCAGTTCATAATTGCTGATATTTCCCTCATAAAGTATTTTTGGAATACAGTTCCCTCCCAATAAGCTTACGATTCTCTCAAATTTATAATACAGCCAGCACATGAACTTAATGTAAGCATTTTTCAGCATTGCATCTGTTTTCCCACTCTTCCTCATGGAATCCAACGCAGTATAAAGAGCTTCAGATATATTTTCCGTTTGAGATTCATTCATTCGCGGCAGCCATTTTTTCAGCTTTTCTGTAATGAATTGTTTATTCATCTGGAAGTCAAAACCCATTATTTCACTATAATAAGCCAGATTATTCTCTGTGGGATTAGAGATTCTCCCCTCAATCACAACACCTTTTTTTCTCGTTTCGTTATAATATGTTTTTATAAAAGCAGCTATTTCATCGGAATATCCATTGATCCTGTAAAAATATACCCCCTTTTCCCTCCGTAAATTAAGTTCTTTAAAATAATCATTCAGGTTTTGTATCTTTTTGTGTTCTAACATAGGTATTTTCCACTTTCAGCTACTTTTATTACTAATCCGCCCTGATAACAAACCTCTCATTCAGCATCTGCTACAGGTGGTACACCATGTTTTCTGTTCACAGGCAACAATTGAAAAAGATAGTATGCAAGAACAATAATTGAAATCCATTGAGATGTCGAAACCCCAAACAAGGATCCTCTAACCTCGTCTCCTCTGAAAAACTCAATAGCAAAACGAAACGCCGCATAAGAGACCAGATAAACACGTAACAGATCATTTGCCCAATTGTGATTCTCAATAAAGAGAAGTACAGCAAACATTAAAAATTCAAAAGAGGATTCGAACAATTGTACAGGAACCCTGTTGATTTCCAATATACCAAACAATGTAATTGTCTGATTCAATTCAATCCCGTAACAGCAGCCGGCAAGGAAACATCCAATACGCCCAAATCCGTGAAACAATGGAAATGCCGGCGTTGCAAGGCGAAACACACGTTTCCTCAAATCCAAATCTTTTCTCGTATAGAAAAGAAGAACAAATACAACACCAAACAATCCGCCGTAAAACACAAAGCCGCTCTCCGGAATCAGTAGTAATAAATTTATAATCGAAAAATTACTAATCAGCCACGGTATCTGTGTTAAGGCAAACAGTATTTTACTTCCTGCGTAACAGCCAGCCACACATAACGCCAGCATTTTAATAAATTCCGAAAACTGAATTTCATATTTTCTCAGGCGAAAATATATAAATATCATGGCAGCAAATCCGCCAATAAACGCCATTACAGAATACGATGAAAGAACGATGTAAATGTATGGATACATACGGCTGCATCTCCTTAATCAATGCCCAGGAAGTATTCAATATCGTCAAGCTCCAGTCGTATTATGTCTCCCATACCAAAACACCCCACACAGCCTCCGACGCACCCTGCAAGATTTCCCGAATCATTAGTTCCACAGGTAACCCCTGCCGAACCCCCTTCCGTAACTTTTCCAGAACTGATGCATCCTGCATAGCAGGATTTTTGTTCTCTGCAGCTGGTGTAATACTCCGTATCACATGCTACTATATTGAAGCTTTCATCAATTTCCTCATCAGAGTCCGACGAGCTGCAGTAAGACAAAATTTTACAGGATTGTGGCCAAAGACAGCTGTTACATCCTTTTCCCGAATTTAAGCATCCCCCTATACCCGGAATAGAGATTCCCCAAGATTTATAGCCAGAGCCAGATTCGCTTCCGCACTTGAGAGTTTCGCAGGAAGAACCGCCACATCCGCTCACACAAAGTAACGCAAAACAGAAAATGCAAAATATTAATAATGTAAACAGTTGTTCTCCTCTGGAACTCTTATCCAGATTCTTTAGTTTCTTTAACATACTCTTTTCTCCTCACCTTATAAATCTCTTTCTAAAGCACTGAATACAATTCATCTGTATTTCCTGTTTGCTGATTAAGATAGATTGTATCACGAATAATGCTTGTAGACAAGTTTTAATTTGCCCTATTAGAATTATTTCTATCTTTGTTTACACGAAAATAGTAACGTTATATATCGCGAAGCAAAATTTCCATCAGCATATAAGGCCATATATCTTTCATAAGATACCTTTTCCGTCTTAATATAAATCTGGCACAAATCATAAATCAGCTAGAGCTGATTTTTCTGATATAATTGATTGTAGCAGAATACTTTTGTGAGTATTTGTCCCGAATCGGACTGATTTGGTTATTTGTGATAATACAAAGTATTTCTTTCTCAATTCTTAACCAGAACTGCCTCCTACGATTCATTTACAATCAATTGCTTCCATGTTCCCATATCTTCACCTGGATATTTTTAGGCAAAAACATCCGGCCCGCCATTATATTTCAGGACTTCAGCAATCGCCATATTTCTCCCTCAATCACCAGTGGTTTGCAGAATCGCATAATATAAAAAAACATGTACGCGAAAACCAGCAGGCACCATATTGAACCAGCTATTTCTCGTCAAAAGCTTTGAAACTTCCGTCCTCATATTTCCGGGCTTCAACAAATAAATATACAAATAACAGAATTCCTCTTCATCTCGTTCTCTCCACTTGCAGATATTTTCTTAATTTTAGCATGATAATGCTTACGGGCAAGATATTTCTTTGCCCATTAGGCACTTTAAAACATTTCTCATACCCGTAGAATAAAAATGGCATTTTTTTGTCAAAAGACATATTTTATTTCATCGCTGCCCTTATTTTTGCATCATCCGACGGGAGGCCATTATGAAAGAACTCAACTACAAAGCAATCGGCGAACGAATCCGTGAAGCACGCAAGGCTCAAAACCTGACACAGGAGGAAGCGGCCGAACGGTGCGACATCACTCCCTCATTCTACGGGAACGTCGAACGAGGCGATAAAAAGATGAGTCTGGAAACTCTAGTGAAAATTTCCAGAGGATTATCGGTCTCTTCCGATACCATTTTGTTTGGCTCTTCTTTCACCGGAGATGATATTCTTTCCGAACTTCGTGAAGAGCTGCAAAGGGCAAATGATGAAAAGCAGGTCGAAAAATATCTGCTCATCATCCGTCATCTTGCGCAGATTATAGATCAGTTATAAGTGTGAAAAACTGTCCTGAATCATTACGATCCTTTCATATCCCGAATTTTGTTTTGTCAGATTATATCAGAATTCAGAATGGATTTTTGGCCCCGGATCGGGCTGATTTTGATTTCCTGATCTTTGAAGGGCGAAAGCGCCCAGAAATGACGTTGCTATCACAGCTTATAATATTGCAAATAACATGTGCAAACTTATCCTAAGATGAACTTATCCTAAAATAAACTTACCCTGAAACGGAATGCAAAGAGCACAGCCGTTCATCCCAGCAGGGATGCCAACTCGTATAATACACACGTAAGTGCGAGTCCGGCCAGAAATATGAGAAAATCATAAAGAAAGATGCCGATTACCTTTGCGAAAACCCGGGGGCTTCTGGTGATTGGCAGAAAGGACTGTATTCCCAGATAGTCTCCTGTAAAGAATATGATGCCAAAAGCTGTCAGAAAAAGTCCGATGGTTATTATCGAATCATCCACCTGATTCACGATTTCCGTTCCCAGAAAAGCAATCATCAAAGCATACACCAGCGTCGCTACAGCCATGTTGAGCGGATTTCCGCTGCGAAAACCAGGCGGCAGAAAGCGCCGGCGGGAAGAAGTTCCCTGTGCCGCAGTTCTGCTCTCTCTGTTTATACCGGAGATCTGTTCCGGCAGATCCGATTTTTCTTTTGAACATAAGCGCATAGCCTGCAGCTCCGCTACAAGATCGTCTATGTTTCGAAAATGATCAGAAAAATCCTGTTTCATACATTTTGTGATAAAAGTGGCAAGATGTTCCTGTACGCAAAGTTCTTTTGCAGTGAGTTTCTGCAAAGAAGACGTTTGTCCAGCGACCGCAAAGGTTCCGCCGGTCAGAAGTGTATTCAGAAGCGCTCCGATGTCGTGGATATCCTTTTGAATTCCGGAATACGTTCCGGATGTATCTGTTTTGGAGATATCTGTTACGGAGATATCTGTTTCGGACTGCGGCGGCAGCATCAGCTCCGCATTCTGAAAACCGACAAGTTTCAGCACATGATCCGGCGAAAGAATCAGGTTGGACGGACGGATATTCCCGTGGATGACTACAGGAATCCTGTGATGAAGATTCTGATAGAGTGTCCCCCGCGAAATATTCTTCTATCACAATCAGCGTTTCGCCATCTTCTGCCAGTTCACAGATGTGCGGAGTGCCCGGAACCGGATGTTCTTTCAGCGTCCGGAAGACTCCGGCATTGTGGGTCGAAAGCCTTCTTTCCGCAAAAATGGCTCCTGTTTCTATGTGCTGCACAAGCTGGAAACCGTGCTGAGCAGCGACTGTTTTGAGAGGTCGGTAATAAGACAGAGCCAATTCCTCATTCAATTCCATACCATAAAGCTCCTTTATTTGCAGAAATAAATCTGTTTTCCCCTGCTCGGATTGCCACTCCTCTGATTTTCTCTGTCCTTATTTTCTCCATCCAGGCTCTACCAGCCGAACAGGAACATCTCTATCAAGGTCAGCAGGACAAAAATAATCGCGTCATAGAGAAGTACACCGATAATCCGAACCGGCCATCTTTTGCTGTCCGTAAGCGGCAGGGCGGACTGGATATCAAGATAGTTCGCGGAAAAGAAAACAACCGCGAGATAAGGAACCGCAATTCTCAGTCCGCTGATAAGCAGCATCAGATATCCCACAATCGCAATCACAATTTTTGTTGGGGAGCCGCTGCGAAAACCAGGCGGTAAAAAACGCCTCATGGAAGATGGCGAAACCTGTTCCGCATAAAAGGGCACTGCCAAAGGTGGCAGTTCATCGGGATGGTCTCTGACATAAAGCAGTTCCCCGATGAATTGGTCGATATCGGCATAGCGGTCACGCGGATTGACTTCCGTACACTTTTTAATCATGGGGGCCAGTCTCCCATCCGTTGTCTTTTCCTGCGGCAGACTTCCGGTCAGCAGTACATTGAGAATAACTCCGATGGAGTAAATATCGGTCTGCAGGCCGGACGACCCAAAACCATACTGTTCAGGAGCCGCGTATCCGGCTGTACCGAGCAGAACCGTGTCGCGGTTCTCTCCGTCCGCGGCAAATTTGGCCGTATTAAAATCCAGCAGTTTCAGCACCTGATCCGGTGAAAGGATCAGATTGGCAGGCTTGATGTCGCGGTGGATGATCGGAGGCTCCATATGATGCAGATCCTGCACGATCCCGGCAAGGGCAAGTATAAGTGCAATGGCCTCGTTTTCTGAAAAAATGCCGTGCTCTTCCAGAAGTTCCTGTAGAGTCTGCCCCTGCAGGTACTCTTCTATCACTGTCAGGGTGCCATTCTCTTCTACAAGCTCATAAATGCGCGGCGTATTCGGCACAGGATGAGCGCGAAGCATTTGAAAAACCTCAATATTGTACTGTTTCAGCTGCTTTTTTACAAAAAGCCTGCCGGTTTCATCATGCTGCACAAGCTGGACGCCGTGCCGGGCATTAATGACGGTAGCAGGCTGATAATGAGACAGTGCGTCGGCGCTTTGTTCTTCCATAAAATCGTATCCTCTGTTTTCTCTTTCGAATCCGGATCCGGCAGCAAAATACAACAGTCGAATGTAACTGTCCAATGCAGCAACCGGGAAGTCCGTTCAGCAAAATCATTCTTCATGCGCACATTCTTCAAGCGGCTCCATATCATGTTCTTTCAGCAGGCAGTTCACACTGTCTATATCGCTCATCCCCCGATTGAATGCGATCATCAGAACCGCATCTCTGGACACGCGGGAATAGAGTTCTGACATCCCGTAAAGTTTTAAGGCGCGCTGTGTCTCTTTTAAGGAAAATTCACCCGCAAAGCAAAAACGGAGAATATAATCTCTGCGAAGAGTGTTCTTAGTCTGTCCAATCAGCCGGTAACCATATTGTTCCGGAATATCCGCCCTACGGAAGATATCCTGTTGTGATATCTTTTTTTCTTTAAATTTCGTCCGCATATACGCGGCAAAGGGGCGGTCGGAATCCACAAGGTTTTCCGCCTGTGTTTCCAGATATGTATTGATTTGATCAGGTTCTGTCTTTTCCAGAATAGAATCGAGTCCGGTGGTTGAATCCTTGAACATCTGTTGTTTCCTCCGTTTTGCTGCTAAGATATTCACAGAGTACCTTATGTCCGTACTTGCACAACAAGTATGGAAGAAAGCCGCGCCTTATGTAAAGCACAGCTTTTCATGCACGGCTTTCACTGTACCACAGAATACGGAGTTTCACAAGACGAAATCGTTTATGGTGTGTCTCAATTTTGCTGCAAAATCGGTCTCACTGCCTCACAAATCTCATCAAAATAAATCTGGCACGTTCCTCCAAAAATCTGCACCGGCACTGGCTGCTCCATCCCATAAATAAAAGTGCGGCAGCTCATATCCGTCCTGTTTCCGTCTATCTCGTTTCCGTCTGTACTGTTTGCGCCTGCCTCATTTACATCTACTCTGGTTTCACCTGTAGCGTCATACACGATCACTTTTTCCTGTTCCAAATCGACAAGCCAATACTCCCGCACACCCGCGTTGAGATACTTCCTAAGCTTCACCGTTCTGTCCTTGCGGGCAGTCGAGTCTGACAAAATCTCAATCACAAAATCGGGAGCACCATAAACGCAGCGCTTATGAATCTTATCTTTGTTACATACTACCAGAACATCCGGCTGCAGCATCGTCTTATCATCGCAATCCAACTGCACATCAACCGGCGCGTACATTACACGGCACTTTCCTTTTTGAGCCTTTATAAAGTTCCCAAGCTGCATACTGATTTCAAAGCCTGCAATCTGATGTGTGGTATAAGGTGCCGCCATATCATAAAATACACCGTCAATCAGCTCAACTCGCTGTTCATCCGGCAGCGCATAGTAATCCTCCAGCGTGTATTCCCCCTGACGGTCGTAGGAATGAACTGCGTACTGCAGCGCTGCTTCCCCTAATACATCTTCCGCAGAAATTTCTTCCGTTCTCTGATATACGGCAGAAATCTGGTCTTTCTGCGAATTTACGTTCTTCTGCAGATCCATGTTCTTCTGCAGATCCATGTTCTTCTGCAGATCCATGTCCTTCTGCGGATTCATGTCCTTCTGGCCTTCCTGCGTTTTCGACATTTCCAATCTTCTGTTATCGTTCATCCGGTATCCTCCTGTTTTTTATTTTGCTCTCTATCTTTTCAGTCCATCCCCCGGACGCTTTCTTTTGTTTGTAAATGCATATTATCACATAACTATTCTTGAGTCAATAGGTTCCATACCATTTTTTCATTGTATTTCAAATGTAATATTAGCATCATTATATTTGTAAACAGCAGCATATTTTTCTTTCCCGAACGCTTCTTCCTTAAATCCTGTACTTCCAGAAAAATTATTACTCAAATAACCATTTTTCGCCATTTTCACTCGATTTTCCATCTGATTTAAGCATCGTCAGTGTATAAAACCATTTCCGCCTCTGCTTCAGTTTATTTACATGCGTAAAGATTTTTCTTTGCTTTAAGTCTTCTCTTTTTGGAATGCCTGTCATGTATGCGCCGACAATCGTCTCATCAGTATGATCCTGTTGTTTTCTGTTGTTGCAAACTTTTCTATTATTTTTATATAATATTTATTACCAAATACAAAATTATGATATAATATAAAAAACAGATGACGGAGGATTTTCAGGCCATGGCAGGTAAGAATGAATATCTTGATGAAGCGTACAATACGCTTTTGGAACTGAGCGCCGACGAGAAGAAACGTCTGGAATACGAGGCTCGCGAAAAAGCACTCCGTGATTACAATTTCGGCATGAATTGCGCGAGAAAAGAAGGGGAACAGGTCGGCGAAGAGCGTGGTACTAAGAAAAAAGAGAAAGAGCTTATTCTGAGCTGGAGCGCCAATGGACGCAGCATTTCTGAGATAGCGGTGCTTTTGAGTCTCACTGATGACGACGTACTTCGGATTTTAGAAGAAAGCAAAAAAGATTAATATCAAAAGCAGGCGGGCCACGCCCCGCCTGTTTGTTTGCTCTTTTTTGGTTTTTTACGCATCCTTTTTGCGTTCCATCAGATTTTATAAATCTCCTCCGCGTTGCCATGCAGCATCAGCTCTTTTTCCTCGTCTGTGACGTCGAGCGCACGCACGAAAGCCGGACCGTCGGTCAGCCATTCTTTGCGGACCGGATAAGAGGTTCCCCAGATGATATGGTCGGCGCCGAGCACCTTCACCGCGCATTCCAGCTGGGTCTTGCCCCATGGCTGTGCGTGAGACATTTCGAAGTAGATGTGCTCGCGGAAGCGCGCCGCCGTCTCGCCGCCGTCGGATTTAAAGCGGCTGACGTCCTCGGTCTTTTTCGCCTGCTGCGGGAACATCATGTTGGCGATGGCAAAGAAGCCGCCTCCGAGCATGGAGTGCACCATTTTGATGTTCGGATATTTGATGAACAGGTCGCTGAACACTTCGCGGCCAACGGCCAGCCCCTGGTCAACGCAGCGGCCATAGGAACGCCTTACGTTGTTGTACGCAAGGAAAGACTGCGGTTCTGCCGGAATCGGAGTATGATGGACGTATACGTTCATCTGCAGTTCGTTGATCTTCGCAAAAAACGCAGAAAAACGCTCATCGTCAAGGTATGCGTCGCCGTAATGCGCGCTGACCTGAACGCCATTCATGCCGAGTTCGTTTTTGCAGCGCTCCAGCTCCGCAAGGCTCTCCGGCGTCCCGTAGGGCGGAACAACCGCCAGCGGAATCAGTCTGCCGCCGCTTTTTTGTGCGTAGTCGTACATGCCGTCGTTAAACATCTTACAGAAATCTAAACCCATCCATTCGTGGCAGCCAGGCACTTTTAGGATTGCCTTGTCCACGCCTGCGGCGTCCAGATCGGCCAGCT
The DNA here is from genome assembly GCA_020859985.1 of Clostridiales bacterium. GTDB lineage: Bacteria > Bacillota > Clostridia > Lachnospirales > Lachnospiraceae > Choladousia. The sequence goes on from JAJBVD010000027.1 coordinate 48,656, forward strand.
GGCTCTCCAGCACGTAGTCGCCCTGTACATAGTTCAAATTCGGACTGCCCTCCGGTTTTTCGAGAACGACCTGTTTTTTTCCATTTGTTCCCGGAATCTCTTCACAGCGGCCGACCCAGCCGAATTTTGTCTCGCCCAGAAAACGCTCCATCAGCGCGTCGTCTGTAAAAAGCTGTTCCGGAACCCAGTATAAATTTGCGTCAATTACCATTTCTGGTGCCTTCCTTTCTTGCGCATATCCGGTGTATGCACGCTGCCATAATCCCGCAGTAGTTTCTGCATATCAGACAGAGCCTTTCACCCACATGCGCACTCTCGTACGCTCTCCTGCATTTTAGTCAACTCACAGGATATATTTTAATAAAATTATCATACTTCACTATCGTGATACTGCTCAAGCATTTATTTGGAAACGCTTCTTTCCATTTCCGAAACCAAGCGCATGAAAACCGCCGAACTTCTGCAAGACACAATCAGGATCAAACGACCAGTCTCCCCTGTTTGTTGTTACATACCTATGGATGCAGCTTTCCCGGCAATTCCGGTTACATACTTACGAGTGCAGTTCCTCCAGCATCTCCACTGCCCGCCCTGCGAGCATTTCTGCCGCACCGCGCCCAAACGGGGAGTTCTGCGCCTCGTAGCAGCTGCGGTCGTAGGCTCCGGTGTCTGCCATGTACTTGGATGCACCGTTCACCAGTGTGCAGATAAGAGTTGTGTCAAATGCGGACTGTTCCATGATGTCCGCCGCCGTGCGGCAGGTCAGCTCCGGCTTCACGCCCAGCAGGGCGATATTGCCAATGCGGATGCCCTCAATCTCGCTCTCACTCTCTCCGTCCGGTTCGTATATGGCGTTTCTGATCGGGCGCAGGCTGTGAAGGTCGCGGTTCATATGCTTTGCAGGCACGGTCAGCGTTGCGGAAATCGTCCGGATCGATAAAGTATCCTGATCCGTGGCCCGATTGCTGTCCTGATCTGTGTCCTGACCTGCGTTCCGATTGCTGTCCTGATCTGTGTTCCGACCTGTGTCCTGACCCACGCCCTGCTCTGCGTCCCGATCACAGGCAATTGCCTGCGCGATTTCCAGAATGCTGTCTTTCAGTCTGTCAGAAAGGCGGTCGCAGACCGCAAAGCCTGCTTCATGCAGATCTGTGCGGATTTTCTCTCCGTTTTCGAATGTCTCGTTCACTGCTTTTTCAACGGGAGCCTGATCCGCCGCCGCGCCGATTAAAAACATCACGACCGGAGTATTCACATTTGCTTTTTTCGTGCTGTCAGCATTCGTCTCGATGCCCTGAGCCTCTGTTTGAACAGTTTTTTCCGCATTTCCATATTTCTGCTCTAATATCCATTCTGCCTTCCGGCATGCGTTTCCGGCGATGTCGGATGTCACCGGCTTTTTGCCGTCTGTCAGTTCGGACTGATCCATCACGGAGGACTGAATGGCGAAATGGCTGATCAGGGCGATGGGGTTCCCATCCAGATCATTGAGGCGAAGCACAGTCACGGTCCGGTTCGTCGGGCCGTCGCCGTTTGTGCCGATCCACCAGCCGTCTGCCAGCTCGATGTCCCGGTTCGCAACGATTCCGCATTCACCGGTGCCAACGCCAAGACGGGCCGGACGCAACTGCTCCACCGCGTCCGCTGCCGCGCCGACTGCCGCGTTCTGCAGAGCCTCACGGTATTGCTTTTTCAGCCCAATCTCTTTTTCCGACTTCATCATATGATCCGGCAGAAGATGCGGAGAGGAAAAGGAGTGCGTCACACACACCCAGATATTTGTCTCTTTTACGCCTGTTTTCTCCGCAATCAGAGAGCGGATTGCCGCTGTCTCTTCGCCTGGCATGGAGGTAATTTCCAGGGAGACAAGTATGATCGTCTCCTCACCCGACACTGGCATATTCCCATCGCAGTTCATGAAAGCAGCACTGCCCGATTTCTGTTCTGCTGCATTACTGCTCCCGTTGCTTTCTGAGCACCCGCTGCGAATCGCCACTGCCCTTGCGTGGATCGGGTCATGGATCAATCCGAAATTCTCAACCGCCAGATAGTCCTGCGGGATCTCGATCACCCGCCTGCCTGCTCCTGCCTGTAATCCTGCTTCCATATTATGCACCCCTTTCTATATCATACTCTTTTGTCGTTTGAATCGTATGATGATACTATCCAAAAATCTCTAACGCTGCTATTATCCCGGTTTTCGATAAAATGAATGCTGTACTGTCCCATCCGCCCACAGGATACTTTTGCCCGTTTTATCTCTTCAAATTTCGGCGTCTGCCATCTGCAAAATCCGGTCAGATCAGTCCTGCGCTGCTCACTGCAAACATCACCACGCCAGCAGCGCGCTGCACATCGCCTCAGTCGAATCCACGCTCTCGTAGTTGAACACGCACACTGCGCCGTCTGTCGTAGTCAGAACGATATAGCTTTCCACAGACTGTTTGATGCACAGCGTGTACTGCCCCCAGTCCTCATTCTCCCAGGTGCCGACGATATATTTTTTCTCAGAAATGCTTTCTACGGCATCCCCCATCGTAAATGTCGTCACAAGCTCGGCCGACTGAATATCATCCTTTGAAAACTGCACCACCGCCTCGTCTTCATATATGATGGTAAATACCTCGTCCTCAATCTCCACCGCCACCGTGGTGGATTTAAAAATGCCGAGCGCGTTCACAATCGCCACAATCACAATGACCCCGACCAGAATTTTCAACATATTCATCAGGCCCTGATGTTTTTCTGCAAAGTCACCCATATGTTTCCTTTCTCCTGCCAGACATCCGACATTCTTTTCGATGCGGGCGGTAAAATAACTGCACCCTGTTACTATTATCCGCCCTGCCTCGCTGCTGGTTCCTGCCTAATTCTCCGTAAGCGCAAGTCAAATAGTCCATACTACAGCATCGTCTTATCATAGGAAAACTGATAGCCCCTGTACACGACGTCCACCATGTTGGGATTCTCCTTGAAAAATCCGGCTTTCGGGACATCCGCGCTGTGCGGGAACTGACAGTCATAAATAATATGACCCTCGGCGTCCCGCTCATCCTCCATCGGCGGACGGTTCCCGCTCGGGCGCGCCTTTTCAAGTTCTTCTCCATCCAGAATTTTACAGGCGGCCTCATGAAAGATCTCCAGCGCATCATCCGCCACCTTCTGCGCACCGCCGTAGACAGCGTCAAATTCATCTTTGTGGACAAGCAGCTTTTCCAGATCATTTTTCCATTTGCTGACGGTGTCATTGAGTGTCTTGCCGTGTCCCATGATCTCGTCGCCGGTGAAGAGAAGCCGGTGCGTCCGGTCGAGAATCGCGATCCCATCCGCGGTATGATCGCCGATGCGGATAATCTCCAGCTCACGGCCTTTTAAGGGAATGATGTCTCCGTCGCCGACCACCGTTTTCGGATAATCGGGTTCCGGAAACGTGATCCCGTCAAAGCTCGGGTAGGGAATGGAAGCCAGATCAAGCGCCTCTTTCCCCATGTACGCCATATCAAAATAAAAATTGTTTGCGGTATGATCGAAATGATGGTGGGTGTTGATCACCCAGGGAACCGGCTTCCCGCAGAGTTTTTCAAGATATTCCCTTAAATTGCCCGCGCCGTATCCGGTATCAATCGCCACACCGGCCTCCTCCCCGACCAGCAGATAATGATAATCGCCTGAGCTCATGATCTGCCAGGTGTTCTCATCGATCTGTATCGCCTCGTAATAGGGAACATCCATTGGAGTCAGAATGCCATCCTTATGGCGGATCAGAATGTCATGTTTTGGAGAAAAATCAATCGCGTTCATGTGTCCCTCCCGTTGCTTTTTTTGTCTATAAATGCTATAATACATCAATTCTTAATAATATTTTGTACAAACTGCTGAACAGGCAATTTTTCAAAAGGATGAATCCATATGTTAGAAAGCAGCGCCATAAAATATCTGAATGATTTTATCGCACTCGCCCATGCCGGCAATTACACGAAAGCCTGCGACCAGCTCTATCTCTCGAAGACTACCCTGACCAAACACATCAAAGATCTGGAAGCAAGCCTGGAGCATAAGCTCTTTGCCCTGTCCGGTCACAAGCTCGTGCTGACCGAGTTCGGCAAGCTTTTTCTGGGCTACGCCGAACGTTTTGCCGCGTTGGATGAGGAATATGAACATGCAAGGGCTTCCTTTGACGAGGACGTCTCGTCTGAGGTGCGCGTCGCCGTCTCGCTCCATATGAACTGCGATCACATGATGAATATGCTCTGGGATCATTTCGTCCCGTCGCATACGCAGTATCACCTCTCGACGATTGAATATCAGGCAGGCGCACTTAGCCGTGAGGACCTGTTTGCCATGGGCTACGAGCTGGTGTTCGGTCTTTCCGCGAAACCGGACGATTCCTCGTATGGATGCTTTACCTGGGCGGAAAGCACCCTGGTCGCTCTTCTTCCGTTGTCGCATCCGCTTGCCGCGAAAAAGCAGATCCGTCTGCAGGAGCTCCGTGCAGAGTCCTTTGTCCTGCCTCCCAGAGACACCTCTCTGTACCGGCTGATCGTGGAAGTCTGTCAGGGAGCAGGATTTGACCCGCATGTCAACTTTACGATTCAGGGAAGCGCGAATCTGACGGAACTTGTATCCGGAAATGTCGGCATATCCATTTCCACTGCCAACGATATTCCCGAATGGGTTTACTCAAAAACGGTAGCGATCGTGCCGCTTGATCCGCCGGTACCTGTTTACTTGAATCTATACTATCGCAATGACCGGACGCTGTCCCGGCCTGCACGCAGCTTTTTCGACTACGCGAAACTCATTCACCGGGATCACACAATGGACATCCCTTATTACGGACCGGAGGCTGGAGTTGAAAACCCTTTTTTTAAATGAATTTCTCGTCCTTGCGGACCAGCTGAATTTCTCCAATGCCGCGAAAAAGCTCGGCATCAATCAGTCTGCTCTCTCCCGCCACATCAAGCAGCTGGAGGAAGAGCTCGGTGTGCAGCTTTTCTCACGCACTACGCAGAAGATTGAACTGACGCCCTACGGCATCGCGTTTCTTCCGCATGCAATCTCCATTAAGGAGCATGAAAAAGCATTTGAACTTGCTGCGGATGCCATCCGCCGGGACACCGCGCACCGTATTTCCCTTGGGGTCTGCGGCTTTCCGGGATACTACGGCATCACCGCGCTTTTTTCCGAGTTTAAAAATCAGTACCCGGAATCCATCATTGACGTAAGCATGGGCTCAACCGAGGAAATGCTCGGCCGTCTGCAGTCCGGCGTTCTGGATATCGCGTTTGTCCACGATACGGGCGGTCTCACCGAGGATTATACCATGATTCCGTACCGGGAGGACTATCTTTCTGTCAGCCTTCCGGCAAAACACCGGCTCGCGAAGGCGAAATCCCTGCGGCTGATCGATCTGAAAGACGAGGTCTTTTTCATCCGCCACAAGAAGGGTTCGACGCCCTGGAATTTTGAAGTTCAGGCGTTAAAAGACGCCGGTTTTACCCCAAAGCTCTCTTCCAGCAAAAACACCTGGGAGGATTCGGTCATCAACCGCTTCAACGAAGTCTCCCTTGTAAAACAGGGTCTGGCGGATAAGCTTCAGGGCAATGTCCATGTCGCCGTAGTTGATTTGGAGCCGCGCATCCACACAGACCTCTACCTGATCTACCCGGCAAACCGGCGGCTGACAAGCATCGTCAATGCGTTTGTAAGCTATACCGCGGAGCATCGGCTCCCATTGTGAAGATCTTGTTTCATCTATTTCAACGGATTATTTTTCTTTCCGTGATGTGCCGCATATTCTGCGTAATTCCCCTGGCAGGATTGTTTATCCTGTCAGGGATTTTTTACTTTACAGGGAACTTCGATTTTATATTTTCTCCTTCGAAAACAGCCACTCGCGGATTGCTTCGATATCATATGCGGTCTTCCACGTATTCATATGGTGTTCGCCGCCGCGGCTGCTCCAGCCGTTCGCAACCGTCTCAATCTTATACGGCGTATAAATGACGTTCGCACCCGTTGCGATCAGTTCTTTTGCGATCTCATCATATTCCTCCTGCGTGGCTCCGGCATCGATCACTTTTCTCGCCACCAGCGCGCCTTTTGACTCCATCTCACATGCCATCTGATTCATGATCGGGAACGCTTTCGCGTCGCCCATGGAATTCAGCATCCAGAGGTTCTGTTTTTCCAGTCCCTGTATCTGCCGGTCGTCCCACTGCCCCGCCACGAGGTAGGAAGCCGCGAACAGATCCGGATAGCGCACATTCAGTACGATCGAGGACATACAGCCCATCGACTGTCCGGTCGTATAAAGCCGGCTGCGGTCCACCGGATACTGCTCACATACCCAATCCAGCAGACGTTTTGCCGTCTCCAGACGGGGATCGACGTTCCAGTCGTCGTCCACGATCGGCGGCCCGTCAAACTGCGGCGCCAGCACAAAGCATTTGCGCCTGGCCTGCTCCTCCGGTTTTGCCCAGACGATCGCGCCCACGCCCTGCGTCAGTGTCAGCTTCGGTTCTTTTCCGCAGGGACCCGCATCATGGATGAACTGCACCAGCGGGTACGTTTTCCCCGGTTCGCAGTCCTTCGGGATATAAAGATTGTAAGAGAGCCCCTCAAATTCTCCCTGTATAAAGTCATCCACAACAAGGTTGCACACACGGTCGTTCTGGTCTGCAGCGGTGCATACCGGGGCAGCAGCTTTTCTGCTGCCCCCAATGGCTGAAGGCTCCACGCCCGAAGCAGCTTTCGCATTGGCATTCAGATCTTCATCAGCTGAGGTACCCGCTGTATCCATCACACTCCCGTCCGCCGCCCTGACCAGCCCGCACTGGCGGACCGTGACCACGGCCTCATCCAGTACCGTAGACGTATGCTGCCAGGGATTTCCCGGGTGAAAAAGTGAAGCCGCCTCGTCGTCCGGTGAGAGAAGCAGTATGACCGTGTTTCCGGAAACTTCGATGCCGGTGATCGTCCGGTTCTCCACCTCAAACGCGTCTGCCGCCGTGTCCGCGGCAAGCGGCCGGTCATATTCCAACTCGGCCTGCGTACACTTTTGTCCGTCCGGTCCTACCTCTGTCACAGCCGTAATATGTAAAATGTGTTTGTTGTTCATGTTTGTCTCCGTAAAATTTTACGTCATATGATTCAAGCGACAAAAGGGACATGATACCACGGTCCCCAAGGTCATGAATAGGAACGCAAGCGTTCCATTCCTGACCTTTTGTCCCTTGTATCATTATGTTACCAGATTTCATGCGCCTCCCCGGCGGGAAGCACAGTATGATTTTCCTCTTCCCGGTACGGCATCCCTCTCTCGATCAGGTACACGGCAAGCACCGCGGCCGCGCAGAGCAGCACACCGCCCGCCAGCTTCAGTTCCTGCAGGGGAGACGTCACACCCGGAAAGATATTGACGACGATCATCAGCGCCGTCGCCGTCAGGCAGACGGACGCGATGAGCGACGCTTTTTTCAGATTGTCAGAGGAGCTTTGATGGTCATACAATGTCATCCGCTTTCTCATAAAAACGTAGTTGATGGCAGCAGCGGCCAGCAGGACTAGGGCAACGACCGATATCAGCTCCGGAGCTGCCACCAGAAGAGACCGGGTCCCGTCAAACCCGTCCATGCACATCAAAGAGACATACCCGATAATGGCAGCCGCGACCAGCAGCACATACAGCAGGCGGTACCAGATATACATGGCCGGTTCAACATCCTGATACAGCCATGGTTCCGTATAGAACCGCTCGATCTTAATGCCTCCATTGGGCTTCTCTGTGCGGATTTCCGTATAGCCCCGAAAATATCTGTGGAAATACCTGCTGCGGTGAATGTCGTCGTCCGTACTCTTTCCCATTTTCTGGTCCAGCTTCCAGTTCGAGTTCACGCCGTAGATATCGTTTCCGACCTTTTCCGGTCCTTTCTTCTCTTTTTTATTTGCAGACCTTTTGAACACTGCTCTCACATCCTCTTAAATCCGATAATATTGTCACTGTGATGATATTGTAAATGTTCCGTACTTTCACAGCTACATGGCTTCTGAATTACTGAAATATCCTGTCAGTCATTGATTTCCTTCACTCTGCAGCAGGACACGAAATGTCTCGGCTCGATCTCCTCCAGCACCTGCGGCTCGCGGCATTTGTCACACGCGTACGGACAGCGTGCCGCAAAGCGGCAGCCCGGCTCCGGATTGATGGCTGATGTGATCTCGCCCTTCAGCTGCACACGCTGCATCGGATGATCCAGATCCGTCGACGGGATTGCCGACAACAGAGCCTTTGTATACGGATGCAGCGGGCGGCGGAACAGCTCGCGGGACGGGCTGGTCTCGACCAGCTGTCCTAAATACATGACACAGATATCATCTGAAATGTGGCGGACGACCGAGAGGTCATGCGTCACGAACATGTACGTCAGCTGCATCTGCTCCTGCAGGTCCATCAGCAGGTTCAGTACCTGCGCCTGGATGGAAACGTCCAGCGCCGACACCGGCTCATCGCACATGATAAACTGCGGATTCAGTGCCAGAGCGCGGGCGATGCCGACTCTCTGGCGGCGGCCGCCGTCCATCTCATGCGGATACGCGAGACGGAGACGTTCTTCGATGCCGACCAGATCCATCAGCTCTTCCGTGCGCTGCTGCACCTGCGCCTTTGTGTAACGGTGTGATTCCTGCAGCGGCTCCTTGATCGTCGCCTCCACGCTGGAGCGCGGGTTCAGGGACGAGTACGGATCCTGAAAAACGATGCTGACCTTCTCACGCAGCTCGCGGAGCTTTTTGCCCTTTGCGTAGGTGATGTCCTCACCGTCCAGGCGGACGACGCCGTCGGTCGCGTCCAGCAGGCGGATGATGGTTCGTCCCAGCGTGCTCTTGCCGCAGCCGGACTCGCCTACAACGCCCATCGTGTGCCCCTTTTCAATGGATAACGTAATATCGTCAACGGCGTGGTTCGTACCGGCGCCTACGCTGAAATATTTCTTTAAATGTTCTACCTCAAGTAATGCCATACTCACACGCCTCCCTTCGCAAACTTACAGCAGCGGACAAAATGCCCCGGCTCGATTTCAACCATTGCCGGATCTTTCCCGCATTCGCCCTTGCATTCCGGACATCTCGGACCAAACTTGCAGCCCTCCGGCAGATTGGTCGGATCAGGCGGCAGCCCGTGGATCGGGGAAAGCCGCTTCGAATCATCGTCCAGCTTCGGCAGCGAGCCGAACAGGCCGAGCGTATACGGATGCTGCGGGTTGCGGAAAATATGCTCCCGCGTACCGTACTCCACGATCTCGCCCGCATAGATGACCGCGACATCGTCGCAGGTCTCCGCCACCACACCAAGGTCGTGTGTGATCAGGATCATGGATGTATTAAATTTCTCTCGGAGCTCACGCATCATGTCGAGCACCTGCGCCTGGATCGTCACGTCCAGCGCCGTCGTCGGCTCGTCCGCGAGGATCAGCTCCGGATTGCAGGCCAGCGCCATCGCGATCACGACACGCTGCTTCATGCCGCCGGAAAACTGATGCGGGTAGTCCATGTAGCGGACGCTCGCGATGCCTACCAGCTCCAGCATCTCAATCGTGCGCTCCTGCGCCTGCTGTTTTGTAAAATCATTGTGCTGCAGAACCACCTCGCTGATCTGGTCGCCGACCGTCATGGTCGGATTCAGTGCGGTCATCGGATCCTGGAAGATCATGGCGATCTTATTACCGCGCACCTTCATCATTTCCTTTTCCGGAAGCTTTAAGAGGTCCTGTCCGTCGAGGAAGATCTCGCCCTGTTTAATCTTTGCGGGCGGCATCGGCAGGATGCGAAGGATCGTCTTCGCGATCGTCGTCTTGCCCGCACCCGTCTCGCCTACCAAGCCGAGGGTCTTGCCTTTTTTCACCGTCAGATCCACATGGTTGACTGCCTGGACAATCTGTCCGCCGGAGGAATACTCTACGACAAGATCGTTGATTTTCAAAAATTCTTCACTCATCTTTTTCTCCTCCTTCTCAGTCTTTCAGGCGCGGATCCATCGCGTCGCGCAGGCCGTCGCCTAACAGGTTGATCGCCAGCACCGTAAGCAGGATGACAAATCCCGGCCACAGCATCTCATGCGGATATTTTGTCAGATACTCTCTCGCGGAAGAGCACATCGCGCCCCACTCAGCGGTCGGCGGCTGGATGCCCAATCCTATGTAGGAAAGTCCTGCCGCGGACATCATCGTGCCGCCAATCTGGCCGGTCGTACCGACAATCGTCGGGGCAATGATGTTCGGCATCATGTGTTTGAACATAATCTTCATTTTGGAGCAGTTCATCGCTTTTGCCGCTTCCAGATATTCCATCTCACGCTCTTTTAAGGCCATTGCGCGGGTGCCGCGCACCGAGCCCGGCAGGCCGGAAACTGACAGTGCCAGCACGGTATATCCAAAACCGGAACCCAGAGCTGAGGAAATCACGATTGCCAGCAGAGTGCCCGGAATCGCCATCCATACGTCGCAGATACGCATCGCGATGTTGTCGACCTGCCCGCCGTAATAGCCGACGATACAGCCGAAGAACACACCGAACACCATGCCGACGACGGCCACGGTAAAGCCGAGCATCAGGGACATCCGGCCGCCGTAGAGAATACGGCTGAAAATGTCACGTCCGAGGTTGTCACAGCCCATGATATGCGCCAGGCTGGAGCCCGCGTTCAGGGAAGTGTAATCCATATAGTTCGGATCATACGGCGCGATCAGCGGCGCAAACACGCAGGCCAGAACAATAATCACGAGGACAATCAGGCCGAGCATGGCCGTTTTGCTTTTTACCAGCCGCCGCGTGATCTGGCGCAGCTGGGTATCTTTTTTCCGTTTCGGCACGGAAGAGGCCTTTGTAACAGTTGCTGCATTCGCCATTATTTCTTCCCGCCTTTCTTACTGCCGCCTTTTTTCGCGGCATAGTTTACATACTGCGCCTTGATACGCGGATCAAGGTACGCATAGACCAGATCGACCAGCAGCGTGATCACCGCTGAGAACAGTGCCAGGATCATGACGGAGCCGCGGACCACGGGGTAGTCTCTGGAGTTCACGCCGGTCAGCAGGTACTGCCCGATGCCCGGGAAAGAGAACACCGTCTCGATCACGACTGTGCCGCCGACTACCATGGAGAGCTGCATGCCCAGAGAATTTACTACGGGGATCAGCGCATTCGGAAGCATATGCTTGTAGATAACAGTGCGCTCCGGAAGTCCTTTCGCACGCGCCGTCGTAACGAAGTCCGCACGAATGGTCTCAAGCGCCGCAGAGCGCGTCTGCCTTGCGTTCATGGCCATACCGGATAAGGAGTTTGCCAGCACCGGCATGATCCAGTACATCCAGGTCGGATAGGAGCCGCTGATACCAAACGGCGGCAGCCAGCCCAACTGCACCGAGAACAGGACTACCATCAGAAGTCCGAGGAAAAACTGCGGCACAGAGATAAATACCATCGCCAGAACCAGGACGCCCTGATCCCAGATCGTATTTCTGTGAATTGCCGCATTGACGCCGAGTGGGATGCCGATGATGATGTTCAGTGCCATCGAGATCAGTCCCAGCCCCAGCGTACGGGGAAGACGGGTCGCGAATTCCTGAATGACAGGAATTCCGTAAACGTAGGATTCGCCGAAATCCAAACGGCAGGAATTTACCAGAAACTCAACCAGCTGCACCATATAAGGCCGGTCAAGCCCCAGCTGCTCGTGTACACGCGCGATATCCTCATTCGTGGCGCCGGACCCCAGAATGATCTGCGCCGGATCGCCCGGTACAAACCACATGATCGTAAAGATGATGACGCCCACACAGGCCATGATCACGATCAGCCAGAGAAGTCTTTTTACTATATATCTCCACATAGTTACGCCTTTCTCATTTTCATTTTTTGTCAGACAGGCCCGCAGACCTGCCCGCTTCCGATAAATCTCAGAAGATCTTTGTCCGGCAGCGAAGCCTGAAGGACGTTTCTGTCGGATAATGGAAACGCCCCCTCGCTTTGCGTCGGCGGCAGATCGCGTCAGCGATGCAGAAAACGCTTCGCGTTTCGCTGACGCTAATGAGCGCCGCCCCGCAACAGCCGGAGCGGCGCCCTGAGTAAAATCTTGTTATTACCTTCATGAATATCCGGATCATCTGATGTTCAGAACACTTTGCGTATAGGTACGTACCTGTTTCTGAGCATAAGCGATCCCTTCATTCATTACTCCACTGAACCGTCGAAGCAGCATGCGCCCGGCAGAAGATTCAGGCGGTCAGACAGGCATACATAGGTGCAGTCTTCCGGAACGATATCATAATTGTTTCCTGCATAGAGCCCCATAGCATATCCGTTGTCTACGCACATCTGCCACCATGCCAGCATGTTCTCAGAGGTATGGCCTTCCGCCGTGTTGCAAAGCTCCAGGAGCTCCTGCCACTCATCATTTACGGTAAAGTAGCCGTTCGCTGTACCGGTACCGCCATTGCTGTTGTAATCAAAGCCATGGCTCCATACCTGTACGTTGTAGTCGCCGGCCATCATGCCGAACATCATATTCCATGCGGTCGAATCCGCCAGTGTGGTGGTCTGTGTCGCCTGGTCTACGCCCTTTACGGTTGCGTTGATGCCAACCGCCGCCAGCTGTGCCGCGATGATCGTAGCTACATCATTGTAATCACTCTGGGTGAGGATCGTTAGAGTCTCTCCGTTGTAAGAAGAAGCTGCCAGATACTCTGCTGCCGCTTCCAGATCCGCGCCATCATTCGTGTTGTAGTTGTCAAGGCTTGCCCAGTCTACATAGCTGTAGTCTGAATAATAATCCGTTGCGTACGCATACAGTCTGGTGTAAGTTCCGCCAAGGGCCGTGATCAGACCATCCTGATCGATCGCGTTCAGGATCGCAAGTCTCAGGTTTACATCGCTTGTAACAGAATCGTCACTGCAGTTCAGGCAAAGTCCGTAAACGAACTTCTGCACATAGCTGTATACGCTGTACTGATCGCCGTAGCTTCCGTCATCCGTGAAGGTCTCAATGTTCTCAAGCGGCATATCATAAACCATATCCAGAGCGCCGGACTGAAGACCGGTCTCACGGGAGTTGCCCTCGTCTACGAACTGATAGGTGATGGTCTGTACATTTGCCTGAGATTCCTGACGGCGCAGGGACTCATCTGTCTGCCAGTAATCCTCGTTCTTCTCAATTACGAGGGAGGAACCGGATGTATAGGATACAAACTTATACGGGCCTGTGCCGCACATGGAGCTGGTCAGGTTCGCCGTGCAGTTCTCGGAAACGATGAAGCAGCGGGACAGGAAGTTCTCCAGAGCGCCCAGAGAATTCAGCTCCTCTGAAAACGTAAACAGAACCGTCGTATCATCTTCCGCTTCTACGGAAACCAGTGTCTGCCAGTTGGACGTCGTTGCATTCTCATACTGATACATATAGCTGTAAGCTACATCAGATGCCGTGATGTGGTTGCCCTCATGATCATAAATATAATCATAAATGTAAACCCGGTACTCGGTGCTGCCTTCCTCGTGGTCATATCCGCCGTACTCGCCGCGGCTCGCGTCTGCCAGCAGTGCGTAGAACTCGCCGTCCGCGGAGGTCTCAAACAGCATCTCATAGACTTCGTAGTTGCCCGGTACGTTGTTGTCCGTGCCCCACGGCTCGATCGACGTCGCTGTGTTCCAGCCTACCGTCAGGGAGGAGCGTGTTACGGTATTGTCGATATTGGCGGTGTCATGCAGGGAATCGTCGCTTGCGAAAGCAACTGTTCCAAGGCTCATTGCCAGAACCGCAGACATACATACTGCTAAAAATTTCTTCCTCATGGTATTGTATTTCCCCTTTCTGAATGTCCCGCAGCGATCCAAATAACTTAAGCCTGCATGTGACTGCTTTGGAAGGCTGCGCTTCGTTGACTGGTGATCTTCCTGCTTCCCGGACGGACCGGTCAAGACTTTGTCCGGAAAGCACGGAATGGGAACCGTCGGACGTCTCCTTCGGATTCCTTGCTTCCGCCCCAGTTCCGCCCTTTCTATTTCGGCGGACCGAAGCCTGCTTTCGCTCCGGATCGATATCTGCCGGAGCTCATCTTCGTTCCGGTCTGCCGCGCAGACCGAAACATTTGATGTTCACATTTTACCGACCGGTCTGTGCATTTTCAACACGGAAAAACTGGAAGTTTTATTCGCTTTTTGCAATAATCACCACATATCAATTCCGTACAAACACAATTTCCGTGTTTTTGCACTAATAGTGAAACGCTTATTTGTCTTCGACACCCCAGAGCCGAATAAGGTTTCATTGTATTGTCCTTCGATATTTTTCGACAACGGCAGATCACCTTTTACTGTCCATTTTCCGAAAGGTATGCTATACTTCTCATCAAAAAAGAGAAGGTGACGTTATGTCAAAACGATACCATTTTTACGGATGGGAAACCGCAACCGTCCCTGCAGTTACGGATCACTACACAGGCATCCGCACGCCGCAGGATTTGTATGATGCATTATCCGAACTCTGGTGCGCAGACACCTGCGCGCCCAGAATGCGTTCAGACTGGACGCCGGAAAATAAAACGTTGGGGCAGTGCTCTATCACTGCATTTCTGGCACAGGATATTTTTGGCGGCAAAGTCTATGGAATTCTGCGGCCGGGCGGCAACTATCATTGCTATAATGTGATCGGGGAATGCGTTTTTGATCTGACCAGCGAACAGTTCGGAGACGAGGTGCTGAATTATTCTGACAATCCGCTGCAGTCAAGAGAAGTTCATTTTGCCAAAGAAGAAAAGAGGTTACGATATGAAAAGCTGAAAGCAGATCTGCAGGCATTCTGTAAAAAATAATCGAGATTACACAAACGCATTTTTCTCCCTGTCATACTCATAATCCACCGCGGCAAGCTTTTTCAGGATCATCTCCCGGGAGGCGCCCAGCCCCGCGCACAGATCGTCGAGCGACGCATAGTTGTCACGAAGCTGGGTGTTAATATAGCTTAGTAAAATCATCGGGTCATTCGGTAATTCCATTGTTTTGTTCCTCCGTTCTTCATTTTTACTCTGCCGGGGCGCATATCCGCGCCCCTTTTATTCTGATTACGCCGTTCTCATCCGGCTTAAAATATTCCTATCCTTCCGGACTGATAACTGTTCAGTCCCTTCACAGACATTTTTTATCCGACCGTCTCCACCACTTTTCGCACATCCGCAGTCAGGTTCCCGTTTTCCGTGCCGAATACGATAACATCTTCCATGCCGACTTTTCCGGAAAGGATCAGACGTGCAGCCAGGGTTTCCACATTTTTCTGCAGAAAACGCTTCAGCGGGCGGGCGCCGTATACCGGGTCGTAGCCGCCCTCGATGATCCATGCTTTCGCGTCCGGGGACAGCTCCAGGCTGATGTCCTGCGCTGCCAGACGGCGGTTCAGGTCATCCATCATCAGATCAACGATACTGCCGATGTTGTCTTTCGTCAGCGGCTTAAAGAGAATGATCTCATCCAGACGGTTTAAGAACTCCGGCCGAAAGCTGGCCCGCAGCTGGCTCATCACCTGCTCCTGACATTCCTGACGGATGCTGCCGTCCGGTTCAATGCCTTCAAGCAGATACTGCGAGCCGATATTGGACGTCATGATCAGAATCGTGTTTTTAAAGTCTACCGTGCGCCCCTGCGAATCGGTGATGCGGCCGTCGTCCAATACCTGCAACAGCACGTTGAAAACATCCGGATGCGCTTTCTCGACTTCATCAAACAGCACCACAGAATAGGGCTTGCGGCGCACGGCCTCGGTCAGCTGGCCGCCTTCCTCGTATCCCACATATCCGGGAGGCGCTCCGATCAGCCGGGATACCGAATGTTTCTCCATATATTCGCTCATGTCGATACGGACCATGTTCTGCTCATCATCAAACAGGCTCTGCGCCAGCGCTTTCGCCAGCTCGGTTTTGCCGACGCCGGTCGGGCCTAAGAACAGGAACGAACCGATCGGCTTTGTCGGGTCTTTGATACCCGCTTTCGAGCGCAGAATGGCTTCCGTCACCTTTTCTACGCCGTCGTCCTGTCCGACTACGCGTTTATGAAGTTCGTCGTCCAGTGCAAGAATTTTCTCTCGCTCGCCCTGTGTCAGCTTCGCCACCGGAATACCGGTCCACCGGGAAATGATACGGGAAATCTCTTCCTCAGTCACGCTTTCATGCACCAGCGACATATCGCGCTTCTGCACAGTCTCCTCCTCGATGGCCAGCTGCTGCTGAAGCTTCGGCAGCTCGCCGTACTGCAGTTTGGCCGCTTTCTCCAGATCATAGCTGCGCTGTGCCAGCTCGATTTCTTTATTCATGGCCTCAATCTGCTCACGGAGCGCGGACAGATTCTCCACGGCTTTTTTCTCATTATCCCACTGCGCCTTCTGCGAATTAAACTCATCCCGCAGCTCGGCCAGCTCACGCTGTAATTCATCCAACCGCTCACGGCTTGGCTTGTCGGTCTCCTTTTTCAGCGCCGCCTCCTCAATCTCCATCTGCATGATTTTTCGCTGCAGCTCATCAAGCTCTGTCGGCATCGAATCCAGTTCCGTCTTGATCAGTGCACACGCTTCATCCACAAGGTCAATCGCTTTGTCCGGCAGGAACCGGTCCGAGATATAGCGGTGGGAAAGCGTCGCCGCCGCCACAAGCGCACTGTCCGTAATCTTCACGCCATGATAGACCTCATAGCGGTCTTTTAAGCCCCTGAGAATGGAAATCGTATCCTCCACAGTCGGCTCATCGACCAGCACCGTCTGGAAACGCCGCTCCAGCGCCGCATCCTTTTCAATGTATTTGCGGTACTCGTCAAGCGTCGTCGCGCCGATACAGTGCAGCTCGCCGCGGGCGAGCATGGGCTTTAACATATTTCCGGCGTCCATCGCGCCGTCCGTCTTGCCCGCGCCAACGATCAGGTGCAGCTCATCAATGAAAAGGATGATCTCGCCCTCACTCTTACGCACTTCTTCCAGCACGGCTTTCAGACGCTCTTCAAACTCGCCGCGGTACTTCGCGCCGGCCACCAAAGCTCCCATATCCAGAGAAAAAATCTTCTTATTCTTTAAGCCCTCCGGCACATCCCCTCGCACGATCCTCTGCGCCAGACCTTCCACGACAGCCGTCTTGCCGACACCCGGCTCGCCGATTAGCACCGGGTTATTCTTCGTCTTACGGGAAAGGATGCGGATCACGTTGCGGATCTCCGAATCCCGCCCGATCACTGGGTCAAGCTTCTGGTTCCGTGCTTTTTCTACCAGCTCTTCGCCATACTTATTCAGCGTATCATAGGTCTCCTCCGGATTATCCGTCGTCACCCGCTGGTTGCCGCGAACGGTCGAAAGCGCCTGCAGAAAACGCTCCTTCGTGATGCCAAACTCCTTAAAAAACTGCTTCATCGACGGGCTCTGGTTATCGAGCAGCGACAGGAACAGATGCTCCACGGACACATACTCATCGCCCATCCGCTTCGCCACGTCCTCCGCACTCACGAGCGCCTTATTCAGATACTGCCCGATATATGGATTCCCGCCGGACACCTTTACCCGGGCGTTCAGTGCCTGCTCCAGCCGATCGTCAAAATACTCCCTCTGGATCTCCATCTTCTCAATCAGCTTGCCAATCAGACTGTCCTCCTGATGAAGCAGCACATACAGAAGGTGCTCTTCCTCAATCTCCTGATTGCCAAATTCATAAGCGGTCTTCTCCAGATCGTTGACCGCCTGAATCGACTTCTGCGTAAATTTGGTAATATTCATAAGCTCCCTCCTTATCACTTACAACATGATTCCGACCCTGTCTTCCGCCGGATCATGTGTTTTTCTGTTTCTTCGCAACCGTTCCATATGTTCACAGTTACGTTTCTTTCATACAACCGCACTATAGCACTGTTTGTTAGCCAAGTCAAGAGGTGAGTGCTAATTTTCAGAATCTTTTTCAGCCACGCGATCGAGCAGTAAAGCTGCTAATTTCCACTCGCGCCCGTACGCATAACATGAAAAAGAATGCGCCTTGGCGCATCCTCGCGGAGCGTTTTTGCTTTATAGGAACGAAATTTCCTATAAAGTAAAGAAAGCAGTCTTTCTCCTGTCATGGAAAAAGACTGCTTTCCTGTTCCTGAATCCTAAATCATCATTTTACAGTGCCGTACCCTGCGCCAGCATTGCGTCCGCAACCTTCTCAAAACCAGCGATGTTTGCTCCGGTCACATAATTGCCTTCTACGCCGTAGCGGGCCGCCGCATCGGAAATCTTCTCATAGATCTCGTTCATCATTCTCTGCAGCATCTCGTCCACTTCCTCGAAGCTCCAGCTTCTGCGCATGCTGTTCTGGCACATTTCAAGCGCCGATGTACCTACGCCGCCTGCATTGGACGCCTTGCCCGGCAGGAACTTCACGCCTTCCGCAAGGAGGAAATCTGTCGCCTCGCGGGTCGTCGGCATATTTGCGCCCTCTGCTACCGCGATGCAACCGTTCGCCTTCAGTGCTTTCGCGTCGTCAAGGTTCAGCTCGTTCTGTGTCGCGCACGGCAGAGCAATGTCACACTTGATGTTCCAGATGCCTTTACCCTCGGTGTAAACAGCAGTCGGAACCTCGTCCACATACTCTTTGATCCGGCCACGGCGAATCTCCTTGATGTCCTTTACCACATCCAGATTGATACCATTCGCATCGTAAATGTAGCCGTTGGAATCGCTCATCGCCACAACCTTCGCGCCGAGCTGCTGTGCCTTCTCTGTCGCGTAGATCGCCACGTTGCCGGAACCAGACACGACTACCGTCTTGCCAGCGATCTCAATGTCATGATCTTTCAGCATTGCATCCAGAATGTATACCAGACCATAACCAGTTGCCTGCGTACGCACCAGAGAACCGCCCCAGGTCAGGCCCTTGCCCGTCAGCACGCCTTCATACTGGCCGGTCAGTCTCTTGTACTGGCCGTACATATAGCCGATCTCTCTTCCGCCCACGCCGATATCGCCGGCCGGAACATCCTGATCTGCGCCGATATATTTGGAAAGCTCGGTCATAAAGCTCTGGCAGAACGCCATCACCTCACGGTCAGACTTGCCCTTCGGGTCAAAGTTCGAACCGCCCTTGCCGCCGCCGATCGGCAGTCCGGTAAGAGAATTCTTGAAAATCTGCTCAAAACCAAGGAACTTCAGAATGCCCTGATTTACCGACGGATGGAAACGAAGTCCGCCCTTGTACGGTCCAATCGCGCTGTTAAACTGTACGCGATAGCCCTTGTTGACCTGAACCTTGCCGTTGTCGTCCACCCACGGAACCTTAAAGGAAATGATGCGCTCCGGCTCTACCAGACGCTCCAGCAGGCTGACCGAACGATATTTCTCCTCGTTCGCGTCAATCACCAGCTTCAGTGAATCCAGCACTTCCTTGACCGCCTGATGGAACTCCGGCTCACCCGGGTTCTGAGTGACTACTCGCTCATAGATCTCTTCTGTGTAAGACATGTTGGTTATCCCCCTTGCAAAAAATTACCCGGAATGCAGCTTCTTTATTCCATTACTATCCGCAGCCTATTGCGCAAACGCCTTAAATGACCAGCCTATAGCTGCTTTCGGCCGCTTTTCCGGTGATTATCGTGTCGTGTACGATCCGGCAAACATTCGATCGAGTAGGAGGCCGCTTGCCAAGTCCTACTCGTCTGCGCCGACCGGGTGCAAAACTCCTTGCCCGGCTGTGCGCATAAAACCGCAAAATACCCGTGGCAGAAGCCACGGGTATTCTTTTGTCTGCTCCGTCGCACACATGCTTTTATATTATACACGCATGGTTTTTGATTTGCAATCAGTTTTCAACGACAAATGCATATTTATTCAACATTTTTCAGCTTTTTCCAGTATCCACAGCATCTCCGCGAAGATCCGATACTGCTGTTTATTCATTTACCGCAGGCTCATTGTCCTCGCTCACTGTCTGATAATCCGACAGCAGACCCAGTGTCAGATCAATGGTCTCCTCAATGTATTCGCCATTCGACTGATAGCTTACCACGATTGAAACCGTTTCGCCTCCCGCATAGTAAGCGAGCAGTTCTTTTAAATCCGTCATGGAGCTTACACTTGTACTGTCAAACTTCGTGATAATATAGCCTGCCTGCAGTCCTGCGTCTGCCGCCGGGCTGTCCTCAGCCACCTCAGTGACGTAGATGCCTTCCGGAATGCCGTACACGCTGGACATCTCAGAGGAAACCTCCTGTCCGGTAATACCGATGTAAGCGCTCTCTTCCTCGCTGACAGTCTCTGTTCTGGTCTGCTTGTTCATCAGATCCTCGATGATCGATACTACATCGGAGATCGGAATCGCATAGCCCATACCCTCTACCGCCGTCGAAGAAGTAGAAGAAGAAACCTTTGCAGTGTTAATGCCAATTACACGGCCATTCATGTCAAGCAGCGGACCGCCACTGTTACCGCCATTGATTGCAGCATCTGTCTGAATCATTTTCGCAGTATACGTATCCAGCTCTACCGTGCGATTCAGGGCACTGACAATACCTGTCGTCACAGACTGCCCATAACCAAGTGCATTGCCGATGGCTACAACCTGTTCGCCAAGCTGCAGATCATCCGAATTGCCAATCTCCGCAATCGCGATCTCAGACATGGTCTCATCTGAAATATCATCCAGCTGTACAGCAACCACCGCGATATCGATTGATGCGTCCGTGCCCTTGATCACGGCCTCGACCGCCTCCGCGTCTTCCTCATCATCACTGATAAATCCAACGGAAAGCTCCGTTGCGTCCTCAACCACATGATAATTTGTCAGAATCAGAAGCTCTGTATCATTTTCGCCAATGATGATACCAGAACCAACACTCACCGTTTCGTAGGTGGAGGATTCCCCTTCATCTCCATAACCATATCCAAAATAATATCCGTAATAGCCGTACATGCTTTCCAGCTCAGTCACGGATGTGTTCGTGATCGTTACCACCGACGGAAGCGCTTTTGCTGCCACCTCCGCGACAGTCAGTGTCGAAGAAGAGCTGTCATCCGTTGTGCTCTCTTCTGTCACGCTGTCATCGGAAACTGTCGTCAGCGTGACTGTGTCGTCCGCTGATTCTGATGCAAATGTCGTTGCTACCTCTGTATCCTTCGAAGTAAATCCGGTCAGCCCAGCGACTGCTCCCACTGTCAAAACCCCTGCTAATACCGCTGAAATCACGTTTTTGTTCTTCATAGCAATCCCTCTTTTCGTAATTATTATTTTATGATGAGTACGGCTGATGCCGTTTTGTTTATCATGGCTGTAGTATAATTTCCCGGTTTGACCGATTTGTGTTGAATATGTGGTTCTTATATGACAAAACTGTGTCTATTCTGTGAACGCTGTGATTTTAGAGGGCTTGCACAGGCAGTGTGTAACCTTCTCGAATCCATACCCTTTTTTTACCCTTTTTTGAAGCCAACGTGTAGAGTATATTCCTGAATCGACATTTCCGCAAGAGAGCAAATTGGGAATTCAGCCGAAGATTATAAATCTCCCGGACACAGAAAAAGCGTCCCGGCTTACCGAGACGCTTCCTAATATAATCGTCTATACCCTGCGCGGAACAAACGTCGAAAAAGCCCGTCAAAAAGGCCGTCCCCTGCAGTATGACCGTTTGAGCCTTTACCTGGTATCAAGCCGTCATCTTGCGCACTGGCGTATAGATGTTACAGTTAATTCGTATTTACAATGATTTGGATTGCACATAAACAGGGGAAGATAAAGAAACATCCTCCCCACTCCTGTTTTCGATTATCTGATCTTTTTATTCCCTAGGTTATCCCCGCCATTCTCCGGGAAATGATCAATTCTTGTTCAAAACCTTGTTCAAAATCTTGTTTAATCTTGTTCAAAATTCCACTCTGTGAACAAGGTATCATTTCAGAACCCAACTGCACTTCTGCTGATTAGGCGAATCAGTCACAATGAGCCCGGCCTCACGCATAGATGTAAGAAGATAGTTGATTTTACGATTCTTCTGAGCATCAGACAGAATTTCCGGCAATTTATCCCAAAGCAATTCCCTAATTTTTGCTTTATTCGCTTTTTGGTATGTCCGTAAATATTGTAAAATCAGATCTTTATAATACTGATCATCAAAGGCTTTATTGCGAATGTACTTTGTTTCTTCATTTGTTACCTTAGAAGTCTCAGCTGACGGATAAATCTTCGGATATCTCCCTTCGATCATCTTCTGTTTTCTCAGGTAATCCGCTGCTTCCTTCGAAATCTCCCGTCCTTTTTGTACCCGATCCAGCAGGAAAACCGTCTCCAACGGCATTTCCGGATGATCAAACAAAATATGCATATAAGCTTCATTGAGGCTCTTTCCATAGACCGTCACACCTACCTGCATTTCGCTCGAGAAGTCATAGTCCGGCATTGGAAAATACTTATCCCGCTGGATTCGGTACACCTTCTGAATGCCTGACGACTGCGTGTCTATCATATTAAAGTTGACCATGCTCGCCGCTAGCAGCTGATTTCGGTAGAAAGGCGGATTATATCCCGGACGCAGCACCTTTTCTACCTTCTCCGGCAAAAACTCACCCGGATTCGTAATCGTAATCTGTTCATCAAATTCGTTCAGATAGATCCGTCCGCCAAGCTGATAGTTAGAATGTGCAATGCAATTGTTCAGCAGCTCACGCAGCATCCATAAATCATATTGCTTCGTTTCCAGAGGAAACAATGTCATCTGGTTTGGCATATACCGATAGGTCAGATTTCGGATTTTCATCATTATTTTATCCACAACTGAAATAAAAGGGATTGTGAAAATCGCGTAATCCCGGTTAGCGCCATCTGCTCCATACAAACGCCACATCATCGTTGGCGGGGTAGAAAAAAGATAATCAAAATCCGGGTTCCCCAGCAATACCATTGCGGCATTCGTGACTTTTCCATCAATCATCAGCTTTAGTTTGGTCAAAAACTGTTCGTCCGTCATCTGTAATACTTCCTCGGCAATATGAGGACGATTCATTTTTTCCAGATACTTTGCTTTCGCGAGTTTTACCGCATCCGGATCCAGATGTTCCAGCCTTGCTCCTTCCAGGATCTGTCTCGACCAGTCCATTCGCTCCTGGCTTCGTATGATATCAATCTTAATCTGTAAAAGCGGAACAATACTCTCTCCTGAACGAGCATAATAACGATTTTTCCATGCTGTCGGCATTCCGGTCGCTGCAGAGGGGATTTTGAACATCAGCACACGACATACCCTTCCCTGATAAACAGGGGCAATTTCTATGATATCCAGATATGTCGCACCATCCGTCGTGCCCTGGGAAATCTCGTACTTAAACTTTTCTAAAAGAGATGGCTCCCCTCTCTTAAAATTTGTTCCGACCGGGTACTTCTCCTGGCTCTCACTTACACCAAGAACAAACCAGCCATATTGCTGATGTTTCAGGTTCGCTTCATTGCTGATGGCCGAAAAATACTGACCCGCGCGATCCGTATTATAATTTCCCTTTGCCTCTTTAAATTCCACGATCTCATATTCCCAGCGTTCAATCAAGTCGGCCAGAACTTCATAATATTGTGCATTCGGAGCCGATCTGTCATACTCAAAATTCATTATGGTTCACCACATCTTCCATACGAGTAAATCACCTTATTTTATGAACCGATACTAACATACAAAACCATAATTTGCAAGATATACGTTCGGCCTTATGCCCGCAGTTATCAGCAATCCATAGTTCCGAATATCTGTATACCCTTTTTATACCCTTTTTTACACGGATTCAGATAAACTCTGATAAATTGTTAATGTGTTAAGAATCCTTTATTTTAGCGGCCTCCGGGGATTTGACGGATGTTGATAAACCATGATAAAACCCGAAAAATACCCCTGTCATACCCGTGGTTCTTATATGACAAAACTGTGTCTATTCTGTGAACGCAGCTGTTTCAGAGGGCTTGCGCAGGCACAAAAAACCGCCCGGATATTGTAAAGTCCGCATTTCAATGCTATAATATGAAAATCATTTTTCAAAATGCCAGCCCTTTCACGGGGTGTACTTTTAAAGGAGCGATTACGTGGGCACAGGATTATTGGAATGCTATCGGAGCAAGGTCAAAAAGGAATGGAAAATTGCTTTTATTACGGCATTTTTATTAGGATTTTTAATACATACGTACCTGTTTACCAATTCACTGCTCAATCATGATGCACTCTATAACTTCTACAGTGATCAAAACATCGTTGCCTCGGGTCGATGGCTTTTATCCCTTGCATGTGGGCTGAGTTCATTCTTCAACCTGCCCTGGTTTATCGGTGTATTATCCGTTCTTTTCATCGCATTCACTGCTGTCGTTGTCGTAAATATTTTCGATGTAAAAAATCCGGTTCTGATCATTCTTATCAGCGGATTACTGGTCTCTTTTCCAGCTATTACTAATACGTTTTACTTCGAATTCACAGCGGACGGATACATGATTGCCATGCTTCTGGCAGCACTTGCAGCTCGGTTCTCTATGATCGGTGCAAAAAGAAATAATCTTCTTTTATCTCTCATCTGTATCTGTTTGTCCTGCGGAATATATCAGGCATATATTTCTTTTGCACTTATGCTGAGTATCGCTTATTTTATTATGGAATTGTTGGAGAACCGGTATTCTCTGAAAGCTTATCTGAGCTGGATCCGGAATCAATTCATTATATATGCAGGTGGATTAGCTCTATATTATGCGATGTGGCAGATCTGCATGTATGTGCAGCATTATGAGGCAACAACCTATCAGGGGATAGATAAGCTGGGTCAGATGAATCTCCAGAATATTCTGGAAGCACTTCAAGAAGCGCTGCTGTCTTTTGTTTTCTTTTTTATAAACAACTTTTTTGAACACGGACTCACTGCATATGTTGGTTTGAATGTGCTTTTTCTAATCGCGGTGGCGGTCGTTGCAGTTACCGCTATTATAAAAAGCAAATTATATCAGAGAAAAGCAGAATTGTTCCTATGTTTGCTGGCCGTTGCCGCGATTCCGTTTGCCGTATTTATTTGGCTTTTTGCGTCAGACAGCGTAGCTTACAGCACAAGAATGGAACAAAGTATCTGTATCTGCTATATTCTTCTCGGACTTATAGCAGAACGCTGGCTGCCCCCCGAAAGAGTTCGGCAGTCGGCCTTCTCCTTGCGGCAATCATTTTTAACAATAGTGTGACCACCAATATTTTTTACTATTATATGAATCAATGTAACCAACAATCTTACGCCGCCGCAATTGAAATGTCTACCCGTATTCACGAGTTAGATGACGGTACAATTACATCCGTTGTAATCGTAGGCGGCATGGACAGTTGGACCGCCGATGATCTTTTTGACAGTAGTGTTCTTGGAACGCTGGGGCCATTAAAATCGGTCAACAAAACATTACTCCGAAGCGAAAAATATGTCGCCATGTATCTCGAAAATGTCCTCGACTTTCAGTTATCCTATTATGCAGAAAACCCAGATGTGGAATTGCCGTCACGTACAAAAGAAGGCAGTGATCCGGTGTCAAAAGATTGGACACTTGATTTCCCCCTGCTTTCGGCAAAGGAGAAGGCTGCGCTTCTAAAAACAGAAGAATACAAATCCATGCCATGCTGGCCGGATAAAGATTCTGTTAAGGTAATTGGAGAATCCATCGTAGTGAAACTGTCAGAGCCATAACTATTTAAATTAATATCCAGCATTCAACCGTTATGTAATTTGCTGTAAGTTTAGTTCTGCCATCACATTTCCTCAATCCAGCGCTTCTCCACTTCATTTTTTAACTCTTCGAACGCACGGACATAGTCCGATTTTAACTCCCGAATCACCGATAACGCCTGCTCGTCACTATAGGTGTGTGCGAGCTCATTCCTCGCTTCGAGCAGATTAAGCCAAAGCTCCTCGTCACTAATCATGTCGCATTGATAGGCTATCTTAATAATCGCTCTGGGAGAACCTATTTTGTTTTCAAATCTTCCATGTTCTTCCAGAAGCTCCTTCATCAGCTTCCACGACTGCTCAAAGCAGATTTCGAACAACCCCACAATTCCTGCCTGTTCTACGATACTGAACGGTTCCTCCAGCTCAAGTCCCACCTGCAGGTTTGCAAGCGCCCTGCAGAAATTTTCATATTTTTTCATATAATACAACTCCTTCCCGCTCAATTTCGTTTTTCAGCTCTGTACTGATCTCCCTGTCCAGGTCAACCACGTCAAATGTCAGAAGCGTGTGGGCAAATTCCTCGAGATCCAGATAAAATGCAAACGCATCGCCGCCGTTAACAGCCAGATCTATGTCGCTTTTCTTATTATGCGTTCCTCTCGCTCGGGATCCGAAGAGCATTACTTTTTTAATGTTGTTTTTTCCGGCAAATTCAAAAATATCATGCATAACCGTTTTCGACAAATATCCTTCCAATATCCCCGCCTCCTCAAATTAATTGCAGTATAGCATAGCTGCTCTTAAAAAGCCATCGGCAAAGCAAAATAAGTATTAACATATAGTATCCAATCCGCCTCGACATTTACCAGAAAAACCGCCCGGATATTGTAAAGTCCGCATTTCGATGTTATAATTTTCAAAGCGGCTGCCCTTACCTGGAATGCGCTTTAATTGAAAAGCAGACTGCCGTTTTGGCAGAAAGGAATCTTCTACTATGAAAATGCTTAATGTATTGCTTTTTATTCTTCTGGTTGTACCGATGCCTCTTCTGAATGGCCTCTTCTGGTCCGCCAAAGACAAGAGCAGTTCCCGTTCACATCACCTTCTTTCAGCGCTGTTTTACGGTATGTTTCTTGAGTTTGCGCTATTCGAGATTTTGGCCATTCCAATGGTATTTTTTAAATGCTCTCTTTTGCAGTTAAGCGTTACCTGGCTAGCACTTTCACTGGTGCTTGCCGTTTTTTCCTTTTGCAAAAGCCTGCATCCTGCTTTACGAAAAACAGGGACATCGGCTGCCGATGAGACGTCGACGGAAGCAGTCGATTCGGATGGAATACGCACCCGGAAATGGTTTTCGCCTCTTTTGCCTGTGGTATTGCTTTGCATCCTTTTACAGTTTTTTTATGTCACGTTCAATCAGCACATTGACGAAGACGACGCTTTTTATGTTGCCACCGCCACAACCGCAGTTGAGACCAATACATTGATGGAATACGACCCCTACACCGGGGATCTCTACTCGGAGCCCCCCGCGCGCTACGTGCTTTCCGCATGGCCATTGTATCTGGCTGTTCTGTCTACACTTTCCGGCGGAATTCACCCGACAATACTCGCGCATCTTCTGATTCCTGGTTTCGTATTGCTGTTTGCTTATTGCATTTATGCTCTGATTGCGAAAAGCCTGTTTCCCGATGACTGTTCAAAGCAGCATCTGTTCCTGCTTCTGATCAGTTTGCTCCTGAGTTTTTCCGGCTTTTCTGTCTATTCCTCCGGCACGTTTCTGTTCGTACGCGCATGGCAGGGAAAGGCGCTGGTCGCCAGCATTACACAGCCGACGCTCTTTTATCTCTGTCGCTGTGCCATGAAAGAAGATAACGGAACCATTTTCTGGTTCTACCTGTTTTGCGCAGTGACCGCTTCCTGTATGTTTTCTTCTATGGGCGTCATTTTAGCCACAGTTCCTATCGGTATTTACACACTCATTTATGCAGTTCCCCAACGAAAATGGCGTTACTTTTACCGAAGTGCCTTTTCCTGTCTGTATGCGGTTTTCTGTGGGATTGCATATCTTATTTTAAGCTAAGAGGAGGGGACGATATGACTGCTATCATAGAAATACTTGTTGAGCGCTTTGTTGCTTATTTCTCAGAAGCGTTGCGTTGTTTTCAGCTTTATTTTGCAGACAGTTTCTATCCAATATTGTTTGTTGTGTCTCTTGCCCTGATTTTTTTTCATCCGAATGCAAAAAAGGAACGTTCCTCTCTGCTCTGGCCAAATCTGGCCTTTCTGGCGCTGACTTTTTTCCCGCCGACCATATATTTACTGATGAAAATGGTGGGAATCCTTGTATATTGGCGCGTATTCTGGATGCTGACGTTCCCGATTGTCATTGCCTATGCGATCACACAGTGGGTTCACAGTTTTTCCAGGCAATTCTTTCAGACAGTGGCCGTGCTGATCGCAGTCGTCGCTATTATTTTCAGCGGCCAGCTGATTCTCAGCGAAGAGTATTTCACCGAGCGGGAAAATTATTATAAACTTCCGGCAGAAGTACTTGAAGTAGCTGATATCATTTCTGAACAGGCCGAAGAGCAGGGGATTGAAAGTCCCAAGGCTGCCGTTCCGGAGTATTTATGTGTCTACATCCGGCAGTACGACGCCAGCATCCGTCTGGCCTATGGCCGAAACATGGTCAAATGGGATGTGCCGCAGTCTGGCCTGTACAGCCAGATTAACCGAAAAATTCCTCAAACGCAGAAGCTGGTGAAGCATTTTCGAAAAGCCGAATGCAATTATCTTGTTCTGCGTACCTCTCTTTCTTTAGATGAGGCGCTTTCTGATTACTCTATCGTCAAGGTTGGTGAAACCGAAACGTATACCATATATTTCGATGAAGAAAGCACAGGCAGCTGAAAAATATCAGACATACGCCTTCAGCACCTGCCACAAAGCGGACAGCGGCAGGCCAACCACGCTGTTATAGTCACCGTCAATGCGCTTGATCCAAAGGCCAAACTTTCCCTGAATTCCATAGGCTCCGGCTTTATCCATAGCCTCTCCCGAATCCAGATATTCTTCCGTCTCCTTTTCCGTCATCGGATAGACCTCTACCTTCGTTTCACAGAAAAAAACATGCTTCTTTATATTTTTCACATCTTCCGGATTCTGCGCATTTTTGACCAGCACAGTGACACCGGTATACACCGAATGTTCCCTGCCCTGAAGGCGGCGCAGCATCCGATACGCATCCGCGCGGTCCTTAGGCTTCCCCAGAATCTCATTATCCCAGACAATCGTATCCGAGCCGATCACAATGCCTTCCGGAATTTGTGCCGCAACTGCTTCTGCCTTGCTGGACGATAAAGCTTTTACCACCTGCGCAGGATAAGCTTCGTCTTTATTCCCGGCTCCCGCCTCCACGCCGTGATTTTCTGTGCTGCTCTCAGTGCTTCTCAGCGCCTGTACCACAGCGTCTTCATCAACCTCTCCCGGAATCACTTCAAAATTTATTCCTGTCTGCGCAAGCAGTTCCCGTCTGCGCGGGGAACCAGACGCAAGGATCACTCGTTTCATATGCTGTATTTTCCTCCCGTTTTTTCCTTTCCATTTTCCTTTCCGTTTATGCCGTCACTTTTTCAGCGAATGCCAGTTTCTTCCGTATACCACTTGACGGCATTTGGTAAAATGGTGTATTCTTGGCACGCGGCAATGCGACAGCAGTTCCGCAGGGTAAAGTGGCCGGCTGTATTTGTCATAAATAATCCCAACCAATACATGCCCTGATTTGTTCCGGTCAGGAAAGGATTTTCTTATGTTTTCTATTATTATCACTCAAATTGTGAAAATGCTTCTGATTCTCTTTGTCGGCATTCTTTGCAGCCGTCTGAATCTCATTGACGACCATGCAAACAAAGGGCTGGCCAACCTTCTTCTCCTGGTGGTAAATCCAATCGTCACCTTTATGGCCATGCAGGCTGACTATGAACCAGAGCTTGTGACCGGACTTTTAATTTCATTTGCACTTGCTATCGCCACACATCTCCTGATGATCCCGGTTGCGAACCTTCTGATCAAAAAAGAGGGCAACAGCGACTGCGCCATTGAACGCTTTGCAGTCATCTATTCCAACTGCGGCTTCTTCGGCATCCCGCTGGTGCAGAGCATTCTCGGCAGTGAAGGTGTGCTGTACCTGACCGCTTACATGACAGTCTTTAATGTCTTCTCCTGGACACACGGACTGGGGCTAATGACACAGGATTCCTCCGAAAAGCAGAGCACCAGCGTCGCCGCTTCCGCAAAGACATTGCTTAAAAATCTTTGCACTCCTATGATTTTCGCCTGCACGATCGGACTCATCCTTTTTGCCCTGCAGATAAAGCTTCCAAATATCCTCTCGGACACCCTGAATATTATCGGAAATATGAATACTCCGCTCGCAATGATCATCGCCGGAGTGTCTGTTGCGCAGACCAATATCTTCGATATTTTGAAAAATCGCCGGATTTATCTGGTAACCTTCGCAAAGCTGCTTATTATGCCGGCCATTGTCTTTGTAATATTGCTTCTGGTAAAAGTGGATTCCACTGTAGCTTACACCATTCTGGTGGCTTCCGCCTGCCCGTGCGCAGCAACCGGCACCGCATTCGCACTGAAATATCAGAAAAACTACGCCTATTCATCAGAAATATACGCGTTCTCAACACTCTGTTCGCTGGTCACCATCCCGGCATTTGTTTTCGTGGCGGAACGGCTGCTGTAAAGCCATTCGCGCTACATGCTCACGCTTCATAAGGCACATAGCGCAAAACGAGCAGAAGCACAAATACGTTAAATTGCTGTAGCACGTTTCATATACGGACTTTCGTCAGTGACAAAAAGGCATCCCAATCCGTCACTGACGAAGATATATCCCCTGAGATTCAATATAGTCGTCCAGATCGGCAATCGTATCCTCCGCCCAGGTCTCGCTGACGGCACCTTTGGGCTGCTGTTCCGCTATTCCGGCCGCTTTCTTTTCCTCAGCCTCCTCGGCTATATCCGTCACAGCATTGCCTTGCAGCTTCTTCTCCAGTTCTTCTTTCATAATACAGTTCCTCCTTTCGGTTTGATTTCACCTGCCTTGTTCCCAGACTCCGGCGCCATATCCGCCTTATTCTTCCAGAAGCCTTCCTGTCCTAGCTCAGTCATATTCACGCGGCCCTTAAACTGAAGCTCCGGATTCTTAATACTGACTCTCGTACTTGGCGGCACAGAGGACGTAATAAAAGCATTGGAGCCGATAATCGCGCCTGCACCTATTACTGTCTCTCCGCCAAGTATCGAAGCTCCGGAATAAACCGTCACGTCATCCTCCAGCGTCGGATGACGTTTTTTATTGCGAAGGCTCTGCCCTCCTCTTGTAGAAAGAGCGCCGAGCGTAACTCCCTGATAAATCTTAACACGATCGCCAATCACCGTGGTCTCGCCTACAACAACACCGGTTCCATGGTCAATAAAGAAATACTCGCCAATTGTAGCGCCAGGATGAATGTCAATACCGGTCAGGTTATGCGCATACTCTGTCATCATACGCGGAATCAACGGGACTCCCAGTTTATGAAGCTCGTGCGCAATGCGGTTCACCGTGATCGCAAAGACTCCCGGATAGGACAAAATCACCTCATCCGTATTAAACGCCGCCGGGTCGCCATCATAGGCGGCCTGCACATCCGTGTTGAGAATCGTCCGCAGCTCCGGAATTGTTTTTAGAAACTTACCGACGATCTCCTCTGCACGTTCCTGTGCCTGCTTAGCACATCTCGGCGCATCCTCAGAATGATACAAAGCTCTGGCTACCTGCTTTCTCAGGCGATACTGGACATCCTCCAGCAGCTCGCCGACATGATAACCGATCGCATCCCGATTCAGATTCTTCATCTCAAAAAAGCCCGGAAACACCAGAGCGCGAATTTCATCCAGAATAGCAAGTATTTCCGCCCGATTCAACCGGTTATCCATATCAATACTGCAGGTCTTTGTGTACTTTTGATAGCTTTCCAGAATAGCACCAACCAGCTCATTCATTTCCTGCTTTTCAAATACTGCCTCCATAATCCGCAATTCCTCTCAAAAAATAATAAATAAAGACTTTCCCATTTCTCTGGCACCTAATTCTCCTGCAAATCCCCTCCCGCATCTTCTGGTGATTCCGAATCCCCGAAAGAAGTCTCCTTCTCATCTTCCTGGTTCTCTTTAGATAATACATCCACCTTGTCTTCCGGGTTCTCCTCTGATGATGCGTCTTTTTTGTCTTCCGGGAACTCTTCAAGCGATGCGTCCGCCCCATTTTCCGGGCTCTCCTCTGACGATGAGTCTGCCCTGTTTTCCGGGGATTCTTCAGGCGATGTGTCCGCCTTATCTTCTGGGCTTTCCTCTGATGATAAGGTCTCCGACTCCTGCGCCTGAACCTCATCCTCACTCTTAGCTATATTGTCCTCCAATACTTCCTCCGGCTCATCCTCCACTATCCGGAACACTTCAGGCATTTTACTTCCGCAATTCGAACAAAAGCGCTCATCAAGGCCGACCTCCATCTTGCAATTTGGGCAAAGCGTCACTCCCTTTGCCAGACGGATCTGCCCCTGCAGCTGCTCAATGTTCTCAAACGCTGCATCCAGCGACTGGAAATCCGACTCAAAGCCTTCCAGTGGTGCTTCTTTGAATTTGTCAAACAGCTTTTTGCCCATCTCCGTATACATTGCCTGAATCATCTTTTTCTGAGCGTTAATCTGCGAGCCCAGGCTCCTGACCTCGTTCATTTTCTGAACCTCAGCTACCGTCTCCATGCTGATTTTTCTCACTTTTGCTGTTATATCATCAATATTCATAATAATCCCTCCTATATGACTTTCATATTACCGCTATCTTAAATGAATCTCTTCTGAATGTCAACTTGAATTCCTGCCACGTCCCTGCTGCCAAGCAGGAAAGAAAATGTCAGTCGAATTCCCACTTGTCCGCACCAGCTATATCCAGCTATAGCCTTGAAATTCTCCAGCTTTCTTGCGCGCCTATCTACAAGTACATAAAAAAGGAACCACATTTCTGTGATTCCTTCAGAGGTGCCAGCCGGAATTGAACCGGCGATAGAGGTGTTGCAGACCGCGATGACCAGCGCCCGCAGCCCTTGTAAACAGGGCATTTCCGGGCGGTGGCGATGGGTTTGGTACACTATTGGTACACTATTATTCATTTATAGCGTTCAATCTCGCATTCATGCGCTTTCGTTTTTTTATCATAATTGATACCCACAAGCAGAAGATTGCCTGTGTAATGTGAAAGCACGCCATCATATCTTTTTTCCCGAATTTGGTTAAGAGCCCCATCCGCTGACTTATCATACTTCAATTCAATAATCATTGCCGGTTTGTCTGAACCGTTTCTGGGTATAAATGCCAGATCAGCAAAGCCTTCACCAGATGGTAATTCCCGTATGATTGTATAGTCTCTTTTCGCCGTGAAGTAAGCAATGGTCAGTGCGCAGCTTAACGAGTTCTCATCATTATACTGCAGTATAGATGTATTAAGTGCATGAACCCGGCGCAGGCCATCGGCTACCGCTTTCTCATCTCCTCTGATGGTCGCCTTCAGCAGCTTCTCCGAATCGTCTAAAGCTTCCTGAACACCCTGCCAGTTTTCCCCCTCTACCGCATTCTGGAATTCATCTGCAATTTCCTGATTGGGGATATAAGCTTCCTTAGTCGAAACATCATACGCCAGATATCCCAGATGGACCAATAGTGTAAGTACATCGTCCTTGCTCTTTAAAATTGTCATATCATTCTGGAATTTACGCGTGACAATCTCCACCCTGCTCCCGCCAAGCATAGCAATAATCGCGTCCCGCAGCCCATCCTTATTCATACTGATGTAGTCCTTCAAAGGTTCATACGATTCGGATTCTGCCCAATACGTTTTAAAGCGCTTATATTTTATCGCGCTGATAACGGAGTTTGGATTATAGACCGATTGAAAATTCGAAAAGGAGTAACCGTCATACCATCGTTTCATTTCGCTGAAATTTGCCTGGTACTGTTCACATAACATCTTGACTTCCGATTCGGTAAACCCTACATATTCAGCCAGCATGAGCGGATCTGTCATCGTATACTCCCTGCAGTCTGTCAAAGCTGACTGAGTACCGTACTTCTTGACCGGAAGAATTCCTGTCATATACGCACCTGCTAATATCGTATCTGTAATCTGCGCATTTTTAAAAAGACTTCGCAGAAGCCAGACATACCTTTCCTGCAGCGATTCATCGTTCGTTTCCCGAAACAGGGCATCCCACTCATCAATGATGATAATAAACTGGTTTCCTGTTTTCTTCGTTACAGACATCATTGCATCCGCCAGATAGTCCTCCAAGTCATTTATACATCCCGGAAATGCTTCCTTCAATTCCTGAATCACGCTCTCCTGAATATCCGTCACGATATCTTTCCCACTGTTTTTCATGCGAGCAAGGAAACCTGTAATATCCAGATATATAACATCATATTTATTTAAATACTTCTCAAACGAATCCATTCCGGAAATTCGGAGTCCTTCAAACAGCTTTCTCGAATCACAGCTTTTATCGTAATAAGCACACAGCATTTTTGCAGCGAATGACTTCCCAAAACGTCTCGGGCGGCTCACACATGTCAATTTATCTGCTGTATTAAGCGTACTGTTTACAAACTCAATCAGTCCGGTCTTATCCACATATATTCCATTTCGAATCGTCTGAAATCCGCTGTTCCCACTGTTCAGATACGTTCCCATTCACCTTCACCCCTTGCTTCGCATAATACATTTCAAATATTTGCTTAAGAGAATAATTCTACACCGTAATTTCCCACAACAGTTTATCTCCCATCTATATTTACCATATAATGCTTTTGAGGATTACATACTACCTCTGTATTAAAACTCTTCATACGCACCTCCGCCTGCACTAAACCACCGCTTCCACCAGTACCTTATCGCCAAGCACAATCTCTTTTACTCCAATCTCTTTCTTCTTATTGAAACAGAAGCTCAGCATATATCCTTTCTTCAGATGATAATGGTCAAGATAATCCAGAAGCTGTGCTTCTCCTCTTTCATTATAGGCATCGCCCCGCCATATTTTGAGTTCTACAATATATTGATGGCCAAGATAGTCAATGATCAAATCCGTACGTTCCTGATTTCTGGTCCGCGCCTCGACATAATAATTGCCTGTGCCATTGATGATCGGCTTTAAGAACAGCATGAAATACCGCCGTCCATCATCTTCTATAAACCTTTGCTCCCGATCACCGTAAATATCATCAAAGTATTCCACGAACTTTTCCAGCAAGCGTTCCATATCCAGCCGTCCATCCCGTACAAACTGGTTCCTGTCCTGCGAACCCAGCCTGTAGATATCCCCGCTCTGTACCTCAGGCAGAGTAAGAAAATAATTATACAGCCGCATCTCAAAAATCCGGTTCGCAATCTGGATAGTCGCCTGCTCTACCCTCACAAATCCAAACATAAGAAGTAAATCCGCAACCGGATCATCCGCACTATATGCAATCGTCTCGCCCCGGAACAAAAGGCGGTAAATCATACCTTTCATCTCCGGATAATCTGTCAGTTTTCCAATCAGGGACTCAAACAGCGCACTCTTTTCAAAGAGGAGTTCATTGACAGCCTTCTGCAGGCCGTCTTCTGTCCATGCACTGCTCTTATCCGGAAAAGCTTCGCTCCCTGCAATATCTTCATCCAGTATCTTACATAGATCCGAAACCAGAACCGGATAGCCTGATGTATAGCTGTAAATCTGCTCCGCGATCTCCTCTACATCCATCCCGGTATGGTAATCCGCTTCGTATTCCTTCAGCGTACCAGCGATTTCGTCCTTAGAAAAGCTCATATCCACCCTGAATTTAGCCGCAATGTTCCATGGGCTGTTTGTCTTGTGCTCCTCGTCAGGACGAATCTTATGCTTAATGTTTCTGATATCATAAACCCCGGCAAGGATCACCGACTGAAAGGTCGCAACATCCGGTCGTTTCAGATAGTACGCCCGCAGCTGCGCGAGAAAATCCAGAAACACCTGATTATTCGATGCCGTATCCACCTCATCAATAATCAGCACCGATGCTTTATCCAGTTTCTCACACCATGACTTTATAACCCGGAAAAACGCATTTAGCGAACTGATTCTTGCCGTACCATCTGCGAAGTTCAAAAGCCGTTTTTCAATTTCATCAGGGAATTCAGAAACAGCATCCAGAAATTCGCCCGCAAGAGCTCCTACAAAAGCTTGCTCGTTTTCAAATGACGACATTCCAAGAGTCTGAAAATCCAGGCTAACTACCATATATTCTTTTCGAAGATAACGTGTAAGAGCCCGCAGCGTGGTTGTTTTTCCATACTGTCTTCCTCTGTTGATTGAAAAGTATTCTCCGTCGTCTACCATTTCTTTAATCTCTTCCAGACGGGACTCCAGATTAACCATATAATGCTTTTCAGGCCTGCACGCACCATTTATATTAAAGACCTTTGCCACCCCAAGGCACCTCCTCTACTTCTTTACTCCGCTTTTAAAACCCACTTCATTTTAATTGCAGTATAGCATAGCTGCCCTTAAAAAGCCACCGGCAAAGCAAAAAAAGGAACCACATCACTGTGATTCCCTGCGAGGTGCCAGCCGGAATTGAACCGGCGATAGAGGTGTTGCAGACCTTTGCCTTAC
>JAJBVD010000071.1 GCA_020859985.1 Clostridiales bacterium
TTCATGAGACAGACAGCGACTGTCCTGTCGGCAAAAATATCTATCAGCTCCTGTACCCACACATGCTTTCCGCCGTAGATGCGATGAAAGAAAGTATGGAACAGGTAACATTAGAAACGCTTCTGAATGAGTTGAAAAGCCTGCTGGCTGATATACAGAAAAATGAAGTCCCAGTCCAGTGACTATCTGTTTAAAAGAATCGCTGTCATATGAAATTATTTTTTCCGTGGAAGTAATGAATGATGAAACATACGGCGAGCAGGATTGCCAGCCCATAATCGACTGCGGCGATCACAGGCATCCCAAAAACCGGGGCTGCAAGTCCGTCGTGCAGATGATGCCTGCACGAATCAGTAGCGCATCACAGAGTCAGACAAAACGGTGCCCTGTTTTAGTTCTGCCATAACGGCAGTGTATTCCTGCAAAATATCGTCATATTCGTACAGCTTTAGTTTTTCATGCATCCGGTCAATCTGCCAGGGTTTTACTGTCAGTGTATGCAGCCAGGGAAAAAAGCGGAAGCTGGTGGTAAAATGCTGGAATACCGTTTCTTCATGGAGCCTGCGCTGCTCGTTATAAACCCTGCCGCAGAGCTTTTTCTGATAGGTCAGTTTATTGATGGCGGACTGATCCGGCATAAACATCTTTTTTTCACTGCAAAGAACGCGGCACCGTGCAAACAGGTCAGTCTCACGGATACGGGCCATATTCAGGAGCAGCACTCCGGAATTCAGATAATCCATATGGAACAGATCTTTCCGGAAAAACCATTTCCCATAATGATCAAGTACGCCAGCCAACTCATAATCTGACAATTCCTGATGGTAAAACCTGCTGAAGTCCTTCCTGCAGACTACGTCATTGTCCAGATACAGAATTCGATCCGGCATCTCCGGCACTTGGTCCGCGAAAAGCCGCAGCATACAGCAGGGGGTGAAGCGGGTGTCCATATTTGCCAGCGGCGGCGCGGCGTGAAACAGCTCCGTTGCATCAATCCGGACTGCAGAACTCCTCTCATTCTGTCTTTTGAGGCGGTCGTTCAGATAGCTGACTGTCTCCTCGGAAACCGGCTCAATCCGCCCTGTCTTAAATGTCAGATCCATTGTCATCACAAAAATATTCAGAGCTTCCGAAGCATATTTCAGCAACGACAAAACTGAAATCACCAGGCCATCCTCTATATGTTTGTCTCCGCAATACAGGACATTCATGCTTCATTCTCCTTCCGGTAGCGAATATATTCACAGGTGCCTGTCCGGCTGCGCGACTCCATACAGGCGTAAATCCTGTCATGCAGTTCCTTCTGTTGTTCCCGTTTATTCTTTCCCTGATCGGCAAAAAACGGGCCGTCAATATAAACTACCATTTGGGGTTTCCTTCCGTGTCTTCGCTGCTGGTAAGTTGTCGTCATGCAAAATGCAGGCACATTGTATAACAGTGGAAATCGGAATGCCGTATCCTGAAATGGCCGGATAAATGTACACCAGGGCCAGACATGGGCTTCCGGATAAATGACAATGCACCGCTTTTTCTCCACATGATACCGAACTGCCTCCATGAACTTCTTCATCTGTCCCATGGAATCCGGAATAAACAAACCGCCCAGCATGGGAAGAAGCTTCCCGATCACCGGAATTCCCAGATTCGACGGACTGGCAATCGCACTCATCCGCATAGGAAAACAATTCAGCGCCGGGCCGAATACATCCCCCATGGGCTGCGTGTGGTTCCCGTACAAAAAGCAGCCCGTCTTTCTGGCTTTCTTTAATACATTCCGATTCTCCACACGGATATGCAGCACCAGCTTAACATAAACCAGTGAAAAAAGCAGCGCCACACAGTAAAGTACCGCAGAAAGCAGACGGTAAAAAATATTTTTGTGTATCCAGCGGTAATTCTCCGGCAATGTTTCATCCTGACGGACACTTTTCACAAAATCATCCGTATAATTCCGATAATAGTACGTTGTTCCATTTTTTACACCCATCCGCCTGATACTCCCTGCTATGCGTACATCCGTAAGCAAATATCATTTTCTTAAGCTTCCGTCACTTCTAAATATAAAAGAGAGATTTTGCTATAGACGTGTTATAACGATTATTGCCGGCCATGTCAAGTGGTGAATGCTAATTTTCCACAGCCCATTTGCGCTCCATGACATGAACCCGTTTTAATAATACAGGGCATGCAGCTGCGGTTGGTCTGTCTCAGTCAACGTCGCCCGGCAAAATCCCGTCTTGCCCTCTTCTTCACAAAATAATTCAGGATACCTCCGCCAACGATGATCACGGCGGCCATCGCCAGAACGCGCTTCGCCGCTTCCTGAGGAAGACTGCTTTTACTTCCAAGCGACTCAGAATAAAAGTGCATCACATATTCAATCTCATGCGGTGTGCCCATCGCAAGCGTGTCCGCAATCACTGTGACATCCACGTCCAGACCGGATACCGGTATGGTAAACGAAGAATTGACATCCTCTTCGCTCTGATTCAGATATTTTTCCCCGTCTACGATCATATAATCATAGTTCGAACTGCTCCAGGTAATGCGCGCATAAAGCTGCCCGTCCTCCACGGTCAGAAGCGTGGGCGACTCGATGCTTGCTTTTCCGCTCCCGCCGGTCATAGTGACTTCCACCGCATATTCGCCATCTGAGAGCTGCTCAGATGCGTGCAAAGGCTGAACGATCATAAATGATAAGAGCAGTGTAAAGAGCAGCAGGCCCGAAACGGACAGCTGATATTTCTTATGAAACAGTTCTGTGCGCTGTTTTTTCTGCGTTTCTGTTCTTTTCCGGGACTCTGTTTCTCCCTGAGACTCTGTTTTTTTCCGTGCCTCCATCTGTGTTCTCTTTGCCTCCATCTAATCCTCTCATTCCCTGCAGGATCATCTGCAGCCGGCTGAGTTTTATGTCCATTTAAAATCTCCGCGCATTGTTCCGGTCACAGATTTTTCTTTTTATAAAGGAACCAGGACGTTGCCGCCCCAAACACCAGCAGATAGACCAGCAGCACCAGAATCCCCGTATACGACCAGGCTTCTCCGGCTGCAATGGCACGCAGCATGCTGCTTGTCTGCGACAGCGGCAGGGCTCCGACCACCTGACGCAGCCCGTTCGGCATACTCTCTGTGGAAAAAAAGGTGTTGCACAGGTAGGACATCGGCATGATCACATAATTGGAAAACCGAGGCACATCCGCATGATTCGTCGCAATAAAGGATACGACCAGACCAATCGTGGAAAATACGGCGCCGTTTAAAAACATGATCAGAAAAGACCAGCCGGTAAAGCGCAGGCCCGTCCCGATCGGGAGAACCAGAAGAATGATCACACTGCCCGCATACACACCGCGCAGACTGCCGCCGATGATCTGTCCCACCACGAACTGCCACAGCGGCGTCGGCGAGATCATGACCTGATCAAATGCTTTTTCATATAACCGCTGTACATTTAAATTCTGCGCGATCGCATTAAAACTCCCGTTCATCGTCGTCAGAGCGACCACGCCGGGGATCAGAAATTCCAGATAGGATTCGCCGTGAGAGAACGTCTGCACCCCAAGGCCGAATACCAGAATATACATCAAGGGGGCGATCATCGCCGCCAGTGTAATCTTATAAAAATCCCGGCGGAACTCCACCCATTTTTCCCATAATACTGTTACAATTCCCATACTTGTATGCCTTCTGTCATGACTTTCGCTGCTGTCAGTTTTTTATCACAATTCGTAACTGTTCAGTACCTTCACAGTTACGGGAAAAAGTCCATTTAAAATCGCTGCGCGATGGGACTTTTTCCTGTAAAATATACGTTTTCATACGTACCTCGCAGCAAGTGCGAGGTACTGTCCTAAATAGTTATCACAATTCCATTTTTACCCGCAGCACAGCTGCTCATTGAGCCTTGTGATTCTCTGCTGCAGGAAAGAAGAATCCTTTCAGTTCGCAGCGCGGCGCACGAACACATCCTCCAGCGTCGTATTCCGAAGAGCGGATTCTCCGCTTAAACCCGAAAGATACGCAATCGCGTCCTCTCTTTTTTCAAAGAAGCGGCTCTCGATCCCGTCCTCTGTCGTCTGATCCACCGCGTAGCGGCCCAGCGCATCGATCATATGTCTCGGCGTATCCGTCTCCTCCAGCTTTCCCTCCAGCATCAGGGCGACCCTGTCGCAGAGGCTTTCCGCCTCCTCCATGTAGTGAGTCGTCAGAAGAATTGTCAGATTTTGTCCGTTCAGCTTTTTCAGCAGATTCCACATCTGCCGCCGCGCCAGCGCATCCATCCCCGCTGTCGGCTCATCCAGAAGCAGGATCTCCGGCTCCGTCAGAAGGGCGCGGCAGACCATCAGCTTGCGCTTCATGCCGCCGGATAACTTGCGCACCGTGCGCCTACGGTAGTCGATCAAGCCGCAGAATTCCAGAAGCTCTTCCGAGCGCTCCCGTATCTTTTTCTTCGGCATATAATACAGACGGCCCTGATATTCCATGACTTCATCCATCGTCATATCCTGCCGCATGGAATATTCCTGCGTGATCAAGCTGATTTTCCGCTTCAGGCGCGCGTTCTGGCGGGTCAGTGGTTCTCCGTCGATGAGGACTTCCCCTTCGGTCGGCAAAAGCAGCGTGGACATCATGCCGATCGTCGTCGTTTTCCCCGCGCCATTCGGCCCCAGGAGTCCAAAAAATTCGCCTGTCTCAATCTGCAGATTCAGGTGGTCGACCGCCAGAAATTCGTCATATTTTTTTGTCAGATTTTTCAGTTCAATCATGTGCTTTGTCCTGCGCTGTTTTTATCCGGTCGGCAGGATAGCCCGATGCATCCGCGTTTTCTCTAACCACAATTACCGAATAATAGCTGGGCTGATCCGGAATCTCTTCCACGTTCATGTAGTACTTTTCCGAATCCATCCCGCAGTTTTCGATCATCATGCCCTTCAGATTCTTTTCACGCAGAGTCTTCTTGACAAGCGGCATCTTGGAGGCCGCCTTCATCAACACCTTCGTCCCCGGAAGCTCCAGCGCTTCCTCAATTTCATAGGTGGACGGGATAATGTGAAGCTGCTCCGAGCGGTCCGCCAGGCTGTCGCCGAGCTTCGCGCTCACCGCACAGAAAGACGGCACGCCGTTGATGATCTCCGCCTGATAGCCGCGAGCCTTCACAATCCGGTGAACATAAATATAAGTACAGTAAATGGTTGGGTCTCCCAGAGTCAGATAGGCGACGTCCTTCCCCTGCTCCAGATATTCGATAATCTGCTCGGCCGCTTTCTCATAAGCCGCATTTAATACTGCCTTATCCTTTGTCATCGGCGTCACCAGATTCAGACATTCTTTCTCATCCAGTCCTTTTACAATGCCGGCCGCGATCTTATAGCTCACTGCAGATTCTTTGCCATCCGCCGGCACTGCCAGCACCGGGCAGTTTTCAATCGTCTCTACCGCCAGATAGGTCATCATTTTGGGATCTCCCGGTCCCACGCCGACCCCATACAGCTTTCCTGCCATGTCTTTCGTTCCTTTCCTGTTCTGTCCGCAGCTTCGGGCAGCATCTTTTGTTGTAACTGTGAAGGTACTGAACAGTTACCTTCTATTTCAATTCATGCCCGACTGCGGTGAATTTCATCTGATCATTAGCCATTATCATACGCTATCCCCAAAAAAGTGTCAACCGGCAGTTACTGTCGCTATGGAATGTGCCGGAAGCGCCACCGCGGTTCCTCTTCCGCTCTCGCGCAGGGTAACCTCCAGATCTTCGCCCGATTTGTTCAAAAGGACCGCCACCCGCTCCCCATCCGGGTTTATAAAGGCAGCCACGTCAATTTTATCTGTATAGGACGTTGTGGCAATCGCTTTTGCGCCGCGCCGGATATAGCGGCTGAAATGGCCTATGTAATAATAGCTTAAGCGCTTTTCCACCTTGCCTGACACGGTATCGCACATGATGGGCGCCGCACAGTAATTCCCGACGTGGTTGGGTCCGCCGTTCTCATCAAGAATGAGATTCCAGTCCAGCTCCGCCTCCACTCCGGCACATAAGTTGCCCGCCATGTCATGCGCATACATCTCGGCTTTCTGTACTTCGTTGGAATCCGCAAAACGGGAGTATTCTACACAGCCTTCCGTAAAGAAAATTCTTTTGTACGGATATTTTTCGCGGATCAGACGCAGCGCGTCAAAATGATCGCCGGTATACCAGTGCACGGCTACCCCTTCTACCACTTCCCTGGCGCCCGGAACCGACAGAGTCTCGTCTGCTCTCTCAAAAGCCACCTCTTTGTTATGATCCCAGATAAAAATGCCGACATCCGTCAGGTCTGCTTTCAAAAGCGCGGGTGCCAGATATTCCGTGACAAAGATGCCTTCCTCTTTCGCCGTATAAATGCAGGATTCCCAGGTCTGTACGGCTTCCGGCTCGTTCTGAACCGTAATATACTTCACATTGATGCCTTCGTCACGGTAAGCCTGAAGGAATCGGGTCACATATTCAGCCCAGAGCGCGCGGTATTCCTCTTTCAGCTTACCGCCATGGTTCATCTCTCCATTCGTCTTCATGTACGCGGGCGGCGACCAGGGAGCCGCCATAAAGATCATCTCCTCCAATGCTTTCCCCATCGCTCTCTTTATCAGAGGCAGGATCTGACTCCTGTCATGCTCAATGCTGAAGATCTCAAGCGTCTCATCGCCCTCCTGCACATAGGTATAATTTCCCATGCCAAAATCACAGCTGTGAATCGTGCAGCGTCCCATGTTGTAACGGAGACCATTTTTTCCAAAATATGCCTCCAGTACTTCCTCCTGTGCCTCTGCCGGAAGCTTCGCGAAAGTGATAGCAGCTGCCTCAGTAAACGCGCCTCCGAAGCCTTCTATCGTCTGCCGCTGAAATTCCGGATACAGGTTCACCACATGCATATGCTCCTGAGATTCTCCCGGACGTAAAATCACTTCTTTCCAGTATTCTTTTTTTGCCTCATTCGTGATATAGCAGCCTGCTTTCATAAGTTCTGTCTCCTTCTCTTCCTGTTGAATAAATGTCCTGCCGTTTTTTATAAATATCATACCGTCTGCGGATTTCCGCACGATTTGGTCTTACAGGATTAATCGAGTAGGAGGCGGCTCATCGGCTCCTGCTCGCCTGCGCGAGGCGCGTGTGGCGCAGGCCACAATACTCCTTACGCGCCTCTGCGCATTATACCAAAAAAGGAAACGGTATTTCAGTTCCTTTTTTTCAGTAAGGTTTCTTTTTTACTAATGCGGCTTCCACTGATGAAGAATCAGTCCTTTACCGCGCCCAATGTCAGGCTTCCTTTGATATTTTTTATCCATCATATTTGTCAGATTATGTCTTATTCTGTATTTTATCAGTTATATCTTATAAAAATCATTTTTCATCCTTAAATATCAGGTACGACTGTGATATCGAATCCGGCACCGCAATATCCGCGACTTCCTGTTGGCAAAGGAATGGAATTGAGAATGAAAACAGCTTCAATAGAGGTGGATTTTTCTCTGTCGTGTGTTATACTTGATTTGTATTGCGATAGCGCAGACCAGCGAGTGGCAAAGCCACTAACTTTCTTTCGTGGCCGTGCGCATATTATAAGAGGCAGGTGTAGTATATGTATCAATCCAAGAAGATCGGCGTCTTTGTCTCTCACATTTTTGGGGATTATCAGCGAAATATGTGCCAGGGTATCACGGACCGGGCGGAAGAATATGGTTATGCTACCGAGATTTTCGCGTCTGCGGACGGGGAGGATTTCGGCGCGTACGCAAATGGAGAAAAAAGCATCCTGCGAATCCCGCACTTTGAGGATTTCTCCGGCGTGGTCTTTGCTTCCGGCACCTATCTGCAGACAGATATCCGGGATCTGATTGCGCGGGTTCTTGCTGAAAAATGCAGCTGCCCGATTCTGGAAATCGCCCAGCATGACACCATCTTCCCGCACCTGGTACTTGGCAATGGGCTCTGTGCAAGAGAGCTTACCGTACATCTGATCAGGGAACATCACTGCCGCCGCATCTGCTATGTTGGATGCGGATCTGAGCTGGATTCCTCTGATCCAAGACGGAATCTGTGCGCAGAGGTAATGCAAAAATACGGATTAAGCTTTGGTGAGGAGGATGCTGCAGACTGCTCCTATACCAGAGAATCCGTTGCCTCCGCACTCGAAGCATTCCTCAGCGGAGAGAAAAAGCCGGACGCCATTCTTTGCTACAATGACCGCATGGCCGTGATCGTGATGGAATATCTTTTAAAGCAGGGGCTGCGGATTCCGGAAGATATCTGCGTGACCGGGTTTGATGATCTTACTGTCAGCAGCAACTGTTCGCCTGATCTGAC
This sequence comes from Clostridiales bacterium, assembly GCA_020859985.1. GTDB lineage: Bacteria > Bacillota > Clostridia > Lachnospirales > Lachnospiraceae > Choladousia. The sequence continues at coordinate 8,339 of JAJBVD010000071.1, forward strand.
CACTGTGACTTTCCCGGTCTATGAGATGGGAGCAAAAGCCTTTGACCTGCTTCGCGACTGCTTTACCGGAAAATCCCCTCTTCCGGAGGAAACGCTCATCCCTTCTCATCCGATCTACCGCGGCTCCTGCTGCGCACAGAAAAAGCATGACCTGCCGAACCCGCTTTTCTATGAAAATCATTTGCTGCGCAAAGTAAATGACCGGGAAACTGCAATGCTTTCGGACATCAAGCTCTCTGCTGCCCTCCACTCGGTAAACGATCTGGATGACGGCATGGATCTGCTGGAGGATTTCGTCTCCGCAATTGAAGACTGTCAGGAGTTGTATCTCTGCCTGTATCCGGACTGGGATCATATCTCCGGGCACATTCGGCGTATCGCCTCTGTTCCTGACACTATGGGCAGCACAGATCAGATAGAGATGGCTTTCGCTTTTCGCAACGGTTCGCGTCTGCCGGAATGCCGTTTTTCCGGGAAAAACATCCTGCCGGATTATCTGTACCACGAGGCGAATCCTTCCTATATCTTTTTCCCACTCTTTTATGGTGAACGGGAGTTCGGCTATGTCGCCATGGCATTTGTGGACGGAAAGATATCCGCAGGCTTCTCTCTGCTTCTGTTTCTGCGCAACATCAATTCCATGCTGGAGCGTATCTTTGACATTCGTCAAACCGGCGTACTCGTTCATCGGCTGGAAGATATCAGTGACCGGGATGAGCTGACACAGCTGCCTAACCGCAGCGGTTTCCGGCTGGCAACAGGCCGGCTTCTCACTGCAGCTGCCAGCAAAGGCAAAACACTTCTGGCCATACGCTTCGAAGTAGCCGATCTGCCGCAGATCACAAATCAATACGGACGCACTGAGCGTGATTTTGCCATCTGTGTCGCTGGACACGCGCTGGAGGGAGCAGTATCGGTTCCGAATCGCGAAGCGCTTTTTACATCAGAGACGCATCCTGCCGCCGACCAGAGTGGAAGCGGAACCTTTACCGAAGGCGGTGCTTCTACCGCTAACATATGCATCTCTCACCAGGGCGGCGGAGAGTTCCTTTTGCTTGCGTCCGTGGAGGATGCAGAAAAACAAAACCGGGCGAATTTCTTCACCCGGAGTATTGAGACGTATCTGGATAATTACAACCGCCTGCATACAAAGCCTTATGAGATCCATGTGTTATCAGAGTGCAGGACGGCAGGTGCGGCTGATGTGAAGAGTGCGGAGGATCTATTCCCATGATATATCATACAACAACTGTCTTCGTCGATTTTACAGTTCTGCTCCCTGCCATGGCAGATAGTATCGTTCTGCTCTTCGTTTATTTTTCATTCTTGTAATTCCGTACATAAACCGACAAACCTATACAGTATACTCCACATTCTTGCGGAATTCGGAAGGCGATACCCCATACACACTCTTAAACGTTTTCATGAAATGCTTTTCATTTTCATAGCCAACCTTCTGGCTGATCTCCACCACGCGCAGCTGTGTCTGAGAAAGCAGTCTCTTTGCTTCTTCCATGCGAATATTCCGTAAATAACTGACAAAGTTTTCTCCGGTGTACAGCTTGAATTCCTGTGAGAACAGAGAATAGTTCATGGAAACGTAATTGGATACCACGGCCATGTTCAGGTCACTGCTGTAGTTCTCACGAATGTAGTGAATCGCTTTTTCCAGCTTCTGTCGGTTGCGGAATTCATCCGAACGGTTATCCGTCTTTACATGCACCAATTCAAGCCACTGACTTAAAGCTTCCGCGTATTCGTCCAGACTGCGGTAAGAATATATGTCTGTAAGTTGTTTTTGTAAATCTGCCAGTGCAGCAGAGCCGGATTGTTCCTGATGGCTTTGTTCCTGATGACTTTGTCCCCGCGGACTTTCTCCCGGTACCTCTGTGCCTTGCTGTGTCTTAAATATCGCCGCATAAGAAGCCGGAATCTGCTCAAGCAGTGCGCTCAGATACTGCTCCATCTGTGCAGGAGTATAGACACCGCGTTTTACTTTCTGCAAAACTAGCGAAGCCTGATACCGGCAGTCTTCATAGCGGTCTGTGCCAAGCGTCTGCACCTGTTTTTTGATTTCCTCTGTGGTGGGCTCCGCCTCATTCCCAGCTTTTATATCAGCAGCCCCGCATCTCGAAGCGTTTTTTGTATCGGAAACGTGTTCTGCCGCCATCTGCCGGAACTGTGATGCTTCATGCGATGTTTCATGCGATGTTTCCAGATCCATAAATGTGCAGATGTGTTCACATCTGCAGAATGCCATCTTTCTCGCCTGCGCCGCTTCCAGATAGGCCTGCCTCAGTTCACCGGCTCCGCTGTGTTCCCGGCTCACCCCGACGTATGCGTCGCCAAGTTCATTTTTCAGCAGAAAAGAACAGCTTCCGCTCTCTACAATACAGATACTGCCTGCTGGAAACCCGCCCAGCATTAGAAAAAAGCCTTTTTTCTCCGCAGCCGGTTCAGAAATTCCGGCAAAACAGCATACTACATAAGAAGGAAACAGCTGACCTTCCAGCCGCTCTCCGATTGCCTCCCTCTCGGTATCCGACATTTCTTCGGATTCCATGATCCGGCGAAGCCGTTCCCGATCCGACAGGCTTTTCCGCTGCTCTTCCTCGCGGGCGGCTTCCACTTCCTGCTCCAGTTTTTCGAGAATGGATTTCAAGCTTTCCCGGTCAACCGGTTTCAGCAGATACTCACGGACGCCGCCGCGCATCATCTCTACCGCGTAAGAAAAATCATCGTACCCGCTGATTGCCACTGTGAGCGGCTGATGCGGGAGCTCCTGCATCGCCTTTACCAGCTCGATGCCATCCATTTTGGGCATACGGATATCGGTGAACATAACATCCACCTTCTGGCTTTTGAGCACCTCAAGAGCCATCAGCCCGTTGCCGCACTCGATGATGTTTTCCACCGGCACGCCGCTGCGCTGCACCATCACGCGGATTCCCTGTCGGATCAGTTTTTCATCTTCCACGATTAAAAGTGTCTGCATCTTATCCTCCTAAGCGCTTTCCACCGGAATCCGGATTCGTACCTTGGTATAACAGCCTTCTTTGGAGGCCAACTGAATTCCATAGGAAGAACCGAAGGTCAGGCGAATCCGATCCTGCACATTTTTCAATCCGATGCCGGAATCTGAGGTTTTAGACTCCAGATGCTCCATATCCGACTCTACGAAATTCGGTTTTACAGATTTCGGTTTTCCGGATTTCGAAGACCTGGAGCCGGAAGCGCCAGTTTCGTTTTCTTCCATCTCCACATCTCCGGCAATCTTTTTCTGCAGCCAGACAAGCCGTTCCTCGCTCATACCATTTCCGGCGTCCGTCAGTTCAATGATGCAGTCACCGTCCTGAATAAATCCTTTTACGTAAATGTTCGTGTCCTCCGCCATCTGTTCAATTCCATGGATGATGGAGTTCTCCACGATCGGCTGCAGCGTCATCTTCGGAATCTTCTGTTCCAGCACAAGCTCCGGGAGATTTTCTGATAAATAAATCTCATAGTCAAAGCGCAGGTTCATCAGTGCGATGTAATTACGGATGTATTCAATCTCTTCGCGCACAGTCACGGTGCCCGACTTCCAGTACATGTTGTAGCGGAGCAGCTGGCCAAGTCTGGTCACCGCATCGGAAATCTCGTATTTTTCCTCGATCTCCGCCATCATCTTAATGGATTCCAGCACATTATAAATAAAATGTGCGTTGATCTGGTTCTGCAAAGAGCGGATTTCCGCATTCTTCGCAAGAACCTCCCTGTGAATATTGTCCTCCATTAATTCATTGATATGATCCAGCATGCGGTTGACCTGCAAAGCCAGCTCGCCCGGCTCATCCACGCCTACCATCGGTAACGCCGATATTGCTGCCTCTTCCGCGGAACCGGCCGCTGATCCGAAAGAACTTCCATCCGATTCCTGGCCGTAGCCTTCCACCGGAACGCGCGCCTCCAGATTGCCTTTCTGCACCTCGCGAACCGTACCGAGCACATTATAAAATCCCTTCAGCAGCCCGTTCACGATCCGGTTGATCACCCACGTCAGCAGAAGCAGCAGCACGCCGATCAGCGCCAAAACGAGAGTTCTCGTCTCATTCAATTCTTCCATCACTGCGCTCAGGTCATACACGGAAATCCAGGTCCCGGTCAGCCCTTTTGAATAAAAGCTGCCGACCAGCAGGGAATCCCCATCCATGCGTATCGTGGTAAGCGCCGCTTCCCCCGTATCGTTCAGTTCGAGTTCCAGGAGAATATTTTCCATTTGCTCTGTATGTGTCCCGTCGTTTTCCCCAAAATAAACGGTGCCTTTCCCGTCCACAAAACAGTGCCATTGATCTTCACTTTGCCCGTAAAGGTCAGGGAACAGAGTTTCCATGTTGATGGCCACCTCCAGCACGCCGATTTCCCCGTAGCCGTAGGATTCTATCTTCGTGACGTAAGAGGCAATTTTTTCGCTGTTTTCTCCCGTATCCGTACCGAACAGCACATCCACATAATCAAAATGCCAGCCTTCCCACTCTGACTCATCCTCTTTTGCCCAGGCGAGTTTTTCCATCCGGCTCATCCGGTACAGCACCGGCATCATTTCCTGCATGGTATCGCTGTCCGCGTAGACGCGGATCTGATAAAGATAAGGGTTGTTGTAAATCAGGCGCTCCAGGGAAGCGATCGTTACATTATAAAACGAGCGGATCTCCTGCGTTGTCATCTCCTCATCCACGCTTACCTGTTCCAGAAATTCCGTCAGCGCCGTATCGCTCAAAAACAGCTGTGTTGACATATTCACGGAATCCACATAGGCGGCGATCTGCGTATTAGTATCCTGCAGCTCCAACTCCATGGCCGAAGCAGCTTCCTTCATCAGGCTTTCCTGCTTATTATGGAAAAACATGAGCGCAAAAGCAATCACCGGCACCCACACCAGCAGGACAATCACAAGCGTAAACTTTGCATTCAGGCGCAGACTGCGCCATTTTGCGCGTAATTTCATGTCCGTCTTTCCTCATTTTTCCGTACACTTACTTAGTATCCCTTTACGACCAGAGCGTTCCTGTTCACTTTGCAGCTCTCACTCCAGCCCCAGCTTTTCCTTCGCGTCCTGAATTTTTTCCGTACACGCAGCTACGACCTCGTCATACCCCAAAGCGTCTCGTTCTTCTACAAAAGAAGCAAGAATTTCATCAAATTCTTCTTCCGTAGAAGCCAGCAGAAGCTCAGGCAGTGTCTCTCCCCAGAGCTCATTTATGGCATTCCAGCTGTAACCAACATCAGTGTCCAGCGAAAAGCTGATCTCATACTGACCAAGATAATGGGTATAAGGATATGTCCACTCCTCCATCGCCAGACAGGGATCTTCTGACGAATCAGACGACTGTATCCATTGAAGCTGCATCACATTATCCTGCAGCATCCAGTAGGTATTATCCGCTCCATACAGCTGATCATATTCCGATCGGTCTGTATTCAGAAGCTCCTGCACTTCCTTCTTTACCACATAAGCACCATCCACGATGTCATAGGTGACGCCCTCCACACCGAGATACGTCGTAAGCTGTCCTTCCTCACTCATCAGGTATGTAAGCAGTTCAATCGCCCTCTCCGGGTCAGAGCAGTTTTTCGAAATCAATGTCACAGTCCAGCCATTCAGCCCCGCTCCGGGCAGCACCGGGTCATCCCCTGCACTGTTCGCCGGACCATCCACGGCAATATATATGCTGTCTGGATCATTCGCGTAGAGAATTTTCTCCTGATCTTCCATATCCGTGCGTTGGTAAAGCATGCAGAAATATCGTCCCTGTGCGATCTTTTCCTCCATCTGTGTACGCTGATCCACAAAAATATCGGTCGCCAGATATCCTTCCTCATTTAACTGCCGGAACACCTTCAGCCATGTAATGTACTCCTCATCCGTATAGCGGTCGTAATACACCCCGTCCTCATCCTCATACGGAACCGCGAGGAAATTCTGCAGATACAAATCAAAGGAATTACATCCTTCGGACGTAAACACATCCGCACCAATTGGGATCAGCGGCTCCCCGTCGACCTCCGAAAACATCTCTGCCGCCATCCTCACCGCCTCCATAAAGCCTTCCGGCGTCGACATATCCGGACTGCCGATGGCCTCATAGATGTCCTTCCTTACCAGAAAGGTCTGATTGGAACCAATTGTATCGTAAGTTTCATAATCTGACGGAGTAAAGGTAGAATTTGGATAGCAGTAGAGATTCCCATCCTCATTCTGATACCAGGCGATCACTTCGTCGTCTGCCACTGTGAAAAAATACGGTTCATATTCCTCCGCCAGTTCATTCAGAGCATAGACCAGATCCTTTGCGATCATCTCATCGAGCTGAGTCTCCCACCAGCCAAGCGTGATGATATCCGGCAGCGAATCCGCGGAGATCATCGCAGCCAGCTTCTCTGTCTCCGTCCCGGCGGGGGTGATAAAATTCACCGTGACACCAGTCTCCTCCGTAATCTTCTGCGACACCGCATTTTGACCCCAGCCGGTCGTAAACCAGGAATAATTGATATACCAGTTGAGCGTGATCGGCTCATCAGCGTAATCACTCCAGCCGGGCGCAGCAGCTGCGCTCTCTGCCCGGGCAGTCAGGGAAAGGGTTGCGACACCAGCACCATCTGTCGCGGCGTAAATCGCGTCCGTGAAAATTGCTCCACAAACTATAGACAGGGTTAAAACACGATTGATCCTTTGCAGCATAAAATTGCGCCTCCTTCCCCTCTCCGAATTTACTCAGCCTCATACCTTCACATCTGCCATTCACTACAAGCGGCATTCTTTCATTGCAGCGAGCGTTTCCAACCGCCGAAAATTTCCGGCTGACTGTTTTAATGAAGTTTCGCGATTATACTATTGATTCTGTCTCGGAGTTTACAAAGTATATTATAAGAAGAAAACCGCTTCTCATAATACTCCAGAATCCAGCTGTGCTATCGCACATCTGTCGCTGCTTCGCAGCTTTATGATTCTGTCGTTGACTTATCAAGAAAAGCCCGCAAGCGCGCTTTTCTTCTGATAAGTCATATTATATCAATAGTCATAATAAATAGCAAATCATATTGTATAAACGGGTAAAACGCGAGAAAAACCAGAAATACCGGGGCGCACCAGGCGCCCCGGCGTTCCGGGAACTATATTTTCATGCATCCTGCCGGTCAGCCCCGTCTTTAGGATTTAGCACTATATTATTTTGGAATTAATTCAAAAGACACACT
>JAJBVD010000023.1 GCA_020859985.1 Clostridiales bacterium
AAGAAACGATCTCATCGGTGTTGTAACCGAAGGACTCGGTAGCCTGAGCCTTCATCTCTGCATTGATACCCTCTACAGTAGCCTCACCCTTAACGACTGCGTTGAGGATGGTGGTAGAACCTGTCGGGGTCGGTACACGCTGTGCAGCGCCGATAAGCTTGCCGTTCAGCTCCGGGATAACAAGGCCGATAGCCTTTGCAGCACCAGTGGAGTTCGGAACGATGTTAACAGCGCCTGCGCGGGATCTTCTCAGATCGCCTTTTCTCTGCGGGCCGTCAAGGATCATCTGATCGCCGGTGTAAGCATGGATCGTGCACATAATACCGGACTCGATCGGCATATAATCGTTCAGAGCCTTAGCCATCGGAGCGAGGCAGTTGGTCGTGCAGGAAGCTGCAGAAATAACGGTATCTTCCTTGGTCAGTGTGGTGTGGTTTACATTGTAAACGATGGTCGGAAGATCATTTCCAGCCGGTGCGGAGATAACAACCTTCTTAGCGCCTGCAGTGATATGAGCCTCAGCCTTAGCCTTGGAGGTATAGAAACCTGTGCACTCCAGAACTACGTCTACACCAAGCTCACCCCACGGAAGCTTAGAAGCGTCTGCCTCTTTGTAGATCGTGATGGTGTGACCATCTACTACGATTGCGTCATCCGTATAAGAAACGGTGTCAGCCTTCTCATATTTGCCCTGAGAAGAATCATACTTCAGAAGGTGAGCCAGCATCTTCGGGCTGGTCAGATCGTTGATCGCTACTACATCGTAGCCCTCTGCCTGGAACATCTGTCTGAATGCCAGACGGCCGATACGTCCAAATCCATTGATCGCAACTTTTACTGCCATGATAATAATTCCTCCTATATGTGATTTTTAATAGGTAAGTGCCGGGGAAATCATCATTTGTTAAAAAATCCCCAACCTTTTGCTATTCTACCTAATTTTTCCCAGAATTTCAAGAGCTAATATGCGTTCTGATAAAATTTTTATAGACTTTTTTTCAGTTTTTCGCTATGATAAATTCATATTGGGCTTCAAATAAATCAGAAGAGCCCGTTTTCGCGAAAACATTTGTCATGCTACATTGTTTGCTGTATTGTATCTGATGTAACTCATCAGAAACCGGCATACACAAAAATGAATGCTTTCAGCTGCAGATCATTACACTTACCGGCTATGATATGCCGGATTGGAAAGGATTTCCGCTCACATGAATATTCGATATGATTGTCATCTTCACTCCGATTTTTCTGCCGACAGCGAGACCCCCATGGAGGAAATGGTACGCCGGGCCGAGGCGCTCGGGCTTCAAGGCATGTGTTTTACTGAACATCTTGATATTGATGCTCCACCGGATCCGCTTGGGTCTGATTTTACCTTTCTGGATTTTGAAGAGTATTTTGCAAAAGCTGCGAATCTGCGTACCCAATACACAGGAATAATACAGATTGGAAACGGTATGGAATTCGGCATGCTCCCGCATCTGTCAGGTGAGCTATCTTCTTTAAATCAAAAATATCCGTTTGATTTTATCATTCTCTCACAGCATTTTGTGGATGGTATGGATCCGTATTTCCCGGAATATTTTTCCGACAAAAGCGAGCGGGAGGGATATGAAAACTATTTTCGTACAGAATACGAGTGTCTGTTGCAGTTTGATTCGGGGGACTACGACACACTTGGTCATATGGACTATATTGTCCGCTACGGTCCAAACCGGAACCAGGAATATTCTTATCAGGCCTATTCCGATTATATTGACCCGATCCTGCACTATCTGATCGAACATGGCAAGTGTCTGGAACTGAATACAGGTGGTTATAAATACGGTCTCGGTGAGCCAAATCCCTGTGCTGACATCTTCCGGCGCTACCGCGAGCTTGGAGGTGAGCTTGTCACCATCGGCTCCGACGCACACAGACCGGAACATCTGGCTTATGATTTTGACAGAGCTGCAGCGCTGCTTCAGACTCTTGGATTTCGTTATTATACCGTATTTGAGCAGCGAAAGGGACGGCAGGTCAGATTCTGACCTGCCGCTTTTGCAAACATTTTCACTGGTTTCAATATAAAAATACCTGTTTTACTCCATCTTATCCGGCTGTATTTTCTTCTGTTGTATCCTCCGTATATCCCAGAGCTTCCCCCAGCAGATCATATCCGGTAAATGCATCTTTTATATGATAAGAACTCACATCCTCAGAAGACCATCCGGCCGTTACCAGAATATATTCCCGGTCGCCAACCTCGGCCAGAGTAGCAAGGCAAAGTCCGGCTTCTTCGGTATACCCAGTTTTCGCACCGATAATCTCTCCGCCTGTCACAATCTCATCCGCTACATTTTTAAAGAAAGTGCTCCATACAGTAAACCCGTCCGGGTGAACGTCCGTCGCGGACATCACGTGGTAATGCGTGGTAAAAACTGTGCGGAATGTGCTGTTTTCCAGAGCTGCCTGAAGGATCAAAGCCATCTCGTAGACGGTCGTGTACTGATCGTCGTTATGAAGTCCCGTACAGTTCATAAAATGGCTCTGCGTCAAACCCAGCTCTTCCACTTTCTGATTCATCAGCTCCACGAGACCTTCCTCAGACCCGGCAGCCTCTATCGCCAGCTGCATACAGCATTCCGCGCCGGACGGCAACAGAGCTCCATAAAGCAGCTCGCGTATCACCGTTGTCTCTCCCGGCTCAAACCCGGCCTGTGAGGCTCCTTCCGCATACAAAGCGTCATAAAAATCCGTATCCATCGTCACAGAAGCATCCAGATTTTTGATATTCTCAATCGCCACCCAGACAGTAAGAATTTTCGTCATGGATGCCGGGAAAATCACCTCATCGCTGCTTTTCGCTCCCATAACCATACCGGTATTTTTATCAATCAACACTGCATGAGGGCTGTAAAGAGAATCCAGATTGACAGATATGTCCGGTGCGGCATCCGCTTCTGTCTCTGACAGATTCAACAGGGAAAAAATATTAGCTTCGGAGCCGGAACCGTTCTTTTTACGGCTCGATCCGCCCAGCAGGAGACTGCCGATAAACGCAATACAGACAAGCATTATAAACACAATGCCAAAAAGCAGCATGCTTTTCCGGGCATTATGTCTTTTGCGTCTGCGGCGACGACTCGAGGAAGAGCGTTTTCTTTCTGTCCTGATACTGCCACTATCATTTCGTCGGCTCTCACGGGATCTTCTGTTTTTATCATCATACCGGCTGCTGCCATAAGCTTCCGCTCTGTTGCTGCGTCTATCGCTGTTGACAGCATTCTTTTTTTCAATCCGCATATTGTCGTCCAATCTGTTTCAAAGCATATAACTTATATCAAAACAACAGGTCCAAAATATCTCTGACTTTTGTTCTGGATTGTCGCAGTTAAGATTATACTGTTAATTTCAGCTTCGGGCAAGCCCCAACCGGAAATTCGAAATAATACTGGTTATGCGGGAAAAATTGCAGGAAATAAATTCTCGAAATGAACCCTGCGAAATGAGTGTAGGAATAATGTAGGAATACCGGTGTAGGAATAATGTAGGAATAATGTAGGAGTGACCGCAATATTTAGCACTGCGAACCACTCCTACATAATTTAAAAACGTTGAATTTAAGCCATTTCTTTAGAACTTCCCAGCCTGAGCTGCTTCCTCTACGGAAGCTGAAAAGCCAGTAAAATCAACACTTTTACCCACCAAATGTAGGAGTAATATAGGAGTGTTTCAACCCTCTGCCGCACGATACGCGTTTAAAACCCATTGGGCAATGATTTCTACCGGATAATCTCCTTCGACCAGATAGTCGATGTACCCGCCGTCACGGATAAGTTTGAAATCTGCTTCATCGCCTGCAACACGTCGGTCAAGTTCCTGCTGGGTATCTCCTCTGGCATATCCACGACTGAATATTGCGGCATACGTAGGATAAAGATACACCGTAAATATAAAGTCGTCAAGAGCTGTGATGCCACGTGGATTGAGCACAATAACTTTCTTGTTGCCGTCATCTGTGAAATCCTTGAGAGCAGAACCGTAGTAACACTTCCCAAAAGTAGCATCATAAGAAGTAGACTCAGCAAAGAATGCTTCTGACTGTTTCTTCAAAAATTCCGTTTCAGATATAAAGTGGTAATCTACACCATCACGTTCTCCTCTTCGCATAGGTCGGGTCGTGTACGTAACTATCTGCTCGAATCCATATTTGGCCAGGAACTTTGCAAGGGTCGTTTTACCTGAGCAGGTAGGGCCGGCAATTGCTATAACTTTACCCATTTTGAATTTTCCTCCCCTCTAAGGCCAGCCGTCATCTTCGTCGTCCTTCCAGTTATCCCAGTCACAGTTCACAAGCAGGTCTACCCACTTAGTAACCGCAGCTATGATAACTGTCAAGCCGACGAAGGACAGTACGGCGCTCATTTCACATACACCTGCCCGTTATAGTACGCCGCAATCCAACCAGACGGAATCAGCATCCAGATGTCATTGCCGACAGTGCTCAGCTCCTGACAGGTAACTTTCGTACCCTTGTCCAGAGCGCCATCGTTATCGGTGTCATTCTTCTTGGCATTAGCAGTCAGCTCGGAATGGGTCAGAGCATCCGCATCAGTTCCCGGAGCCTTACGCACTTTCAGTTCTACCTGCAGAGTGTACGTCGAGCCTATCTTATACGTAGGAGCGCTGGACGAAGACGAACTTGCAGTTGTAGTAACCGGTGTATCAAACAGTTCTTTCTCAGCCGCACGTCTCTTGACCAAACCGGAAAGAGTAACTCCTCCCGCCTTGCAGTACGCAGGAATCTTTGCACTGATAGTAGCAATAGACCTTGTCCCACTTGCTGTCAGCTGCTTGATAGAACCGATATTGAACGCAAACGAAACCAGAGCATCAAACTGATTCTGGTTCCATTTGTACGTCGAATAGTATTTATTTACACAGGCCTCTGCAGTTGCCAGATCAGCTTTCAGAAAAGCCGTAGCCTGTGCTTTGGTTATTGTCTGACCTTTCTTTACTCCGGACGTGTGCCCATAACCGATTGTCCAGATGCCAACGCTGTCCTGATATGCAGTCAGCTTACAACCTTCAAACTGCTTGATAAGTTCCAATCCGGTGTCACTGGTTGTTAATCCCATAACTTATTCCTCCTCTTCATCTGTGTAGTCATAGGTCTCTTCTGTCTCAATCGTATACGAAACAGACTTCCCATCCACATAAGCTTCACAACCGGCATAGATCGCAGTTGAGACAACCGAGCAGATAACACCTACAATAGTAATCGCCTGATTCTCGATTGTGATACCTGCAATGCTCGTTGCGATACTTGCCAGAAAAGCTGCTACACTCATCCAGAATTTTCTACTTTTAAGTTTTGAACTCATTTCATTCTCCTTTCTCAGCCCTTAGGCTCATCATTAGTTGCTGTTTCCAGTTCTATCTCATCCACATCTACTTTAGGGAAATCCATATGGGCCTGTTTTCCGTCTCGGTTAGCAATCGCATGCTGAACGGAATTCTTGATCATCCATATAGCCCCACCTGCAGATAATGGGACGGATACAAGTTCACCTACGTAAGACCACATGCCTGTGTCTCCGTATACTACTGTTGCGTAAATGGCAAATATAACCATGATAACCACTACTGCAAGCCAGTCGATAACCATCACAATCACGAATAAATCCGAATAGTAATTAATCGGGCTGTCTTGAAGCGCTTTCGTAATCTTCTTCATATCAGTCTCACCTAAATTCCCATCAGTGCACGTATGTAGGCACCAACTACTGCGGTTAAGACGCCAACAACAAACGTGCCGAGATACTTCATTGTTGATTGCCACTTCTTAGCGTCTCTGTCTTCAAGTTCATCCAGACGATGCTCCGCTTCTTTTTGCGTCTGTACCATAGCTGTCATGTTCTTAGCCAGTTCCTGAACCGAAAATGTCAGAGAAGTAAGTTCCTTGTTTTGCTCTTCCAACAACTCAAGTCTTCTATTTTGACGGTTATCCTCCGCATGAACTTCTTTAAACTCAGCCTCTACAGTTCGTCTAAATTCTTCGTGTTCTCCACGATTTAATGGTGAATCCATACTGTTCTCCCTTCTGTGTTATGCTAAGATGTTCAGGCGGCTTTCAAATATTCCACATTGGAAGCACCTCCCTCTGTATCCGGGTTATCTATAATCATCAGTTTCTTGTTGGATACTGTTATCTTCTTATTAAATAGCTCTTCGTATAAAGTCAGTATATTTATTCTCTGCTGCTTAGACATTAGTTTATAGAAACTACCCATCCAGCTTCTGAATGTGGCTTCGACATTTTTATAAGGAAGCTCGCCTAACAGGACTTTAACCTGTAAGCTCTTTAGTTTACGCCTCATAGCTGTAACTCGTTTTGGGTTAATTCGTTTAATAACCTTTCCGTCAGCAGTTAACGTGTATTTGATTTGCAAATATTTATAGGTACTGGAAAGTTTTACGATACGTGTTTTCTGTTTATTGATGTGAATGCCCAGAGATTCAGCAATAACTTCTATAGCTTCAAATAACTCTACGATTTCTTCTTTTGTTCTGGCCATGATATAAAAGTCGTCCATATATCTGCCATAAAATTTAACTGAACGGACATACTTCACATAGTTATCAATCGGATGAGGATAATAGATACCTACAATCTGAGAAAGCTGGTCTCCGATATTAACCGACTTATCCATGTACTTCTCGCCAGTTAATAAGGTCTTGTCTATATTACGATACTCGATTTTATTGAATAAATCGGTTAAGCAATGTTCGTACTCTTCATCTGTCATATAGGAAACATCTACCCGAAATGCTTCAAATACAATATCAAGCAACCACGCTACAAACTCGTCATAATCGACTAAGCTGAGTAATTGGTCTTTAGCAATGCTATGAATAATGTTATCGTAGAACTTTGAGAAATCTCCAAATCCAATATAGCCTTCATTTGTACCATACGCTTTGTAATACTTATGCAGGTGAATCTCGAATCGGTTTCTCTGCATTGAGATTCCCCGTCCTTTAACTGAAGCACAGTTGTCGTAAATAATATGCTTCTTAATTTCCGGCATAAGAATATCATCGCAGATAACATGACGAACCGTACGATCCGGAAGAGTAATACTTGTGATAGGCCTGAGTCTTCCTCGTTCCACCTGCATGAATTCTTCTACCGGACCATTTTTCAGAGTACGATTCGTAAGATCATCTTTAATCCGAAATATAAGTCTGAGGAAATTCATCATGGCTTTCTGGCTGCTGTCTTTCCATTTGCTGCCCTTGACAGATGCCTTATACGCTTCATATAAGACATTGGCGTCACATGCGATTTCCTCATATCTCGTCATAGGTATTCGCCACTATAGTAATACTTACCGTAGTAAATTACGTTCGGTTTTGTCATTAATCTGCAAGAATAAACTGCAGAACGGATAACGTCTCCTTCCCATCCGATAGAGGTTGGGAATCAGTACGGACTGCATTAGAGTTCGAAGCGTTGTTGTAGTTGCAATTCCCGTTGTTGTTCACATTAGCGAAGTTAGCCGCCGAGACAAACAGTTATCAGACGTTACCCTTTTGGAGACGAGATTTTATAGAGTTATCACGTTGACGCCAATTCTTTATCTTCTCGATTTCTCGATAGATAGCTTTAACATATGGCTCATACTCGTTGAGATCCACATTCAGTTTGTCAGCGATTCTCTGAAGTTCATTTATAATCTGCTCGCAATTAATTATTGCTTTATCCTGATACTCTCTTCTCAGATTGTATTCGTCCATAGTAGTAGGCCAGCAAATAGCATAAGCAGCACGTAGGTTGTTCGTAAGATCAGCAGAAAAATGTTCTATCCGAGTTGTTGCACCATTCATAAAAACATAAAACTTTGCTATGTTCTCTTCCTCGGTATTGCGATTGTCTCCAATCTTACGAGCCATCTTAGCATAGTCTTTCACACCAAATGACCTTTGACTAAAATCTGCGAGCATATTATAAATGTCAGTAGCATCGTTTATAACAGTGAATCTTGACTCTGAGCGTTTAGAAGCAAGGACAGACAATTAATAATCCTCACCAGTAATAAGCGTAAACTCTTCCTCTGTAATCCAGCCAGTAGAAACTGCATTGCGAACCCGATCAATACTCCACATTCCAAACCGATAGTAATTTCTTACCTTAGTATAATTACTGCTCAAGCGACTTCCTCCTTTCTTATAATTCAACGCCGGTCATCATTGCGATATAGTCAATGTCAGACCGAACCTGCATAGTCGCCAGTTCCTCAGGAGTCATTTCACGCAGAGCAAAGCCCCACTGAGAATCTCCGAACTTAATAATGTTGATGAGTTCCATATTGGTAAGTGTTGAGGTGGTTTCGCCATCAGACACCGTCACAGCATTGCAGTTCCCATCAAAGATATCTTCTGTAATCTCCTGATCAGTAACATAATAGCTGCCATTGATTGACAAATTTTCAAACATAGTACCGTCAGACAGTTCGACGGAATAGGTTTTATCATCCATTTTGAAGTTTTCCTTTCTTTTAAAATCGGGGGCACAAGGCCCCCTGAGACCTCAGTCGCTACGCTCCTATCGGGAAAGCAGGACGGACCGCAAGAGAGGTCGAAGCGTCGTCGCAGGCGCAATTCCCGTTGCCGCTCACACGAGCGAAGTCCGCCGCCGAGACAATATCTCTCAGCCAGAAGCTCAATCTAATGTTCAGCCTCTTCGGATTAAGCATGAACAGAGCCAACTGCTGCTTGTCAATCGTATACTGATTCGGAACTGATGCTCCACAAGCCGGAGTAAATGGCTGATACCCATAGCACATACACTGGTTCATGAGTTCAATGCAGGAATCATACCAAGCACCTGCAGAAGCTACCCCACTTGAAACTGCTGTGGTCAAATACTCTCTGTGAGTCAGCAACGCATCGCCAAACGCAGCTTCGATCGTGGCTTTCGCCGTTTCCATGTTTGTCGTGTACATCTCCGAACCGACATAACCACCGTCTGTAGTGTTTGACGAATTCATCTGAGCAGAACCAAGAGAGCTTCTCGGTACCATAACCAGATGGTGTTTTGTGAATGCTGTATCGCCCTGATTGTACCAATAGTCCATGTCGGCCACGTCATAGTTAACCGAGGAGATTGTCCAGTAGTTGCCAATGAACAGCCCGCTGAATGTACCATCAGAGATATTCGACAGCTGAGTGCTGGTCACAGAACTGCCAAGGTTTTTCTCCTGATAGAGATTCTTTCTGTTCATTACGTCCAGACTGGCCGGAAATAATTCTGCTGCAGTGGCCAGTGACATTTTATTGGTTTTAGCATTTGTCGCACTGGCAATTAAAAAGACGCCGTCGCTCGGAAATGAGTCGGCAGCGTCATATGCTGTGATTTTTGACATTATTATTCTCCCTTCTTCCTCGTCATCCAGTCGAGCTTCATCTCCTGAACAGCCGTAGGAATATCGTAACGTTCTACCTCTTCGCACCGATCGAACTCGGACTCATCGAAAGTAACGATGTTGAGATCAAACTCAGTCTCGTCAATATCATGCTGCTCGGTCAGATAAGCTTCCTTATCCTCATCTGAAGCAAAGCAATACTGTTTGTTCTCGATGACAGGATTACCTTTTTCATCCTTGAGGACATAACGATCAACAACATCCAGCCGCTGCTTATTCATGGTCTCGATTTCCTTCTCAAACAGGGCCAGGTTCCGATGAATAGCAACTGTGATTTTCCGGGGAAGAACAAGATTACCAACTTCCATAAGATACTGGTGGTTTCTAACCAACTCTGAAAATGTCATTTTCATTCTGCTTCTTCCTCCTCCTTAGCTGCCAGAAGTTCGTTCTTGAGAGCAATGGCTGCGTCCTCGAACTCATTACGCTCGGCTCGGCAAGTCTCCAGATTTGCTTCAGAAAGAGACTTGTTGACCTTGATACCGAGATTGATACTCATCTCTTCCGGATTATCGCTGTTGATGGTGGCTGCGTGCCTCTCAGCAATTACACCGTCAATCTTGGTGGTTCCTGTGAGTGTGATAGATTTTGTTACTGTGAGCATGTTGCTCCTCCTTTCTTTTGGTTGAAAATATAAAAGGCACCAGCGTTATGCCGATGCCTGTAATACCGCTAACTGAGCTTGCAACTCTGCGATTTGGGATTTAAGTGTTTCGATTTCTGAGTGGTTGTGTTTAACCATCTCAAATGTTAAAGGAACAACGATATTGCTGTTCCACATCTCTGCCGAACCATCTTCGAGATGGTCTACTGCGATAGGAAGCACTTCATTCCAACGTTCTGCTATAAATCCCGGGATATTCTGCAAATAGCGCTCATCGTCTTCCTTTAAGTAGTCGTCCTTATACTGGAACCAATACGTAGGAATATCGTACAGAGGCAATATATCTTCCTCTGATAGTTCGGAAACAATATTTTTATATCGTTCAGAAGAAGAACTGTACCTCCACAAGCCACCTGCCGAGCCTACATGCACGTTGGCCGAGCTCGTTATAGTATTGTTATACGCAGCTTGGATCGAAACAAAGTCGCCTCCAATATAGAACGTTTGACCATAAGTCCCATCTCCATCCATATAAATATCTGCATACAAGTCAGAATCGCTACGATCATAAAAACGTATTTTTGTATCGCCACTATTGCCTTTTAAGCATATAGCACCAGATACGTTATTATCTCCAATATAGCAATCGTCTCCCATTAAATTCATGATACCATTACCAAAGGTTACTCGTCCGGTAAATGAAGCCGTTCCACTAACACTTAAAGCCGAAACGGAAACTCCAGAAGTCTTAATTGAAATAGGAAAATAATTCGTACTGTTATAAGTACAATAAACTCTAAGATCACCGTTATACGCATCTATCTGATATGATTTGCCATATGATGAAGGTGATGTGATACTAATATTTCCGCCTTCTGAGTCCGTCCACATGCTAACACTATCACCATAGAAACCAACACCAGTCCCTGATGCGTAAAAGCTTCCGCCAGAAAACGTACTGGCACCAACCTCAGAACCTAAGATATTAACACCACCATTTACAGTGCGAAATGCATACGCTTCTATATATGTATCCGCATATATACCGTAACCACTTTGTATAACAAAAGCCGGTACACTGTTGGTAGTTGTTCCTATCGACAACGTAACACCGCTTAAGGCAAATGAAGATGCATAAACACTGCCAGTAAATGATCCGCCTGTGGCGTTTATAGTGCCTGTGATGTTCGCACTTGTGGCTGTTAATGATCCATCGTGTCCCACTCTAAAAGGTGCCGAACCTGCATTATCAAATGTTGTTCCAGCCCAGAACGCTGTCCTTCCACCATATTTACCAATCCCGGCCTGATACGTTTCACTTGTTTTATCATATATGTCAGTAGGTGTTATATACCATCCACCAACATATCCGTATGTGGCTTCGATGTAAGTGCCGTATAAGTTCAAACCAGTAATAGAGCCTGTAGCAGTAATTGTCTGTGCAAACAAATTTGTTACATCAATTTCATTTGCGGTAATCGTACCAGCAGCTATCTGAGTAGCTGTAATGGTTCTGGTAATGATGTTTCCGCCATTGATGAGCGTTGAACCTGCAGCCTTGAACGAACTTGCCATCTGGGTAGAACTTGACACTTCTTCGACCATGATAGCATCGAAGTATGCAGTAACGGTTGCTGACGAATCCGTAGAACCGCTCTCATCCAGGATCGTACTTCCGCTTGTGTCCGTGATATAGTCTCCGTCAGTATCAGTAATACCTCCAGAAGCTGTACCTTGAACACCCACACGAATAGATATATACGGGTAAGTGCTGGTTGCAAGATAAGTTCCTTCGATTCTTGTCCAACCGGTTCCAGCAGTTGCAGTAAACTCGGTGTGCTCAGAATTTGTAGTGTTTATATCAGTGTGACCAACTACAAATATTCGGACAGTGGCTTCCGAGGAACATTTCACGTATACGGATATCCGATAATACTGGCCTGCGGTCACAGGAATGCAGCCATAGTTGTTCGCTTCATTGCCAAGATACACATATGCATCGCCAGTGCCCACCATTTTTAGGCATTTTGACCCAAACCAAGCTGTGTCCGTCGTTACCGTAGCTGAGCTGACATTCGTAGCCGCATAATACAGTGTGGAATCAGTTATCTGCTCGAAAGTGTCGTAGTTCGAATACAGATTTCCACCAGTACCGATTGACAACTTGTCCGCAGTGATTGACTCAGCTACCAGTTTATCGCCAGTAATGGTCAAAGCCGCAATATTCTCACCCGTAATAGTCTCTGCTGCTAAGCTCGAACCTACAATGGAACCTGCTCGGATATTATCAGACGTAATCGTATATGCCGCAATCTGAGTAGCTGTGATCGTTCCGGCAACGAGCTTTCCGCCGGTGATGGTCTCGGCCGCTATCAGATCGCCGGTAATTGTTTCCGAAGCAATCTCGTCTGCGGTAATCGTTCCAGCCGCAATATTTGTTGCAGTAATCGTGTTCGCTGCTATCAAACTGCCAGTAATGGTTCCCGACTTGATATTGCTCGCTGTAATCGTCCCAGAGGCAATCTCTTCGCTGGTTATAGTACCGGATGCAATATTGCTCGCTGTAATCGTGTTCGCTGCTATCAAACTGCTTGTTATGGCATTTGCCGCAATTAAATCGCCAGTTATAGTTTCCGAAGCAATCTCATCAGCAGTGATTGTTCCCGCTACGATATGGCTTGCTGTTATAGAATTGGCGGCAATCAAACTGCCAGTTATTGCTTCTGCTGCGATTTTTTCAGTAGTAATAGCCTCAGCAGCTATCTCATTACTGGTAATCGTACCCGCAACAAGGTTTGAAGCAGTAATCGTGTTCGCAGCTATCAGATTACCAGTTATAGTGTTGGCGGCAATATTATCGGCAGTTATCGTATTGGCAGCTATTTTATCGCCAGTAATGGTATTTGCCGCTATGGTGTCCGCAGTTACCGCTCCAGCCGCAATCTTGCCAGCAACAATGGCACCTGCGACAATCTTATCCGCAGTAATCGCGTTATCACTGATGGCGTTTGTTCCATACTGGCCTTGAACCCACTGACTACCGTCCCAGTAGTACATGGCGTTACCATCATCAGTGTCGTACCATATGTCGTTGACCGTGTACGCATCATCCTCCATCCCATAAATCGGTTCTTCAGACTCATCGAGAATAACATTTCCGGACTCGTCAAGAATTCGATCGTTGGACGGTTCATCATCCTGATAATAGGCAGTTGTTTTACCTACAGCAACCGTATACGCTCCAGTTGCTTCATCCCACGCTAAGCCAGCTGTTTCTAACGCTTCAGCTATGTTCAATGATATGTCGGTTTCCAATGCTCCATAACCAAGAGAAGCTGCTACCCACTCGCTGCCATTCCAATAGTACATAAGGAAGCCATTGGCAGTGTCGTACCAAATGTCATTAATCTCACAATCGGAACCATCTGGTGCTGAATCCGAATAATAAACAGTATTCTTACCAGCTGCTAAAGTGTAAGCGTTTGTAGCTTCATCGTAAGCAGCTCCGGCAGTTGTTAAAGCAGTATTAATCTGCGAAGTAACATCTGTTCCAAGAGCCCCGGTTCCTAATGCCGCTTCTACCCATTGGCTTCCGTCCCAATAGTACATTAGGAAACCATTCGAGGTGTCATACCAGACGTCATTAACTTGATATGTTCCGGTATCCGCAATCGGGTTACCATCTTCGTCGAGTATGGTGTTTCCGCTTGTATCGAGTAAGTATCCCTCTGATGGTTCTGTAGCCGAATAGAATACCGAACTCTTACCTGTTGCTAACACGTATGCGTCACTTGCTGTATCATACGCTAATCCGGCATCTTCCAGAGCGTTTTCTATCAGTGAAGTAACATCAACTGACAGAGCATTATACCCAAGAGATGCTTCAACCCACTCAGTACCGTCCCAATAGTACATCAGCATGTCATTGCTGAGGTCATACCAAATGTCGTTTACACTGTACTCGCCACCTGTAGGCTCTTCACTTGCATAGTAAATGGTATTCTTACCAGCTGCTAAAGTGTAAGCGTTTGAGGCTTCATCGTAAGCAGCTCCAGCAGTCGTTAAAGCTTCTTTAATATTGGAACTTACCGTTTCTTCCAGAGCTCCATAACCTAAAGCAGCCTGAACCCACTCAGTGCCATTCCAGTAATACATAAGGAAACCATTGGCAGTGTCATACCAGACATCATTGACCTGAAGGCTGCCAATATCGACAATTGGGTCTCCGTCCTCATCCAGAACCTTATCTCCGGATTCATCAAGAACATATCCATTCCCCGGAGCCGTATCTGAATAGTAAATTGTGTTCTTTCCTGAGGCTATCGTGTAAGCATCCGTAGCGGCATCATAGGCAGCACCAGCAGTTGTCACAACATCGCTGATAGTCGTCCGCACATCACTTGATAAAGCATCCATTCCAAACGTTGCAGCAACCCATTTTGACCCATCCCAGTAGTACATGGCATAGTCATTGGCAGTATCAAACCACAAATCGTTTACTGAGTAGTTTCCGCCACTCGGTTCTGTGCTTTGATAATAGGCTGTATTCTTACCAGACGCCAAGGTGTACGCATCAGTTGCCTCATCATACGCAAGACCGGCTTCAGTCAAGGCCGCGTTAATCTCGTCAGTTACATCCGAGGCCAAATTTTCCAGTGTAATGGTTCCTGAAGAAATCTGAGTACCGTTAATCGTTCCGACAGTCAGATTTGCGCAGTTCAGATTCACCACATCAATGGTGCCGGCGTCGATAGTTCCGGATGTCAGACATGATGCACTTATAGTTACACCATTCAATTCGCCCGTGATATATGCATCAGCGATTGTTGCGTTCGTCAGCAAACCAACAGTAACAAACAGATTCTTTACCGATTCTGTCTCAACATTTAAAAGCTCGATATCCGCGTATTTGGCGTCCATATCCTCAGTCTTGAGATAATAGTTGTCCAAATACGTAATCGAGGCATAATTCGCGGTTAACGTACCAGTTGTCACGTAGGTAGCCGCAATATCTTCGGCAGTAATATACTTCGACGTCAAATACTCCGTTGAAACGTAATTCGCAGACAGGTATTCTGTGGTAATCGTGGTTGCTGCAAGGTCATTAACCGTTGCCTGTAAAGCCGTAAGCGAATTGATATCCGCATATGTAGCCGTCAGATACTCAGTTATCGTAGAATAAGTTTCCAGATAGGTAATATCCGCGAAGTATGCATCTAATTTCTGGAATTCGCCGTAATAGGCCTGTACAATCTCCTCGGTTTCAGTTGCTGTATATCCAGATGACGGCGTAGAGAGATTACTGGTAACTGTAGCCGTGTGATTCTCGATGGTGACAATAACTCTGTCTCCGGCTCTGCAATCGGATGCTTCCACAATTGCCGTCAGTGTAGTCGCCCCATCCAGCATGACATACCGTTTACCGTCGCTCTCGTACACCGTTCCATATGCAGTACCAACCGAACTGGTATTGCTATCCGTGTCGTTTGTTGTAGCGGCAAAGCTTTTCAAAAGAGAGCTTGACAACTCCATGTAGCATCACCTCCACAATTTTGTCGTATAAACAGCAGTCTCCTCTACCGGGCATCCGGTTTCACAAGAAATAGATTGAGCCGTAACTTTTGCCTTAACATGGCTAAGTCCGGCTCTCTCATAATTAAGCTCAACACAGTCACCAACTCTTACTCCGCAGTAACCGTGTTTATATGTTATTGTGTGCTCCAGACAGGACAAGTCACGAAGTAAGCTCGTAGCGTAGTCATCCAAAACTCCCTGCGTTGGTGTCCCAGAAAGGCTTGGACTACTGTCTCTGTAAACGATCTCCCGACCGCGAGTCACTGTCGATATCGGACTGCCAGGATCATCATTTACTACTCTCGAATACAAGTACCCGGTATCCGTTGAATACACAACCTCAACCACATTTGGAATTCCATACAAATCTCTCTCATCTTCCACATCCGGATACAGAATCGAGCTGTTATCGTCGTTGTACTTCCAGACAGGTTGCAGGGATGCGATGTCTTGATCCGGAGCAAATAAAACTCGTCCAAGCTCGTCCAGATCGTATGTATAATCTGCATTGGCAATCAAGTCGATTAAGAACGTCAGCCATGTATCCGATACATTTGCCACAAAATCAGAAGAAAGCACCTCGGTATCCGTTGCAGGTACCACAGGTGCTCTTAAATGTTCGCGGGTAAGTGAAACCGCTGTATCCATGATTTCGGTGTTCTTAAAGATTGTGTATCCGATCGGCGGCAAGTTCTCTTTCAGCTCCATCAATGGCGTGTACGCGTCAACCGATACTGTCTGACTCTTACCATCAAAGCTTATACCCGGAGTCTGTATCAAGAATGTGCCGAGTGGAACCTGATATTTCAAGCCATTTTGAATCACTATGAGGTATACCCGAAGATAACATTCGTCCATGGTATCCTTAGCATCAATACTCGCACTTCCAAGGGTCTGCTGAGAGGAATCCCGGTCTATCTTGCAGCTCTTAATAGTCGTTACTGCATCCACATCTTTCCATGTATTCGGGTCAACTGTGTAAAACTCAAAAGTTTGCTGCATTGAGGCAGTCCAGTCTATAGCCATACTTACATTCCTCCCTCTACACGCGTGATAGCGAATGATACAGGAATCGTCAGTTCAGCATGAGTATCAGATATAGAAACAGTTACCTGTGCCCAGTAACCAACACCCGATGGATTGCGGACGTATACATCTCCCTGATACACAGCCAATCGGCGAAGGGCATAGAGAGTGTCAGTGTCGTCCTTAACAATCACGCACGACCAAGTCGCAGTCTCGCCTTTCTGTGTGCCGTAATAGCTGACCGGATGCTCCCGACCAATGTACTCAACCAGAGAAACATCCTGTGAATGCTCCTCGGTAGTGTCGATATTGTACAAGAGCTTGACCATTGATCCCGACCATGCCGGTTCTTCACGCTCGTCGTCCCCATCCTCATAGTTGAATGTTGACCATGTTTCGTCCCATTGCATCACAATGTATGGCAATCCGACAGGTTCTCCCGGCAGGTCATCGTATGACATTGCTCCAGTCGTTGTTGACTTAACCACAATACGGTATCTAGCATAATCCAGTGCAGGATGAGGATCTGTAACCGTGATGCTGCCATTGTTTTCAAGGCCAGTAGCAATTTCTGTAAATGTGCCATCAAATTCTCTTCTGTATACAGACAGAGTGACTCCATCTGCATAGTTGTCGTCTTCATCCACCGCAAAAGGACTTATGTAAGCGACCATTTTATCTTTGTCGATTAATATGCCAGCATCCGCATCATAGTCCACGTCATCCCATTCAACAGAAAACGAGAATGATGTTTCAGCCGTCAAACCGACATCCGTAGCGACTGTTACTGTAACTGTGTAGCTCTGGCTATTTGCCAGTGAAACATTATCAGCTGAGAGAGCTATCGTGTACGGTGTAGTTGACGTATAATATGTCTCAGAGAAGACTATTTCTCCAGCATTCACCGTAACGTCAGAACCAAATTCGTTAGTAGTCTCATGCGTACTGTTGGCGGTTACTGTTACCGTATAGCACATAGGAGTCTGCGAAGATGGGCCTGCCGTAGCTACTATATTATAAGGAAATGACGTCAGAGTTGAGTCATAGGTTAGCATCAGAGTAGCCGGAGCATATACGTCAATCTGTCGCTGAACAGACCAATCGCCATAAGTGTCTGTTACACCCATAGTTCTGACCCGCCAGTACACAGTTGCACCCTCTCCATAACCGGAAAGATCAAGTGTATACGAATGAGTCAGTTCTTCATCCTCAGAGTCATAGTCGTCATTCGTCACAACCACATACGAAGTAGTTCCGTTCAAGATAAGCTCAATCTGGGCCTGTTTGGACTTAGAACCATCTTCCGAGTTATGCACCCAGTACAAAGTAACTGTCTCGCCGGTTATAGCCGAAGTTGTGGATGACCAAGTAGTCGGTGCTTCCGGATCAGAACCAATTATTACCGATACAGGATCACTCCAGCCAGAATCTCCTGAAGTATTAACCGCTTTAACACGGAACCACCATTCTTGACCAGAATCAAGACCAGTCACATAAGCTGGGCTGGCCGTGATTCCAGTTAAACTCTGTACTTCGTTCGAACTATCGAAATAATACTTTTCCGTAGTGTATTCAACCGTATAGCTTTCGGCATTTGATACCAACGGAAAGGTTACAGATACCGACGTTGAACTCTCGGCTTTAGCGGTAATGCTGGTTACTGAGTTTGGGACTGTGGTGACATTGCTGGAATAATCACCCCAATCACTGTAAATAGCTGAACCGTTATAGTCGTTAATAGCTCGGCACCGGACCTTATAATCGGAGCCAGCAGTTACGCTACACGAATAGGACGCGGTTCCAGTCGTTACGCTTGAAATCCCAGTTGAAAATACCGTGGAATCATCCTTCACAACTTGGAACTCAATCCTATCTGTGTAGTCCGCTGTGGTGTCGAGTCTTGCCGTTAATTTGTAATCTTCGATAGTTACCGTCGGTGCTGACGGTGTTTCGGGAGTAGTCCCAGCAAATAAATAAGTTTTTTCTGTATAAGCACCTGTCCAGTACGATGCTCCGCTGCTCTTCGTCTTGGATACAGGCTTTACCTTAACTTTTACCTGAACAGCATTTGAGGGAGCTGTGTATGTTGACTGCTTTAACGTAGTATCAGATGCTTCCTGACCAACAAACCATACACTGTCTCCTGTGTGATAATACCAAGCAACTTTGTAGCCACTGATGTTCTTCAAAGTGCTGGCAACTGTCCAAGTGGCGTAAATCAGTCTGTCACTTCCAGTCTGTAAACCGATAGTAAGAGATGCAACTTTCTTTGCCATAGACTTACGCCCTCCTTGCTATAGATGCAGCACGAACCAACTGCTGAACTGCGCTGGATACATTGCTACCATCGTCATAGGTAACCCCGTTGACATTGTAAATGTTCTGCCTATCCGTAGACATTGTATTGTTGAGCTTCTTAATGGCCGACACAACGTCGTCATTCGTAGAGCCATTTTGACGGTTTTGCATTGCTGCTGAAAGTGTGTTGATCTTAGCTGTGTCGATGTTTAGACCATAGCTTCTTCCGAGCATTCCGCTGATCTGCTGTGCTCCTGATGAGACATTACTCAGGTCAAGAACCGGTGTAATCGACGGCGTGAATGACTGCTCTTCACTTAAATAGGAAGAAATCTTATCCGAAACGCCAGCCAATGCACTCAAAGCTACCGAACCAACAGAAGAACTCTCATCTGCTACTCTTCCTGCCAAGTCAGCGATACCCAGAGCAAAGCCCTCATCGAAATACTGGCCCGATTGTCTCGTAGCTTTCGATGGTGAGTGCTCATCCAAAGCTTCATTAAGAGCTTTCAGAGTGTTCGTCGCTGTAGTCGTTGCCGCGTTGATTGCTTTGTACTGGTTGTTGGTGATACCCTGAGCCAGACCCTCCATGAGATATTTACCCGAGTTATAGAAACTCTGATACCGATTTCGAATTTTCGATACAGAAGATGACAATACAGACGTAGCCGCTGTTGAAACATCTTCTGAACCATCGCCAATCCCATCAGCAACAGCGTCAATGAGTACGGTTCCTGCCGATTCGAAATCATCAACAGAAAGGGCTAATGTGACACTACCCACTTCAGCCATTGTAGTCATAGCTACAGAAAACGTATCGTTAAACGTAGCCTGATTTGTGGTTATTTCTTCGGATATCGCTATAGCAAATGATTCGACCAGAGTGGCAGCTCCCGCTGATATACTATCGGATAACTCAGCAGAAGCATTGGTCATTCCAGTCACTATTTCGCTAACTGCTGTCTCACCAGCGGCCTGAAGCTCTGCACCAGACTCAGATAATGCGCTAACATATCCTGATACTTCGGCATTACCTATTTCTTCCAGATTGCCCACGATCTTTTTAAGCTTTGAACCATCACCGGCATCCTTTGATAATGCCACAATGTTTACAATGTCTTCCAAAGCCTCGGTCATGGACGTCGTGTCGGACCAAGTAGTACCAGATATTGATGCAGCAAACGATTTAAATGCAGTGCCAAGAGCTTCAAGGTTTTCCCCAAAATCGGTAAATGTAGTATCTTCTCCGGTAAAGAAAGTCCACCAACCTCCATCGCTACCGAGTGAATCCTGAAACTCTGCTAACTTCTTAGATGCTGTTATTGCAGTATCAATGTCATCCGTATTCAAATCGGCGACATACGTTGAAAAATTGCCAAGAGCTTCACCAAATTCGGCAAGTCCACCGCCTAAAGTTTCCCAACTCTTTTCGCCTGTGAATTTTTGAAGATAGCCATCAGCGCTTGGGACCGCATCTAGCAATGTGGCTAAACTCTCTCCAGCAGCGGCAGAAGCAGCAATGGCCTCTGTGTCTATATTTTGGCCAGATACTGTGGCTGAATAAAGCAATAGCGCAAGACCAAAACTAACCAGTCCTCCACTTAATGTTTCCCAGTCTTTTTCACCACTAAATTTTTGCAAATATCCGCCAGAAGACGGAATAGCATCCAGCAAGGTAACAAGACTTCCCGCAGCAGTTGCAGAAGCTTCAATTGCTGCTGTGTCAAAGGCTTCTCCTGATACTTGCTCTGAATATCCTTTAAGTGCTTCACCAAAATCTTCAAGGCCATCTCCTAACGTTGACCAGTCTTCGGTACCCAGTGCGCCATCAAGCCATCCACCCTCACTCGGGATGGCATTAAGGACTTCGACAAGTGCAGACGCAGCCGTTGCCGATGATGATATAGCATCCGCATCAAAAGATTCCCCGGATACAGAATCCGAGAAACTAACAAGGGCACTGCCAAACTCGGCTAATCCTCCGCCTAGGGTTTCCCAGCTTTGTTCGCCAACAAGTTTCTGATACAACCCGTCACTGCTTGGAATACTATTCTCAAGATCCACAAGTGCCGAAGCAGCGTCAATAGCCCCCGATAAACTATCGGAAGACAGGCCACTCGTAGCAGCCGCAAAAGCAACCATCGAATTTCCGAAAGCCTCAAGTTCAGCGCCAAATGTTTCCATGCTGCTATCGCCACTAATGAACCCTGCTATGGCATCAAGTAATTCTGCACCCGTAAGTTTAAGTATAGCAGAAGCCAAAGTAGAAGCATTATCGAGTATTGATGAATCAACAGACGATAAAGATGACACAGAATCAGTTAATGAAGTAAGCATACTAGACATACTTTCTATAGCTCCAGTACCTTCTGTAGCATCACCAACTCCATTTACAATACCGCCAATAAGTTCGCCAATCCACTCTCCAATAACTTCAAAGCCACTTCCAACAAGACTCATGAAATCTGGAACAAAATTGTTAAGTGTAGCAACTACTCCTGCAACAGCAACCAAAGTCCCTAGCAATGCAACCAGACCAACGCATTTTGAAACTGCAGATGCTGGATTTGACGGTATCGCTATCATAGCTACCATCATCACTGATAACGCTAATATTACCTCTGTCATGGCATCTGCTACGGTTAATAGATTGCTCGGGTTTTCCATAGAGCCAAGCATCTGAAACACCAAAGCCAAACCAGCCACAACTAATGCCAAACCAGCCAAAGTAACCACTGATGACGTGCCCTTCGACATAAGGCCGGTTACTGCTTCTAACACAGACAACGTTATAAGAAGTTCTGAAAGGCAATCAGTAGCATTTTTTAGTGCTGATGGGTCAACAAAGAGTGCTAAAGCGGCAACCGCACCAGCGAGAACGGTGATAACTGCCGCCAATGCTATAATCGAACTCATCTTGCCTTTAGCGAAACCAGAGAACGCTTCAATCATCGCAAATGAGGCACCAAGAGCCAGAATCGCAGCACTAGCATTGGCTAATTTGTTTTTATCTATTTGCGCCAGCACGAGCATAGCGGCCGCCATTACACCAATAGCCACAGCAGCAGCCAGCAAAGTTCCAGCACCAGATTTAATTTTTCCACCAGCGCTTACACTCTTCGAGGTTGCGTTAGCCAGAGTGACAAATACAATCAATAGCCCAACTATTTCCATCATGGCAACCATAGCCTGATCCATGTCGCTTGAATTAATTTCAGAAAGCATTTGCATTGCTTTGGCAATAACGATAACACTCACTGTCATAGCAAGTATGGATGTACCGCCACTTTTATTTCCCGCTAAACGAGCGAGAAGCATGACAGCCGCTAATTCGGTTAATATAATGGCGAGCTTCGGAATTGCTGCCACAATGGTTTTCAAAGGCATAGCCGCTATATCATCCAATATACTAATGAAAGCCTTCAATGATATAACGGTTGCTAAAATAGAAACAGAACTGCCTATTGAACTTCCCTTACTTGCCGAAGAAATTAGGATCATAGCTGCAGCTAATTCAGCAAGTAAAATACCCAATGCCGCAAGATCGTCGATGGTGTATGAAGTCTGTGTAAGGTCATTCAATGCCGACACAAGAAGCTTTAAAGCTACAGCAATGGCCAAAATTGTTATCGCCGTTTTCTGCAGAGTCTTTTCGCCTCTTGATAACACTGGCGAAGTCACCTGCAAAGCCACCACAGCCAATGTCAAAGCACCTATTATGGCGAGAATAGCATTAGAAGCGTTGCTGCTTACAGTAACAGAAGACAGTCCTTGAAGAGCATCTACAATGATCCAAAGAGCAGCCGCTAAAGCAAGAATAGTCACACCCATTCCTTTGAATGATCCAGATAGGCCTTTCTTACTCATGAGTCCGCTCACACCCTGCAATATCAATAAAAGTGCGGCAAGTGCGGCAAGTGTAATTCCAGCTTTCTTTAAATCGTTAACATCCTGCTTTCCAAGTGCAATCAACACTCCCGCTAAAACAGCTAAAGACAAGCACAATGTAACTATCTTGCTTGTCCCGGATTTGGAAGACGCTGTTGAATTTGAAATAGAATTTTCAGTTTGTGTTACAGCCGATGCTGTGTTTGTCACCCTCTGCATAATTCCGCTAAGCGAGTCGAAGAAACCACCAACGGATAACGCTGCTTTTCCAAAATTACTAATAGTGCCTAGTAATTTAAACAGCATCACCAAATAACCTATTCCCACTATAGCCGCGGCAATTGCACCAAAATTAATATTGAAATCGGCATCACCGATTGACTTATTAAGCTTCGATAGTGCATCTTTAACCGCATCTATAACAGTTACTGTATTGTCTATATTTTCGCTTACTTCACTTCCATCACCAAGTTCAGCTGAAGAAACATGTGACATGTTAACAATTTCTGAAATACTATTCAGAAATGCCTGAACACCATCGCTAATTGAAATTCCAGATAAGAACCCAAAAGCTTTCTGTAGTTTTTCGATAGCAGTGGTTATTGCATTAACTGCACTCGGAAACAGCTCACTCAGCTCAGTTAAAGTCGGGAACTTGAATCCTTTATCGCCATTCTGGAATGCTTCAATCAGAGATTTAATCTTCTCGGAAATCTTGTCCAGAGTCGGTGTATCGAAATTCTTAATCTTGTTGATGAAATCCTGAATAGCTTCTGCAGCTTTCGGAAATTTCTCTTTAATCTTGTCAAGACTTGGGAAATCGAAAGTCAGTTTTCCATCCTTAATAGTCGTAAAGAGGTCTTTAAATGTCTGTTTAACATCTTCCAGTGTCAGATCATCCAAAGTGCCAAGCCATTCCGTGAAATTTCCAAACCACTTCTGGATGGTTGGGAAGCCATTTTGAATTTCATCCTTCAAACTCTCGAAGACATTCTTCAAAACCTTGATAACCTGCGCTACTTTAGGAATCTCAGCCGCTTTGCTGACCATGCTCTTAAGCCCATTTCCAGCTTTCTTAAGTAACGGAACCATAGCGTCAATTGCTTTATTCGCAATATCGTTCGATTCATACCACTGACGGAAACGATCAATAGCCAGACCCAAATCTCCAGTAAATCCAAGAACATCTATATCCAATCCGCCAAGAGTATTGGAAAATAGCTTGAATACGCGGCTAATAACTGCAGAAACGGTAGTCTTGATAATGCTAAGAATCGAGAACAAACCTCTGAATGTTCTCTGCAACTTATTTGCGGTCTCTTGATTAATCAGAAGCTTCTCAGTAAATCCTTCAATAGCTGCGATGACATTGTAAATCTGCTCCGATGTAGTCGTACCGAAAACATTCTTCCAAGCAGAACCGACGGTGCCGAGAATACGTGAAAGACCCTCGATGGTATTCAAGATCGAATCCCAAAGAAGTTCTCGACCGCTCGCCTTGCCGCCATTCAAGTCATCTACGAACTGCTGAAGCTCATCGTCAGTCAGCCCCATATTGGTTTTTAATTTCATGAGGGCTTCTGCTTCTTCTTCAGTAGCACCGGCTGCGATGAGAGCTTCCTCGGTATAATTATCCCAGTTCAGAGTTGAACCATCCCAGACAGCATTTACAATAGTCTGAAGCTGTTCTGCATCGTAACCAAGCTCTTCGAGAGCAGATGTTCGTGCTGCGCCATTCCCGTAGGTTCCTTTAACAATGTTTTCAACAATTTGCTGACATTCGGAAAGATTGGTTGCTGTTTCTTCCGTGTACTTGTCCCAGTCAAGAGTAGAACCGTTCCAGACCTTATCTACTATTTTCTGCAATTCCTCGGCATCGTAGCCAAGCTCTTCCAATGCTGATACACGGTCCGCACCATTGCCATATACACCCGCAATAATGTCTTCAACGACATCTTGGCATTCTTCAAGAGAATATTTAGCTTCACTTGCGGAAGATGTAGTCACGCCACCCAGTTTAGCGATGGCATCATTCAACAAATCAGCGCTCAGCCAGCCTTTAGAAAGTGTATTCTCAAGTCCTCCGGCATCTTCAATCATTTCCTCAGTAACCTTGCCGGTATTGATGGCAAGTTCCTGCATAGTTTCATTGAAGTCATCTGCACTGATGCCCACGTCAGTAAATTTCCGTAAAAGCTGATCCCAAGAACTGTCCATGGCTCCTGCGAGTTTAGTGTTCCTGCTATCTGCTGATTTGTCAATGAAAGCACCAAGAGCTTCGGATACTGCAGTCCAACCCTCTTTTGCTTCCTCAAGATTACCAAAGACAGTTTCCCATGTTTCAGTCCATCCAGAACCCATTGCTTCCTTCAAGGTGTCAATCAACATGGAGAAAGTCTTTACTTCAGTAGCCGCTGCGGATGCCTTAGCACCTATCTCGGTTGTGGCATCACCATAGTCTTTCAATGTTTCAATCAAGACTTCGGTTGTCAACCACTGATAAGATAAAGAATCTCTAAAGCCGTCAGTAGCATCAATAGCATCCGACAAAGTACTTCCGCTGGCATTCTTAGTAAGAACCTTATACATGCCGTCAGAAGTCTCTTTAACAGTCCCACAGGCAACAGCGGTCTCAAGCAACTGCTCCTTGAATTCTTTTGTCGCCATGTTTGCATTCTCGATAGACTTCCAGTCAATGAGCGCCACATAACCAGTCGACAGAGCCTGAGCAAAGTTATACATAGCTCTGGATGCTTCGTTTGCATTAGCACCAGACACTGCTGCTTCGTTACTGATACCCTTGATGGCAGTAACAGCATCCTCAAGACTTACACCAGAGTTGGTGAACTTACCAATACTCTCAGTCATATCTGAAAATGAGTAAATGGTGTCATCTGCATACTGGTTCAGTTCTTCCAAATACTGGTTAACAGTGTCTATATCTTCTCCTGTACTTGACATAATTGTCTGTACAGAGTTCATTTTCAGTTCATACTCATCCCAACCTGCAGATACCGGCTCTGTTGTCACTGCAGAAACCAGTGCATCAGCCATGGACTCAATCTTTCGGGTCACGTCCTGAATTACAGTAGCCGCAGAAATACCGAATACCGAAAATCTACTGGTCATGGACTCAATGCCAGACAATACACTGTTGAAGTTCATCTTACTCAGAGTGTTGCTGACATTATCGAGTGTTGTGGCAGAGGTATCCTTGCTTAAGCTCTGCTTAAATTTGGTAAGAGAATCGCTACTTTCTTTTATGCCCTGTTCAAACTCGTCGTTATCAAAGGTCATTTTGACGATTCGTTCATCTACGCTGCTCATGACGAGGTTACCTCCTTCCATATGTCATCCGCCATAGCGTCAAACACCGGCTGGATTGCAGGATTGATGTAATCTCGCCCCTGTACATATCCGCCGGTGCCTGTTCCGTGTCCATATTGCAAAAGAACCGCTATGTTCACTCCATTGTTTACGTTTGAGTTTGTCCAATAAACTCCTATCGTGTTTCCGTCATCGTGTATCTCATATCCCCAAGAAGAAGCCGTCAGACCAGTGTCAACCGGAGTGGCTGAAGCCAGAGCATCGACCCCAGCCTTGCCATACTTGTCCAATGTTTTAACCAAACGATGGTCTTTCATCTTCTGGAAGAATTCTTCAATGTGCTTAAAGTTTCCTCTGGTCTCAAACGAAATCTTCATGTCGGTCATCCTCTCGTATGCATTTTCTTCTTTCGAGCCTCATTCAACGCCCGATTTCGACTGTATAAAGCTTTACCTTTGAGCGGCTTCTTCGGGTTATTCTCTTCATTGCAAACACGGATGAGTGTGATCAGCTGATTAAGGTGCCATTTCTGGCATTCGAAAGGTATGTGGTACATAACCATCCAGCAATACACCAACTCAGCCGTGATTGTTTTCTCTTTTCTTACTGTCTTATTTTTCTTTTTCTGCTTATCCTCTACAAACCACGTAGCTGTCATAGGTGCATCAATGTAGTTGTTGATGTCTTCCAAATTCTGTGCGGACAAAGCACCATACACATACGGATTAACGTTCTGGGTAAGTGTCATACATCTGATGTAATCTATGGTTTGCTCTGTAGTTTTGGGATTTCCGTCGAGAAAGGGGATGCACCACTTGGCTTCCCACTTCTTTAAACTTAAAAGGGAGTGTTCGAGTTGTAAGACAGTTTCTTTCACTTGGATAAATTCGTTCGTATCTTCCACGAACAGTTCCGTTGCAGGAACAACGATTGGAAGCATCGAATCACCCTTTCTTTACGTTGCTGAAGCCAGTAGATTCGCCGCAGATTCTTCGACGTTCTTTTCGTCAATTGCTCCAGCCAAGTCAGCCGGCATGATTCCTTTAATGAAAGCAATGGCCGCTTTTGTATCTGATGCAAGTTCCATGAACAGCACATCGTATGCATTGGTGCTTGTGAAGTCCGCAAGAATTTCCGGAGACTTCTTGAAACGCAGACCATCATCCGACTTCTCGCCATACGACATCTGAATCAGCTTCTGGAAATATTCAAGCAGCTTGGACGGACTCTTCTCCTGTACAATCCGCTGCAGAAGAACACTCATACCGCCGTCATAGCTATTCTCCCAAGCATAAAGCTCGGTCTTAGTAAGATTGAAATAATAATCCTGAGTACGAGTGACTCCATTGAAGTCCTCATACGTGATAGTTTTCTTTAACATGTCCTTATCTCCTTTCGGTTTTGCACTAAAAAAGAGCCGCCAGCCATTAACCCTGAATACGGCTCTTCAAAACAATATTAGCTAATCATCATGCTGCATCTTCAGCAAACAGCGCCATAACGTCATCCGGCAACGGCAGATAAGCTTCAGTATCATCTGTACCGTAAAGAATATCTTCCAGTGCGGCAAGCTTTGTTGCGTCTACCTTTGTAGAGTCGATCGTAATAGTCGAACAATTCTTGAAACCGGTGCAAGGAATTGGCGTGGTGCTGCATTCCCAAGAAAATGTAATCGCTTCCGGGCTATCATTGACAGTGGAGCGAGACTTCTCTGACGGAGATGCGGTGGAGTTGTAGACCAGATGCAGCTTGTAACCAGCCTCCTCATCGG
Source organism: Clostridiales bacterium (assembly GCA_020859985.1). Lineage (GTDB taxonomy): Bacteria > Bacillota > Clostridia > Lachnospirales > Lachnospiraceae > Choladousia. Next base: position 27,959 of record JAJBVD010000023.1, read on the forward strand.
TGTCATCTCCGATCTGAGAACGATAAGTGAAGCCAAATGCGCTTCTCTTCTGCTGACCAACATATACACCAGTAGCAAGCTCTGCAGAACCATCACACTCTTCCCACTCCGGCGGATATGTGTAAGCCTCGATCGTGTAATCGAACGTCTCTGCTGAACGCAAGCTTCCATACTTGATGTTATCCGCGTAAAGCGCAGTCTCCTCTGCACCACCCGGAGATTCCGTTACGGCAGTCAGACCATTCCAAGCAACTCCGCTCGGATATGCGCCAGAACTGTCTTTCTTATAAAGAACGCCATGGTCAGTACCGGTTTCATACCGGCGCTCGCCAGTTCCATCCCATGTGATTTTAGACATGATATAAATCCTCCTTAATAATATATTTTGTATACGTCATGATGAAGATTATCCGACGTAAAATGGCGGTCATAGATAGTCATAGAAAGCATTGCCACCTTTGCCGGAATCTCGCTGTCCGGGTTCCTATCTATAACCGTCACCGTGTACCTGACATTGTGAATGTATGGAGCATTGTCAGCAAACTGCGTGTCGCCGGTATCCCGCTCGTAAACGATGCATGGATAAACCATTTTGATTGTTTCAGGCGGTTGAAAGTATACCTGAGCACTCGCCGAGGAACCGCATGTGTCGACCATAATGTCACTCAGTATCTGATGAAGATTCTTCCTCTGGCCCATTGTATACACCTCCTATAGTCAGGATTAACCGCGGCTGAGAAACCTCAACGTTGGTTACCTGATACCTTGCTCCCATCCATTCAACGTATCGGATGGCGAGAACGTGTTCGTAAGCGAATGGATCAGCAACAATACTGATTACGTTGTTGACATTAATGTCTTTATTGGCTCCATCGCCTGACTGTGTCTTCACATAGTTGCGAGTAACGTCACCATAGTAAGACCGAGTTTTTATCTGTGGGGTGAAAACGCCATATCCACTATCCACAGTGATCTCATAGCCAACTTTTCCATAGAACTTATTCATCAGTTCTCACCTCCGATCTGAATTGCTTACTCAGCAGCGGTACCTGCAGACTCCAGAACGATTGCAGAATACGGCTTAACCAGAGCGCCGGAGCAACGAGTCTCCATCAGGTACTTCTGCTGGTTGTAGTCGATATCGAAATCATCAAAGGTATTTACTGCTCCACCCTTGTCTGCACCAACCTTGTAGTCGTTCAGGTTGATGATAATCGCATATACGTCATGCACAAGCGAGCTAGAATCCGTTCTGGTGCAGTTCTCCATAACCGGAACCGGAACAATTTCCTTTACCATCATAGCAGTAGCCAGCTCATTGACATCCTTATAGATACGTCTCTGGTTGAGGTCCTTCAGCAGAAGCATCTCAGTCAGATAAGATTCCGCGATGTACATAACCGGAGAGCCCGAGCCTCTGTAGTCGATACGAGAACGAACAGCCTGATCAATGAGTGCGGATGCCAGTTCCTCATCGGTATCCGGAGTCACCGTAGACTTGATGGTATACAGGTCATCATCCGTAAGGATCGGGCGGATATGAGACTCCTGAATCTTATCCTCGGAGTCAGCAAGTCTGCCATCACCGATCAGGAACGCACGAGCCAGTTCCTCATCCAGCATCTGACGCATCTCCTGCTTGATCCACGCAACAACGTCGAAATCCGTGATGTCCAGAATGTCATCACGATCCAGTTTCTGCTTCTTATACACAGTCTGCGGATCGGTTGTTCTCTTAAGCAGCGTGAAGACCTCTTCCTTCTTCTTGTTGCCCTTGATGTAACCTAATGCACGTGCCTCATCTGCGGTAATGTCCGCGTGGATGGTCTTGATCCGGCTGAACGGGGTGTGGCTGACACCGTTCATAACCTTGGACACCCAGTCCATCTTCCGAGAAATGAAATCCGGCTGCTTCTCGATAGTTCTGTAATCCGGAAACAGATAGTCGATATCTGTAATGCCGTACTCATCCGCATGGGACAAGAATGAATCTTTCAGGCTCCCCAGACGCTTAGCATCCTTGAAGATCACATCCATCTGATCATGGCTGAGAACATTCGGCTGCTGCTGGGTGCTCTGGTCAAACACGTTAACTTTCATGTCGCTTCCTCCTTCTGAAATGCCGCTATGTGCGGCAGTTTTGTCGTCATCTTCGTCATTGTCCTTCTTGTCATCATCGGATGAGTCAGAGGACTTCTTACTCTGAGCTGCTGCCCCAACCAGATAGTTGAGGACTTTCTTTTGCTTTTCATCCATGGTGTCAATAACATCCTGAACGGTCTCGTCGTCATCAGACTTCGAGCTCTCGTTCTTGTCATCATCTGCATCCTCAGACTTCTTCTCGTCATCCGCAGCGGAGTGAAACAGTTCATCAAGATTCATTCCGCTATAAATGATCGCTTCATCGTCTGAATCAGCTCCATGAGCCAGTGCAACTGAGTCGATGTAAGCGCCAGGATTCGCCCCAGCAAGTACCAGACTCACCTCACGAATAATGCCGTGCACAACATTCGACCCTTTCTGCTGCAGGTCATCTGCCCAGATAGACAAAGCTGTGATGTCACCATGTTTTAGCTGTTTCTTTACATTCTGGGCCCGATCAGTATCGTTCAGATAACCGTAGGCATAAACGCCATCTCCGCGGTTCTCCAGATACGCATGACCCAGAACATTCTCCGGGTTCTTATGATCGTGGCTCCATACGAGCGGTACCTTAGCTCCGTCGCAATCTTTAAATGCATCTGTCATGATCATCCGACCATCACTACATCTGATATTGCTACGAGTCGCCCAACCGCAAAGGTCGTATCCTTCATAAGCCATTTTGAAATTCCTCCTCTTATTGGCTGTCGATTCGTCTATTGGTTCTTCTCATCTGTTCGGAATGTGGTTAAGCTCTCATTTCTAGTTAGATTCAACTAACCTATAGGCAAATTTTTAGCCTGCTTTATCAGTGATTTCGCTAAGCTTAATATTCTTGCTTACACTACTCTCACCGTTGGCTTCTTAGCTTGGTTGACTTAGATTCTTATTTCTCAACTCATCAGCAGACGGATCATCCGCAGGCTGCATACCAATAATCTGACGTATCTCATTGGACGTCATAATCTCATTTCGAGTCATCTTATCAGCGATTTCCGCCAATTCACTAACCGGAACAAGCTTGAACGGATCGCGGAAGAACATGATCGACTGCTTCTGACTTCGTGCTGTTTTTGTGAGAAATTTGCGCCGCATTTCTTCAACGAGCGCAGACATGATTGGCTCGATAGTTCGGTTATAGTAGTTCTGCATAGTCTCTTCGTTTGCCGAACCATCGAGAATGTCCTGAGACAGCCCCAATTGGCTGTATAGAAGACTTGTCAAATATTCGACCTGAGTTAAAAGGTTATTATCCACCGACCGGTTAAGCTGAGTGATATGCTCTGTACCATCTGTATACGCAATTCCATATTTGGAACCCGTAAGCTGATCTTCAATCATCTTTCGTCTCTGCTCAGCCTGTTTCTGGCGGGCTTCAGACTTGACAATATACGGTAACTGAATAATTAAATCCATCTTACCGCTACTTGTCTGGTCATCCACAACATCCAACAGGTTAAGCTTTCGAATAAGGCGCTGCAGTGTAGAGTTGTACTCATTCATCACTGCATACAGGGGGTTTTCGATAATAGCAGTGTAATCTTTGGAAACAACGATATCCTGCTTCCGGCCAGTCTGCTCATTATACACTTCAACTTTCACGTGCGACGGATACCACTCTCGTATTTTTCCGGTTCGAAGAGTGAGTATGTCATACGACCCTGTGAGATTCGGATCTTCGTTGGTATCTACCGGAACCAGAGCTACACAACCTTCGTCAAGCATAGACATAACCGCATCCTGAATGAACGCTCTGCCTGTCTGGTCAACGTTGGCTTCAACCGTAAGACAGTTGTTAAGTCCTGTATTCATTGTCTCTGAATAACGTTCATTGTCATCGAGACGAACATGCTTAACATCAATCGCTGCACAATCCAGAGCTATCCGATTGTATATCGAGGTAACAATGGATCGTTCGTTTCCTCTGGTGAACCGTACCCTATCCGGCCGGTATGAATAACCCATACCCAAGTCCTGATAATATCCCGTGGGGTCTTTATTAAAGAAAGCGTTCCATGAACGTTGGAACCGATTAAGTAAACCCATGTCGGTTATCCTCCTTAAGTTGTTGTAATTATTATGCGAACGTGATATCTTAGTAAGAGGTACTCGAAGTCACCACTTTCCTCATATGATTCCTTCATCCCTGTGGAAAGGAGGTGATATGATGAAACGAGTACCTGTAAAGGTTACCAAATCCCGCAACCAGTCGGGATCTCGGAAGTCCGTCAAAGTGCGGATTTCCACTAAGACTCGGTAACCGACAAAAGAGAGCCTCTGCGTATAGGGGCTCTTTCTTGTTGCAATTATTATGCAAATATGCTACAGTAATTAACGGTTACTCATTCCCTTTTCAGTTGTAAAGGGCACCCTTTAAACCTACAGTAACCGCATACGAAAAGGGCCTCAAACTCCCGAGGCTCTTTTTATACTTGAAATAGTCAAACAATCATGCTACTATGTCTTCGGGTGATCCATATGGTCATCTTCTTCTGAAAGGAGGTAAACTTTTTAGAAAGGAGGTGATACTATGAAACGACCGCCTGTAAAGGTTACAAAGTCTAAGAGCCAATCTGGTTCTCGGAAATCCGTAAAAATTCGGATCACGCCGAAGACACGGTAACCAAGTATATAAAAAGGGCCTCTATTCAAGGGGGCGAGGCTCTTTTTACCAATAATTATTCGAACGCATCTTTGTTAACCTTAAAGGCCACATACGCGTCCATCATAGCTGCTACGGCGTCAATCTTCTGGTCGTAACGTTTCTTATACAACTTCCGATTGCCGTTTGTATCTTCCATGACAATGCAGTTCCCCATCGTGAATGTCATGAGACTCTGATCGAAAAGCAGCATTCTCTCCTCAGACAAATGCTTCAATTCTCCCAATGGAACAGACTCTGTTCGGGAACCCTGTGGAACTTTCTCAATACCGAATGCTCCATTCTCCAATTCCCACCGGTTCACAAACTCTTTAGCATTGTATGGGTCATAACCGAAACAACGAACATCATAGTCATGCTTCTGGATAAACTCGTCCAGCTCATCATAAACTTCCATCATGTCAAGCACAGAACCTTCCATAATTACGAGACTGTCTTCGTCCATGAACTCATCATACTTTGCTCGCATAGCCGCCTGCAGCTTCATAAGAGTAAGACTTGTAATATAGCAGCGAGTCTTAACGCCAAACTCTCCATGAGACAGAGGAAACAGAAAAGTGAAAGCACAGAAGTCGTCTCCCTGTGACATATCTGCACCAAGAGCACAAGGCATCTCCCAGAATTCGCGATGTTGATGCGGCAGAGTTTCTTCGTACGTAAAGTAATACGTATAGCCCTCCATAGGAATTCCGAATCTCTTTGCCAGAATGTCGTTTCTGGTTGCTGGTGCCTGCTCCGCTCTCTCTACCTCAATCTGATAAGTTTCATAGCTAACAGTCTTCCCAAGATTCGGGTTAGCCTTAATCCACATATCCGGATCATTTACTTCGTCAATACTGTCCAGCTTGTACCACCAGATAGACACGTGGGGATTGATGTACTCTCCTTTAAGGATGTTCATCAACTCCATTTTGATTGTATCGCCACTTCCGTTTCGAACTGTACCCTCCGAACTGGTAGCTACAATCAGCCAGTCGTCTACCTTAGCTGCACCCTGCTCAATAGCGCCGACGACATCCTCTCTGACATCACCCGATAGCCATTCATCCACAGTAGCCACCTTAGGTCTCATACCCTGCAGCTTATGAATACTCATCGGACGAATCTCAATCAGAGAACCGGTAAGGAAATTTTCTATTCCTTTCTTGGTTGGGCATAGCTTCTGGCGTTTAGCTCTGGAACCTGTGGTGTTTTGGAGAGAACCCTCCGTAAGGAATTGGAACAGAGGACCACGAGAACGTGTAATAGCGGTTCGAATCGGCGACATAATTTCCTCAGCCTGCTTCATGGTCGGAGCCGTAGTCATCTGATAGGTTGTAGACAAGTCAATGTTCAGGAAATAGCTCTGAATACATGAATCGTACAAAGATTTCGAAGCACCTCGTCCAACAATCAAATACTGCTTGTTTCGAAGACGCTTCTTAACGCTCTTGTATTCGTAATGACCGCCATGCCCGGACTTATTTGGAACGTATACATCGTGCTCGACAAAATAATACCAACCGAAAATGTCTTCAGCCCAGAGCTTAAAAGTATCCAGCAAATGAAGGTCTGCTCCATCGGTCAAAGTCATTTCATTCTCACAATAAGCCACAAACCCCTCAACTGCTTCATCGTCATAGTAAAAATTCGGATCAGCAATCAGATCGTCGATGAGATTCATTTGCATAGAGATTTCCTCGCAGACCGGTATGTCACCTCTTAATACGGCATCTCGAAACTGGCCGTAATAAATGGGAGTGGCCGTGTTCGATAACGCCATATGTTTCACCTACTTGTCCTTTTGCCCTTTTTTCGGGTTGATTGAATTGTCGTCATCAATGCCGTTCTTAGCATTGTATTTCTTCAGCAGCTTGTTAACTTCAACACCAAGTACATAAGTTGCCGTCTGAGAACCAATGTTACTGAGTGTTTGCGTGGCAATGTTCTTGGTCACATCTTTCACAATCTGGCTGCCCAAACTGGCCTTCTTCTTTTCCTCAGGCTTTGAAGTGAGTTCCGTATACTTCTTTTCGTTTTCCAGACGCTTTATAGCTGCAGATAACTCGGAATCGGTCATGTTTTTCACCGGTTTCTTCGTATCTGTAGTGGTAGAAGATTTGGTCTCATCAGAGTCTTTTTTCTTCTCTTCCTCAGAAGATTTGCTTGAAGAACTGGATGATTTCTTAAGAATCCGGTCTTTCAAACTTGTCTTAGTTGAAGTTGAGTCCGATCCAGATGAGGAACCGCCACCTGCAGCTTTCTTTTCCTCTGAAGTCTTCTGATCACTGCCTAATGGATAGGGCGGACCATTTCGAACGCCCCAATGAGCACCTTTAATTTGGTAATGGTAAAGCTCATCTGTAGGACGCCAGATTAAATAGTCATAAGCATTCAATTAACTCACCTCCTCTGCAGGGTCAACTGCTACATTCAATCTCCACTCATACTCTTTCTCCAGCTCTTTGTAAGACTCCAGAACTGCAGTGCTCTGTGGCGGGTCAAACATTCGCCGGACCTTGATGTGCATGTAACTCACAACATCGTTCAGTCGTGAATCAGTTCCAATAAAGTCACTCCACACCGCAGAGCTATCTGAAATGGAGAATCCTTCATCCGGACCGACGCCTAACTGATTGAGAACTGAGAAAACTGAATTGATATGAATGATAACGTCAGGGTCGAAATACTCATAGTCTTCAGCTATGCCGAGTAATTTCTTAACCGACGTAAGAATGCTGTCTGTTACGGCAACTGTAGCCATTTTGAAAACCTCCCCTCATCGACGCCAAGGACAGGTGTCGCCCGGCTGCCGTTCAACTGGCGGTAAAGGAAGCTGACTCTTATCGCCATAGTGTATTGCATTGTGTGTTCCGTGAGTAGTTGTGATCAGATAGTCGGGATCAAGAAGAAAATCTGTACTATGAATAATGTCTTCTATTGAGATAGGATTCATATGGTGAATGTAAATCTTCTGGCCGTAAATCTCGTAACCGTCACAGGCAAGGTCTTTGCCGTAATCACGAGCAATTACATGAGCTCTGACTCTTTTCCACTCTGCAGAACGCTGGTAAAAGTCCTGATTGAGATAACGGTCATAGCCAAAGGTTTCGACACCTACAGAACCATCCAACCGGAGATACTCGAACCGCTCTTCAAAAGTAGGAATCCGGATAAGTTCCTGATAGGTTCTAATCCTCATAGTCATCGTCCTCCTCGGACTTCTGAGAATTTCCGCTGTACAACCGCATGGCATCGAGTGCTTTCGTGTACACCTCTTCAATCCGCTGAGCTGCGTCAAGAGATTCCTTCTGAGCAGTCATGAGTTCGACTTTCTTTTCCAACATCTCTTTCTCTATCCGCTCTCTGGTCGAAGCGAGCTTAAGATAATGCACAACAACTGACGGTGAAGCTGTACCTTCTCGAAGCTGCTTCTCGGCAAGATCAACTGCCAAAGAGCAGAGCTGATTCTCGCGTCCCTCTGGCGTGGTTGCCGGCATTGTCTTCGGAGTGTTAAGACCAGATGATTCCGAAGATTTTTTGCTTCTCGTCATGTTATCGCCTCCAATCAAATATAAAACCAGTATCTGAAACGGCCTACAGCGCCAGAAAGAAGGTGTGTATCGGAACTTATCAATCTTTACCGAAAGGAGGTATGGGAGGAAAAGTAAAGTCCTCGCTTATCAAGGGGGCTTGACCTTTACGAGTCTGCGAACTTTGGCACCATAGGCTCTTTCAGATACTGGAAAAACAAGAAATATAATCCCCCGGGGAATTTTTGAAGACGACGCCGATGCTGAGGGGGTGCCTATTTTTCGAGACCCCCTCCCTATGCATCAGAAGCATCAATAGCCCCTAAAAACACACAATAAACTGCAAAAACAGCCAAATCTAAACCAAAAGGAGGACAAATTCCATGATTTCTTCGATTATTTGTGTGTTTCAAAAGGATTATTAATTGATAGATTAATAAAAGTGTGTAGATTTTTTAATAACTGCACAGACTGTAAGCAGAAACAAATGAAATCAAAAGAATGAATCAACAATTAAGCTGTTGCTTTGTTTGCTTCTTTGTAAAGTCTATTGATTTCTTTGATATCAAACTTCTTGTTTCTGTTTAAAGTAATGTATTTGTTTGTAAAATCAGTTTTAATAACTTCATTGCAAGCTCGCTTAAATTCTTCTTCATTTTCTTTATCTGAAAAAGCATCAGAAGTTCTTGCAATTCTTGCTATTAAACCACAAGTATGGTAGCCCATACCCTCATCATACAGGAACCACTGACTGAACTGAGTGAATGGGTTATATGGATTGTCCATAGTTGTGAGTAAGGTATCACCATACATGTCATGCACTCTCCTTTCCGTCATTGTCTGCATACTTCCATACGGTACTCTTAGCAACGCCAAGGGCGGAGGCTATCTCTTCTGTAGAGTACCCTGAGGCTCTAAGGGCTTTGATACGGGCTACCTGTCCACTGGTAAGGGCGGTACCAGAAGTCTTTCTGGGGGTGGCCCTTTTCTTAACAGTATCCGTATCGGCATACTTAAGAAGCTGGGATAGGGTGTTATCTGAGACGGCACCCGCTTGGATGGCTTCCCACTGCCGGTCTGTAAATGTAACAGACTGCCTCTTAGCCCCTACTTGGTTCCTATACTTGGTAATAGCCCGCTGCTTTTCTTTCTTAAGGTCCTCCTTGGAGATGCCGGGGTTTGATTTCTTAAGAGCATCTATGTAAGAAGTTGCACGGGCTTGTGCTTCCCTTTCTTTAGGGGCATTCCTCTTGGCAAGGTTAAGCTGGGCGTTCAGTTCTTCTACCTCGGTCGCATAAGTTTTCTTGGCGGTAGAGTCGAATTTCAAACGACCGGTGGCCAGCATTTCTTTACGGGCGGAGTTGGCCAGGGCTTTCATCTGGTTGGCATAGTCCGCATAGAGCTCCTCCTGTACAGTACCAGAGGATAGGGTATGGGCATCCTTAGTCTCCGCCATCTTGGTGGAGTTCTCTGTACGTTTGATGGTCTTACCATCTTTCTCATAAGTCTCCCCTGTGTATTTAGTTTCTTCTTTACCCGTCACAGGATTGATTCTGGTCCAAACCTGCTCACCTGTATCCGGATCAATCCATGCATTACCACGACGCTTGTCAACAATTTCTCGTGACTTAGCCTTAGTAATCAGTGTAGAAGCTCCACCATACTTGTCATCATCTGTATGCTGCTGATAGGTACGCTTCAGCTCGTCAATGTCATTGTCTATTTCAGACTTCTTGTAGTTGAGGTTGTGTTTTTCAGCATCAATGACAACCATTGAATGACGAACTGCTTTCGCTAACTCTGGCTCGGTTGCTCCTTTAAGAGTCATGTCCATAATCAAGTTACTAACAACACCCATTTCCTGCTGAGTGTTCTTCATGGTCTTCATGCCCTCAACTGCATGGTACTCGGACTTAGGATCGAATCCTTTCAGACCTTCCAAAGAATTGGTGCTTGTGATGTGTACCTTGCTGTATGCTGAGTCACATGGGATCACCATTACAGTATCGCCATCGAAATCAGCTCCAGACAATCGCTCTGCAACCTTACTGTTAATACCAACTGCATCTTTGGCATCACCGATAACACTCTTGGCTTCTGCCTGATTATTATTAACTGTAAGTTTAGGAATTTCGAATGTTCCGCCATGAGGATATCGAACCAAAGCAACAGTTTCGCCATTGATATAGTTCGGTGCATAGACTTCATTCTCAGATAAGGATTCAACAGGTAGAATAACTTGATAAGATTGGCGAGGCAAAGCTGCAGCTTTCAGTGTAACAGCAGCGGAGTCACATTCTTCAGCAAATGTTTGAAGCATTTGGCGCTTGACTGTAGGATTCTCCAAAGCACAAATCTCTTCATACTCTGCCTGCTTATCTGCATAGGTAAGGTTAAGCTGCTTTCTGATAAGTGATTCTGACTGCTTGGCCAAGAACTGGGACGGAAGTGTGTTATCCCATTCATCCCACTTACCTTCTGCTCTGGTCTTATTGATAAGGCCGAGCTGCTTATTGCCATCTGCATCTGTGTATTCGTATTGTCCATCGGCAGATATTAAAGAACCAAATGGATTCTCTGGGTTGTTTTTAATCTTCTTAAGAACTGTATTGTTCTTGTCATCAGACATCATCGGAGTTCCGGACTTCTTGTTGGTATTAAACAAAACATCAACTCCATCGGGCAAGTCATCCGAATAAATGGCCATTCCTTTTAGGTAATGTGTTCCATCTACAAGAATTCGAACCTGTGCATAGCGCGAATCTCCTAAAGATAAATCATCACATCCTCTGCGAATCTCAATGACACCATCTTTGGCAGTTCCACCCTCATCACCGTATCTAATGGCTAACCTGCTGCTATCAAGACTTGATGGGTACTGGTAAGTGCGAAAAGTCTCTCCATTATCATCCGAAGTGAATTCTCCTAATGAATGAATCGTAACTGGATTGCCATCTGCATCTTGATATGCTTCACTGTAAGTAGTTCCCGGAGGGCAAAGAACTGTCAATATGGTCTGTTGACCCGGATTGGTGACTTGTGCCCGTCCACGAGAATATAATTCATAACCCTCCATCTGAAGCATAAGCAATGCATCATCGAACTTCTGTCTGCTCACTCCGTTGAGTGCACTGTATTCAGCGCCTGCTCCGACATCTATTAGTCCTTTCTGGGCAACCTGTTCTTTTAGAAACTCTGCAGTAGCCATAGCCTGTGTCTGTCTGGCGTTCTTATCTGCATCTAACAGATTTCGAACCGATGAATCGTTCTTAAAACCCATAGCATCAGCAATTTCTTTAAGAGTCTTGCCTTCTTCTCTTAGCTTGGTTGCCATAGACACCTGTTCTGCATATCTCTCTGCCTTAGCTACTGACTTCGCTGTACGAAGTTCTTTTGTGCTTAAGCCCATGGTCTGTGCAATTTCAAGTTCAGACAAACCTTTCTTTTGTAAATCAGCAACACGGTCAAGGAATTCACCAGAGCTGTTACAATGCCATGACTCATGCTGATAAGGATCATCACCAGAACCCCATGGAAACCGACCCGAATGTCGCTTAGTGCCATAATGCAGCAACTGATTGAGCTCCGAGTCGGAACAGGTATCTGGGTCTATAAATATAATGTCCATGACTATGCCTCCTCTTTGATTGATTCAATAATCTTGTCAAAGGTAACGATTCTATCCATAATCGGCCCGATATCTTCAGCCGTTGGATTGTCATAGACGATTTCATTGTTCTGATAGATTCGAAGCTCGATTCCGATTTCACCCGGCTTCACTCTGTATTCAAGACAGAATAAAGCTGCATAAATCAGAAGCTGCTCCATGTGTGCAGGAACTTCGCCGGTCTTCAAATCATGGATTCTCAGAAAGTTGTTCCTGAAGCAAATAGCATCTGCAGTACCGAAGCAGTTATCCGAGTAATATAATTTCTGTTCGGCCTGCATCTTGTAACCGATAGCGTCATTCACGAACATGTTGAAAGTCTTCGGCAAATCCTCAACTTTCTCTCCATGCTTAATCAGCCATTCAGCACCTGCGTGATACTCAGTTCCTCGCTGAACCGCAAGAAAACTGTTATAACGATCTGCCATCTTCTCATCGTCGTAGTTAATCCAGTGATAACTGCTTGGACTGAGAAAGGCGTGTCGGCCCTCAAGATTTGAATGTTTGTTCCAGTTCATGTAAAACGTCCTCCTTATTTTCCGGAGAGATGAATCTTGAAAAAGACATCTCGTCCATTTTGCTGACATAGAATTCCTGATTAGGTTGTCTGTGTGCTTTAGAAGTACGTTTACATTCCAGAGACGCCCACTTAGAGCCGTGCAAAACTAAGAGATCAGGCATCCCCTGAATATAATCCGCATCAGTCTTCATGACGATGCAGCCGGGAAACCGATCTTTAATCTCCTTGATAAGCTTGCTTTGAAATTGACTTTCTAACATGAGCTTTACCCCCTTAGCAAAACAAAGAGAAAATGACGTTTACGACCTTTTCTCTCTCCTCTCATAAAAGCCCCTGTAAATTTTGCGCAAGATTCACGCAAAGCGAAAAGAGAAAGTCATTGGATTCGAACCAACCTCTCTTTAATCTCTTAAAGCGCTCTACCACTGAGCTATCCTCTTCTCTCTCATAAAAGCCCCTGTAAATTTTGCGCAAAGAAAAAAGAGGGCTTGTACTAATCCAGCACAGAACCCTCTCAACCTAAACAAGAATATAATTGTTAATCTTCGTCACGAGCACACGTAAGAATAGCAGCCAGTGAGAATCCGAGAATAACTCCAACTGCGATGCAAATTACATAACCCATTTCATTTCACCCTCTTTCTCTACAATTACAGTGAATAGCAAACGCGATTATTATGGCACCTCCGATTATTGCCCATACAACGGAATCCTGTGTAACGGCAGTACCACAAAAATAAATCATCAACACCATCTCGCAAAGTGCCTGAACAATATCAAAGAGTAAATCAAACGTATCAGTCCTCCAAAATCCGAAACCTGATCATCAACCGAGCCAAGACCAAAACCCCAACTTTTAACCTAGATTTAATTTCTAATCTAGGTTAGAGCCGCAAACCACGAAAAAATCCGTCAGTGACCAAATTTGCGAAAAAATACTATATTTATATATATAAAATTTTTATATTAGGGTAGAAAAAAAAGTGGCCATTTGGCCGATAGTAGTCATAGCGTAGCAGTTAGTAGCAGTTAGTAGCCGTTCGTGAAATAGTGAGACCACCCCCTTTTCAAAAGTGGCCACAAATCTGACCACAAACCACGTCTTATTTCGACTTATTTCGATTAAGCCCAAAATTCGCCATTTTTTGCAGTTAATTTGGCCAGATTGGCCATTTTGCTGGCCACTTTTTGCCCACTTTTGGCCAAAAAACTGACCACAGACTACGTCTAACTACGTTTAACTGCTACTTCGAAAATCTCCCGTTTGTCAGCCAAATTCTTCATCTGTTCCCACTTGGAACGACGTAAGGGTTTCCCTTCACCATCCATCATGACGGTTATTCCCTTCGTCGTCTCCAAATACATGACACCTGTATAGACTTCCACTAGCACTCTGTAAGTCAAATCATGCGCCATCTCCATAATTTCCATCATAAATATAATTCCTCCTTTCACCGTTCATATGGGAAACAGATTGTTGTAACACTTCTGTCCGACTCAGTGATTATGTAGATGCTTACATCGTCAGAATATTTGTACAGAGCCACAATCTGTTCTCCATCACGTACCGCAGCATCGTTCAGTTCCTTGTCTTCTTCACAGATGTCACCCCAATCCTGTTTTTGATATTTTTTCAACGAGTTCGTCATGAAATAATCAAAATCCTTGTCGGTGATTCTTCGATAACATACTTCGTTAGTCATGACTGTACGTCCAAGTTCAAACTCAGCCATACCCAAGCCCCCTTTCAAATATAATTCCGGTTAAGCCTGAACCTTTTTACAATATTCACGCCATTTCTTGAAACTCGCAGCGCACATCGGGCACAGATCCATTCCAAAAATCTTCTGCCACTTCTCCGGATATTCTGGTTTGGTACATTCAAGCCGATTTATCCCCGATTCTTCAGTTGGTATCGACTTTGGTGTCGGATCGCTCATAAAGATGCTCTCATCACATCTGTCGCAGGTATATAATTGTCCTTTGCTGATCATAAAAATCCTCCTTTAAAAACCAAACTATAGAATTACTTCCAAACTTTCCCGGTTTTCTTGTCACGAAGCACAATCCGAGACTCAACGCGATATCCTGCACACTCGGCCATTGCAAACATGGTCTTCAGCAGCTTATAAAACTTTGCCTCATCCGGATCATAAGGCCGATCATAGGGTTTCCCGTCCCCATCAACCGCCTTCTTCTTACTTTTCGCCTCCAAATCAGCCTTAGCAATCGCGTGTAAAGCGGTTGAATCACGGTATCCAGAAGCATTTGTGCTTAAATCAGGTGTGTAGCTCATCCTATTTTCCTCCCTTCAGATCGAATTACTATGCCAGTTTCCTCCTTAAGAGCCTCAACGTACTCAGGCATAGTACAAACATCGCTGTTAATGTCGCCCATAAGCTGGTCAATATAATTTAGAGTCCTCATAATTCTGGTTGGACCGAAACCATAGAGCCGATGTTCAGCCAAACCAATGCAGGTAAGAAGCATATCGACACTGTACATACTAACTTCTTCACGCACATCATCTTTCAACTTGTTAATATCGCTCTTATGCATTCTCACAGTTTGCTTATTATCCTCGATTCGCGCTCTTCTCTCGGCTTTTCTACGTTCTGCTCGTCCCAAAACCCTCACCTCACATTCCATAATTCCATCGTCCGTAACTGTCCCGTCCAAAAAGGTACACATGATCGGATAAATATTCTTTACCGATGTGTTTCTCCTCATTAACTTCGCGGATATAAGTGCTGATTTTAGCTTTACCAGTCTTAACGTTGCATTTTAGCTCAGTTATAGGGATGCACAAAATCTCATGAACGCTGGAAGGGATGACGTATAATGGAGAAGCAGCATCTTTTGCAATCTCAATCATTGCATGTATGTTAAGAAAACTACAGGAACCGTAGAATGCATCCTTATTTGTCATGCAAACCATGTCTAATTCTTCGTACTCTTCACCTTTCTTTTCCGCGTCCTTCCGAAGCATGTCATTCATTTCACCAGATGCCTTTATGACAGTGTTATTCTCAACGTTATTCATAGCGTCACCAAACAGCTGACCCTGTTCGACACCCCAACTTTTCATGATGCCGTTATCAACCTTAAGTACAGCACCGCCCTCAACACCATCTACCAGTCCGTAATTGATAATTGGCACTACATAGAAATCAAGAATCTTCCACATAGGGTAATTCTCAATCAAATCTATATCAGCACGATCTTGCCTGATCAGTTGTAGACTGAGATGTGGTCTCATTATGTCGTAAGTTTTAACCTCCATATTTGCTTTGTTTTTATCATCCATATATTTGCCCCCTTGAAATATAATTAACGGTACCCATAGCTTCTGCTTGCTCGCCGATAACTTAATTCCTCTTCTTCACCGTCATCTTTGTCCGTAATAAAGCCATCCTCCGCAATAGCAATATAATTGAACGTCAGACCATTAGGATTCAACGCGGTTACATTGGCTTTCGGCCCAAGCTGCAGCCATAAAGCACCAATCTCAGCATCGTTGCTTCCCTTGTCACGGTAATAACTGAAGATTTCATCCTGTACGGCAGGTGTGACACAAACTTTCCTGCAATCAAAACGAGTGGAGTCTGTAATCTCGACCCCACTCAACTTAGCCAGCATATTGTAAAACTCATAGATACCTGTGTGGCATAAATCCTTGCCCAAAATTAATGCCATAGTTGCCATAAAACCCTCCTCCTTTCGGTTAAATATAATTAGGTGTCCTCAATCCGCTTCAGGTCACGGTCGAGCTTGACATTAATAGCTCGGTTTACTTCAGTTGCGTCTATACCAATATAACCGTTTTTATCAGGTCGAGACATCAACTGAATTCCAATCCAAACGTCAGCCATTTCCTGTAGAACATCGTCCATGTTATCAAAGCCACGCAGATTCTTAACCAGAGCCTGCTGTAATTCTGCCATCTCTTCTATTAACCAGGTAGCATTTGTTTTCCAGTCCTCTGTTGCAGCAATTGGTTTTAAACAGTTATAAGATTTTTCTGTAATATAACCGTGAACCTCACTCTCCATCGCTGCTTTGAACTTTTCTCTGTCCATCGGATTCACCTCCTTTTCTGCAATTTATACAAATGTAATGGTGGAACAGCTTTCATTGCATTACTCAGATCCGTCATTTTATCCGACATTTCTTTAGCTGAAACCGCAAGGGACGCATATGATTCGGCCATTGTTGATACTGCATCTAAAAGACTATCCATACGTTTTTCTTCTTCACTCATCGGATTCACCTCTTTCTTTTTCATAATACTAATGCGGCCGCACTAAAACCAAGTGCGATAATTAAGCTTATAATGGACACGTTCACGGCAATATCACTGTCTTTTCCGATATGAACAAGTAACGAAGTGTAAGCAATTATCCACGATAGAAGCATTACGACTATAAGTAAATCTTTTACGTTAACTATTACAGTAAAAGTCATCACTCTTCCTCCCCAATAATAATCTCCGAATACGGCAGATGTTCAATCCACTCACAGAAGTCATGCCACTCATCCAACTTGTGATTCTTTCTTGACGGGTAAATCCCAGCCAGAACCTCGTAATTCATCATGACTGTCCGTTTCTGGTTGTACGAGCTCGGAAGAAGCTGAATCATCTGCCACCAGTAGGTCTTGTCCTTGGTATCAAGATATAATTCACGGCATTTATTCAACATAGCTATTATCCAGTCCTGCATTATCTCGATAGGAGATTCTCCATAGTCTTCATAAGAATCTCCAGTGTTAGTAAGTATATATACGTCGCTGTCATCTCCGAGCAGATGTTCACACGAGAAATCCTCCAGCGTAAACTCCTTATCCGCAATCTTATGCATTGTCGAACACGAGTTAGCCACGGTTCCAATCTTGTATGTATCGAACTCCTTCCACCAATATAATGGCGCGGTGATATCCACATACACGGTTATCATCCGACGGAACTTAGCGTGCACAGAACCACCCCTCACCAGTTTCATCATCAGCTCGTGGTCATTTGGGCCGATTACATAATCTGGGCATTTACTTACTGCGTGCTTTTTGCCTACAGTACATTTATAACAAGGAATCATCACACATGGTGCGCTATCACTCTTCTCCCAGCTATTCATCGGGTTTCTCATTCCGCGGATAGCTTCTTTCCATCCATATGTCTGTGTTTTTTCAAGCTTAATCATTTATTGCTCCTCCTTTCGTTAAATTGTTTAATCCCTCGACTGGTTCACCGAAATATAATATGCTGTCTACAGGGATAAAGGTTCGTTGATTATCAGTCGTGAAATAAAACATATTAGGGTTTGTAGTACAAAAACCATATTCAGTACACGGGTTAATCCGTACCGGTTGATCGGGTCTTGACTTGAATATGATTATTAAATCAAAGCAACGCATTTCGTTCTCCTTTCAAATCAGATAAGGTTTATCTAAAACAATATAGTATCCAGTTTGCCTATACTGCTTTATATAAGCACGATCCAGATTTACCCAGCCATATTTGGTGTCCTCGTAGTCAGAATCCATGCCACACATTTTGTAATAGTCTTTCATACGAACAACACCATATTTCTGCAGAAGCTCTTTAAGATTATTTAACACCTGTACTGCATCATCTAAATTATTAAATATTGGCTTTTTAATATTTTGGTAATAATGTAATTTGCGGTAATCAGCCGGTTTAATTATTGGTTCCTCAAGGTTCTTCTCCAGCAGAACCCGAATATTCTGAAGCTCAACCCCGAGCAAACGAATTTCATTGATAAGCTCCCTTTGTTCAGTTTTGTTCATGATTTTCTCCTTTCTTAGCCAGATATTCCCTACTCTTTGCTACCATTTCAAAAGCTTCCTGTGTCTGTTTGGCACCTTCCTTGAGTAATTCGTTTGCATATGATACCAGATCGCAATATGAATGTTTTTCATCCTCGTCACATCTATATGCCGGACAGTCCGCGCAATCCATGCAGTAACAATGTTCTTTTTCAGTGATTAATTTGCCTAAATTGCACATCGGTCTCCTTTCAAAATATAAGATTCTCTGGTTTCTACTTCCGCGGAATTTTAAAGTAATGCCTTTCTGCTCTTCGATGAATTCACCATCCACAAGAACGTCGATATATTTCATCATTTCTTTTCCGCGTAAATCCCGCTCATACGTATACCCTGTGTAACACCAAATATCTTTCTCCGGGTATGTCTCTCGGATTTTCTTAAGCAGTTCAGTTACAACCGGTTCATTCTCGGGTTCAAACGGCTCTCCTCCCAAAACTGTAAACCCTTGAATATAATCCGGTTTCAATGCTTCGAGAATCATCTGCTCAGTTTCTTCGGTGAAAGGTTGGCCATAATTAAAATCCCACGCAGCACTGTTAAAGCATCCTTTGCATTTACGTCGGCATCCAGATACGAAAAGCGAAACTCTAACCCCGGTTCCATTAGATATATCGTAGGTGTTTATTTTGCCATAATTCATGCCAGGCACCTCCTCTTCACAAATATAAGCCCCAATCCAATAGGAATACCGAAGCAGGCAAAGGTCAGATCCGCGCAAACCACAGTAACCACGGCAGTCAATCCAAGAACCAAAGCCCCATAAGCCCTCTGCTTACGAATATAATTCTGTAGTTCTCTCTTAGCAGCTGCTTCTCTACGGATGTCCATCCAACAAGCAACGTATCCAATCTCATAGCCACCGTTTAAGCCTTCGCTGTAACCACCAGCATAACCAGCCTGATAGGACTGAATATCAATCACATCCTGCTGCCTCGTTACTATTGCCCCCATTTTTCTGTACCTCCTTTAAATGCTTCTCGATATTTGCACATCTTCTGGCATTGCCGCAGTAAATGGTATACTCCTTAGTGAAGTTACTCAATAAAGTGTTCTTTTCGGAAACTTTGAAATCGAATTCTGAACAAGTCTGGCAGTAGTCTTTAACATTTAATGTTATCATTCTTATCTCTACCTTTCTTCAAACTATTGAGCATCCTATCAGCTAGTTTCAATGCGGCTTTTCCGATAATATAACGTATTTTTAAATAGCCGATTCTCCATGCTATAAAAGGCCAGAACGTAGCTATAACCATCCAAATCCAAACTGGCCAATCAGAAGGTTGCATATTTCCAGATAGTTGCTTGTAAAATTCAAGGTCATTTATTCTCCTATACATCCAGATAAGACAAACGGCCCATCCAAATAGATAGACCGCCAATATAATATCCACCACAGTTCGTACCATCATTCTTTCTCCTCCCACTTAACCGGTTTATGAGAATATAAATTCACAGTTTCGTCGAGGCACTCCCAGCACGGACTCTCACCCTCATCCACGTCGCAATGCTTACATGATTCACAATACTGGTCAAAGTAAACCTCTTTCTCCTGATTAATTACCATAGCAAAACGTCCTCCTTTCTTTCACGAGTGTGCTTCTTAGCACTCTTATAACAAGCTGTATCTGCTCAATTTCTGCAGTTGTCTTAGCTCGGATAAGTCTGTCCTCCATCATTCTTATCCGGTTCTCTAAATGTCTTAATTCTGAGGTTGTTACCATAGTTGCTTACCTCCCGTAAAATTTTTGTTCGTTGAACTGTTTCTTTCTCGTTACGGCTCTGTCAATAGCAAGATCAATAGATGCTTTGCTTTTCAGATGGTAGTACCAAAGATCGGTATAAGGTGTATTCCGTCTGTCGATTCTCCCAGCAGATTGAGCCATGATCTTGTAACTGTAGTTTTGTGAAAAAAATATAATCGTGTCAGTTTCAGTTGTGTTCCATCCCTCAGCGCCAGCGGAATAGTTAACGAGGTATACCCATCGTTCTGACTTAGGAATACCATCATGGTTATGTCCATTCCATTCGGCAACTTGTACCCCATCTCCCCATCCGGCATTTCTGAGCATTTCGAGTTCATAGTCGAAGTTGTAAAATATAATTGCCTTAGGATGATCCTCCATGAGTTCAAGACAAGCCACCAGTCGTCGTTCATCTGAGTTCACCACCTTTCTTAAGCAGTAACAGAACCCACCGGCATTGGCGATAGGTTCGTCTTTAAACGGGTCCCAGCGAGTCCGCATAGTATCCAAATATAATTTCTTGTCATACTCCACTATGACGTCCTCGTGATGAGCTACTGTCTTCTTGTCGTACTCCAAGTCGATCAGAATACTGTTTCGAAGTCTCATCAGTTTCCCTGTTCCAAGATACTTTTCCACCATTGGATAATTGACGTGCGGATTGAAGACGACGTGATCATTGTTGAATTCAGTCCTGTTTTTAAAGAAACCATTCGCAATGAAAACCGGAATGTAGTCAGACCATGTATCACCGGGTGTTGCGGACAATATGATCCATTCGTTGTTCTTGGCTATCTTCAGGAAAGCCTTAACCCATGCTCCTTTTCCGGTCACTCTGTCCTCGTCAAATATAAAGAATGCATCTGTCACGTCTTGGTACTTCTTAATGTTGTTCCACGAGTCAATCACAATCGTATTGACGTACAAGCTTTTTTCCGGGTCAGTGCTCATGAGGAACGGAGCCATCTCAAACTCCCATTCTCGGTCATCCCGTTTTTTCGCAGTTGTGATAATATAAAGGTCTTGAGGCGGGTCACCCATGGGAATATACTCGTCACCGTCTTCAGTTGGTTCAAGCCAGCAGTCATCATCACAGCCAAACATTTCGCCAAAGCCACCGCCGTTCCTGAAGAAATAATAAAGGAGCGCGGTCCTAGATTTACCCGAACCAACGCCCCCATTCAAGATACAGCCGTTCTTCATCCTGTTGACTGCTTCAACCTGCTTTTCGTCCAACTCCAACGGTGCAGGCAGCCTCATTACTCATCCTCCGGATATTCTTCCTCTGCGTATTTCTCGGCAAAGGCATCATCCGGTTTAGCAATCGTAACCCGCATCACACTCACGTAGGCCTTGATATGGCCATCACCTGTATCCGGGTTGTCCTCGATCCAGCGCCCACGGATTGTGATGTCGATATTAACGATCCTGCTTCTCGCCAGCTTGCTCACGGTTCTCTCGTTCAGAGTAACTCTGTGATCCATTCTGCCCTCGACATACATGTAAATCCGCGGCTGAAGATTCTCGTACTCCTCAGGCACATCGTACTTAATCTCTACCGGCAGGAAATGTCTCGGTTCCGGGAAGTTCTCGCTCGGTCTCGTCACGTGAATATTCCAGCCCTCATCCACAAGAGACTGAATATCTTCCGGTGACATATCCAGAAACACACAGATGGATTTCTTACCGAAGTTATCCCGGTCAAATCCCTGTCTTGACATAATCTCCGCGTTCTCAATGTTAATGTTTGCAATCTGCTTGTAAGCCATCTTATTTTTCCTCCTGATTTTCTTTATTTTTGTGTTCGTTCAACCACTGCTTGAGTTTTTCTTCGCATTCCGGGCAGAAGTCATATGTCACCATAAAGCTCGGATTTGCGTGTTCATGAAAATTTTCCACAAGAGCCATTCTTGGTTCATAAATGCTTTTTGAAGCCTGTGGATCATAAATAGTTCCACACCGATCACATTTCTTTACATCTGCCATATTTACTCCTGATTTTCTTTAACATTTTCTTCAAATAAGTTGCCGGTTAACCACGAAGCCAATTTGTCGCTACACGAAAGGCATAAATCATAACATTTATGTCTATTATCGTAACAATACTCGTGCACAGATATATTTTGCATTCTTAACTGTCCGATCTTAGGATCTTTAGTTATGATTTGTCCGCACCTATCACAGGTGTATACAATTGATGCTGCCATCAGTTACCTCCTTAATTCTGAAGCCATGGTGGTAATTCTTTGCGATCCACCCACGCTCTCTGTTTGTCTACAATTACATCCACTCCTGTTAACCGCTTCATCTCATCGACAAAGTCCTGTCTGAACTGTTCTGTCATGAATGCTACGGATGCCTCAAACGTCGGGTCTTTCAACCGAGTCAAAGGCATTCCGCCGCACCGTCTGACCAGAGCATTGAACTCAATCACGTGCAAATAAACAGCCGGAGCATCTTCCTTAGCGATATGAGCTATAAATACTTCTTTCTCGCCAATATGAGCATGTGGTTGTCTTTCCACAGGTTTGTCCAGTTCACCGAAGTAGAACGATTTACTATCACTCATCACTTACCTCCTGTACTTAGCCTTACCGAATCCGTTAGCCAACTGAATGACCGTATAGCGAACGTTGTGGTCTTTTAAAGTCCTGCTCAACAGACCGTAGACTTTGCCGCTTTCTCTACCGACAAGGTTGTAGAAGTTCCACGGGTCTTCATCTTCGTACTTTTTACGCAGAATAACAGCGCGGTCACCATTTTTAAACATCATACTGTTCTCGTCATGTAATAAGCACCCCACAGCTTCTGTCAGTTCTCTGATGCCATACGTTTTGTACTTCTGAATAGTTCCTGTTTTACGTTTCATCACTTACCTCCTTTCGCATAAATAAGAGAGAGCCCCGACAATATAATGCCGAAGCTCTCTCTTATTACTTTTTGGAATTTCCTTGATCTTCTGACTCCATTTTCTTATGGTATGCATCAGTCATAACATCCGCAAAGTGCTCCTGACCTTTGTCCCAACCCATGCTGAACATTAAATACATGCTCACAGCGGTTAGAACGCCAGCAACAGTTGGACGGATTTTTTGCCATGATGTTTCATTGTTCCATGGATACCTCCCAGATTTTGCCATAGTTAATTCCTCCTTTCATAAAGAAGACTGCAAATTATGCGTAATTAATGGAATGGTAATTCATCCGGATAGACAGGATATAATCCATACTCTCCTGTTTCCCAGAAAGGTTCGGGCATCGGATCATCACTCAGGAACATCTCAACGTCCATATCTGATGACACCGCCATAGTAGCCTCGGCATCATCAACCAGTTTCGTGTAATACGATTTGTCGATCTTGTCCTTCATGTCGAGATTCTGAACCATTTCGGATTCCAACCAGCGATAACCCTTAGCTCCCTGTGCATAGGAATACTTATCGTCTCGTTTGGCCATGAGCAGACCTCCACCACAACCGGATATAATAGGACAGAACAGACCTACCTTTCCAACAAAGTGATAATCATGTCCTTTCTCTATCTCCGGAAGCAGCCGTTCACACTCAGCCTCCCAAGTCGTATCTGATAATTCTCCCTTGCGGTATTTTCCGTCCAGCTTCCAATACTCTTTCTCCAGAGCATCCACATTCGGAAGATTCTCGTTGGTATCCAGATATAATGCGTCACCTTTGTCAATAGCAAAGGTTTCACACATATCTTTAAATAAAATAGGCTCCTTAGAGAACAGAGTCTTATGCACATACGGAACCGCGAACTGCTTACCGGTTGCTGTCCACCAAATCCACTTTTTCTCATCTTTGTCCCAATGTGCTTCTTTATACTTGGCAATATAAACTGCATCGTTAACTAAACACATCCGGTCATAGGTTGCCTCGTGCTCGAACGTATACCCATATTCCTTTGCGAAATCCATGCAGAACTGAATTATCTCGGGTGTAGCGTTCGGAATCTTTATAGAATCCGTCTTGATATGCGCTACAATGAATCCTCTTTTCTGGACTTCCTCTTTCAGTTTGGTCATGAACAGAGCACCACGCTTTGCCACTATGTTGTCGATGTTGTTCGGATCACGGAATCGGTTCTTATAAGTAGCTGCAGTTTGACCGTACACTGCATTAATCATTATCTTAAACGACTGAGCCAAAGCCTTTGAGTCCTCTTCGTCGTTCAGATATTTAGCAAGTTTTCCATCAAACATCTTTCTTGCTGTATCGAAGTCTTTGTGCTTGATGGCAATTCTGGCATCTACGAGCTCCTTAAATCTTGCAGTATAATATGGGCCAAATGCTACTTCTGCAATAATGCTGTGTGGATGCATTGACGCGATGTCCAACAGAGCTACATCCGAATACATTCCCGGTTCAGCATAGACCCGTCCTCCTTCACCCACTTCTTGCCCCAGATAAGTTGACTTGTGTTTAAACTTGTCATACGTATAACCCGGGAAGAATGGTAATACGCTCCATCCATCCGGCAGGTTCATTCCGTTCTGATATGTTTGATACGTCGGGTTACCATCAGCGTCAAACACTCTGAACACATAATCTTTACCGTATTTATCCAGCAAGTCATCAGACCAAGGAACCGGTTTAGACATATCACGATAATTGAACTGACTTTGCGGTTCTTTATCGTCTTCGAATACAAACTGCTGAGACAATTGATTTGTAGAGCTATTCGCAGTCATATCTGTTAAATCAGCAGCCATCTCCCTTGTCTCGTAGTCGCTTTTCTGTTCGTTAAACACTGCCTCAGTTGCAAGAACATCATTATCACAATACTCGGCAACTTTAGGCCACATTTCTTCCGGAACAGGCTGATCCCACGGTAAACCAAGCTCCTGATGGTGAATACCAAGTTCAATCTCCCATTTCTTCAAGCTCTGTTTCTTCGAGCAGAAATCATAGACATCCGTATAGCTCAGATTCCATGCGCTGCCAAAGAACGGACCTTGCTCACCTTTCTTAGTAGATATAATTTGCTGAGACAATCGGTAGAGCTGTTCGTTGTTATAACCCAGCTCGCCTCTTGCGTACAGTATATGGTTGTCGTACCGTTTGTTGTTGAAACCAACCAGCTTGTACTTAAACAGCTTTCTTACCTCATCAGGTGATGGATTGATCATCCGCATGACTTTCTCGTTTTCACCCAAGAACTTCCAGTTGATAAGAAACAGATTCGGGAAGACCTCACAGTCAAATATAACTATCTTGTCTTCCTCGGATTCTACCTCATCAACCGGCTCATCTGACCGGAAGTGCATGTCACAAACTTTGTTCATGCAATACTCTGCCTGATTGGTGCTGTTGGCCGCGAAGGATATAATTGCCTCCTCCATGTCGCTAACGTCGTACTTCATGCCGCTGTTGTACGCATTCTCCAGATCCTTGAATATAAAGTCGATGCTGCACTTGGTACTGCTCTGATACTCTTTATTCAGGTTCTTTTTAATAAGCGTCCTCAGGGCTTTCTCATTCTTTATTCCCTCGAAATCTACCACGTCTTTGCCCCCTTTCAATGGTAATCCCGAACTGATAGTTGCTATTGGCAGGTCATTACAGAGAGTCAGCTTCCTCCTCAACGAACTCTTACCTGTAAAGACCTTTACCTCAATATGGTCGTCATACACTAAACTGAGCTGAGAAACGTCTCCGTTGTAAATATAATGCAGGTGAATTCCTTGTCCGCTCTTGCTCAGTTCTGCGTATGTTGCCGGCCAGTGTTTTGCTGCTTCAATGTTCCGTTCGAGACATTTGTTTCCATCGTCGTCCGGAATATCAAAGTCAATTACTATGTGATTCTCTGGCGGCCGAATATAATGCGTCTTACTCGTGTCAATGTCTTTCAGAGTTGTTTTAACAAAGTCCCAGCCGTGACGCGGTTTCTCTTCATCATTCGCGTACTGAGCCGGGCAATCCGATAAGACTGTGTCCAAAATTGAATACATTGCCCTGAAGTCCACGATGGGTGATAACTCACTGTCTTGTCCTTCGTCGGGCTGAGATCCATTTCCGTCAAATATCTCGTACTTGAATCCGCTGTAGTAGTTCCTAACTCTGGTTCCATCGGATAGAGTCTTCCTGTCGTCCCAGTGTTTGAAATAAGACTTCAACTCCTCTCTGAACAACCGCTGTGTCAACGGATAATTCACACGAGCTTCATCGCAGTATTTCTTATAGCTGTCCCATGCAGATTTCATGGTTACTCCGTCGTCTTTCTTGAAGTCGAAGTACATTTCCTCCACATAGTTGAAGAAGTCGTTTGTAACTGACATCATCCGGATTGGCTGATAGCTGTCGTATCTATTCGGTTCGCTCAAATATAATTCCTTACATTTCCATGCGATTCCACCCAGTTCAAACTTCACCTGCTTTGTCAGCCGGTTGTACTCTTTTATTGGCAGTTTTCTTCCGGATGGCTCGACGTCGATCAATCGTCTTGTAAGACCAGACTTGGCATCTGTAATCTTAACCGGTTCGTTCGTACCAATATAAAGAAAGCACTTAAACCGGGTGGAATAAGTGCTTCTGAATTTCTCGTTTACAGTCATTTCCTCATGAGAGACCAGACTGTTAATCCGAGTGTTGTTCTCAATCCGTGATAATTTCCCATCGTGCTCAATTGCAACCAGCGGGTTTGTCTTAAAAGCTTCCAAAGCAAAAGCGTCGTTTGAAGAACCGAGTGCCTGTGAGTTGAATACACAGTAATACCCCTCAAACAACTGCTGAATGATGTTCAGGATGGTGGACTTACCGGTACCTGCGCCACCATAGAACACCATGAACTTCTGCAGAAACTTAGACTCACCGGTTACGATTGCTCCGATGCTCCACTCGATTTTCTCCCGTTCTTCCGGTTCGTACAGAGTGGATATAATTTTGTCCCACGAAGGAGTCTCGCAAGCCCCCAGCGGATAATTCAACCGATGACTTGCGTAGTCCTCTTTCTTCACATCAGTGTTGGAGAATATAAGTCTCTCATCCAACTGATGGTAATTGTCTCGTAGTTGCTTCTGACAATACTTGTGCCATTTGTCAATCTGACCTGAATCCGCATCCCACAAATATAATGGCTTGATGAGGTCTTCAGGATGAGTTGATCGCAGTTCTTCAGCTTTATCCCGCACAATATCATCAATCTGTCGCAACGCATCTTCTTCATCAACGGACCATCTCTGATCGTTCTCGACCCAGACAGCATAGAAATCTCCGCCTCGTATCATGAGGTCTTCTGATTTCTTTTTGCCATAAGTCTTAAATGCCGGTGAGACCTCGATGATACCCTGTTTCGGAGACTTAATTTTTACGCTAACAAAGTCAAGCATTTCATTTCCGGTCCTCCTTTCGTCAACGGCGAAGACTCAGATACCAGTAGTTCATCTGATACCAAATCTCTACCTGTCTCAAATCTCCCTCGTAACCGGGAATGTAGAACAAACCACCGCATCCATCCGGGTCGTATTCTCGTCTCAAGAACATCTCGATAGTCCTCATAGTAATACCACGGTTGAAATCATCATCCGTCATATCACTTAAGGTCAGACTCTTTATCATGTTCTTGAACCACCACGATGCTCGACTGTGCTCGGGATTATCCGTGAGATGCTGGTCACAGCGGATAGCCAAAGCAACCATCATCTCAAGTACTGAACATCCAGTGCCTCGAAAGTACCCTGCGGTTTTCCGCAGCTCAAGTCCATCTGATTCTCGATTCTTATCCATTTCGAGAATATAATCAAACGGAACGTAGTCAAGATACTCAAGAAGATTCTGATACTGGCCTGTGTCGAACTCATCCGGATCGTCAATCTGCTCTAACATCCAAAGAAAGTAATCACTCATTTAATCCTCCAATCTCTTAGTTTTCGGCTTCTTGGCGTTGACCTCTTTCCAAGTCCTCTGGTCAAGAAGAACCTCGTAATCAATCTTCCGATTCTCATTCCGGACATGAATAGAGTCTTCCTCATACTCTCCGAAATGAGTCAGAATCTCCTTATCGCCGAGGATAGTGCTCATGTCCTCAATCTTGTTGCTGTCATTATCCGTGAGAACGCCATCCGCGAAATATAACAATGTCCGCGTCTCCCAGCCAAGCCCATCATCTGCATGCTCGTCGAACTGCTCCGGTGAGATAATATAAGGTGGAATCCAGTCTTTCTTCATTGGTGTTCTGTTCGTCTTTTCTCCCGGATTATCACCAGAATACTTGACGTAGCCCTCAGACTGTACACGCTTACGGTACTCTTTCATATCCGCATCTTTATTCTCTACAGTCTCACCGGCCTTACGGATTTTTTCTGCTTTCTCAGGTTCTCCGTCCTCTTCGGCTTTCTTCATGTAAATGTTACGGATTTCCTCTACCTCTTTCTGCTTCTCATTCTCGAAATGCTTCTTCATAGCCAGAATCGAGGTACCAGCACCAACTGCAGCACCAGTAAAAACACCAATAACTACTTCAGCTCCTGTACTCATAATTAACCCCTTTCGTTATGCTGCTACTCTCTTGTTAATATAACCCAGAATGTTACCCTCCACATTCGGATCAATCATCCATATATTCTCACGCTTTGCATCCGGGTCAAGAGGATTGAACGGCTCGATCACTTCCTGAATCCGCAGGTCAAGTAAATCTGTGTCAGAATGTGAAGGACGAATTCTGCTATCCGGATCGTAAATCCATCCAGCCATCTGACCATAGTCAACAATTGGCATTCCCAGCTCCTGATATACCTCATTCAGGAACAGATAGCCTCTTGCTTTCAGCAGATTATTAAGATTCTCGTAACTGCATTTAAGGAAGTCTTCGTTGTACATGTGGTTTCTCTTGTAGTAGATGCTGGTTTGCTTGTTAAAATATCTTGCATACATACTACCCGGAGCATTGCTCAACGCAGAATATGTTGTCTGCTTCTCCGTTACAGTCTTGCCGTTCTCGTCCTTTGTCTTCACATCCACAGTCTCGGATTCCAGATTATAATGGATTTCTTTTTCCGCAG
The DNA here is from genome assembly GCA_020859985.1 of Clostridiales bacterium. Taxonomy (GTDB): domain Bacteria; phylum Bacillota; class Clostridia; order Lachnospirales; family Lachnospiraceae; genus Choladousia. The sequence goes on from JAJBVD010000023.1 coordinate 57,067, forward strand.
TTTCTCCAATCCGGGCAGCCACTCTTTCGCGGTAATCCGAGAACTCCTGACTCAAAGCTGTGAACGCGGATGACAGAGCTACATTCCTTTTCTGCAGGATGTTGTTACTTGACAGAAAGCAGGTCAGACTCAATCCGATCAGACACACAGCCGGCGCATACAGCTTAACGAACTTCAAGCCAGTCCGGAAATACGTATAAGTCAGATCTTTCTGGACGCTCTTCTTCGCTTCCGCTCCCTCTGAGGTGTTATCCTCACTATCAATCGCTTCGTTCTCCTCAGCTTCCTGATCGTGGATTTCACCAACTGCTTTACAATGCTCGTCAATGACGTCATCTACCTTGCGGGACGCCATACAAGCAACTACAACACCACCGATAAGTGTAACCACACCACCGGCAATAAGCAGCTCAGGACTGTGAGCCTGAACCTTAAGTCCCAGCATACCAGTGCTTCTACTGATGCTGGTAGTAAGATTTGAAATTGCATTCTTGATACTCATAGATTTATTCCTCCTTGAAATATAATTAATCAATCGCTACCGCAGTAGGCAGGTCAATCAGATAACCGTCACGAGTTGATGTAATCTTGGCCGAAGACACATTTGTCCAACCATACTTGCAATCTGTGTAATCCGAACCTAAACCACACAGATCATACAGGTCTCGAACAGTGGCAATACCGTACCGCTTGATGAGGTCTTCCAACCCGATGATAATATCTTCAGCTTCTCTCCGGGTTGGTGTGATAATATCTCGGTAGTCGTATTGTCTCCTAGTTACAGTTCGTCGTTCATCTCTGTGCCTTTCCCGTTCCCTGTCGTCATATGACCGAGAATAATTGTAGCGAGAAGCAGATGTCCTTTCCTTGGGTCTGCCTTTCTCACCATAGAATATAACGTCAACACAGGCGTCCAAAGAATCTGCCATAAACTTCTTGACTTTCGGAATGAATACCTCATTCACCAGATGTTCTCCGATGTTCGAGATATCATCCGCAAAGAAAGCTCCTGCCAGTTTTCTCATCTTGTTGTTCTTAGCCACAACCTTACCGTCTACAACTTTGCGGACAACACGTTTTTCTTCCTGTTCAGAGGATGATGCTTCACTCTTTTCTCTATAGCTGTCTGTGTTAGGTCTGATTTCGTCCATAGATGCCCTCCTCCACTAATATAATTTTGCCGGGTAATCCAATCTGGGCCGCGGCAAGTCTGTTGTTACGTACCTTGAACTGGTAAGCAAGATTTGAGCGGGCTTTTTTCTCACTCACAGCTCTGGTCGATCCGTGCCAGCTATTACAAATACACCTACCGTACTCTGTTACTGGCCCGCTGTATGAATATTCGTTCATGCTGCACCTCCTGTAAAAACAAAAAGGCAAGCCCATGTAGGACTCACCTTTTACTTGGTTAGAATATAACCTTACTTCTTCTTCCGGGACTTACCCTGAACGTTTTCTTTCTGCTCAGGTTCCTCGGTTGACTCCTGATTGTCAATGTCCTCGGCTTCTGCCTCTGCGACACATCCGTCCTTGTCCGGTTTTACCTTTCTCTTGGCAGCAAGGCCCCGCCCAAAGTTGATTGCCTTACGTGCACCCCATTCGATACCTTTTCCAACAACGTATCCTCCGAATGCTAATCCACCAATCACCAATGCGGTGCCAAAGCCGCCACCAGAATTGCTTTCCGGCTGAACATCTGTGTTCTCAGATTCCACCTCGTCTACATCCGTTACCGGAATCTCCTCAAGTTCCACATAGCTTCTTTCTTCCTCGTTCATAGTTTTGTTCTCCTTTCGTTATATAAAGTTTATTTCTTCCATAATAAAGCTTGCAAATTATGCGTAACGCCGACGGAAGTCATATGTAGGCCCTTTTGGAATATAATCAATGCAGGCACAAGTTCTTCCGTCACGGGTGAATATTGCATCAAAGCTCGGTTCAAACTGTCCGTCCTCAACCGTCCAGCCCAAATCATCGCCGATACTTGTAGAGGGTAAGCCCAACTCAGAATATAATTCATTCAGCGTGATGTACATTTCGTTTATCATCCGCATATTCAGATTGTTAAAGCACTTTTGAATAAATTCTCGATCTGAGTAGAACAGACAGTTTTGAGTTGGTTCAAAGAATAACTGTGTTCCTCTTCCAGTTACAATGATATCGTCGTCGGATAGATTAGACTCGAATTTCTTGTCCAGTTGCTCTTTACTTACCGCAGCCTTGATTTCTTTCTCTTTCTTCGGTCCGACAGTCTCCAATGCTTTTTCCTGATATAATTTCAACTGCGAAGCCGATAGAGTTGCTGCTGTGACAACTGCATCCATTCGGTGTCGCTTGATTGTGTAACCACCAATGATACACCCGACGGATATAATCTCTATTGCCGCAACCGGAACGACTGTCTTCCAAACTGCTTTTGCGGTTTCTGCAGGTGTCAGCTCAACTTCTTCAACCTCTTTCTCAATCTCATCTGCCTTGTCCTGCTTGGCCACTTCAATCTCATCATCTACCTTACGAGATGCTTTCCAAGCCATAACAGCGCCGGTTACAAGACCAATAGTCCCAGCCGCTATAAGTAATGCAGGACTTGCTTCTCTGGCATTCTCCAAACCGGTTTTAACCAGCGTTTCGATTGTGTTTGTATTAATAGTTGGTAGTTTCATAATTAAATTCCTCCTCGTAAACATCTGCGCACAAGTCATAAATATAATTCGCTTCATCAAAAGCCGGAGAGAACACAGAGTTCATACACTGATACTCGTCCATCAGACAAACGAATTCTTCCAGTTTTGTCATAATCGGACAAGTGTCAGGACAACTTACTATGTCATACAGCTGATCCAACGCCCAGCCTTTGTAACTCCATTGTGAAAATTCAGCTTTTTTCCAATATACCGGCCTGTGCGTTTTGTGCCAGCGTATCTCTTCCATGATTACTTCTTGATATTTATTCATATTTGCCCCCTTTGACTCGTGCAAAGATGAAAGGGCATGTTACTCGCCCTTAGACTCTTCTTCAGAGCCGTTGCTAGTTGCTTTCTCAGATAGTTTTTGGTTCTGGATAATCAACTGTCCAGCTGCACTAATTAGTGAACCAGCCAGAAATATAATGTATCCGCCAATCTTCTTACTCATAGCAATCCCTCCTTTCATAAGGCTAACTGTAAGAAATGCGAAACTAAGAGGCCCAATTACCCGGCCTCCAGTCTGAGTTACTTCTTCTTTCTGATGGCTTTCCATAATGCCTTAGCCACCATCGCAAATACCGCTATGTCCAGAAATAACCATCCGAATAGCAATGTTCCTCCTCCGAGAATCAACGCTACAGGGATAAGTATCAGTAATAACAGTACCGCCAAAATTGCTAATATAATCATTGCTCAACCACCTCCTTTGTTAGTCTCTCATAAAGAGACCTGCAAAAAATGCGCAATAAAAAAAAAGGAGCCCACTGCTGTCAAGTGAGCCCTTTCGGATTGGTGTAAATATAATTATTCAGCAGATACTGTGAGAAGCTTTTGAGTAATCCGAGCTGAAACCTCTATGTAATAAGCGGCTTCAACATCGTTCAGGTCTTCGTCTTCCCATGCCTCAAATGCTTCCATGGTTTCTGAATACTGAGTCATGAACTTTGCGTACTGAGTAGCCAAGGTTACGATGTTATCTGATTCTGAATAGGTCTGCATGAATTCGACATACTCATCAAAGAATTCCTCGTATTCATCCATAGCTTCTTTGAACTCCGGCCTCATGCCATCTACCAGCTCTTCAGAGGATTCTGTTTCTGCTGCAACCGCCGCCTCCGTTTGAACTTCTGTTTCTACAACTGCTGCTGCGGTTTCTGCTTCCTCTTCTCCAGTTTCCGGTTCTTTTGGTGCGTTTAATGTGATACTCATTTCTTCGTCATCGTCATCATATGTTAACGTTAATGAATATCCGTCTTCATTTTCAGCGTCATACATGCTACTTGACTGATAATAATCAATCATATAACCTGCATCAGAGCACTCATTTATGTATGCTGTAAAATCGTCTGCAGATACATGACCAGTAGTTACATGTAAATAAGTCTCGCTTTTACTATGCAAAATTCCATATTCCTGCTCAGGTTCTGGAAGCATCAGTGCAATGCCATCGGTTGGCCAGTAATCAGTGCTGTATGAAGCTTCTCGTTCTCGTTTCTCGCTCCACTGCATGTACACGTACAAAGCTGCAAATATAATAACTATCACCAGTACAACTTTTAATATTGTACCAAAGCAGCTTCCTTTCTTCTTCTCTTTCTTTTCTTTACTCATATTTCCTTCTCCTTTCGTTTACTGTTATACAACAGATAAGCCATTATAGCATTACCCCCCCCCGCGATTCAAGCCCCATTTTTGTGTCACATAAAACTAAGAGGCCATACTTCTCGACCTCTTGTATTTGCTTAAATCATGCGGTTTCTGATTTACGAGCTTTCTTGACGATTTTCTTAACGATCAAGAATATCGCGAATGCACCGTCCATTATCAGGAACGTCTTGAATCCGAAGTTTATTGATAACCCCAGAGTCACCGTTCCTAAAATCATTAGTACGAATGCGCACCCGATCAATGTTCCAATCACGCTGAAAACCTTCTTTATTGCCTTCATAAATATAATCCTCCTTATGATTTATTCTCATAAAGAGAGCTGTGAATCTTGCGGAAAACAGAAGAGCACTTGCTAGGACTCCTCCTCATTGGATGGTTTACGTAAATGCTCTGCTGGTTCACCGTCTGCAAACAAACCAAGGTCTTCCATAGTATCGTACTCAGCTTGTTCATATGCCAAAGCTCCTTTGTTAAACGCCGACCGTAAGAGGCATCCGACACCTGCTGTTATCAGACTTCCTCCTACCAGTAGACTTTTCAAAGAAACCGGCATAGTAAAATTACTGACCTCGATGTCTTTGTACTCTGTTCCTTCGTGATTGTAGATTCTTCCCCAGTTAAAGTTTTTCATTTAAACCACTCTCCTTTCGTAAAGCAACCTGCAAGAAATGCGTCAGACCGCTCTCCGATCGAACAAGGTTTCCCATCTCTGACGCTGCAGGGGCTTCATTTTCAACGCCCACATTATCTGTCGGATGCTAACTGTAGGATACAGGCCATCTACACACTCACCCGCACGTTCGTCGAAGAACGCTTTAAACTTCGGATGCAAATATAATTGGTCAGTCAGCCACGGGTCTATTGCTCCCCACCAAGTCTGTTTGTTGGCCGGATTGAACCTCTGCTGGATAACCGCAAGACCCTTATCTCCAATCTTATATAGTGTGCATCTGTTGTAAACCGGATGATCGCAAATATAAGTCTCGCCATACATAGTGCTGTACAGTTCCGGTTTTTCTGTGTGATATCTCATAGCCTACTTCACCTCTTATATCACAATAACACATCCGACGGTCCTGTGAGTCCGAAGTTTAAGAAAAGCGAAAAGGCCATGCTAAATCTCCATAGCCCTTTCTGCTCTGTTAACTACATCTTTTTCGATCCGGGAGTTCTACCAAAGATTCCTCTCATCGTGTTGCTGGTGAAGGTTCCGGTTTCTTCGAATTTGAACCCTTCCTCAACTTCCTGCTTGTGTTTTCGGGATGCATAGACCTGCGATCCGAATGTGGCTCCGACTCCAAGAACTCCCAGAAATACTTTTACACCGACGTCAACAATCTTCCATTTGTGCTCAGCATTTTTATTTTCCTGCTCTCGCTCAAACTTCTCAATCTCGACAATCTGTGCTTTGATTTCCTTTGCTCTCGAATGCCAGAAGTCCCATTTTTTCGTCAGTTCTTTGTACTCCTCCGAAAACGGATCGGAAATGTTGCACATCTGCTCGTGTATCATTCGCATCTCACCGTTTGCTTCCTCCAGACTAACTTCTAAGTCTTCTGTACTCATAGTTCTTCTCCTTTCGAAATATAATAGTTTCTCATAAGAACAGCTGTGAATCCTGCGAAACCTTGTCCACAGGAATGTACTTAGAATCAAGTTTCCGGATCGTCCAGCGGACTACCTTTGCGATTCCATACACAGCTCCGCAGATTCCTACACCTACGGCACGCCCTAAAAAGAAATCCTTAAAATTTGTCATAGCAGTTCCTCCTTTCTTTGATTAATAAAACAGAAGAGCCCTTGTTAGGACTCCTCGTTTCGTTCTTTGTCAAATGATTCTAATAATGATCCCCATGCCAGCTCCTCCGAAGTAACAGCACAGTCCCAATTGAAATGTTTCATCTCATTATGGCGGTTGTAACTAATGAGACAAACGGCGTCATAGGTATATTGAAAACCACTAGGGTTATCAAATATAAGCTCTATTTCCCGTATCTTCTCGTCCAACGATGCCGCCATTCGATAATAAGTCATCATACGGTCCTTTAAACTGTCAATATATTTCAGAGTTTCTTCACTTGGTTCATACATAGTATAAATCACTCTCCTTTCATAAAGAGAGCTGTGAATCTTGCGTCAACTCTTTATCTGGTCGAGTGTCCAAAAGAATTTTCTGCAGTAGCGGTAGTATGTATCTCTGCTGCAGGGTGGCTCAAGCTGACCGTAAGACAAACCCTCTGTTACTCCCCGCAAAATATAATTCGCCAGAATCGTATCCGTTTCCTTAGCAGCCTGCTCGACCTTAGCCATCTTGGTGTCCAGCTCATCCATAGCAATCGCGCATCTAGCCGTTGGATTACCATGACCAGTTTTCTGAGTCGGATTTTCAGGTGCCTGACTCAAACCGGTTAAGCTCATGTACTGTTTCTTCCATTCGGGATACTGGAGGCAGAAATACTTAAGCTCTTTGTAACGGTTTTCTTCCAGCCAGTATCGGTTGCTTTGTGACAGGTGTTTCAATGTCGTTCCCCTTTCCATATGTAGCCGGTATCCTCATACAGCTTCTGTGGAGAAATATAATAACTGATACGCCCGTATTTACTGTTCATCTCATCCACGTTTGTTATGAGTTTACCTCCACGAGTAGCTTTGCCGATCGGAAGCCATCCCGCTATGATTCCGGCTCTTACCCAACAGGCATCTTTGCCATAAACTCTCGCCGCTACTCCAACAGGAACAGATCCCTCAGCAAATTTTGTAGTTTCCATAATTGTCCTCCTTTCAAAAACTATCCTAGATTAAATATTCTAATCTAGCTAAGCAACTCAAGTGAAAACAGAAGAGCCCTTGTTAGGACTCCTCGGTTTGTTTACCACAGCTCGATAAGCCATGTGTAAACCAGAAGCCCCCATTACTTCTCCAAATATAATTCCTTCAAAAATGTACCTGCAGATTCGTTCAAACTTCTTGTTCCACATTGTTTATCACTCTCCTCTCATAAAGAAGCGTGTAACATTTGTAGAAAAAGGAAGAGCCCTTGTTAGGACTCCTCCTTTGTGTTTGTTTTGTTCAGTAACTCATCCAGTTTCTGATTCATCCGATCAAGTTCCTGTGCCTGAAGCTGACACAACTCAAATGCTGCGTTCATACATTTGTTCATGGTAGTCATAATCTTCATCGTCTCCTCGTCCATGCTTTCATCCATGATTGACTCGCTGATGAGATTTGACATAGTCACGTTCCAAACTTCCTTGCTCGCCTCAATAAGTTCAATTGTCTTTTTCTCCAACATAGTTTTAATCTCCTTTCAGATTTGATATAAGTATCCTTTGCATAAAGGAGATTGCAATTTTTGCGAAAAAGTAAGAGGCAATGCGCCCCTTACCAATTGTTGCTGAGAGAGTTATACTCAACTTCTTCAAGATACTCTTCACTTACATATGCTTCTGAATATGTTTCAGCTTCTGTTTCACTATCAACTATTTTATGATACTCAGTTTCTGTACTTACGGTTTCACCAAATAACGTATACTCAGTATCAGTCACTTCCATCCCGTACGAACCATCTTTGTTCGCCACATGACGTGTGCTTGTCTTTGAATATGTTACTGTGTTCCCTACCACAAGAACCGCTACCACAATAGCAATAACTGCAATAATTCTTTTCTTCATAGTTAAATTCCTCCTTTGAATTTTAGTTATCTCTCTCACAATAAAAGCTGCAAATTTTGCGCAAAAAGAGAGGCCATGTAAAATCAGCCTCTCAACCTACTCAATCCAGCAGTCCCATAATGTCCAGTGCTCTGGTTACACTGTATCCATGTGTTCTCAGGTCGTCCAATCGAACCTTCTCTGAGTTTTTCAAAGGACGTTTCAATCTACAATACTGACCGTTCTGCGGATCATATACGTTCAGTCGTCTTGCCTCTTCTTCCTGCTTCAGGTTACGTGATTTCTGTGCTCCAGATATAATCTTCGTTACACTGTGCACACCAACCACTGCAACCGGTGCAAGCTTGACAAGAGTTTCTTTGTTCGCATACATCCACGTCGCGGCTTTATCTGCCTTACGTCTTGCGTTCTCTTTGAACTCTCGTTTCTTTTCCTCCCATTTGAATTTCTTCATGTTTACTGTTTCCATAAAGACTCTCCTTTCTGGTTGCTGTTTTCGTTTCATAAAGCAACCTGCGAGAAATGCGTAGTCCATCTTATAATAGTCGAATCGCAAGGAAAGTCCTCAAACCCCAGTGTCTCGTTTGTAATCCATTCCTCCTTGACACCATCCACAATATCCGCTTCATACTGCTTGTACGGGTAGATTGTATCAGGGATTTCTCGATGGTATCTCCCACACTGTTGGCATCTGTCCCGGTCTATATATAATGTCTTCTTAACTCTCCGTTTGCCTAAGGCTGTCCTTTGCACAGTGTCGTAATGCTCAAGTACACCACCGCAATACGGACACACAGTTACTCCTACTTTAACCAATTCATACACCTCCGTAAAAATATGTTGACTAATATTACAACTCAGTGTATATTAATTCAATCAACAAAATAAAGGAAGTGAGCATATGCTGGTTAAATGTCCAGAATGCGAGCTTCAAGTGAGTAGCAACGCAGCAACCTGTCCACATTGTGGATACCCCTTGAAGCCAACGCGAAACTCACGACCGCGAGCAACTAGCAATAAACGCCGTCGTCTCCCTAACGGATTTGGTCAAATCTCCGAGATCAAAGGGAGAAATCTAAGAAAGCCATTCAGAGCAATGGTACCAATAGGCAAAACCGAATCAGGTCGGTTCCTATGTAAACCCCTTAAACCAGAGTCTTATTTCGCAACGTATAATGACGCTTATTTAGCTTTGACTGAATATAATAAGAATCCGTATGACCTATCGGATGACATGACAGTCAAAGAACTTTATGAAAAGTGGAGTGAAGAGTATTTCAAAACGTTGAACTCCACGTCGGGCATTCGAACCGTAACATCGGCTTGGACTTATTTTTCAGATATATACCATATGCGAGCCCGCGATGTAAGAGCAAGACACATTAAAGGATGCATGGACGAAGGAACCTGCGTAATCAAAGGTGAGGTTCACCATCCCACGGCCGGCACAAAGGCTCGAATGAAGTCTCTGGCTAATCTCATGTTCGATTATGCGCTTGAGTACGAAATTGTGGATAAGAACTACGCCAGAACATTCAATGTCTCTTCGGATATAATTAAAGAGAAAGAAGATGCTAAGCGCGGGCATATTCCTTTTACCGAGGAAGAACTGCAGAAGCTGTGGGATAATGTTGACACAATGCCATATGTTAACGTGGTTCTAATACAATGCTATTCCGGTTGGAGACCTCAAGAACTTGGTTTAATAGAGCTGAAGAACGTAGATTTGGAAAACTGGACCTTTACTGGTGGAATGAAAACCGAGGCTGGAATTAACCGGTTAGTTCCCATTCATACAAGAATCAGACCATTTGTAAAGAAGCTATACGATGAAGCTGTGGGCATCGGAAGTGAGTACCTGATCAACTGCACAGATGGCACAACGCATAGAAGCAGTATCAAGTTTACGTACGATAAGTATAGGCATAGGTTTGATACAATCTGCGCGGCGTTACAGATTAACCCAGAGCATCGTCCTCATGATGGTCGAAAGCAGTTTATTACAATGGCTAAAAATGCTGGTGTTGATGAATATGCAATCAAGTATATGGTTGGACATGCAATAACAGATATAACCGAAAAGGTGTATACAGAGCGAAACATGCAATGGTTGCAGACAGAAATCGAAAAAATAAGATGACCTGTGAATCCAGCGCAAGCCACCTTATTTATATAGAACATCCGAGAAAGGAGGCGATTGGTATGACTGAAATTAACAACCGGGACATTGATCCCGAAGAATTGGCTGAGTACATTCAGCTGATTAAAGATTTAGGTTATGCTCCTAGTGAAGACTAGGCTGTGTAACCTCCATAACAAAGAGAGTCGTCCCACCATGGCGGCTCTTTTTTGTTTTCTCGGAAGAACCCTACAAAATAAGTGTAGGAGTAGTGTAGGAGTGCTGTGTAGGAGTAGTGTAGGAGTAATGTAGGAGTGACTGCAATATTTAACACTACGAGCCACTCCTACATAATTTAAAAACGTTGAATTTAAGCCATTTCTTTAGAACTTCCCAGCCTGAGCTGCTTCCTCTACGCTAACCGCAACCGCAACAGTCATACCAACCATCGGGTTGTTGCCTGCGCCGATCAGACCCATCATCTCTACGTGAGCCGGAACTGAGGAGGATCCTGCGAACTGTGCGTCGGAATGCATACGGCCAAGAGTATCGGTCATACCATAGGAAGCCGGGCCTGCCGCCATGTTATCCGGATGCAGGGTACGGCCTGTGCCGCCGCCGGATGCTACAGAGAAGTACTTCTTGCCTGCCTCAAGACGCTCTTTCTTATAGGTACCTGCTACCGGATGCTGGAAACGGGTCGGGTTTGTGGAGTTGCCGGTGATGGAAACATCGACGTTTTCTTTCCACATGATCGCAACACCTTCCGGAACGCTGTTAGCGCCGTAGCAGTTTACCTTCGCACGAAGTCCCTCAGAGTAAGACTTGCGATAAACTTCCTTTACCTCATTGGTATACGGATCGTACTCGGTCTCTACATATGTAAAACCGTTGATTCTGGAAATGATCTGCGCTGCATCTTTTCCAAGACCGTTCAGGATGACACGGAGCGGTTTCTGACGAACCTTGTTTGCCTTCTCGGCAATACCGATCGCACCCTCCGCTGCTGCGAAAGACTCATGGCCTGCAAGGAACGCGAAGCATTCGGTCTCTTCTTCCAGAAGCATCTTGCCCAGATTGCCATGGCCAAGACCTACCTTACGGGTATCTGCTACAGAACCCGGAATGCAGAATGCCTGAAGGCCTTCGCCGATTGCAGCAGCTGCGTCAGCAGCCTTGCGGCAGTTCTTCTTGATAGCGATTGCAGCGCCTACCGTGTATGCCCAGCATGCATTCTCAAAGCAGATTGGCTGAATTCCTTTGATCTGATTGTAAACATCCAGACCTGCGTCTTTTGTAATCTTCTCCGCTTCCTCGATTGAAGCGATACCATAACTGTTCAGTACAGAATTGATCTTGTCAATTCTTCTCTCATATGATTCAAATAAAGCCATTTTACACACCTCCCTCGCTTACTCTTTTCTCGGATCGATAATCTTCACTGCATCAGCAACGCGGCCGTACTGACCCTTTGCCTTCTCCCATGCGGTGTTCGGATCGTCGCCTTTTTTGATGAAATCAGTCATCTTGCCAAGGCTGACAAACTGATAGCCAATGATCTCATCATCTGCGTCAAGAGCAATACCGGTCACATAGCCCTCTGCCATCTCCAGATAGCGCGGACCTTTCTTCAGTGTGCCGTACATCGTGCCGACCTGAGAACGAAGACCCTTGCCAAGATCCTCAAGGCCAGCGCCAACCGCGAGTCCGTCCTCAGAGAACGCGGACTGTGATCTGCCGTAGGCGATCTGCAGGAACAGTTCTCTCATAGCTGTATTGATTGCGTCACAGACAAGGTCCGTGTTCAGAGCTTCGAGAACGGTAAGTCCCGGAAGAATTTCTGCTGCCATAGCTGCGGAATGTGTCATACCGGAGCAGCCGATCGTCTCAACCAGCGCTTCCTGAATCACGCCATCCTTGACATTCAGGCTCAGCTTACATGCGCCCTGTTGCGGTGCACACCAGCCGATGCCGTGTGTAAAACCGGAGATATCTTTGATCTCTTTCGCCTGTACCCACTTCGCTTCTTCCGGAATCGGAGCGGCGCCATGATGGACGCCCTGCGCCACAGGGCACATTTCTTCTACTTCTCGTGAATAAATCATTGTCTTACTCCTTTCGGTAAAAATGGTTATGTATCTTACAACAGGTATCCGGAATGTCCGGAGACCTGCTTATAAGCATATTATATCAGTCATTATACCCGTTCGGATTCATGGACTGCCATCTCCATGTATCCGCACACATCTCATCAATGCCGTACTGTGCTTCCCAGCCCAGTTCTTCTTTTGCCTTTTTCGGGTCTGCGTAGCAGGTCGCGATATCCCCCGCCCTGCGCGGTTTAATCTCATAGGGAAGGGTCTTTCCGCAGGCTTTTTCAAATGCGTGGAGCACCTGCAGTACACTATATCCATTACCCGTACCAAGATTGTAAATGCGAACCGCCGGTTCATCGTCAAACTTTTTCATCGCTTTCACATGGCCGTTCGCCAGATCGACCACATGGATGTAATCGCGGACACCCGTACCGTCCGGCGTATCGTAATCATCGCCGAATACGCCGAGCTTCTCCAGCTTGCCAACAGCCACCTGTGCGATATATGGCACCAGATTATTCGGGATTCCCTTTGGGTCTTCTCCGATGATGCCTGCTTTATGGGCGCCGATCGGGTTAAAATAGCGAAGAAGAACCACGTTCCACTCCGGATCGGAAACATGAAGATCTGTCAGAATCTGTTCCAGCATTCCCTTCGTCTGGCCATATGGATTCGTGATCTGTCCCTTCGGGCAGTCTTCCGTGATCGGCACAAAAGCCGGATCGCCGTACACGGTCGCCGAAGAACTAAATATGATCTTCTTTACTCCGTGCTTTCTCATCACATCGCAGAGCGTCAGCGTACCGGTAATATTATTGTGATAATACTCCAGCGGCTTCCGCACAGACTCGCCGACAGCCTTATATCCCGCAAAATGAATGACAGAGTCAATTGATTCTTTTTCAAAGATTGCATCAACCGCATCACGGTCCAGCATGTCCGCATTATAAAACGTGATCTTTTTGCCGGTGATCTGCTCGACACGCTCTATCGCTTTCTCATTGGAGTTGTAAAGATTGTCCATCACAACAACCTCATAGCCATTGTTTAACAGTTCAACACATGTGTGGCTGCCGATATAACCGGCTCCGCCTGTAACAAGTACCGCCATAGTTTCTCCTTTTCCGCCAGCTTCTGAATTCTAATTTTTTCTTTTACTTATATTCTACCGGCGAACTCCTGCCAATAAAACAGAATCGCCTTTATATTAATATGGAATTTCTTTTCTCTGACATGATACACTTTTCTGCTTGTTTTGTAAATAAAAAAGTACGGAAAAAGAGAAGCCAAAAATACGGAATCGGAAAAAATGTTGTATATGGAGTGAAATCTGTGTTACACTAAACCCGTACAGATGCATACGGAGAAAAAAACAGGTGGAAGGAATTTTTTATGATGATTTCAAATGATTCGAATACCGAAAAGCAACAGTCATATGCAGTTTTTTTCGCAGCGGGCAGGTGTCATACAGTTCTCCATGCAACAGCTGCTCTTCTTTTGGTGCTGCTTCTTATGACAGGCACGACGCATGTCTCTGCTGCAGAAGAAAAAACATCGAGTACCGGGTTTTTTCTGGATACCGTCGTGACGATTACGCTCTACGGCGATACCGATTCTGCCGCCATGGACGGCTGCTTTACACTTCTGGATGAATACGAAAATCTCCTGAGCCGAACGATAGAAGGCAGTGATGTATGGAATATCAATCACAGCAATGGAAAAGCAACCACTGTAAGTGAGGAAACGGCAAGTCTGATCAATACAGCGCTGGAATACTCGGAGCTGACAGATGGTGCGTTTGATATTACCATCACACCGCTTGTAGAGCTCTGGGATATCGACGGCAAATCCGAGTCATCCGCTGTTTTAGGGACCGAGGCCGAGACGGATGGAGAAACAAGTGATACGCAGGATGATTCCACGGACAGCCTTATCCCGTCTGAGGACGAAATTATCTCTGCACTCTCCCATGTGGATTATACTGTAGTTTCTGTAGACGGCACGACAGTCACCCTTTCGGATCCGGAAGCGGAAATCGACCTCGGCGGCATTGCAAAAGGATATATCGCGGATCGTCTGGAAGAATATCTTCTCTCTCAGGGAATAACGAGTGCTTTAATCAATCTTGGCGGAAACGTCCAGAGTGTTGGTACAAAGGCCGATGGAAGTGCGTGGAAGATCGGTATTCAAAAACCTTTTGGCGGAAGCTCGGATATCATTGCCGTGGTTGAATGCTCTGGTGAATCTGTTGTTACCTCCGGCACATATGAACGTTACTTTGAGGAAGATGGGAAGATTTACCATCATATTCTTGATCCTGCGACCGGATATCCCGTGGACAATGGTCTGACCAGCGTTACGATTCTCTCTGATTCTTCGACATCCTGCGATGCCTTAAGCACGTCCTGCTTTGTACTGGGTCTGGAAGACGGGATGGAACTGGTCGAATCTCTGGAAGGCGTCGAGGCCTTATTCATTACAGAAGATGAAGCGTTATACCGTACGAGCGGTTTTCCTGATTGACGCTGTGCGTCATGAAAAGACAGTCTGGCCAGAACAGAAAATAAAATCATCTGTAATTTTAGAAAGGAAGCCGTCTATGCTTCATGAAGTACACCCTTTAGATTCAAAAGATGTCCGCCTGCTCGAAGGAAAAGCCATGCATGAAACGCTGAAAAACAGCAGCGAAAAACTGTCTGGCGATACGGTTGCTCTTAATGACTGCCTGTTTTTCGACATTGAGACAACCGGACTCTCCGCTGACACTTCCTTTATCTTCCTGATCGGGTGCATTGGATGCGAGGACGGCATCTGGTATCTTCACCAGTTTTTTATCCGAATGGTGCAAGAGGAAAAAGAACTGCTTTCGTCTTTTTTTGAACTTGCTGGAAATTATCGTACCCTTGTCCATTTCAACGGAAACACTTTTGACCTGCCTTTTATCCGTAAACGAGCCGCTGTCTACCGGCTTGATTCAGTTACGGACACTCTTATGTCCATTGATCTCTATCGGTACTTTTCGTCTCTGCGCAAACGCCTGAAGCTTCCGCATATGAACCAGAGCTTTCTGGAAGCATATGTTGGCTGGCATCGGGATGATCAGATGAGTGGAAAGGAAGTGGTTTCATTGTTCTGGAACTATTCCGTTTCCAAAGGCAAGGAGGAAGAAAGACTTTTACTTTTGCACAATCATGACGATCTTCTTGGAATGCTGCGTGTGCCAGCCATGGAAGCGTATTTTTCGCTGCTTTCAGGCAAAATAGGGCCGGTTGTCACCGCTGCGGAATCCAAAGGCCTCAATTCCCTGCTTCTGACATTTGAGACGGAACTGCCCCTTCCTTCCTGCATGGAACTGGTAGCTCCGGCTGCTAAATGCAGCGTGACAGAAAAAACGCTCAAGAGTAACGAAAACAACAACTATTCAACACAGGTGATCACGCTCAGGGCTGAAAATACCTCCGGACAGCTTTGGGTTCCCTTTTATAATGGAAAACTGCGGTATTTCTTTCCAGATTACAAGAATTATTATTATCTTCCGCTGGAAAAACAGGCAATCCATAAAAGCGTTGCTGCTTATGTTGAAAAAGAATATCGGGAACCTGCCAGGCCGGAAACGTGCTTTATAGAAAAAACTGGCAGATTTCTACCGCTTCTCTCGAGCACGCCGCGGGATGATATAGAATCAGGCGTACTCACACGACCGCCCTTTTCACCCGTACTGAAGGAAAGCTATAATTCTAAAACATATTATTTTGAGTATAAGGGAATACATACCTTTGAAGAGCAAAGCATGGATTCAATTCTGACTTATACACGCCTTCTGCTCAAATCCTTTTAAAACTGCACGTGCGGGCTGAATTCATCGTCAACCGGAAAACTATTATGTGCGCATCACCCGGAGGGTTCTGCTTTATAGGAACGAAGTCTCCTATGAAGTGAAAAAGGTGGTATGTACAATCCAGCACATACCACCCTGTATAAACAATTACCAGAAATGTTTACTCCTCAACAGGAGCTTCTTCTACGAATTCGTCCTCAGCCGGAGCTTCTTCCTCAACTACTTCGGGCTCCTGCACCGGAGTCCTGTTCTCGATTGCTTTCATGCTGAGGCTGATCTTGTGATCTTCGCCGTTGAAATCTACAACCTTCGCTTCGATCATCTGGTCAACCTTCAGAATATCCGACGGCTTGTCCACATGCGTGTGGGAAATCTGGGAAACATGAAGCAGCGCGTCTACGCCCGGCTCAAGCTCCACAAATGCGCCGAAGTCTGTCATTCTGGCAACACGGCCTTCCACAATCGTATCCTTCGCATACTTATCACCGGCAGTCAGCCACGGATTCTGATCCGCAAACTTCAGGCTAAGTGCGATCTTGCTGCCATTGATGTCCTTGATCAGGACCGTCAGATTCTGACCAACCTTGAATACTTTCTTCGGATTTTCCACATGTCCCCAGGACATCTCTGAGATATGAAGCAGACCATCTGCTCCGCCAAGGTCTACAAATGCACCAAAGTCAGTCACATTCTTCACAACACCGTCAACAACATCGCCCGGCTGGATGCGCTCGAAGAGCTCTTTCTGCATCTGTGCCTTCCGTGCCACAAGAATCTGCTTGCGATCGCCGATGATACGTCTTCTGCGAGGATTGAACTCCGTGATCACGAACTCAATCTCCTGTCCCTTGTACTTCTCAAGGTTCTTCTCATATGTGTCGGACACCAGGCTTGCCGGAATGAATACTCTGGATTCTTCCACAACCACACTCAGTCCGCCTGTCAGCACCTGAACTACCGGAGCCGTAAGTATTTCCTGAGAATTAAACGCTTCCTCCAGCCTCTTGTTGCCTTTCTCAGCAGCAAGACGCTTGTAGGTCAGAACAACCTGTCCATCCCCATCATTCACCTTTAATACCTTTGTATCCATCTTGTCATCCACATGGACGAGTTCACGAAGGTCTACGTTCGAATCGTTCGTATATTCGTTTCTGGTGATGATTCCGTCGGCTTTATATCCAATGTTAAGGACAATTTCGTCTTCCTTGACATCAATCACAGTCCCTTCGACTACCTCTCCATTATGAATTGTTTTGAATGACTCATCCAGCATTTGTTCAAAACTAAGATCTGACATGTTTTGAAACCTCCTCAATCAAATTATTTGGGGTCGATGCCCCTGCTGTAATGCCTACGCAGCCCCTGGATGGCAATAGCCGAATATCCAAATCTTTCAGTGTTTGTATATAGTAAGTATTTGCACATTCTGTCTTGCATATTTCGAACAGCTTCCGCGTGTTCGAGCTGTGGGTGCCTCCAATGACGATCATGCAGTCTGCTCTGGCTGCGATCTCGCGAGCCTCCGATTGGCGTTCCTCGGTCGCGCTGCATATCGTACATATGACATCTACGGTATCATAACGCATTTTACAAATAATTTCAACTAATTTATCAAATTTCTTGTAATTAAATGTCGTCTGTGACACGATGGTAAGCGGTCTGTCAGACAAGGAGCGGAAATTTTCTGCCTCTTCTTCCGTACTGATGACGGTCACAGGGCCATCTGCCCAGCCGCGAATGCCCTCCACCTCCGGGTGTCCTTCATTTCCAATGATAACGACCTCATGTCCGTCGCGGCCGCGTTCTTCCACGATCCGGTGAATTTTTTTGACAAAAGGACAGGTCGCATCAACCATATGAATTCCATTCTGCTCAATCAGCGTATAAATACGCTTTGGCACACCATGCGAGCGGATGACAACAGTACCTTCTTTTATTTGCGAAAGCTCTGCTTCATCGTTCAGAACCTTAACACCCTTTTCTTCCAGCTCGCGCACCACTTCTTCATTGTGAATGATCGGGCCAAAAGTATAGATTGGCTTTATGCCGCATTCAATCTGACGGTAAACCTGATCAACGGCCCGTTTCACTCCAAAACAAAAGCCGGCGGTCTTAGCGACGATTATGTCCATGAAAACTACTCCTTGTTAAGTCCTGCTTCTTTACGGATTGATGTAAGTCTTAAAATTTCAGATACGACTTCTTCTATGGCCATATCCGAGGAATCTATGAGGATGGCATCATCCGCCTGACGCAGAGGCGCGGTCTGGCGATGCATATCACGGTAGTCTCGCTCGCGGATGTCCTGTTCGATTTCTTCAAGGGTGCAGTCTCCACCCTTTGCTGCCTGTTCGAGATATCGACGCTTTGCACGGGTCTCAACGCTGGCTGTGAGGTAAATCTTCAGATCTGCATTTGGAAGAATTTCTGTACCAATGTCTCTTCCGTCCATTAAAACATTTTCCCGCGCCGCCAGATCTCTCTGCAGAGCAGTCAGTTTGGCACGTACCTGCGGCTTCGCTGAAGAACGGCTGGTCATGTCGCTCACCTGCTCAGTGCGAATTAAGGAGGAAACGTCCTCTCCATTCAGATATACGTGCTGATCTCCATTTACATAGCAAATACCGACATCAATAGAGTCCAGCGCGGCAAGAAGCGCCGGCTCGTTTTCAATATCAACCGAATTGCGGAGCAAACCGAGCGCGATTGCGCGGTACATGGCTCCGGTATCTACATAAATAAAAGACAGTTCCTTTGCCGCAAGCTTTGCAATGGTGCTTTTGCCTGCGCCTGCCGGACCGTCAATGGCAATGTTAAAGCTCATACATTCCTCCGGGTTATTAAAGATTTTTAGCTACGCGTTGATGGATGCTCCGGCGGCATGGCCGGTCGCCCAGGCAATCTGGAGATTAAAGCCGCCTGTCACCGCATCTACATCCAGCACTTCTCCGGCAAAATACAGACCCTTTACCTTTTTGGATTCCATGGTCGCCGGATTGATTTCTTTCACACACACGCCTCCGCGCGTGATGATTGCTTCATTATAATCTCGAAGCCGCAGCAATGTCAACGAAAAATGTTTGGTCACTGCGATCAGGTTTTTCCGTTCCTCACGGGTGATATTATGGATTGGCTTCTCTTCCGGAATCCCGCATCGTTCGGCGACTACGGGAATCATTTTTGAAGGAAACAATGTGGCAAGTACGTTTTTAAAATGTTTATTTTTCGCAGCCTCAAATTCACGAAGAATCCGGGCATCCAGCTGTTCCTCCGAAAGCGCCGGCTTCAGATCAATAATCAGTGTCAGAGGACGCTCTTTCAACTGCTTCTGGACCATGCAGCTGGCAGTGAGGATCAGCGGGCCGGTCACGCCAAAGTGAGTAAACATCATCTCGCCGAATTCCCGGTACAATTCCTTTTTCCCATCGTATATGGCACTCTCCACATTGCGAAGGGAAAGCCCCTGCATACGCTGCGCATCCGTCCCTTTCGTCTCAATCGGAACCAGAGAAGGGGACTGTTCACTCACCTGATGCCCTGCCTCTTTGGCGAACCGGTATCCATCCCCCGTAGAGCCGGTAGAAGGATAAGAAAGACCGCCCGTCGCAACGATAACAGCGTCTGCATCTATCTTCTTTCCGGATTTGAGGATCAAGCCATTCACGATCGCACCTGCGTCCGCATTATCTGATATCCGGATTGACCGAACCTCCTCATTCAGAAAAACTTTTACGCCGCGTGCGTTCAACTTTTTCCTCAGCGCAGCGATCACATCAGACGAATGATCGGACACAGGAAATACGCGCTGGCCGCGCTCGGTCTTTGTCGCCATCCCTTCCACTTCAAAAAAACGAATCGTTTCTGCACTGTCAAAACCATAAAAAGCACTGTAGAGGAAACGGCGGTTCACGCAGACCGCCTGTAAAAGCTCCTCCACAGAGCAGTTATTCGTAAGATTGCACCGGCCCTTGCCGGTGATAAACAGTTTTTTCCCCAGCTTTTCATTTTTTTCGAAAAGCAGCACCTGATTCCCATTCTCTGCTGCGGCCGCGGCGGCCATCATACCAGCCGCGCCGCCGCCAATCACTGCCACTGTACTCATTTTTCTCCTGCTCCTGTTGTTCCTAAAATCTGCTTATCACAATCCCATTCTTTCGCATAACATCTGCAAGGGAAAATCCATTTATAATCACGTCCCCACTGGCACTTCGGCACTCCTTGAACACGTACTATTGGCACGCAGGATCACAATAGTGCTTTCCCTGGCCATCCGGTTCAGCTTGGTCTCCACTCACCGTCGCAGACATCGTCGTCAACCGGGGCCTCACCCGGCTGTTCCTCTGCCTGTGTTGTCAGTGTCCCCTGATATGAAGAATCCGCATTGGCTGCCTGTTCCGAAGCATCGGAATCCTCCCTCTGATCTGCAGTGTCAATGCTCGCTGCAATGTTCGCTGCCTGATGGAATCCTTCCTTGCCCACTGCATGATGCAGCACATCACCACACTGCAGTTCAAACCAGAATGCTACACCATCCTCGCGGTTTTCCACGCCGTATTCCTGATGGAATGACTCCATGATTGCCTTGACGATAGAGAGTCCAACGCCGCTGCCGCCATATTCCCTGGTCCGCGCTTTATCTACCTTATAGAATTTATCCCAGATCTGACCGATATCTTCCTCAGGGATCTGCAGTCCGGTATTAAAGACCGTCACATGTACCTTGTTATTTGTAGTTGTCTCTCCTTCCAGAATATCCGCCGATACCAGAATCTTTCCCTCACCGCTCACATGATTCAACGCGTTGCTTAAATAGTTGGTAATGACCTCCTCAACCTTAAATTCATCTCCCCAGGCATACAGAGACGTATCTCCAAGATACGTGATTTCTGCATTCTTTTGCTGTGCGAGGATGCCCACCGACTGAATTTTATTCTGTATCAGCAACGCAAGATCAAAACGCTCCATCACAACTTCGTCCTTGCCGAACTCCAGCTGGTTCAGGGTCAGCAGCTTCTGTACCAGTGTATTCATTTTTGACGCTTCATCCATAATGACGTCACAGTAAAACTCGCGGCTCTCCGCATCGTCATTGATGCACTCCTGCAGACCCTCCGCGTAACCCTGGATCAAAGCAATCGGCGTTTTCAGTTCATGAGAAACATTTGACAAAAATTCCTTACGCATATTGTCAATCTGCTCTTTTTTCTCGATATCGCGCTGCAGCTCATTATTTGCGGTCATCAACTGCCCGTATGTCTGCTCCAGCTTTCCGGACATCTCATTGAAGCACTCCCCGAGCTGCGCGATCTCATCCGTCCCGCCGCCGGTATATTTGACATTAAAATCCAGATCCGCCATCCGTTTCGACAGATTTGTCAGTTCACCGAGAGGTTTTGTAACACGTTTTGTCACAAACCATACGATCAAAGCTGTCAGGAAAATGCCGCAGACGCAGATGTACTTGATAAATTCGTTGGAAATACGGACACTGTCGCGGATGCTCTCAATATTAATGCGCATAATAAAATAAAAGCCATCGTCCAGAAGTCCCCACATCTCCAGATAATTCAGACCGATCTCATTGTCATATTTTTTCTGGATGGTATAACTGTCATTGGATTCAAGAATATCAACATTCTCCGTATCCACTCCGATCCCGTACCCGTTCAGCCGCCCTTTCATGATGCTGGCATAAAAATTTGACTGTGAACCAAGAACCTCATTGTAGCTCATATCCGTGACCAGATAAGAGATATCATTATCATTGCAGAGATCTTCCAGCTCTTCCTGCGAATCCTCATCCAGATTCCCGATCGAATCAATATTATCATTCAAAATCCGATAAGCCTCTATAAGCGCTTCCTGCTTTTTCGTATAATAAAAGCTTTCCAGGAAAAAAGAATTGATGAGGTAATTCGCCAGAAACATCGCTGCCATCAGAACTCCGAAAACAACGGTGAGCTGCGTTCTCAAAGACCATGTCTTTTTCATCTGTTATTCCACCTCAAATTTATATCCCATTCCCCAGATTGTACGGATGTAATCGCCCTTATCGCCCAACTTGCTGCGCAGCTTCTTTACATGCGTATCAATTGTACGTGCGTCCCCGAAATAATCATAATTCCACACGCTGTTTAAGATTTTTTCTCTGGAAAGCGCGATCCCCTGATTCTCGACAAAATAGGTCAGGAGCTCAAATTCCTTAAAGCTCAATTCCACGCTCTTTCCGTCAATCGTCACTTCATGCGCCGCCTTGTTAATCTCAATGCTTCCGGCGCGCAGAATATCATCTGCCGAAAAGCCGCTGGTGCGGCGCAGAATGGCCTCCACGCGGGCAACCAGGATCTTCGGGGAAAACGGCTTCGAAATGTACTCGTCCACTCCCAGATCAAAACCAAGCAGTTCATCCCGCTCATCGCTTTTTGCCGTCAGCATGATGATCGGCACCGTGGAATACGCACGAATCTCACGGCACACCTGCCATCCGTCCATCTTCGGCATCATCACGTCAAGAATCACGAGAGCGATATCCTTCTGTTCAAAAAAGACATCGATTGCCTGTGCTCCGTCCTCTGCTTCCACCACGTCAAATTCCTTCTTCACAAGAAAATCACGTACCAGCTTGCGCATCCTGCTCTCATCGTCTACCACAAGAATTTTCAAACGTTCCATAAATTTTCTCCTTTCTCCTGTACCGATTTTCTCTTACATGTAACTCAAAAGTAACATTGAATTATGTCAATCCTGTGAATCAGGCGAGCGAAAAATATGTATTTTCTGTGTCATACAACAGTATAAAATCATTCATTCGATAAAAGATACCTAATCCGGATTCAGTATATCCGTTCCCCGGGCATTTGTAAATAAAGGATTCTGGTTATAGCACAAAAGAAAAGCGCGCAATGCAAATACATGCGCGCCAAGTGGAGCAGACGGGAGTCGAACCCGTGTCCGAAAGCCAATCCCCTGTACTTCTACTATCATAGTCAGTTAT
>JAJBVD010000060.1 GCA_020859985.1 Clostridiales bacterium
CTCACGGAGAGGGTGGGATTCGAACCCACGCGCCCTTGCGGACAAACGGTTTTCAAGACCGCCTCGTTATGACCACTTCGATACCTCTCCATATATATCGCTGTCATATGCCGCCTGCTTTTCACATAGAATAACTAAAAAGCATTCAGCGTCGGCTCTGTCCGAATGTCTGTCATTCACTGCTGTCATTTACAGCCGCCGGAATCAGCGCAAGTGATATACTAACAGCTTTTTGCTTCTCTGTCAACCGCTTTTTCGCCCACTTTTTCCAGATTTTTTCCACATCTTATCCACATTTTAATTTAATTGTGCCGCAAGTCTTTCCGCAAGCACAAGATCTTCCGGTGTCGTAATCTTTATGTTGTCATAAGAGCCTTCAATCAGCTTTACGGGAATGTGCAAAATCGTCTCCGCAACCATGGCGTCGTCCGTAATCTTAAGTCCCATTGTATTTTTCGACTTATCACACCGCTCTGCGTCGCGGCCGTCTATATTGCTCTGCGAAAGATCATCCTGATGCTGTTCACCGCACTCCGCCGTCTCTGCTTCCTCCCGCAGGATCAGTTCATCGTAAGCGCGCCGTATCAGAGGATAAGAAAAAGACTGCGGCGTCTGGATCATCCAGAGTTTTTCGCGGGGAAGTGTCTGCTCCACGTAACCATCTGAACTGCGAAGCTTAATCGTATCCTTTACCGGCATCCCTACCACGCAGGCCGTGCATTCGGCCAGACCGTCAAAAATGCGTTCCAGAATCTCTTCAGTAATAAACGGCCGGGCTCCGTCATGGATCAGGACATAGCCGCAGCTATCGATTGCTTTGAGTCCCTCATAGACAGAGTGATAACGTTCTCTCCCACCCGCAACAATCTTCGTAATCTTTGAAAAACCGTAATGCTGCACAAACTGTCCGCGGCAGCGTTCGATTTCCTCCGCGCCGCAGACGAGCACGATCTCATCCACCTTCGGACAGTCCTGAAAGACACGCAGGGAATACCAGAGAACAGGATAGTCCCCGATATGCAGATACTGCTTTTTAATATTTGATTTCATCCGGCTTCCGCTGCCGCCGGCAAGAACGATCGCTACGTTTTTCATATATTTTCTCAATCCGTCGTAACCTTTTATCAGGCTTTCTTCCACTACTATCCTATCACATGTCCGTTCTCGCATAGCTAGAATGGACGAAGGCCAAGCCAATCGCGCAGCGATTTTCCAATGCGTGGCCTTCATCTTATCATAACACTAACGTTCTCCCAGCTTTAAAGCCGGTACCGCATTCAGGTCAAGACCGTGACGGACACCTCTGATGTATTCATAATATGCCGCCGCGCCGATCATCGCCGCATTGTCCGTACAGAAAATGGGCGACGGGCGGTAAAAACGAATGCCGTTTTCCGCGCATGCCTTCTCCGCTGCGACCCGAAGTGCACTGTTGGAGGCCACACCGCCTGCGAGGGCAAATTTGTCAAGACCAGATTCCCGCACAGCGAGCATGGCATGCTCGATCAGCACATCAACCACTGCTTTCTGGAATGAAGCAGCCACATCCGCCTCCACGATGGATTCCCCTTTCATTTTGCAGCCATTCAGATAATTCAGGACCGCTGATTTCAGGCCGCTGAAGCTAAAATCATAAGGGGCATCGGCAACCTTTGCTTTTGGAAAAACAATCGCGTCCGGATTCCCCTCTTTTGCAAGACGGTCAATCTTCGGGCCGCCGGGATATCCCAGACCGATAGCGCGGGCTACCTTGTCAAACGCTTCTCCCGCTGCGTCGTCTCTGGTACGGCCAAGAATCTCGTATTCTCCGTAATCCTTTACGCGGACAAGATGGGTATGTCCGCCGGAAACCACCAGACAGATAAATGGCGGCTCCAGATCCTTATTTTCTATATAATTCGCGGAAATATGTCCTTCTATATGATGAACTCCCACCAGCGGCAGATTTTTCGCGTAGCTGATCGCTTTGGCCTCCGCAACGCCGACTAACAGTGCGCCTACCAGGCCAGGGCCGTATGTCACGGCTACCGCGTCCAGCTCATCCAGACCCATTTTCGCTACATCCAGCGCCTCTTCAATCACCTGATTGATCCGTTCGATATGCTTGCGCGAAGCGATTTCCGGCACCACGCCGCCATACAGCTTATGCAGATCAATCTGGGACGAGATCACATTCGAGAGAACTTCCCTGCCGTTTTTGACTACGGATGCTGCCGTCTCGTCGCACGAGCTCTCGATCGCAAGTATATAAATATCTTTTTCGTTGCTCATTTTTCTCTCCATTCCCGCTTTCCATCCGAGTCTGTAAATGTTCAGTACCTTCACAGTTACGGGACTTATCCCTCTGTCCCTCTGCTCTGCCCGTTTCACTCATCCGGAAAATCCAGTTCCACGCTCTTGCCATCCTTCCCGGGATACGCATTCGGAAAAATCTTCCGAACCTGCTCCATATATTCCTCCGGTCTGGTAAGTGACGGACTGTAATGTGTCAGCCACATTTCCTTTGGCTGTGCGCGGCGTGCAAGCCGGGCAGCCTCGGCAAATGTCATATGCTTATGTTCAACCGCCTTGGCATCCTTATCCGTCTCGCCGTACATGCCTTCACAGATAAAAAGATCCGCATCCTTTGCGTGCTGTGCGATGGATTCCGTTGGACGGGTATCAGTCGTGTAAGTCACTTTTATCCCGCGGCGTGCGGGACCCAAGACGTCCTCCGGCCGAAAAATACGTCCTTCTTCTTCAATCACTTCACCCTTTTGCAGGCGGCTCCAAAGCTTCATCGGAATCCCGGCTTCCTTTGCGCGATCCACATCAAAGCGACCCGCGCGGTCAATTTCCAGGCTGTAGCCGTAGCAGAGAACATTGTGATTCACACGAAAAGCTGTGATCCGATAGCCGTTCTGTTCAAAGCTCTGCTCCGCCCCCTGTATTTCTTTATAAATAATAGGAAAGGGAAGCTCCGGCGCTACCACGCGCAGCGCATTGACAACCCGTTCCAAACCTTTGGGACCAATCATGGTCACCGGCTCCGTGCGTTCTGCGTTTCCCATTGTCAGCAAAAGTCCGGGGAGTCCGCTGATGTGGTCCCCGTGATAATGGGTAAAACAAATTGTATCAATCGGCTTGAAGCTCCAGCCTTTTTCGCGGAGCGCAACCTGCGTTCCTTCCCCGCAGTCAATCAAAAGGCTGCTTCCATTGAACCGCGTCATCAAAGACGTCAGCCACCGATAGGGAAGCGGCATCATCCCGCCGCTTCCCAGCAAACATACATCCAGCATAGGTTTTCCTCACAGATATTCGCAACTGTTAAATTTCTTCACAGTTACAGATATTCTTCAATCTTTACCGGGATTGCAAAATTCCGGATCATTTTATCGTAACAGGCTTCACAGAGACAAAAAGAATGGCGTTCCCCGTCTTTTCCGGAAAAATAGCCCCATTCCTGCTCCACCTGAAGCACGCCCTCCCGGTACATATCATTCTCAAAGGCAATCGTTTTCCCACAGCCATTGCAGCGGGTAAGCTTTTGTTCTTTCATCTGAAATCCTCCTCCCGAATATATGCCCGTGCACTCCGCTTCACATATTATTGCAGCGGATGTGATCACGCTTTGCGGCATCAGTTTCTGCTTCTGAATGCAGATCCTGCCTTGCCCGGCTCACCGGACAGTGACAGTATAATCTATACCGTCCGTTTCGGCTATCGGAAATTACTGTCAATCCGGGATTCTTATTTCGTAACTGTTCCGTATCTTCACAGTTGCTTTCTTTCTATGAAAACGGATATGCAGCACACAGCCATCCATATTTACAGAAATCAGAATTCGGCATTTTTATAGTAAACGACGTAAGTCGCTTTACTTCTCCCGAACCTGTCGGCTCATGATGACTGCGTCCTCCGTCGGTTTTTCATAAAAATTTTTGCGCACGCCTTCGACAACAAAGCCAAGCTTTTCATAAAGGTGAAGAGCTGCAGCATTGCTTTTGCGCACCTCGAGGACAAAGCGATGCACTCCCCGCCCGCGTCCCAGCTTTAAAAGGAGGCGCAGCATCACGCATCCGATCCCGTTTTCCCTGAAATCGCTGCGCACGGCAACATTCAGCAGCTCCGCCTCATCCAGGCCCTGCTGAAAGCCGCAATATCCCGCTATCTCATTCCCGTCTTCCATTCGTGCCACCAGATAAAGGGAATCCCCCTGTTCCAGGGCATCACGAAATCCCTTTTCCGTCCATGGCTGTGAAAAGGTCTGCCGTTCGATCGCGGCCACTTCCGGAATATCGGACAGCTGCATCACATCAAGCCGGATTTGTTCTCTTCTCATCCGATTTTTTTCTGTCATCCGCGCCGCTCCCTGTTCCATCCGATTATTCTCTGTCATCCGCGCCGCTCCCTGTTCAAGTCCGTTTTATTCCTGTATTTGCGTTTCTGCCCCATCGGCAGACGCTGTCTTTTCTGACGCAGAGGCCTTATCGGCTTTCTCTGCCCGCTCACGCTCCGCCTGGGAAAGCCGCAGGTATTCCGGCCGGTGCTCCGCAGCCGTCTGCAGTTTGTCCTCCCTGTAATACTTCATCGCGAGTACTGCCACAGCCGAGGCACGCTGCCGGTTCAGATGCGCCGGTGCAAACCGGTATGGTACTTTAAGCAGAGAAGCAATCATCTCCCGATAGACCGGCACTCCATCACCAAGGAACACAACACTGCCGCCCAGATCATTGAGCACCCCGGCAAGATCTGCAACGGCCATCGGCTCCTGTGCGCGTTTTGTGACAAACTCATCTCCATGAAATGTATAAATCCCCGTATATACCTGACTTCTGCGCGCATCCATCATCGGGCAGATAGATTCCTGACATCCGTACAGATTCCACGCAAGCGCATCCACAGTCGGCACAGAAATCAGAGGCTTGTCCAATGCAAGTCCAAGCCCTTTTGCCGTCGCCGAACCGATACGCAGCCCGGTAAATGAGCCGGGGCCGCCGGCCACAGCAATCGCATCCACAGACTGCAGATCCAGCTCGATCATTTTCGCCACTTCATCCAGCATCGGAAGAAGGGTCTGGGAATGCGTCTTTTTATAATTTACCGTATACTCGGCCAGCAGCACATCATCTTCGGCAACCGCCACGGACGCTACCAGGCCGGAGCTGTCCAACGCCAATATTTTCATAATTCTATTCTCTTTCCGCCCGAAGGCAAATGATTATTATTACCATCCATACGCTCTTTGCAGGATAATCAGAGCTGAATTTCCGGAGAAAATGTGATTTTCCGGTAATCAAATCCCCGTGCCGGATCTTTTTCAATCTGAATGCGCACTGTCTGCGGGGGCAAAAGCTCAGGAATCAGGTTCGCCCATTCGATCAGGCAAACACCTTCCCCGTAAAAATAATCCTCATAACCGATCTCTTCCATCTCTTCCGGATCGCCGATCCGGTACACATCAAAATGATAAAGCGGCAGCCGCCCCTCCTCATAGATCTGCAGGATCGTAAAAGTAGGGCTGCTGACCGGCTCTGTGATGTCAAGTCCTTCGGCAAGCCCTTTTGTCAGTACAGTTTTCCCAACGCCAAGGTCTCCCTCCAGCGCAAATACCTGACCGGGAGCCGCATTTTTGCCAAGGCTGCGCCCCAGCTCCAGCGTCTCCTTTTCTGAATATGTCTCTATCGTCATCCAATCTATCTCCGAATCTGCTGCCATAGGCACTTTAGAAGTCCTGAAACTCAGCAATGTAAAAAACGGAACGGCTCCTCGTCCTTCAGAAAATGCATCAGCATATACGAGCACATGATGGATACCCGCTCCTCGCGCAGAATCCGCCGCACTTCGCTGCGATCGGCCAGAACCACCTCGATCTCCTCCGAGGTCTCCTGCATATCCGCGCTGATTTCCCCATCCGCGTATCCATATACCGTAGCGCAGCACTCATCCGTCATACCGATAGTTGTATAATACGGTTTCTGATAAATGGTGTCAACCGGGATCGGGTGCAGGGTAAGCCCTGTCTCCTCACGCAATTCGCGCACCGCGGCACTGTGGTACTCTTCTCCCGGTTCGACCAGGCCGGCCGGAAATTCATAAATATAATTGTCAATCGCGTAGCGATACTGCCGGACAAGAACCACACGGTCATGCTGCTCCCCATACAGGCTGTAGATCACCACGCCGTCCGGCGACTGCCGTTTTGTATTCAGCTCCAGCATTTCCGGAGTCTTTGCTCTGGACGCAATGTAATATTTTCCCGCGTGTCCCTTGTCATTCTCCACATCCATATCGTAGAGATTGACATACGGATTCGAGGTGATTTTTTTAATCTTTTTGATGGTTCCCATTTTATATTCAATGGCCTCCTGCTAATTCTGCCTCTTCCTTATTTTTACCGCCAGATAAGGATACGGCACATGATTTTTATTATACTATCTTTGCGGCAAAATGCCATTCTTTTTTCATAATCATTTTCCATTCATAAAGATACCGCCACAAACAGCGCTTCTTTCCGGATGTTTCCACTACAGATAAGTAAAGAAAAACACGGAAACAACCAAAGCTATCAGCAAGGCCGAAGAACCCGCGGCAATTCCACATCTCACCGGCAGCGAGCGTACTTTTCCAATCAGCCAGTCTATCCCGGTTCCCAGAAAAATGAACAGCGCGATGATCATCGGATAGCAATATCTTCCCTGCGGCTGGTAATCCACCGCATAGCTATAGTAAATGCTGAGGGCAGCTGTAATCGCAGAGACCATCAGCAATGTTCCATAAAACAAAGCCATCTTTTTTCTGCTGCCTAAGACCGTGCGGACGCCTCTAAACCATTGCGTAACCTGCACTGCTATCCCGCCAACGCATACCACGACAATCAGGACATACATTTTGTATATCCACGCTGACATATATACCGACATGTATCCAAATACCCCAAAAAAGCTTTTCCAGGTAGTAACGAGCCATGGTACACCAGTCCAATATCCGGAAACAAGCATTTCATAAAAGGGAATCCCCAGATTGAGTGCAGTATTGCGGTTCGAAGGTTTATACTCTTCCATCGCATACTTTTCCGAAGCTTCCAGAAGAGTAGACATTCCCAGAAAATCTCCGTCATAAAGCAATGCATTTCTGATAAAAAAGAATGCTGTAAATGCGCAGACTAAAACAACTATAAAACAACCCAGGCCCCACATTTTTTTATAATTCTTCTGTCCTTTTTCCCTGATCACAAAACTCAATATAAACAAAACCGCGCTGCAGAGAATCCAGCCATACGCATTATAATAGGAAAGTGCCACAACAATCATGCCAATACTCAGCGTAACAGAATTTTTTATATTCCAGTCATCCTGAAGCCCGCATATCCACGCGTAGCAGATCAACGCGCTCCCACAAACACAGAGGATGTCATTATTCACGTAGCTGGTCAGAAATACAAATTGAGGAATCGTTGAGATCAGTACCGCGCTGATCCATTTCGCTTCTTTTGAAAAAAGTCTTTCCGCGATTTTTAAAATATAATATACCGTGACTGTACCGGACAACACGCTGGTAAAGCGCGCCGCGACCAGAAGGGCAAATTCCTCTACAGTAAAAAAGCTGACCACTTTCATGAAAAATGCACTGAGCAGAGAACCAAGGAAGGTGGGATAATAAGCGTAACTAAATCCCCATATTGCATTCCGCAGTGACACCTCATATCCGGACGGCAATTTCCCATATGTATAGATATACAGAGGAATATCGTAGCGCATGTACTCATCCGGAGCATAACTTAGTCCTTTCGAAGTACTCCACACAAAAAAGAAAACAAAACACAGCAAAACATAAAGGACTTCCAACAGCCGTTGGGTATCCCTCGATCTTAACTTCATCATAACTGACACCTCTCCCCGGGAATACGCGTTCTATGCCGTTTCCCAACTCTGCATCACTATAGCAGATTTCTGCGGATTAAACAATAGATGAGCGTGACATTTTCCGGCATGTATTATATAATGTGACCTATCAGAAGAAAAGTGCGCTTGCGGACTTTTCTTGATAGGTCAGTGACAGAATCGATAGCTGCGCAGCAGCGGCAGATGTGCGGAGCACAGCTGGATTCTGGCACTTGTCGCACGAAGGAACGAAGTTCCGATAGTGTGACTTATCGGAAGAAAACATAAAATACGAGGTGTGAAAATGAAAATATCTTTATTGGAGCCGATCGGAGTACCGGCAGATGTGATTGAAGGACATGCAAAAAAGCTGACGGATATGGGGCATGAATTTGTCAGCTATGACACAAAAACAACGGATCCGAAAGAGCTGGCCGCACGAAGCGCCGGCTGCGAGATTGTCATGATCGCAAATAATCCTTACCCCGCTGAAGTAGTAGAGAGCACGGATTCTTTGAAAATGCTCTCGGTCGCATTTACCGGAATTGACCATGTAGCGGTCGACGCGTGCCGCGAGCGCGGCGTCATGATCTGCAACGCCGCCGGCTACTCAAACCAGACGGTCGCGGAGCTGATCATCGGCATGGCGATTGACGCAATGCGAAAGGTTGTAAAGGCGGACGGCATTGTGCGCGCAGGCGGCACCAGTGCCGGGATTGGCGGACGCGAGATTGCTGGACGTACTGTCGGCATCATCGGTCTGGGGCGTATCGGCCTGATGACTGCAAAGCTGTTCCTCGCTTTCGGCGCGAAGGTGATCGCATATAACCGAAGTGAAAATGAGGAGGCAAAAGCACTCGGCATCGAGTATAAATCTCTCGAGGAGGTTCTTTCCACCAGCGACATTGTATCGCTGAATCTGCCTCTGAACGCACAGACACGCGGTTTTCTCTCCAAAGACCGGATTGCCCTCATGCGTCCAGACACTGTCTTTATCAACTGCGCCCGCGGTCCGATTGTGGACAATGCCGCACTGGCCGAAGCGCTGAACGAAGACCGGCTCGGCTTCGCCTGCATCGATGTATATGACATGGAGCCGCCGCTTCCGTCGGATTACCCGCTGCTCCACGCGAAAAACACGCTCCTCACGCCGCATCAGGCGTTCATCTCGGAAGAAGCGATGCTTCGCCGTGCGGAGATCGTATTCGGCAATGTATATGCATATCTCGCAGGGGAGCCTGTAAATGTTTGCAAGTAACAATGCAGAATAATTCTTTTCCTATGAAAAACCCGCTTCGCAGATAATAAAACATTTTTGCGAAGCGGGTTTTTCAGAAACTGTCACACCATGGTTTTATGTACAGAAACAAATAAGACGTGTTCCGCCGGAACAGCAGCTCTGGCGAAAGGTCAGCCCTGCGGCTGATGTCTCTTGCTCTCCGCATAGGAATCCTGCGAAGCCGTGCGCAGCACTACGCTGATCCGCTTGTACAGAAGCATGGTCGGAACCGAAATGCAGACACCCTTAATCAGATTCAGCGGAGCGACACAGAAGATCACAAATGTCGTCACATTGGTCACTGCGCCGTTCACCGCACTGCCCATTCCGATGATGGAATCCAGCGGCATTCCGTAAAGGTTTGCAAATGCCGGCAACAGGTAAATCGCATTGAACATGGTGCCAAAAATCACCAGCACTACCGTGCCAGTCACAAGGCCGATCACTGCCATCGTACGTGTTTTTTTCAGATGATACACCACTGCTGCCGGAACGACAAACGAGCAGCCGACCACAAAATTCGCCAGATCCCCGACAAACGCGGTGGAGGTCCCCTTGATGATCAGCTTAAGCAGAATCTTTACCAGCTCAATGACCACACCGCCCATCGGCCCTAAACAGAACGCGCCGATCATCACCGGAATCTCGCTAAAGTCCAGCTTATAAAAGCTTGGTGCGATCGCGATCAGCGGAAAGTCCAGAATGTGCAGAATCATGGCGATGGCACCCAGCATGCCGCAGATAGTGATGTAACGTGTGCGCCCGATCTGCGCAATGTTCTTCTTCAGCACGGTAGCCTCCAGCACCCACGACACACCAATGATCGCCGCAATCACCAGAGTGCACACCGCGACGAACTGCAAATTGTCCGCAATTGTCTGTAATAATCCGTTTCCCATTTTCTTGTTCTCCTTTTCTATAAATATTTTATTTAAGAAAAAGGTTCTTCAAAAAAATCCCTTACACGGTTCTGCAATCGAGCAGAGACGACTTGTCGGCTCCTGCTCGCCTGCGTGAACCGGGTGCGGCTTTAGCCGCAAAACTTCCTCGCCCGGTTCTGCGCATAAAGAAAAAGCCGGAAGATCCATTTAGAAATCTTCGCGGCAGAATCGCACGATACAAAATATCGCTTTGTATTCTTCTCTCATCCAGACTATACTGTCGGTTCCGGAATTCGCTCTGTACTAAAAACGTCACCGGATCAGCCGCTTGCGCGGGTCGCGGACTATACCGCCGGTGGGGAATCACACCCCGCCCCGAAGAACCACTCTTAAACTGTTAGTCATGATAACGCAAACCATTCCATATTGCAAGTATTTTTTTCTTCGGAACCAATTCTAATTTTCCCTAAAATGTACCAAAACATACTCCTGCAAGTATGGAATACACAAAAATCCATCCGCGTTTTGTCTCAATAATACAGATTATTTTTGACGCACTCTTTTATTTTGCCACTGCATGAGGTATAATTGTTTATGTTTCTTTTGTTCGGCATTAAACTATAAGGAGCCAAAAGCAATGATTCCCGGCGCATGCCGGTTGTTACCATTGCTACTATACAAAGGAGGAAATTTTCATGGCAGCAGTATCAGAAAAGAGAAAAAAGCAGTACCGCCAGCTTGGCCTTACCATCGCTTATTATCGGAAAATGAATGGAATGACGCAGCTGCAGCTCGCCGAAGCGATCAACGTGAGCCGCACGCATCTGAGCAACATTGAGGCTCCCAACATGCCGACTTCCGTTTCACTCGAGCTTCTGTTCGATATCTCGGACGTGCTGGAGATTCCGATTGCCAAATTATTTGAGTTCAGAGAGTAGTCCGGTTAGGGCAGGTTCGTGTGCTTACATTCATAAGCAGATCGCGTACTTGCTGCGATATTGACTCAAAATGAAAAAGAGGCACGGAAGCAATGCCGCATGGCAAAGCTTATCCGTGCCTTTTTCATGTTTATCTGTCTGTCCCGGCAATCTGCTTTTCCGTCTTCATCTTTAAAACAGCTCGTTCGGACCTTTCTCTCCTTTTTCAAACGCCAGCGCGTTCTCCATCGTCGTCTCGCTGATGGCCTGCATCGCTTCCTCTGTAAAGAATCCCTGATGGGAGGTCACGATGACATTTGGGAAGGACAGCAGACGCGCCACGGTCGAATGCTGCATGATCTCATCCGACATATCCTCATAAACCGTGCCATTCTCCTCCTCATAAACATCCAGGCCGACCGCAAAGAATTTATTTTCGCGGATGCCGCGCACCAGATC
The DNA here is from genome assembly GCA_020859985.1 of Clostridiales bacterium. GTDB lineage: Bacteria > Bacillota > Clostridia > Lachnospirales > Lachnospiraceae > Choladousia. The sequence continues at coordinate 11,399 of JAJBVD010000060.1, forward strand.
CTCCGTCTTGATCAGGCCTCCGCGGGAGGTGTTGACCAGAATCACGCCGTCTTTCATTTGCCCGATCGTGTCGATATTGATCATATGATGGGTCTCCGGCGTAAGCGGACAGTGCAGGGAGATCAGATCCGATCTGCGAAGCAGCTCTTCGAGAGAAACATATTCCACGAAATCCAGGCTCTTGTTCGGATACATATCATATGCGATCACATGCATGCCAAAGCCCTGGCAGATGCGTGCCATTGCCGCTCCGATACGTCCGGTGCCGACAATACCGGCCGTGCGGCCGTAAAAGGAGACGCCCAGCAGCCCCGTCAGGCTGTAATTGTTCTCGCGTACCTTGATGTATGCCTTGTGCAGATGACGGTTCGCAGTCAGAGCCAGCGCCATCGCATGTTCAGCTACTGATTCCGGCGAGTAGCCCGGCACGTGAGCCACACGGATTCCATATTTTTTCGCAGCTTCCAGATCCACATTGTTGTAGCCTGCGCAGCGCATCAGGATCAGGCGCACACCGCACTCATTCAGCAGTTCCACCGTCTGTGTGCCGACATCCATGTTGACAAACGCACACACCGCGTCATAGCCTCTGGCGAGCATAGCCGTGTTCGGCGTCAGCTCCGCTTCGATGAATTTCACCTTAATGTCCGCGTACTTTTCCTGCTCCATATACGGAAGCAGATACTTTTTGTCATAGCTCTTTGTACCGAAGAATAAAAGTTTCATGTCGTACCTCCCTGTTTCGCTTACAATTGGTTTTTCGTTGGTTTTCCATTGGTTTTCCGGTCAGCTTGCGCTTTGCGCCGGATTTCCGGACACATTTCCTTTACCGTCCTGAAAATCAGGCTTTAAAACCTTCTTCTAATACTCTCTGTGATTCTATTCTGAACAGAATCACTATGAAATATTCATCTCATATACAACATACGCAAAAGCCATCCGGCACACCCGCGCCGCAGATGCAGCATTTTTCAGACCGTCAGCCCATCCCGCAGCTTCTCCAGCGCCCGTTTTTCCAGTCTGGATACATACGAGCGGCTGATTCCCAGATCTGCCGCGATCTCGCGCTGCGTCCGCTCCTTTTTGCCATCCAGTCCATAGCGTTCCGTGATCACCTGCCGCTCCCGTTCATTCAGTGTACGCTCAATGTTTGCCCGCACCTGCCTGATATTTTTCTGCGTCTCCAGATTCCCGACCACATCAACCGGCTCACTCTCGAGGATATCCATCAGACGCAGCTCCCTGCCGTCCTGATCCGTCCCGATCTTCTCGTACATGGAGACCTCATGCGACAATTTTTTCCTTGCCCGCAGCATCATCAAAAGCTCGTTTGCTATCGTCGCCCCGACGCGTTTTTGGAGACAGATTGGCTGATTCAGACCCCTCATCTCCGGAATTAGTACCCGATAAGCTGTCTGAAGCATCCGTTTCGTCCTCATAATCCACATCAGAAAACCGTTCCAGTTTTTCTGAAGCATCCGTGCCGCCATCCGCTGTCTGATCCAGGCCGGTGATTTGTGGATACTCAATCTCGTCCTCGGAAGCGCCGAATAAAATCATATGGGCGTTTGTTCCATCCCAGACCACACGCCGCACAAGAGTCCGGATTGCCGCCCGCTTCTGTTCCACCGACATTTCATCAATGCCTGATTTGAAGGAAGATAACAGCTGACGCAATACATCAAACTCAATGTCACTAAGCGCGTGTCCGGCGGTCATATCTTCCAGCTCATGAATGCGGGAATCCAGCTCCTTACATTCACGGCTCAACTGCTCAATCCGCTTCACCACAGCGCTTCTGGCTGTTGCATCGCTTACTTCTGCCAACGAATCTACGAGCGCCTCCATCTTTTTTTCAGCAGTGCTCCTGTCCTGCTGAAGGGACGCAAGCCGTTCCTCATAATCCGTGCGGTCACCCATGTAAAAGCTTCGGCTCTGCTCAAGCTGTTTCATAAAGGTTCCCTGATCGTCCTCCAGCAGCTTAATCTGCTCTATGATTGCAGCATCCAGTGTATTTCCATTCGCATTCTTCTGATTGCAAATGCTGCCGCCGCTTCGCTCTTTCATTTTGCAGATATAAGTGTAAACCGGCTTTCCGTCCAGACTTCTGCGCCGGTCAAGCTTCGGATACATGCGGCTGCCGCAGCTGCAGTACAGCAATCCGGTCAGCAAAGCCTCATTACTGCGCGGTTTGCGATAGGATTTCGATTTGTTCCTCTCCAGTGACTCCTGTACCCGTACCCATACCTTTCCGGGGATGATGCCGGGATGCAGGCCAACCGATACAATCCACTCATTTAATGGACGCAGAATCGTCGTTTTTCCCTTTTCCTGATCGGTACGGTTGTAAGCCATAATCCCATGAACGCCATCAAAATCTTCTTTTCTGGAAAACAGCTCCGACTTAGCATTCACAAAGTAATCATACATCTCCTGATCCGCGATTGCATAAACAGGATTCTGCAAAATAGACTTGATGGAAAAGCGGGTAAAGGTCTTATTATTTTTGGTTTTGTATCCCTGATTCAGCAGTTCCGTCTCCGTAAGCGTCAGGGAATCCGTCTCCACATACTTATCAAAGATCAGTCTGACCACTTCCGCTTCCTCCGGAATCAGCTTCAGCTTGCAGGCTTTTTTTGTTTTTCCATCAATATTAACACTCTTTACCGCCTCTGAGGAATAACCGGTCGGCGTTGTTCCGCCCAGCCAACGGCCTGTCTTTGCAAGCTCGTGCATATTATCCCGAATCCGTTCTGCAATCGTCTCCCGTTCCAGCTGCGAAAAAACAGAAGCAATATACATCATGGCCCGCCCCATAGGTGTACCGGTATCAAACTGCTCTTTGATGGAAACAAACGCAATGTCCAATCGAGCCAGTTCCTCAATCAAACCGGCAAAGTCCCCAATGTTACGGCTGATTCGGTCAAGGCGATAGACAACGATAGCTTTGAATTTACGCTTTCTCGCCGCTGCCATCATTTTCTTGTAATCCGGGCGATTCAGGTTCCCGCCCGAAAAGCCTTCATCTTCATAAATCACTACGTGTTCCAGCGCTTCTGTCCCATAGTGTATCTGAATATACTCCTTACAAAGCTCTACCTGATTGCCGATGCTCTCGCCTTTTTCCGTAAATCTTGATTTGCGGGAATAGATGGCAATGCAGTCCTCATTCATTTGCATCCTGAATCCTCCTCCCGATGTCTTTACGATATATGCACCAACTCGATAATAACATAGAATCGTGTCGCTGTGAAGCCCCCAAAAAATCATCCTCAAACATTTCGAAGAACAAGTTGATATGAGGCGCTAATTGTGATATCTTTGATGTACAGCAGTATGCATAAAGTCTATAGCCTATTAGAGTTGCAATATATAGAGGTGTCTAAAATAATGCAGATTAATTTAAATAATCCGGCTGAAATCAGAAATGCAGGTTTTAATGCTCTAAGAGAAGCTCTTGGCCCTGTAGGAATGGTTCGTTTTATTCAGCAATTTGATACCGGATACGGGGACTATACAAAAGAAAATCAGGAAAGTCCTGATATCAGCCATGAAGAGGCTGTTGCCATGATGATGCAACGAAGAAAAAAATAGCAGTTATGAATTCATTCAAATCTATTTTGGTTTGGTCAAATTAAACCAGACAACTTTACAATTTACTATGAAACGATACTCCAGTTCTTTTTGAAATGCAGCGTTGTAATTCTGGTAAAGGTTCAAAATGAGCCTTTACCAGAAATTGCGTGAATGAATCCTCCCTCCTTTATTCCGCCAGGTGCAGGGTCACCGTCTGCATAATACTGCTTACTACAGTATCCAGGCCAGCCTCACCAGAGAGGTATTTAAGTCCCTCCTCTTTCACACTGTCTGTAATAACTGCATCTGTAACGCTGCGGTTGGATAACTCTGGTATCATAGCTTCTATCTGGTCAATAAGTTACGAAGCTCTTCCGCACTTACTCCCCAGCTTGTTTCTCCGGTATCATCCGCACCCAGGACAT
>JAJBVD010000086.1 GCA_020859985.1 Clostridiales bacterium
TTAGAGCGCCGCCCTGTCACGGCGGAGGTCGTGAGTTCGAGTCTCATCTGGGTCGCTTGAGCATAGGGATTGATTTCCCTGTGCTCAAACTGTTTGATGGGTTTCAGACAGTTTCAGGTTTGCCGGCTTGGCGGAATTGGCAGACGCAAGGGACTTAAAATCCCTCGGGGGCAACCTCGTACCGGTTCAAGTCCGGTAGCCGGCATTTTTGAGTATTTTTATTTTTGATATTATAATATGGATAAAAAGATACGGACAGTTGATAATAAACAGCAGGCATTTTATGTCTGCTGTTTTTGCTTTATAGGAAACTTTGTTCCTATAAAGCAAAACGCTCCGCGAGGATGCGCACTCGCGCGTATGGAAACACGTCGCTAAAGCGACCGCGCTCGGCGCGAGAATGCGCCAAGGCGCATTCTTTTTTACAAATGTTTGCGTATGTAAATTGCCAGCTGTCACTGGCGCAGCTTTCATTTTTTCATGATAGGAGATGAGGTATTTGAAAAAAATTCAGAAAGGACTGCTGGAGATTCTTGCTGATGTCCTATGCGGGATTTTGCTCGCAATCGCTATTTACAGCTTTGCGATACCGGCAGATTTTCCAATGGCTGGGGTGTCCGGCCTGTCATTACTATTTTATCATTTGTTTGGCCTGCCTGTAGGTGTCATGACAGTCGTGCTGAATATTCCGATAGCAATTTTCTGTTACAGAACACTCGGGAAAAGCTTTTATATCAATTCGCTCAGGACCACTTTGATTACGTCGTTTATTATAGACAGTCTGGGACCGAAGCTGCCCGCATATCATGGGGAACTGATACTTGCCGCAATCTGCGCGGGCGTGTTTTGCGGGCTTGGCTACGCGCTTGCTTTTATGCGCAATTCGTCTACGGGTGGATTTGATTTTATTATGATGACGATCCGCTGCTATCGGCCTCATCTTTCCCTCGGCAGGATTGCTTTTACAATGGATGTGGCTGTCATTTTTATAAGCGGGATGCTTTTTGGGGATGTAGATGCCGTCCTATATGGGATTATTTTGAACTACCTGTATACCACGGTGCTGGATCGGGTGCTGTACGGGACAAATTCCGGTAAGCTGACCCTGATTGTTACGGAAAAACCGAAAGAAATGGTTCGGACAATTGATGATAAATCCGGGCGCGGTGCGACAATTTTAAAAGGCTCCGGCGGATACAGCGGGGAAGAGAAGAGCGTTGTGATGTGTGCGAGCGGCAAAAAGGAAATGTATCGGATCCGTAATCTGGCACATGAGGTAGATAAAAAGGCGTTTGTGATTATAGTAGAATCGAACGAGGTAATCGGCGAAGGGTTCCGTCTTCCGGAGGAGACGGGTACTGCATAATAAAAATGTATTTATGCGCTTCACTTCTTTTATTCTGGCAGGTAATGTACAGTTCTGAGAAAATGTGCTTGCACAGGTATACAGGTATTTGCTAAAATAAAAAAAAACGACAGAAAACCAGTCGAATGGAATCGAAGGGAGACGTTAGGGTATGGAATTGAAAGAACTTGTAAAAGCGAATCGCAGTTACCGTGGGTTTGATGAGAGCCGGAGAGTGAGCCGTGATGAATTACTTGAAATGGTGGATTGTGCGCGTCTGACTGCTTCCAGTGTAAATCAGCAGCCGCTGCGTTATTATCTGGCTTATGAAAAAGAGGATGTGGATCGTATTCAGCCGCTGACAAAGTGGGCCAGAGGTTTACCGGATCTGGAGCTTCCGCATAAGGGGATGTATCCGACTGCATTTATTGTAATCTGTCAGGACACGCGTGTATGGGAATCTACCTCTCGTTTTACACGAGATGTGGGAATCGCGGCGCAGACAATCCTGCTTTCCGCAACGGAAATGGGACTTGGAGGCTGTATGATCGGTAACTTCAGTCCGGCTGGGATTTCAGAAGCGGCACAACTGCCGGAGTATCTGGTTCCGCTTCTTGTGGTGGCAATCGGAAAGCCTGCTGAGAAGGTGGTTCTGACTACGATCGGTGCGAATGAGCCGACGAATTATTATCGTGATGAAAATGATGTTCATTACGTACCGAAGCGCAGACTGGAGGATATCGTGATCAACTGATTTTTTATGGAATTTTTCTGAAAACGGCTGCAGGTGGAACAAAATACGGCTTACGCTCATAGAATGTGAAAAAGGGGAAAGTGTGCCGTATGAGGACATGAAAGGAGTATGGATGATAGCAAATGTATTGCCTGGCTTGCTGATCCCTTTAATCGGCACTGCCTTGGGAGCTGCATGCGTGTTTTTTCTGAAAAATGAATTAAAACCCGGACTGCAGAAAACATTGCTGGGATTTGCGTCCGGAGTAATGGTGGCCGCTTCTGTGTGGTCATTGCTGATTCCTGCCATGGATATGTCACAGGATCTGGGAAAGCTTGCGTTTTTTCCGGCGCTGGTCGGTCTGGCGGTCGGGTTTGCATTTCTGCTTTTAATGGATATGTGGATTCCTCATCTGCATTTGGACAGTGATCAGGCGGAGGGGCCGTCCTGTGGACTGTCAAAAACGACGATGCTGCTGCTTGCAGTAACGCTGCATAACATTCCGGAAGGGATGGCAGTTGGTGTTGCTTTTGCAGGTGTGCTTTCCGGGCAGGCGCAGATCACATCTGCCGCCGCACTGGCTTTGTCTATTGGAATTGCGATCCAGAATTTTCCTGAGGGCGCGGTGATCAGTCTTCCGCTTCGCAGCAGTGGGAATATGAGCCGCCCGAAGGCTTTTCTGTGTGGTGTACTTTCCGGGATAGTGGAGCCGGTCGGTGCAGCTTTTACAATTCTGCTGTCAAGATTTGTAACTCCGCTTCTGCCGTATCTGCTTGCTTTCGCGGCGGGCGCAATGCTTTATGTAGTGGTAGAGGAACTGATACCGGAAGCATCAGCAGGGGAGCACAGCAATCATGGAACGATTGGCTTTGCGGTCGGATTTGCGTTAATGATGGTACTGGATGTAGCGTTGGGGTGAATGCAGGAGAAAGAAAACGAAAACGTTTGGTTTTTAGCCAATCGAAGTATATGAAAGACAAGGAGGAAACGAAATGAACGAAGTATTGAATTGTCTCAAAGAGAGAAGAAGTGTGCGCAAGTACAGATCGGAGCAGATTAAAGACAGTGAACTGGAACAGATTCTGGAAGCGGGCAGTTACGCGCCGACCGGTATGGGGGCACAGTCGCCGATCATGGTAGTGGTTCAGGATCCTGAGACGATCACAAAGCTTTCCAGAATGAATGCGGCCGTGATGGGGGTTTCCACAGATCCGTTTTACGGCGCCCCGACTGTGGTGGTCGTGCTGGCAGATAAAAACCGTGCTACTTTTGTAGAGGATGGCGCGCTTGTTATGGGCAATATGATGAATGCGGCATTTTCCATAGGCGTTGATTCCTGCTGGATTCATCGCGCAAAAGAGGTGTTTGATTCCGAAGAAGGCAAAGCACTCCTCAAAGAATGGGGCATTGAAGGCGACTATCAGGGCATTGGCCACTGTATTCTCGGCTATCGTGACGGTGATCTGCCGCAGGCGAAGCCGCGCAAGGAGAGTTACGTCTATCGTGTGTAATATCGTGTGTAAGATCGTGTAAAATAGATGATTTGACTGTATAAACATATGAAAAAAGCTTCGTAAGAAACCGAAAAAAACGGTTGACATCTACGGCGTCCTGTAATATAATACATTTCGCGTCAAGCGCCAGGACGCCTTGATTAGCTGCTTCGGGGTGTGGCTCAGCTTGGCTAGAGCGCCTGGTTTGGGACCAGGAGGCCGCAGGTTCGAATCCTGTCACCCCGATCTCATCCTTATATTTTATTTGCGGGTGTAGTTCAATGGTAGAACACCAGCCTTCCAAGCTGGACACGTGGGTTCGATTCCCATCACCCGCTTTTTGAGTCTGTAGCTCAGTCGGATAGAGCAACGGCCTTCTAAGCCGTGGGTCGGGGGTTCGAATCCCTTCAGGCTCGTTTCCATTTAGATCATTTAAATATTGCAGACGGGTCAGTTCCGTTTAAAAAATGAAAGAATGGATATTATGGTGGGTATAGCGCAGCTGGTTAGCGCGCCAGATTGTGGCTCTGGAGGCCAAGGGTTCGAATCCCTTTATCCACCCTTTCTCGATCCTGCATCGCGCACTGATGCAGGATTTTTATCTGTTATTGGGCTATCGCCAAGCGGTAAGGCACAGGACTTTGACTCCTGGATTCGCCGGTTCGAATCCGGCTAGCCCAGCTTAAGTTTGCGGCCATGACGGAATTGGCAGACGTGCAGGATTTAGGTTCCTGTGGGAGACCGTGCGGGTTCGACTCCCGCTGGCCGCAGTCACTGAATCTCCGTTTGCCTTTTGGCCAGGATGGTTTGCAGGATCTCACCCTGATCGTTGGTGCACAGCTGAGAGAACTCATCCAACAGGATCCTTTGCTCCGCACTTAACAGTCTTGCATCTATGTCGCGGGTCAGAGAATCCATGCTGATGCTGTATATTTCAGTCAGCCGGATCATTACCTCGATGGACGGCATGCGGAGTCCATTTTCATAATTACAGTAGGTTTGTCGTTGGACACAGAGCAGATCGCTGATTTCCTGTTGCGTATAGTTCGCCTTTTCGCGGAATTCCCGCATTTTTCTTACGTATGTTCGATTTTTCATTTTTTGCCCCCAATGTTTTTATTTATAATAACAATAACGAATGAAATGCAAAAACGTGTTGAGGGCATGAAAATGTTTTTGATTTAGTACAATTTTATGCCTGAATTCAGGCTTGGCTCATGTTCGAATTGTGGTAAGTAGGGTCATAGGTGACTTCTTTTCCGAACCAGCCGGGGGCAGTGAAATGGTTTGCAGTCTCTTCATCCGGAAATTCCACCTCGGCCATCCAAAGCCCGGCGAAATTTCCTTCAAAAAGATCGAGCTCGATGTTCAGACCGTCAGAGAGCGGAATAAAGTATCTTTTCTTCGTCAGAATGTTGCCGTCCGCTTTGGGCAGAAGGTGCTCATAAGCTTCGCGGGTGAGAGGAAGGTTGTATTCTTCCCGCATCATCATGCCGCTTCCTTTGTAGGTCAGAATGTAGTCATCATCCTGTCTGCGCACGCGGATGACGGGAGCTGTGCAAAGATAAGCCTGCTCAATCCGGTGAAACGGATAGCTATCCAGATTTTCGGGCAGGGTGCTGATCAGAAATTTTCTTTCGATTTCCATAGGAAGCCTCACTTTCTTAGTAAATCGGGACTGATTGTTCCACTTCGGACAGTGTAGCATACTTTTTCCCGCTGGGAAAGGAGGATTCAGTTGATTTTATGGAAAACGTCTGATAAACTATGTAAAAAAGTGACGGTGTAAGTCGAGAATTATAGTTTGAGAAAGGCAGGTATCGAAAAGAAATGGCGGAAGCTTATGTTTTTCTTGCAGATGGTTTTGAAGAGATTGAGGGTCTGACGGTTGTTGACATCCTGCGAAGAGCAGGGATTGAGACGCAGATGGTTTCGGTGATGGAGGGGACTGCGATTACCGGAAGCCACGGAATTGAGATGAAGGCGGATCTGGCATTCGGGGAGATTGAAGCGGATACGGCGCAGCTGTTTGTGCTGCCCGGAGGTATGCCGGGGACGAAGCATCTGGCGGCTCATAAAGGGCTTGCAGATCTTTTAAAAGAGCAGGCGGCGGCAGGAAAGAGGATTGCCGCGATCTGTGCGGCTCCCAGCGTGCTGGGAGGACTTGGACTTCTGGACGGCCGGACGGCTACGAGCTACCCCGGATTTGAGGGGCAGCTGACCGGGGCGACGGTCACGACGAATCCGGTGGAAATCTCAGGCAATGTAACGACCAGCCGCGGTATGGGAACGGCGATCCCGTTTGCTCTGGCACTGGTGGCACAGATGCGGGACCAGAAGACGGCGGATCAGTTGGCGGCCTCTATTATTTATGGGTGAGGTAAAAAAAGTCTGGTATTTTTAATAGCGCTGTGATATACTATGCAAATGACTGTATTTGGGAGAAGAATGTTTTCCCATAGGATGAGATTCGATAGAATGGTTTCATAAGCTATCAGGCATCGGATGAGATCCGAAGAAAAAAGTGCGGCTGTAAGAAAAAAGAACAGGCAGCCGTGAAGAATCAAGGAGGAACACGGTACAATGAGTGTACAGGTAGAGAAACTGGAAAATAACATGGCAAAGCTCACGATTGAGGTTCCGGCAGAGGAGTTTGTAGCTGCACTGGACAAAGCATATCAGGCAGAAAAGAATAAGATCAACGTTCCCGGATTCCGCAAGGGCAAGGCTCCGCGTAAGATGATTCAGAAGCTGTACGGAGCGGGCGTCTTTTTTGAGGATGCTGCGAACCGCGCGATCAATGCTGCTTATCCGAAAGCGGCCGATGAGTGCGGGGAGGAGATTGTATCCCGTCCGTCGATTGATATTGTGCAGATCGAAGAGGGCAAGCCGTTTATTTTTACCGCGGAAGTAGCGTTGAAGCCGGTGGTGACGCTTGGCGAATATAAAGGACTTGAGGTTGAGGTGACACCGGTGGAAGTATCTGATGAAGAGGTGGACGCTGAGATCGAAAAGGAGCGCGAGCAGAATTCACGAGTGATCGATGTGGACGATCGTCCGGTAGCAGATGGCGATATGATCAAGCTTGACTTTGACGGTTCGGTGGACGGAGTACCGTTTGACGGCGGCAAGGGCACGGATTATCCGCTGACCATTGGCTCGGGAAGCTTCATTCCGGGCTTTGAGGAGCAGCTGATCGGTAAGACGATCGGAGAAGAGACGGATGTCACTGTGACGTTCCCGGAGGATTACCATGCGGAAGAGCTTAAGGGAAAAGAAGCGGTGTTTAAATGTACAGTCAATGCCATTACCGTGAAGGAGCTTCCGGAGCTGGACGACGAGTTTGCGCAGGATGTTTCCGAGTTTGACACTTTTGAAGAATATAAGAACGATGTTCGAGCAAAGCAGCTGGAGAAGAAGCAGGCAGAGGCGAGACGTACAAAGCAGAACAAAGCAGTAGCGAAAGCTGCGGAGAACGCCAAGATGGAGATTCCGGAGCCGATGATTGATGAGCAGATCGAGCGCATGTCGGAGAATATGTCGAATCAGCTCCGCCAGCAGGGCCTTACTCTGGAGCAGTACATGCAGTTTCTGGGCATGACACCGGATTCCCTGAAGGAGCAGATGCGTCCGGAAGCGTTGAGCCGGATCCAGAATTCACTGGTACTTGAGGCGGTTGCGGAAGCGGAAAATATCGAGATCAGTGACGAGCGTCTGGATGAGGAGATCAAAAAGATGGCGGAGTCCTATCGGATGGAGTTTGATAAGCTCAAGGAGCTCATGGGCGACTATGAGACTGAGCAGATGAAGAATGATCTGGCGATTCAGGCAGCTGCGGATCTGATCACGGATTCAGCAGTAGAAGTAGAGACCGTGGAATCTGCAGAAGAAGTGGAAGCCCAGGAAGTCTCTGCAGAAGCACCGGAGACGGAAGCGGAATAAAGCAATACTCCGAGGTGCCAAAAGTTGCTTGAATCGTAGCTGTGGAGGCACTGTACAGTTACGAAAGGTGGACGAATTGCATATAAGGGGGATGAGCAGTATGAGTTTTGTACCTTATGTTATTGAACAGACAGGTCGGGGCGAGCGCTCCTACGATATTTATTCGAGATTGCTGAAGGATCGTATCATTTTCCTCGGTGAGGAAGTGACCGACGTCAGCGCGAACCTGATCGTTGCGCAGCTTCTTTTTCTGGAATCTGAGGACCCGAATAAGGATATTCACCTGTATATCAACAGCCCGGGAGGATCTGTATCCGCGGGTATGGCGATCTATGATACCATGCATTATGTGAAGTGTGATGTCTCTACGATCTGCATGGGTATGGCTGCCAGCATGGGAGCTTTTCTGCTGGCGGGAGGCCAGAAGGGCAAGCGCTTTGCACTTCCGAACGCTGAGGTGATGATCCACCAGCCGTCCGGCGGAGCGCAGGGACAGGCGACGGATATCAAGATCGTTGCGGATAAGATTTTGCAGACGAAAAAGAAGCTGAATGAAATGCTTGCGGAGAACACCGGACAGCCGTTTGAAGTGATCGCGGCGGATACGGAGAGAGACAACTGGATGACTGCCGAAGAGGCAAAGGCTTACGGGCTGATTGACGAAGTGGTGACATCCAGATAATAGAAGGGATGTTGGGGCTGTTACAAAGGAAGGATTTGCGACAGTCCCATATATTGATTTGATCAAGAGGTGGAGATATGCCGGGGAAATTGATTGAGAAAGTCAGATGCTCTTTCTGCAACAAGACAGAGGATCAGGTACGGAAGCTGATCGCAGGCCCGAACGGGGTATACATCTGCGATGAATGTATTGACATCTGCTCGGAGATCGTAGAGGAAGAGCTGGCGGAGGAGTATCTGGGCGATGATCCGGATGCGATCAATCTGCTTAAGCCGGCTCAGATCAAGGAATTTCTGGATGATTATGTGATCGGGCAGGATGCAGCGAAGAAAGCGCTCTCTGTAGCGGTTTACAACCATTATAAAAGAATTACCAGCGGAAAATATCTGGATGTGGAGCTTCAGAAGAGCAATATTCTGATGCTGGGACCGACCGGCTGCGGCAAGACGCTGCTTGCGCAGACGCTCGCCCGCCTTTTGAATGTTCCGTTTGCGATCGCGGACGCGACTGCTCTGACGGAGGCCGGTTATGTCGGTGAAGACGTAGAGAATATCCTGCTGAAGATCATTCAGGCTGCGGATTATGATATCGAGAAAGCGGAACACGGAATTATTTATATCGATGAAATAGACAAGATCACCCGCAAGTCGGAGAACGCCTCGATCACGAGGGATGTTTCCGGTGAAGGTGTACAGCAGGCGCTTTTGAAGATCCTGGAAGGAACGGTTGCTTCTGTACCGCCGCAGGGTGGAAGAAAGCATCCGCATCAGGAGCTTCTGCAGATTGATACGACGAATATCCTGTTTATCTGCGGCGGAGCCTTTGAAGGGCTGGATAAGATTATTGAGTCCCGTATGGATCGAAAGGGCATTGGGTTCGGTTCAGAGCTGACGCAGAAGAGCGACCGCAATGTCGGCGAAGTGCTTAAAGAGGCTTTGCCGGAGGACTTTATCAAGTTTGGCATGATACCTGAGTTTATGGGCCGTGTGCCCGTGGTGGTCTCTCTGGAAGAGCTTGACCGGGATGCTCTGATCCGCATCCTGACAGAGCCGAAGAACGCGATCATCAAGCAGTATCAGGGCCTTTTCGGACTGGACGATGTGGAGCTGACTTTTACGCCGGAGGCGATTGAGGCGATCGCGGATCGGACGATTAAGAGGAAGACGGGAGCAAGAGGCCTTCGTGCCATCATGGAGACAGCGATGATGGATATCATGTTCCGGATTCCGTCTGACAGCACGATAGCGACCTGTCTTGTGACGAAAGAGACGATAGAGGGCACCGGAGAACCGGAGCTGACCTATCGCACAGAGGAAATGACGCCGAGGAGAAAACGCAGATTCGGGTTTGTGGAGGCATCGGCTTGAATCTAAGAGAGACAGACATGGGAGACATGGTAAGAAATATGCCGGTATTGCCGCTTCGCGGTCTGACCGTATTTCCGACAATGGTTGTCAGCTTTGATATCAGTCGGGAATTGTCGATCCGTGCCGTGGAGGCAGCAATGGAGGCGGATCAGACTTTATTTATAGTGACACAGAAGGACCCGGATATGAACAATCCGGGTCTGCGAGATTTATATGGAACCGGTGTGATAGCGAAAGTCCAGAATGTGGCGAAGCTGCCAAAGCAGCTGGTGCGTGTCAGGATTGAAGGATTGATGCGCGGCTGTTTGTGTCTGGAGGCGCCTTATGAGACGGCTGCGGAACGAAAAACAGAGGCGGGTAGAGAATCTGCGCTTGACAGAGAGATGGATTCAGATAAAGAGACCGCCGCATCGGAGCCGGATACTTTGAAAGCTAAGAGCCCGGTGGTCAGGGAAGCTGTGAAGAATGAGGATTGTCTGCGGGCACAGGTAGCACTTCTGGAGGATGAGCCGGTTGATTACGATGAGATCCTTTGGGAAGCGATGGCGCGGGGGCTGAAGGATCAGCTGATGCGCTACGGTCAGCTGAATCAGAAGTTTGGCAAGGAGACGGTACCCAGACTGCTGGCGATTAACGATCTGGAGAAACTTGTGATGACAGCCTGTGTACATATTCCGCTGCATTATGAGAGCCGTCAGCAGCTTCTTGAGGCAAAGGATGTATTGGAACGCTGCAATCTCTTAAGCACGTTTATTGTGCGTGAGATCAGCATTCTTGAGGTGCAGAACGAGATTCAGCAGAAGGTGAAGGCACGCGTGGATAAGAACCAGCGGGAATATGTGCTGCGGGAGCAGGTGCGCGTGATTCAGGAAGAGTTAGGTGAGGATTCGCTTCTTGCGGATGTGCGCCATTATGAGGAGGCAGCTGAAAAGCTTGCCGCGCCGGATGCTGTGAAGGAAAAGATTCACAAAGAGGCGGAACGCTTAAAAACGATCGGTACGAATTCTGCGGAGAGTCCGGTACTGCGCAGCTATGTGGAGACACTTCTCGAGCTTCCATGGGATAAGGCGTCCGCAGATTGCCACGACCTGAAAAAAGCGAGAAAGATTCTGGATGAGGATCATTATGGTCTGGAAAAGGTAAAAGAGCGTATTTTGGAGTTTCTTGCGGTGCGCTCTCTGACGGAAAAGGGCGACAGCCCAATCATCTGTCTCGTGGGGCCTCCGGGGACGGGAAAGACCTCTATAGCACAGTCTATTGCACGGGCACTGGATAAAAAGTTTGTGCGGATCAGTTTGGGCGGCGTGCGGGACGAGGCCGAGATCCGCGGACACCGCCGCACCTACGTCGGCGCGATGCCGGGGCGGATTGCGGACGGCCTGAAGCAGGCAGGGGTAAAAAATCCGCTGATGCTTCTGGACGAGATCGACAAGGTGAGCAGTGACTACAAGGGCGATACCTCCGCGGCGCTGCTTGAAGTGCTGGACTCTGAGCAGAATTACCGGTTCCGCGACAACTATGTCGAGCTGCCGCTGGATCTTTCTGAGGTGCTGTTCCTTGCAACAGCAAATGATGCGCATGCCATTCCTAGACCATTGCTTGACCGGATGGAGATCATCGAGGTGACGAGCTACACGGCGAATGAGAAGCTGCATATTGCGCGAGAGCACCTGATGAAAAAGCAGCTTGCGCATAACGGATTGAAAAAAAGTCAGCTGACCATCACGAAATCTGCGATGGAGTCTGTGATCGAGGGTTATACAAAGGAAGCGGGTGTCCGCCAGCTGGAGCGCAGGATCGGTGAGATCTGCCGGAAGGCGGCGCTGGAGATTTTGGAGGATGGCGCCATTTCTGTGAAGGTGACGAACCGGAATCTGGAGAAGTATCTCGGACGGAAACACAGTCAGATTCTGAAGCGGAATAAAAAGAACGATGTCGGTATCGTGCGCGGTCTTGCATGGACGAGCGTCGGCGGGGATACGCTGCAGATTGAAGTGAATACGATGCCTGGAAAGGGAGAGTTTTTGCTGACCGGCCAGCTTGGCGATGTGATGAAGGAATCCGCACGGACGGCGATCAGCTATGTGCGTTCGCTTGGCACGGAATATCAGATCGATCCGGAATTTTTTACGAAAAATGATATACACATCCATATTCCGGAAGGAGCGGTGCCGAAAGACGGTCCTTCGGCCGGTATCACGATGGCGACAGCCATCCTCTCCGCGATCACGCAGCTTCCGGTGCGCGCTGATGTGGCGATGACTGGTGAGATTACCCTGCGCGGGCGGGTGCTTGCGATCGGCGGGCTGAAAGAGAAGCTGCTCGCGGCAAAGCAGGCGGGCATCACCACAGTGCTGGTGCCGGCTGAGAATAAGCCTGATGTTGAGGAGATTCAGAATGAGATCAAGGATGGCCTGAAGCTGAAATATGTCAGCTCGATGCCGGAGGTCTTGAAGGAAGCGCTGGCGTGAAGTAGCCTTTGCCAGTGCAGATGAGCCTTATACTCAGGCGGGGGTTAAAACAAATTGCAGGTATCAGCGGCGCCGCTGATGCCGCGGTAAAAGAAGGGAGGAGACTGGGATATGATTATCAAAAGCGCGGCACTGGAGACTGTCTGCGGCATTACGAGCAAGCTTCCGCAGACGATATATCCTGAGGTTGCTTTTGCCGGAAAATCGAATGTCGGCAAATCTTCCCTGATCAATACACTGATGAACCGCAAGTCTCTGGCGCGTACCAGTTCGCAGCCTGGAAAGACGCAGACCATCAATTTTTATAATATCAACAGTCAGATTTATCTGGTCGACCTGCCGGGGTATGGTTACGCAAAGGTACCGCAGTCGGAAAAGGAAAAATGGGGGAAGATGATCGAGCGCTATCTGCACACATCGTCGCAGCTGAAAGCGGTGTTTCTCCTGATTGATATCCGGCATGAGCCGGGAGCGAACGATAAGACGATGTATGAGTGGATCTGCGCGAACGGCTATGAGCCGATCATACTGGCGACCAAGCTCGATAAGATTAAGCGCAGTCAGGTACAGAAGCAGCAGAAAATCCTGCGCGAGGGTCTGGAGCTTCGCCCGGGGACAAAGCTGATTCCGTTTTCCTCTCAGACCGGACAGGGCAGGGAGGAAGTGTGGCATCTGATTGAGGAGCTTTGTTTTTCTCAGGGAAACTCATCAGAGGAAATGGCAGAGTAAAAATTCATTCGCTGAAGGCGAGTTTTGCATGAAAAAACCGCAGTCACGTGACGGTGCGACTGCGGTTCTTTCATGCGCAGAGCTACGTAAGAATTTTTCCAGCTATTGCTGGGTGCAGTTCGCGCGGCGAGTAGGGACAATCACCCTGCTCGATTTCGTACATTCGTAACTGTTCAGTACCTTCACAGTTACGTACATTTTTTAATACAGCAGCGATAGTCTGTACTTAGGCCATAGCACTGACTGCTTTCGCAAGACGGGAAACTTTTCTCGCTGCGTTGTTCTTGTGATAAACGCCCTTGGTAGCAGCCTTATCAATGGTAGAAGTAGCAGCCAGCAGAGCCGCCTCAGCTGCAGCCTTATCGTTAGCCGCAACAGCTGCTTCTACTTTTTTCATCGCGGTCTTCACAGAAGACTTGATGGCTTTATTTTTGTCATGTCTCTTCTGGGAGACAAGGATTCTCTTCTTCGCAGATTTAATATTTGCCAACTCGAACACCTCCCTGCTTTTTAAGATTTCATTGTTTTGTAAAACGGACACGGTCGTTTTCTTTAAACACACTCAACTATATTAGTCCAATCGGGGAATCCTGTCAAGAATTATTTCCGCCATTGACAGAGAAAAGTGTCGATAGTAAAATGAGAAAAACGGTTACTGATCTGCGGCATGATGTTCAGCAATCGTAGTAAGCTGTTAATGAGGAAATCGTGATAAGCTGTTAATGAGGAAATCGTGATAAGCTGTTATTGAGGGAATCGTGGTAAGCTGCGAATGAGGGAATCGTGGTAAGCTGCAAATGAGGAGAATTATGAAAAAGACAGTATGGGGATCGTTGGGCGTGGCGGCAGCTTACGTCTGCTGGGGTGTGCTGACCGTTTTCTGGAATCTGCTGGGAAAAGTCAATTCTGTGTATGTGCTTTCACAGCGGATCATCTGGTCAATGGTGTTCATGGGGATTTTTATCGCCGCGACCGGGAAATGGAAGGAGATCGCTCCGGTTTTCCGGAACCGAAAACAGCTGGCGACGTGCTTTATATGCGGGATACTGATCACGATCAACTGGGGCGTATATATTTTTGCTGTCAGCAGCGCGCATGTGCTGGATGCGAGTCTCGGATATTTTATCGAACCGGTACTGGTAGGCGCGATCGGGATGCTGCTTTTCAGAGAACGTCCCAGCCGGATGGAAAGGATCACATTTTTGTTTGCGCTGATCGGCGTGGCGTACATGATCGTGCGGACGAGGACGGTCCCGATGCTGGCTTTGCTGATATCCGGGTCATTCGCCCTGTACGGTGCGCTCAAGAAAAATCTGGACATTTCGCCTTACGCGTCGTTGTTTATGGAAACACTCTGTATGACGCCGTTTGCGTTGCTTTTTGCGCTCTGGGCGGATCATGCCGGGATGGGAAGCATCGGGGTGCTTTCCGGAACGGGGTTTCTGCTGCTTCCCGCATGCGGGATCATTACCTCCGTGCCGCTTTTGCTGTTCAACATCGGGGTAAAGGAAATTCCTTATTATATATCAGGCATTTTGATGTACATCAATCCGACGCTGCAGTTCCTGATGGGGCTTTTTTACTTCCATGAGGAACTGGATACAAATCGTTTGGTCGCGTTTTGCTTTATCTGGTTCGGCATTCTTTTTACGGTGGCGGATCATGTGGGACAGAGCCGGAAGAATTATAAAGCGGGGCAGAGCAAAATTTGATCAGAGAAAACTGATTGCAGAAAAACGGATTAAAGAAAACGGATTACAGAAGCAACCGTTCCGATGCGGGAAGTCCGGAAAAGATGAAATATCCGGAAACTGCATAAAAAGAAACTTCTAAATAAAAAATGAGAGAGAGGACAATAAGATGAGTGATTACAAGCTGGGAACACGCTGTGTGCAGGGCGGCTACACGCCAGGAAATGGCGAGCCGCGTCAGATACCAATCGTGCAGTCGACGACGTTCCGCTATGCGACGAGCGAGGACATGGGAAAGCTGTTTGATCTGGAGGCGAGCGGATATTTTTATTCACGCCTGCAGAATCCGACCAATGATATGGTGGCGGCGAAGATCACGGAGCTGGAGGGCGGCACAGCCGGTATGCTGACGTCATCCGGACAGGCGGCGAATTTCTTTGCCCTGTTCAATATCTGCGAATGCGGCGATCACATTGTCGCGTCGTCAAGTATTTACGGCGGCACATTCAATCTGATCTCGGTCACGATGGCGAAGATGGGGATCACGGCGACGTTCGTTAGCCCCGATGCGAGCGAGGAGGAGCTGGATGCTGCTTTCCGTCCGAACACAAAGGCGGTCTTTGGCGAGACAATCGCGAATCCGGCGCTGACCGTACTGGATATTGAGAAATTTGCGAAGGCGGCGCACGCGCACGGCGTACCGCTGATCGTGGATAACACGTTCCCGACACCGGTCAACTGCCGGCCGTTTGAGTGGGGCGCGGATATCGTCACGCACTCGACAACGAAGTATATGGACGGCCACGGAGCGGCGTTAGGCGGCGCGATCATTGACCATGGAGTTTTTGACTGGATGGCGCATGCGGAGAAATTTCCGGGGCTTTGTACGCCGGATGAGAGCTACCATGGGATTACCTACGCGGAGAAGTTTGGTAAAGAAGGCGCATTTATCACCAAGTGCACTTCGCAGCTGATGCGTGATTTCGGCTCCATGCAGTCCCCGCAGAACGCCTTTATCCTGAACCTCGGGCTGGAATCACTGCATGTGCGCATGCCGAAGCATGTGGAGAATGCACAGGCGGTGGCGGAATTCCTGTACAGCCATCCGAAGGTGGCGTACGTGAATTATTCCGGACTTCCCACAGATAAATATTATGCGGTGGCGCAGAAATACCTGCCGAACGGCGGCTGCGGCGTTGTATCCTTTGGTTTAAAGGGCGGACGCGAGGCGGCATCAATCTTCATGCGCGAGCTGAAGCTGGGCGCGATCGAGACACATGTGGCGGACGCGCGTACCTGCTGTCTGAATCCGGCGACCAGTACGCACCGCCAGATGAACGATGAACAGCTTAAGGAAGCGGGCGTGCCAGCGGAGCTGATCCGCATCAGCTTGGGACTGGAAGATAAGGAGGACCTGATCGCGGATATCTCGAATGCATTAGATGCAATCTGATGCCACCAGAGTCGAAAGGTCAGGAATGGAACGCTTGCGGTCCGATTCATGACCTTGGGATCCGAAGGCAGCATCAAATGAAAATATATTAACCTGTATCATGGAACGGCAGATTATAAAGTGTGGCAGAACCTTTGAGAAAACGAAGATTCTGCCACTTTTTTCTTATGATTATCTTAACATGGTTGACGCATCAAATGTCCTGTGTTATGGTTCGAGTGTACTAAGAATGCTAGTACACTTGAAAACATTGGACGGAGCATGGATTCGTTCCCGGGCTGGGCGGACGAGCGTGCATGCCTCCAGGTGTGACTGGCAGGAAAAGAGGTGGGAAGCTATGATTGGTATTGACCTGCAGAATCGCAAACCGATCTATGAACAGATCACAGAGCGGTTTGAGACTCTGATCGTGAACGGCGTTTTAGAACCGGACAGTCAGATGCCGTCGGTGCGCTCCCTCGCGATGGAGCTCTCCATCAATCCCAACACGATACAAAAGGCCTACAGCATGCTGGAGCAGCAGGGCTATATCTATCCGGTCAAAGGCCGGGGAAATTTTGTGTCAGGCAATGGCGCTTTGATGAAACAGAAAAAGCAGGAGAGCGTGTTCCAGTCCCTGAACGAGCTGGTGCAGAAGGGGAAGGAACTGGATATCGCGTGTGAAGATTTTCTGGAAAAGGCCAGAAAATATTATGAGGAGGGGAGCGGGTATGATACGAATTGAACAGGTAACAAAGCGGTTCGACGATATTATGGCGCTCGGCGGAGTGAACGCCGAAATCGTGGAGAACTGCATTTTTGGTCTGGTGGGCACCAATGGAGCGGGCAAGAGCACGCTGCTGCGCGTGATCGCCGGGGTGTTGAAGCCGGAAGAGGGACAGGTGCTGGTTGACGATGTTCCGGTGTGGGAGAGCGTACAGGCGAAGAGCCGGATCTGCTTTATCCCGGATACGGCGATGTTTTTTTCCAATGCTACCGCTGATGTGATGCGGGATTATTACCGGGTGGTCTATCCGAAATTTGACGCGGAGCGGTTTGATGATCTTTTGGGGAAATTTGATCTGGATCCGAAACGCAAGCTGTCAACATTTTCCAAGGGGATGAAAAAGCAGGTATCCGTGCTGCTCGGCATTTGCGCGAATACGGATTATCTGCTCTGCGATGAGACATTTGACGGGCTGGATCCTGTGATGCGGCAGACGGTCAAGAGCCTGTTCGCCGCAGAGATCCTGAATCGGAAATTTACGCCGGTGATCGCCTCGCACAGCCTGCGGGAGATTGAGGACATCTGTGATTTTGTCGGGCTGCTTCATAAGGGAGGCATCCTGTTTGCGAAGGACCTCGATGAGATGAAGCTGGGCATTCATAAGATTCAGTGCGTGATTCCGGATGAGATAGAGGAAGCAGCACTGCTGGCTGAGCTGGAGGTTCTGCAAAAGGAGAAGCGCGGGTCGCTGCTCACGATCGTCGTGCGCGGCAGCTATGATGAGATCAACTGGAAGATTCAGGCACGGCAGCCTCTGTTTTCGGAGATTCTGCCGCTGACGCTGGAGGAGATATTTATCAGTGAAACGGAGGTGGCCGGATATGACATCAAAAATCTCGTTTTCTAAGCTGGCGCGCGCGGAAATGCACCAGATGAACTGGCTGCTGGCCGTGCAGATGGTGGCGTTTGTGCTTGTATTTCCGTTTCGGACGCTGATGGTGATGGCAATCCGCCAGAATGAGCAGGTGCGCTATGGCGTGGCGACCTACAGCGCGGCGGAGGAGTATGCCAGAACGGTCGGCCTGGGACACGTAGAGAATACGTTTGTGATCCTGTGTGCGGGAATTCTTTGCGCATTGGCTGCGTTTGCCTACATCCACTCGCAGACGAAACAGGATTTTTATCACAGCCTCGCTCTGAAACGTGAAAATCTTTTTGGCAGCAAATATGTGAGCAGTGTGCTGAGCTTTGTGTTTCCCTACTTGATCAGCCAGCTGCTGGTCATTCTGGTGGGCCTGTTTTATCAGGCGGCAACGCTGAAGGTGGTGCTGGAAATCCTGCTGGCAAGCGTGCAGGGAATCCTGTTTTTCCTCTGCAGCTATGCCATGACGCTGGTGGCCATGATGCTGACCGGGAATTTCCTGACGACAGTGCTGGGCATCGGAATGTTTGGCGCTTATCTGCCGATCATGAGGCTGATCCTGGTGAGTTTTCAGGAGGTGTTCTGGAATACAAGTATCACAGATTATGCGGATTCTACATTCTATGTTCAGATGAAGTGGACCTCGCCGTGGGCATGGTGCTTGTACGCCACGGGCAGGAAGCACAGCGGGACAATAGGAGCGACCGGAGGACAGGTTCCGGGCATCGGGGATCTCTGCCAGCTGGTCGCAATCGCGGCAGTGCTGACACTGATCGCTCTGGCTCTTTATCGTGTGCGCAAAACCGAGGCAGGCGGCCGGGCGCTGGCATTTCCGCCTTTGGAGCCCGTGATCAAGATTCTGGTGATGGTACCGGTCTCCCTGGTGGCAGGGCTGATCGCCAATCAGCTGATGGAGTCTGTCGCGTTTGAACTGCTCTTTATCCTGCTGTTCGGCGCACTCTCTTGTATGGTGATCGAATTCATCTACCGTGTGGATATCCGGCAGGTGCTTGCCCATAAATGGCAGTTTGCCATCGGCGCTGTGATTGCCTGCGCCATCTTCTTCGCGTTCCGGTTTGATGTGAGCGGGTTTAATTCCTATCTGCCCGCGGCGGAGGATTTGGAAACCATGTCGGTGTCTAACTATTTTGGCACATACATTGCGTATGATGAGGAAGGCGGGATTGTTTATTCCAGCTCCTTGATCCAGCGGCTGGATGCGATCGAGTGGGAGGACTTTGACTCCATCTATCAGCTTGCCGCGGAAGCGGTGGAGATTGAGAAAGGGCATGCTGCGGACGAAGATCTCGGCCAGGATTACACGTATGCTTACTTCAAATTCCATCTGAAAAACGGAAAGGAAGCATACCGCTGCTACCGGGTAAACACAGAGCGGTTTAACGAAGTAATGGACGGACTGCTTCAGGATGAGGAATTTCTTTCTCTGTACTATCCGATCTGTACGTGGGACGAGGAAATCATGAGTAAGGTCACGGACGTCTACGCCTGGTTCTATGGCTATGATGAAGAGACATTGTTCGGGGAACCGGATGAGGATTCTATCAATGTGGAATCAGAAAGCCTGACTGAATTAGATGAGGCCGAGCTGGACGAGACAGAGGATACAGAGGCAGAGGACAGTGTGGTCAGCATAGTGGATGAGAACGGAGATTCCTGGTATTATATCGAGGAGGTTAATGATATTGAAATTAATGTTCCGGTCTCCATGCTGCCGGAGCTGGTCGAGGCGTATGTGAAGGATCTGAAGTCTCTTTCTTTTGAGGAGATACGCGAGACGGTAAATGAGATTAATTTTTACTACGAGCAGACGTTTTACAATGAGTCTTATCCGATCAATGAGAACTTCACGAATACGCTGGAGGTGCTGAAGAAAGCGTATTATGAGCAGTAGACTGAATGCAATGATTGTAACTGCAGGACAGCTGTGAAAGCATTGAACAGTTATCAATAATTTTCGATATTTAATACAGGGGACGGTGCGCCGTCCCCGTTGCTCATTATATTTGCTGCGGAAAAAATGGAATAAACCTATTGAAAATTTGCAAAAATAATGTTATAGTAAAATCATCCATAAGAGTTAGCCTGATTAGATATATACAGCTTTGCTTTCTCTTTTAAAAATGAAATTGACAGGTAATATGAAAAGCCGTATAATGCTAAAAAACAGGTGCCATCGTATAGCATGACGGTTAGCCCCCGATTAAAAATATTAGAAAAATAACCGTGAGTTGGGGAACTTGGGCGGTTATTTCTCTGCTTTGCTATTACTACCGAGGGTATAGCCCAGACCGAATGAGGTCAGACACAGACTCAGTATTGCTATTAAGTCATTAATCGTTAGCATACGCAATCCCCCTTTCCTTTGATTTTTCCGCGAATGGGCGGATTCAATGTAATCGGGGTTCACAGAGCCCCGCTTGGTTTGGGGGCTAACCGCCGCTACCATCTCGATAGCACCTGTCATGATTTTACAGGAATTGACGTGATTCGTCAATTCTTTTTTTGCTTTTGTGAAAGACGTATTTATTATTTTTAAATTAAATTGTGTTATTGCTTACATTGAAAAAACAAACGCAATAGGATTGATTTTCCGCTTAAAATTTTCATTTGGAAATGGCTCAATATTGTTCTCGTTTCATTTATTAGTCTTTAGTCGGAACAATATTTAGTAATGACGTGAATGGAAAACCATGGTATAATGTCCGATGCTATAAAAGGCTCTTTCGTGTAAAGAGCAGCGGAATGTAGTCGCGATTCAAAGAGTGCCTTACGTTTCGGGACCGTTAAGGAGGGAGACAAAAGATTATGGCGATTGAGATCGTAAGAGAATATCTGAAAAAATGGAATGCGCAGGACCGAGTTCTGGAATTTCCGGTGTCAAGCGCGACCGTGGAGCTGGCGGCGCAGGCCGTGGGCTGTGAGCCCGCGCGGATCGCGAAGACGCTGTCATTTCTGGTGCCGGACGCTGTTGGGGATAAGGATTTGGCGGCGCAGGGCGGTGCTCATGCGGTTCTGATTGTTGCCGCAGGAGACGCGAAAGTCGACAACAGCAAATATAAACAGTATTTTCATACAAAAGCAAAGATGCTCCACGGGGAGCAGGTGACAGAACTGATCGGACACGCAATCGGCGGCGTCTGCCCGTTCGGGGTGAAGGACGGGGTGGAAATCTTTCTGGATGTGTCCCTGAAACGGTTTGATACGGTATTTCCGGCTGCGGGCAGCAGCAACAGCGCGATCGAGGTGACAATGGAAGAGCTGGAACGCTTTTCCGGAAGCAGCACCTGGATCGATGTCTGTAAGGGATGGCAGGAGGAATGATATGGCTGCGAGGGGGACAGTGACGAAAGCAATAAAGCAATAAATAAAATCTGTCGGCCGGGCTGGCAATGGAAGATGGCAGAGGACTGAGGGAGATGTGAACGATGTGGAAACTGTTAAAATATCTGAAGGCTTATCGGAAGGAAGCGGTCTGTGCGCCTCTTTTTAAGCTGCTGGAGGCCTCTTTCGAGCTTCTGGTGCCGCTGGTGATGGCGAGGATCATCGATGTGGGCATCCAGAATCAGGACACAGCGTATATTTTGCGCATGTGTGCCCTGATGGTCGCTCTCGGTGTGATCGGGCTGGCCTGCTCGGTCACGGCGCAGTATTTTTCTGCAAAAGCGGCGGTCGGATTTTCAGAAAAGCTGCGCGAGGTGTTGTTTGCGCATGTGCAGGCGCTTTCGTTTACGGAGATGGATGAGATTGGCACTTCGACGCTGATCACGCGGATGACAAGCGATATCAACCAGGTGCAGTCCGGGGTCAACCTGTTTTTACGCCTGTTTATGCGTTCTCCGTTTATCGTGTTCGGCGCGATGATCATGGCGTTCACGATTGATGCAAAAGCGGCTTTTGTTTTTGTGGTAGTGATTCCGGTACTTTGCGTGATCGTGTTCGGCATCATGCTGATCAGTATTCCGCTGTACCGTCGCGTGCAGGAACGCCTGGATAAGGTTGTGCGTCTGACACGGGAAAATCTGCTTGGTGTGCGCGTGATCCGTGCGTTCTGCCGGGAGCCGCAGGAGATCAAGGACTTTGATGAGAGCAATGACATGCTGGTAAAGGTGCAGCTTTTGTCCGGACGGATTTCGGCGCTGATGAACCCGATGACCTATGTGGTCGTTAATGTCGGACTGATTGCGCTTTTGTATGTCGGCGCGCAGCGTGTAGATTCTGATGCGATCACGCAGGGCAGTGTGGTGGCGCTGGTCAATTATATGTCGCAGATTCTGGTCGAGCTGGTGAAGCTGGCGAACCTGATCATTACCGTGACCAAGGCTATTGCCTGCGGAAACCGCATCCAGACGGTGCTGGAGGTGCCGACTGGATGCGTGCCGCCAATTGCGGAGCAATTATCAAATGCGGCACGCGACCTGGCAGGTGCGGCAAATGCCGCGCGTGCCGATTCCGCTCTTGGGATGGGAAATATATCGAATCAGATGGAAACAGACGCCGTAACAGAAGATGTTGCCGTTTCCTTTGACCATGTCACATTCCGCTACCGCAGCGCGGGCGACGATGCACTGGAGAATCTGACCTTTACGGCAAAACGCGGCCAGACGATCGGCATCATCGGCGGCACCGGATCAGGAAAAACCTCGCTGGTCAGCCTGATTCCACGGTTTTACGATGTGAGCAGCGGCTGTGTGTCGGTCAATGGACGGGATGTGCGTGACTACGAACCGGACGAGCTGAGAGCTAAGGTTGGAATCGTGATGCAGAAGCCGGTCTTATTTAAAGGAACGATCCGCAGCAATCTTCTCTGGGGCAATGAGGACGCGACGGATGAAGATATGCTCGAGGCTATTCGTGCGGCGCAGGCCGAGGATGTAGTGTTGGCGCATGCAGGCGAGGTGAAAGCTGCTGCCGGAGCGTCGAAAGACACAGCAAAAGATACAGCGAAAGGCACAGTCGGCGCCGGGAAAGCGGATACAGCAGGGAATGGCCGGAATCAGGCCGATGCGGCGCTGCTTGCGGGGCTTGACGCCCCGGTGGAGCAGGAGGGACGCAATTTCTCCGGCGGCCAGAAGCAGCGGCTGACGATTGCGCGTGCTCTGGTGCGGCATCCGGAAATCCTGATCCTGGACGACAGCGCTTCCGCGCTGGATTTTGCGACCGATGCGCGGCTGCGCAAGGCTATCCGGGAACTGAATATGAAACCATCCAGGTCATCCGCGCAGAAAGAATCCCGGCAGGAATTGAGTTCCCAGGCTGGTAATGCAGCGGTTGCGAATGATTCTACAATGACGGTCTTTATCGTATCACAGAGGACCTCCTCCATTGCGCACGCGGATCAGATCATCGTGCTGGAGGACGGCAGGGTGGCCGGTATCGGCACGCATGAAGAGCTGCTGAAGAACTGCAAGGTGTATCAGGAGACGCATTACGCGCAGTTCCCGAAGACAGAAGAGGCTGAGACATCAGAATCGGCTTCAAAGCGGAGCCCCGGGAAAACTGTGCGATCGGGACAGAACACCGGAAAGGAGGTGCTGGCATGAAAAAGAAAAGCGGACAGTCGGACATCCTGAAGCGGGTACTTGTGTGCATCCGGCCGCATGGCGTGCTGGTGCTTCTTTCCCTTGTCATGGCGGTAATTTCCGTCGTGCTGACATTGTATCTGCCGGTGTTGACCGGGCAGGTGGTCGATCTGGTGATCGGTCCGGACAATGTAGATTTTGCAGCGATTTTTTCCATAATGAAAAAAATGGCTGTTGCGATCCTCATTACAGCACTGGCGCAGTGGTTGATGAATCTTTTCAACAACCGGATCGTGTACCGCGTATCCAGCGAGGTGCGCGAGCAGGCGTTCCGTAAAATAGAGATTCTTCCTTTGCAGTATCTGGATACGCATTCTTCCGGCGAGACGGTCAGCCGTGTGATCGCGGATGTCGACCAGTTTTCTGACGGACTTTTAATGGGCTTCACACAGCTGTTTACCGGTGTGGTGACGATCCTTGGAACGCTGGTCTTCATGCTTTCCGTGAATGCAGGTATCACACTGGTTGTGGTGATCCTGACGCCAATCTCCCTTCTGGTGGCGAATTTTATCGCAAAACGGACGTATTCCATGTTCCGGAAGCAGTCCGAGACGCGCGGCGAGCAGACGGCGCTGATCGATGAGATGATCGGCAACCAGAAGGTTGTGCAGGCGTACGGGCAGGAGGCGCATGTGCAGGAGCAGTTTGATGAGGTAAACAAACGCCTGTCGAAGTATTCCCTGCGGGCAATCTTTTTCTCCTCGCTGACAAATCCGTGTACCCGGTTTGTCAACAGCCTGGTGTACACCGCGGTCGGCCTGACTGGGGCTCTTTCCGTGGTAAAAGGGCTGATGACAGTCGGACAGCTTTCCGCGTTTTTGTCCTATGCGAATCAGTATACCAAGCCGTTCAATGAAATTTCCGGCGTGGTGACGGAGCTGCAGAACGCGCTCGCGTGCGCGGGACGGGTATTTGAGCTGATTGATGCGGAAGCAGAGGTTCCTGACCCGGAGACATCGGATTCTGAAAGCATTGTGTCTGATAAAACATCTGTTTCAGAAGCTTCCGGGAAATTCCCGCTTGAAATGCTCCCTGCAAATCCCGGTGCGGTCACGCTTTCTCACGTGAAATTTTCTTACACAAAGGAGCGCCCGCTGATTGAGGACTTTAACCTTTCCGTCCGCCCGGGTCAGCGCATTGCGATCGTCGGCCCGACCGGATGCGGCAAGACGACGATGATCAATCTGCTGATGCGCTTTTACGATGTGGACGGCGGCAGCATTTCAATAGAAGGAAAAGATATACGCAGCCTGAAACGGAGCGACCTGCGGAGTGCGTACGGTATGGTGCTGCAGGATACCTGGCTGCGCGCCGGGACCATTCGGGAAAATATTTCCATGGGTCGGCCGGACGCAACGGAGGAGGAGATCATACAGGCTGCGAAGGAATCGCATGCGCACAGCTTTATCCGGCGGCTTCCGCAGGGCTACGACACCATGATTGGGGAAAACGGCGGCAATCTCTCACAGGGACAGAAGCAGCTGCTCTGCATCGCGCGCGTGATGCTCACCCTGCCGCCGATGCTGATTCTCGACGAGGCGACGTCCTCCATCGATACACGCACGGAGATCCGTATCCAGCAGGCCTTCCAGACCATGATGCAGGGGCGTACCAGTTTTATCGTGGCGCACCGCCTCTCGACGATTCAGAACGCGGACGTCATACTGGTAATGAGGGACGGACACATTATCGAGCAGGGTACGCACCGGGAGCTGCTGGAAAAGGGTGGCTTTTACGCGGAACTCTATAACAGCCAGTTCGTGATGCCGGCATGAATGCTGCTCTCGTCTGGCTGCACACAGAGGTAATTTCAGAATAAGTTAAGGTTTTTCGAAGCTTTTCTCCTTGAAATTTTGCAATAAATCTATTAACATGTAATAAAGGAGATTTAATTCAGAAATCAAGTCTTCTAAGTAACTATCATTGCATATCAGAAAAGGAGGACGGGATCTATGGCAGGAACCATGTTGATTGGGATGCAGGCTTTCGTCTGGCTGGCCCTGCTGGTAGTGCTGCTGGCTATTGAGGCCATCACGCTGGGACTTACGACCATCTGGTTCGCCGGAGGCGCTTTGGTTGCCTTCATCCTTGCGATTCTTCAGATGGATATGCTGGTACAGATCGCGGCGTTCTGTGTGGTGTCGGTGCTGCTTCTGATCTTTACGCGGCCGGCGGCGGCCCGCTGGCTGAACCGGGATCGGATAAAGACAAACGCACAGAGCCTGATCGGGGAGACCGCAGTCGTCACAGAGAAAGTAGACAATCTGGCTGCGTCCGGACAGGTGCAGGTGCACGGACAATACTGGACGGCCAGAGCAGAGGAACCATCGGAAACTATTGAAAAAGGGAAAAATGTAGAAATCAGACAGATCAGCGGCGTAAAGCTGATCGTGAAGGAGGTATGAGTTATGATAGCAATTATAGTTGTAGTGATTCTGGCTTTACTGGTCATCGCGTCCTGCGTCAAGATCGTGCCGCAGGCACAGGCATTCGTTGTAGAGAGACTTGGCGGCTATCAGGCGACCTGGGACGTCGGGCTGCATTTCAAGCTGCCGTTTGTAGACCGTGTGGCAAGGCGTGTGAATTTAAAAGAGCAGGTCGTGGATTTCGATCCGCAGCCGGTGATCACCAAGGATAACGTTACCATGCAGATTGATACGGTCGTGTTTTTCCAGATTACAGACCCGAAGCTGTTCGCCTACGGCGTGGAGAACCCGATCATGGCGATCGAGAACCTGACTGCAACGACGCTGCGTAACATTATCGGCGACATGGAGCTCGACCAGACGCTTACCTCGCGCGAGGTTATCAATACCAAGATGCGCGCGACACTGGACGTGGCGACCGATCCGTGGGGCATCAAGGTGAACCGCGTCGAGCTGAAGAACATCCTGCCGCCGTCGCAGATCATTGATGCGATGGAAAAACAGATGAAGGCGGAGCGTGAGCGCCGTGAAGCTATCTTGAGAGCAGAGGGTGAAAAGAAGTCGTCCATCCTCGTGGCAGAAGGTAATAAACAGTCCGCGATTCTGGACGCAGAGGCGGAAAAGCAGGCGGCCATCCTTCATGCGGAAGCACAGAAAGAGAAGATGATCCGTGAAGCCGAAGGTGAGGCGGAGGCAATCCTGAAGGTAAATCAGGCGAAAGCCGAAGGCATCAAGCTGATCCGCGACGCCGAGGCAGATCAGGCAGTGCTTACCCTTAAGAGCTTTGAGACGCTGGAAAAAGTGGCAGACGGCCAGTCGACGAAGATTATCATCCCGTCCGAGCTGCAGAATGTCGCGGGTCTGGTGAAGGCTGTGGCGGAAGTGGCGAAGGACGACTGAGGCAGAACTGAAAATTAAGGAATTAGTATCGATTCAGAACAGCAGGTCACAGACCGATGCTGTTCTGAACTGTTACTATGGAAAGGGGAGACTGACAGCAATGAATTTAAAGGGAAGAAGTTTTTTGACCTTGAAGGATTTTACGCCGGATGAGATCACGTATCTGCTGGATCTTGCGGCAGATCTGAAAGCAAAGAAAAAGGCGGGTATACTGGAGCAGCCGCTGGCAGGAAAAAATATTGCATTGATATTTGAAAAGACGAGCACGCGCACCCGCTGTTCGTTTGAGGTGGCATCGCATGACCTTGGCGCGCACGTGACCTATCTGGATCCGTCCGGATCGCAGATCGGCAAAAAGGAGAGCATTCGCGACACCGCGCGCGTGCTCGGCCGTATGTATGACGGCATTGAATACCGCGGGTTTGGGCAGTCCATCGTCGAGGAACTGGCGAAATATGCGGGCGTCCCGGTCTGGAACGGCCTGACGAATGAGTATCATCCGACGCAGATGCTGGCGGATCTGTTGACGATCCGGGAGCATTTAGGGGATCTGAAAGGCAAAAAGCTTGCTTATTTTGGCGATGCGCGCTATAACATGGGGAATTCCCTGATGATTGCCTGCACGAAGATGGGTATGCATTTTACCGCCTGCACGGCGAAAGCTTATTTTCCAAACGAGGCGCTTGTGGCGCAGTGCGAGGAGTACGCGAAAGCAAGCGGCGGCTCCATAACACTGACTGATTCGGTGGAGCAGGGCGCGAAGGATGCTGACGTGATCTACACGGACGTATGGGTATCAATGGGTGAGCCGGACGAGGTCTGGGCGGAGCGCATCGACGCGCTGCTTCCGTATCAGGTAAATGATAAGGTAATGTCCTGTGCGAAAAAGGACGCTATCTTCATGCACTGCCTGCCGGCGTTCCACGATCTGGAGACCGGGATCGGCCGTCAGGTGTATGAGAAATTCGGGCTGACTGCGATGGAAGTGACAGACGAGGTGTTTGAGTCGCCGCAGTCCGTGGTGTTTGATGAGGCGGAAAACCGCATGCATACGATCAAGGCTGTGATCGCGGCAACGATGATCTGAGAAAACAGCGGGATGGAGGCAGCTATGAGCAAAAACAAAAAGCACGCGGACGCGAACGCGAAGGAAGCAGATATCCGCAAGATCGAAGGATTCTGTGTTGTTACCTCGCTGATTGTGACTGCGCTCTGCTTTTTGTTCGCGAGCGGCATCCTGCAAAGTAACTGGATGCTGGGGTTTATTCAGATGTTTGGGGCTCTGATGAATCTTTCGGTGCTCCTCATATTTGTTTTGCGTAAAAAAACAGTGCCGGGAGTACTCTTTCTCCTGATACTGATCGCGCAGGTCTTTTCCGTGGTTTATTTTCTTGTGTAATATCATATAGGTGGCAGTGTGAAAACAGAAATCTTGACTATGCTGACCCAGAGTAACGGCTATGTCTCCGGACAGGCTCTCTGTGACAGGCTCGGCGTATCCCGCACGGCAGTGTGGAAAGTGATCAATCAGTTAAAAGAAGAGGGGTACGAGATAGAATCCGTGACGAGTAAGGGATACCGGATTGTCGGCCGCCCGGACCGGATCACAGCGGAGGAAATCGCAAGCCGATTGAATTCAGATTGGGCAGCCCGATCTGTACGGTATTTTGATTCCATTGACTCGACGAACAACGAGGCAAAGCGCCTGGCAGAGCAGGGCGCGCCGGAGGGGACTCTGGTTGTAGCGGAGGAACAGACGCAGGGTAAGGGGCGCCGCGGACGTTCCTGGATGACGCCTCCGGGCACCGCGATAGCGATGAGCCTGCTTCTGCGGCCAGGAAAAGTATCTCTGCCGGATATCGATGCGGATGGATCGCGGGATACGTGCAGTACCGCAGGAGAACCGCTCCATCCGGATCGCGCGCCGATGCTTACCCTCGTGATGGGTATGGCTGTAGCTTCGGCCTGCCGTGAGGTTTGCGGTGTGGATGTCGGAATCAAATGGCCGAACGATGTAGTCGCAAACGGCCGGAAAATCTGCGGGATTCTCACGGAAATGAGCTGCGAGGTAGACTTTATCAATTATGTTGTGATCGGTATCGGCATTAATACCGGAATCGAGGAATTTCCTCCGGAGCTGAGTGAGACGGCTGTTTCGCTGCACACGCTCATGGAAGCACTTCCTTGTAATGTTCAGCGGCAGGACGGCGCTGTGAGGCGGAAGCCTGACCGTGCACGGCTGATCGCGGCTTGCATGAGAGAATTTGAGCGGTATTACGGTCTGTTTATGAAAACGCAGGATTATACGCTCCTGATGAAAGAATACAACGAACTTCTGGTCGGCAAAGGCGAACGTGTCCGTGTGCTTTCCCCGGGAAATGAATTTGAGGGAATATCGGAAGGCATTGATCCAATGGGCGAGCTGCTGGTGCGCCGGGAGGATGGAACGACAGAAGCAATCTTTGCGGGCGAGGTGTCCGTAAGAGGTGTGTATGGGTACGTGTAATACAAAATATGCGAAGCATGAAGGAATTCGCAAGTATTACATGTTTTATAAGAATATTGACCGGAACGGCATCGGAAACTCAATGACAGGAATGGAAGCGAATCATGATGAGTACAAATACAAATGAGGGCGGGTTTTCTTCTTCTGTTGTCCTCTGTGGGGCGAGCGCCTACGAACAAAAATATTATTTAAATGAAGCGTTTCAGAATCTTCCGGAGCAAATCAAAGAGGAGCTGCAGGTGATGTGTGTCCTCTATACGGAGGACATCGGAGGCGTGTTTTTGCTCGAATTTGACGGAAATGGAACCCTGCAGTTTCATACCGAGGCGAAAGAGGATGATTTTTCCTACGATGAGATCGGCAGTGTCCTGAAGATCAAGGAGCTGCGAAGAGAAAAAGAGGATCTGCTGTGCTCGCTGGAGCTGTATTATAAGGTACTGACCGGCAGGATCAATCCGGAAAGCTTGAGATAAAGCGGCAGGCGGTTGTGTTCGGCATGAGATCATGGAGCACAGGCGGCCTTGTCCGGCGTGTGGTTATGAAGCATAGGCGGCCGTGTTTGGCATGAAATCATGGGGCATAAAACGGATCGATACGGACAGGACATTTTATCCGATGTATGTATATGCAGGAACTTCCGCAGGGAGATCAGAATCAGAGATGAAGATTGGAAATGTAACGCTTGACAACAACATCATACTGGCACCGATGGCAGGGGTATCCGACCTGCCTTTTCGTTTGCTCTGCCGTGAGCAGGGAGCGGGGCTTGTCTGTACGGAGATGGTGAGCGCGAAAGCAATTTATTATAAAAATAAAAATACGGATACGCTGATGGCGACGCTGCCCGGGGAACGGCCGGTGTCCCTGCAGCTGTTCGGGTCGGATGCGGATATTATCAGCGAGATGGCGGCAGCGATAGAGGAACGGCCGTTTGATATTCTGGATTTTAATCTGGGATGTCCGGTGCCGAAGGTGACGAGAAATGGCGAGGGATCCGCGCTGATGCGGGAGCCGAAGCGGGTAGAAGAGATTATCACAAAAACCGTACGCGCGATTCACAAGCCGATGACAGTGAAGATCCGCAAGGGATTTTCTGAGGATGAAATCAATGCGGTCGAGATCGCGCGGATTGCCGAAAGCGCCGGTGCGGCAGCTGTTGCGGTGCACGGGCGCACCAGAGAGCAGTTTTATACCGGAAAGGCAGACTGGGATATCATTCGGCAGGTAAAAGAGGCAGTCAATATTCCCGTGATCGGCAATGGCGACGTAGATTCTCCACAGACAGCAAAGCGCATGCTTGAGGAGACCGGCTGTGATGGGGTGATGGTTGGCCGGGCGGCAAAGGGAAATCCATGGCTGTTTCGGCAGATACAGGCATATCTGGAAGACGGGACGCTGCTTCCGCCGCCATCGCCGGACGAAGTAAAGACTATGATGCTGCGTCATGCGCGCATGCAGGTGGAATACAAAGGAGAATACATCGGCATCCGCGAGATGCGCGCACACATCTCCTGGTACACGGCTGGATTTCCCGGTTCCAGCAGGCTGCGTGCGGCGGTCAATCAGGTGGAGACTCTTTCGGAGCTGGAAGTCCTGCTTCAGGAGAGATTTTCTGTCTGAGCCTGTTTTGCTTTGCCCGCAGACGAATGTTCTCACAGATGATTTTGTTTTATAAACTCTTATAATTTCACTGAAAATTTACACATGGAATTCTTATAATTTCTTGACAAACTGCATACAATCCGTTAGAATACAGTAATTGTCGAGCGCAGGCATTCTTTATGGATGCCCGCGCTTGTCATAGTGAAACCGAATCAGATCAGTGTGCCGCATGTTTGCGATTTTCCATTATGGCACACTGATTTTGAGAGGAAGAGGATAACTGTAAAGATACTGAAAATTGTACAGATGGACAGATAAGAAAATTGACATCACAGACAAGGTGTGGATAGGAGTGGAAGATCAAATGGAAGAAAAAAAGAATCTGATGACGTATGCAGGGCTGCAGAAGCTGGAGGATGAGCTGCATGAACTCAAGGTAGTTCGCAGAAAAGCAGTCGCAGAGAAGATCAAAGAGGCCAGAGAACAGGGGGATATCTCAGAGAACGCCGAGTATGACGCAGCTATGGATGAGCAGCGCGACATCGAGGCACGGATTGAAGAGATCGGCAAGCTTCTGAAAAATGCCGAGGTAGTCGTGGATGAAGACATTGATTCGGGTAAGATCAACGTCGGATGCACGGTACGTCTGTACGATGAGGAGTATGAGGAGGAAGTAGAGTACAGCATTGTAGGTTCCTCCGAGGCGGACAGCCTTCATGGAAAGATTTCCAACGAATCCCCGGTCGGAAAGGCGCTGATCGGGCACAGTGTGGGCGACGAGATATCGGTGGAGACCCAGGCCGGGACAGCGGAGTATAAGATCCTCAGTATTGAGCGTACGGCATAAAAAAGCGCATGACGTAAAGAAGCGTGATGTAAAACAGAACATATAATCACAGGAAAGAATTTTCGGATGGCAGTCAGATGTCCGACAGATGAAGACTACGGACAATTTCGGTCAGATGTTCGGAAATGAAAGACATCAGTTGGGATATTTGCAGGATGAGGAGTGAGAGAGTTGGCAGAAGAGCAGGTACAGCAGAATCAGCAGGGAAAACAGAATCAGCAGAATAAGAAGGCAGAACAGCCGGTAGACACAAAGCAGCTTTTAAAGGTGCGCCGCGACAAATTACAGGAGCTTCGCGAGAGCGGGAATGACCCGTTTCTGATCCGGAAATACGAAGTGACGAATCACAGCATGGAGATCAAAGATCACTTCGAACAGTTTGAATCGCAGACAGTCAGCGTGGCCGGGCGCATGATGTCAAAGCGCGTCATGGGCAAAGCCTCCTTCTGCAATGTGCAGGATCTTCAGGGAAGCATTCAGGCTTATGTGGCCCGTGATGCCATCGGTGAGGACGAGTACAAAGCATTTAAAAAGATGGACATCGGCGATATTGTCGGCATCGAGGGCACTGTATTCCGCACGAAGACCGGCGAGACCTCGATTCATGCTGCGAAGGTGGTGCTGCTCTCCAAGAGCCTTCAGATACTTCCGGAAAAATATCATGGTCTGACGAATACGGACATGCGTTATCGTCAGCGCTACGTAGACCTGATCATGAACCAGGATGTAAAGGATACCTTTGTGAAGCGCTCTAAGATCATCAGCGCCATCCGCCGTTATCTTGACGGAGAAGGCTTTCTTGAGGTGGAGACGCCGATGCTGGTGGCCAACGCAGGCGGTGCAGCCGCGCGTCCGTTCTCTACGCATTACAACGCGCTGGATGAGGACGTTAAGCTCCGCATCTCTCTGGAGCTGTACTTAAAGCGCCTGATTGTCGGCGGTATGGAGCGCGTCTACGAGATCGGCCGCGTGTTCCGCAACGAGGGTCTGGATACCCGCCACAATCCGGAGTTCACCCTGATGGAGCTCTATCAGGCTTACACTGATTATCACGGCATGATGGACCTGACGGAGAACCTGTACCGTCATGTGGCGCAGGAGGTACTCGGCACGACGACCATTACCTACAATGGCATCGAGATGGATCTTGGAAAGCCGTTCGAACGCATCACCATGGTTGACGCGGTGAAGAAGTATGCCGGCGTGGACTTCAATGAGATCCACAGTGTAGAAGAGGCGCGTGCTGCGGCGGATGCGCATCACATTGCCTACGAAAAGCATCACAAGAAAGGCGATATCCTGAACCTGTTCTTTGAAGAATTCGTCGAAGAACATCTGGTGCAGCCGACCTTTGTGATGGATCACCCGATCGAGATCTCGCCTCTTACTAAGAAAAAGCCGGAGAACCCGGATTATGTGGAGCGCTTCGAGTTCTTTATGAATGGCTGGGAGATGGCAAACGCCTACTCCGAGCTGAATGACCCGATTGATCAGCGGGAGCGCTTCAAGGCGCAGGAAGAGCTGCTCGCCCTCGGCAATGAAGAGGCGAACACGACCGACGAGGACTTCATGTATGCTCTGGAGCTCGGCATGCCCCCGACAGGCGGTATCGGTTTCGGTATCGACCGCATGGTGATGCTGTTGACAGATTCACCGGCGATCCGGGATGTGCTGTTATTCCCGACAATGAGAAGCACGAATTAAAAGAATCCAGCATTTATGCGGGTTCGCGGCATATTCTCTGAACCAAAAAACAGGATTTTGAACCAATTTTGAACCATTTTTCAAAAGATTTCTGCAGAGTTACGGAGATTTAAGGAAAAATGAAGCATATTATGATGTAGAAATGGAAGGGCCTGAACCGTTGTGTTCGGGCCTTTCTACGTCTGCGGAGACGTTCACAGCAATCAATCCGGGTGAATGAGTATCAACTATTAGCCGCAAGGAAAGGAAGATATCAGATGAAAAAGATAGAAGGTCGTTATGCGAAAGCAAAAATATTTACGGATAATGTAGAGGATTATGCACTGGCACAGGTGAAGCTGATCTGTGATCAGAAGGGAGCGGAAGGAAGTGTTATCCGTCTGATGCCGGATGTACATCCGGGTAAGGTTGGGCCGATTGGTTTAACTATGACGGTAAACGATATGGTACTGCCGAACATTGTCGGGATTGATATCGGCTGCGGCATTACCATAGCGAGGCTGAAACAGAGAAAACTGGAATATCAGAAACTGGATACAGTGATTCGGGAGCGGATTCCGTCTGGATTCCATATTCGCAGTAAGCCTCACCGCTTTGCGGAGAGCTTTCCCTTTGAGGAGTTGAAGTGTTACAGACATATTAGTCTGGACAGAATTATGCGGAGTATGGGGTCTCTTGGAGGCGGCAATCATTTTATCGAAGCTGACCGTGGGGAGGACGGCAGTCTCTATGTTGTAATCCATAGCGGAAGCCGGCATCTTGGAAAGGAGGTTGCGGAGTATTATCTGAATCAGGGACAGCGTATTCTGAAAGAACAGGAAGTTGATATTCCATATGAACTGACCTATCTGGAAGGTTCGCTGATGGAAGACTATCTCCACGATCAGTGTGTGGTACAGAGCTTTGCTTCACAGAACCGCGCTGCTATGTTGGACGAGCTGATAAAGGGAATGAAACTCAAAGTGGAGGAAGAATTCTCTTGCGTCCACAATTATATCGAGATCGGCACAGATTACAAGATGCTGCGCAAAGGTGCGATTTCCGCAAAATCCGGAGAGAAAGTGATTATTCCGATTAATATGCGTGATGGTGTTATTCTTGGCATTGGGAAAGGCAACCCCGACTGGAATGATTCAGCTCCGCACGGTTCCGGACGCATTCTGAAACGTGCAGATGTGCAGAATCATTATACGGTGTCAAATTACAAGAAAGAGATGAAGGGTATTTACAGCAGCTGTATCGGTAAGGATACGCTGGATGAAGCACCGTTCGCATATCGGGGCATATCAGAGATTGCCGGAGCGATTTCGGATACAGTGGAGATTCAGCAGATTTTAAAGCCAGTCTATAATTTCAAGGCTGGCAGTAATGAGTAGTGACATACAGCGGTGACATATAATAGAAATCGTTATAAACGAAACGAGGTGATAAGAAGATGATTATACAGATAAGCTCTGGACAGGGTCCTGCGGAATGTGAGCTTGCAGTCGGCAAATTATACGAAGCTCTCTGCAAAGAATTTCCTGACGTTGAATTGCTGTCGAGCCACAGGTCGAGGCATAGTGGGTTGTATACGTCTGTACTGCTGTCAACAGAGGCAGATTTGATAGAACTGGACGGTTCTGTACAGTGGATTTGCAAATCGCCGTTCAGACCTCATCATGGCAGGAAGAACTGGTTTATTGATGTGAGCATTGTTCCGGAGGTGCAGAATATTTGCAATGAGCAGGATATCCACTTTGAAAGCTTCCGTTCCGGCGGAAAGGGTGGCCAGAATGTAAATAAGGTTGAAACCGGAGTGCGCCTGATACATATCCCACCGGCATTGCGGTCACATCAACCTCACAGAGAAGCCAATATCAGAATAAACAGGATGCGCTCCGAAAGCTGAATGCGATTCTTGCTGATAGGCAGTCGGCAGAGACGGCAAAGCAGGCGCACAATGCCTGGAGTGAGAAGAACCGGCTGGTGAGGGGAAATCCGGTAAGAATTTATGAAGGGATGGAATTTAAACGTAAGAGGTAGTCAGGGAAGCATTTACATTGAGAAACCAGATAATCGGGACACAGGGTCAGGCTTAATGCCTGGCCTTTGTTAATATGCAACAATTCAGAGCAGCAGTAAAATAAAAGGCAATTTGCGTTCTGCTGTTTTGAACGACTGCTCAAATTAAAAATCAAGAAGGAGGATGTTTCAATGAGCATTATGGAAGAGCTGTACAATGGCAAGGTATACCCGTCTGAGCAGGTATCCCCGAAAAATGATAGTTACAGGGAAGCAAACAGAAGGCTGGATCAGCTGTCATCGGAGATGGAAGAACGACTAAGTAAGGAAGATTATGCAAAACTGGATGAAATCTGCGACTGCATGGTTGACACTCAGGACATCATGTGTCTGGAATTCTTTCGGTTGGGCCTCTCTATGGGTTTGCTGCTTATGAAAGAAGCGGTGGATAATCCATATCTTCCCAAGAAAGATGAGTAAGCTATACGACATAAGCCATCACCGGGCGTAATGGCCTATTTGTTTTCGCGTATCTTTTTGAACAACAGGAAATATTCCTGCAGGAGTTGTTTTTGAGAATCATCATCAGAGCGGAACAATTCAACAATGTAGCCGGGAATATTGGCTTCTTCCTCTGCTCTGTGGTCTGTGCCTCTGATGAGATAGTCCATATCAGTAGAGAGAATCTCGCAGAGCAGTACAAGCTTTTCAAGAGAAAGGCAGGTTATTCCACGCTCACATTCGCTCATGTGTTTGATTGAGATATCCAGCTTTTCGGCAAGCTGTGCTTGCGTAAGACGGTTTTCGTGCCTGAGCTGTGCGATACGGCTGCCGATGTCGATATATAGACTGTTCATGGGGGAAAACCTCCTGTTTATGCTTAGTATAGTCTCTGCGGAAATACGATAAAATAACAAATTACGTTGTTTACAGGTAAACCTAAAAGGTGTACAATTCCTAATATTCATTGGCTGCAGAAAATTGTATGAAATGCAAGAGCGGGCTTTTGGATATTATGCAAAAAGCAATATAAAAATTATTGTAAGAAAGCAGGGGGAAACAGGTGGGTGTTAATTTGGAAACAGGAAAATTCATTCTGTCAAAAGCAGAGAGAAGAAAAGAGGAGGGTGTGTTTAATGTATAATTATTATTGCAAACATTGTAAATGCAGAATGACAGATGAACAGGCGCAGGAGGATAGGTTCTGCCATAATTGCGGTGCAGAACTTACTGAGGATTCTATTGGCACATATACTGAATTTCAGAAAAAATTAGTAGCGATAGATGTTCGGGTATGGGGAGTAATAGGAACTGCTATTCTGTTACTCATTGATATTGTAGTTGCTATTGAAATGATGAATAATATAAACGAAGTGTTTTCTGGTGCATCTATTGTGCTTGTAGAGGATGCATATACATACATTTTTGTTTATTATGTGTTTGGTATTGGCGTTGGACTGGTCGCTGGAGTACTCATATATCACATTCTGACACAAATATACAAAATATTTATGGACAAGCGGAATGGGGATAGAGGTAATAGATAAATACATCAGAGAGTTGAGGGATGGATTGTGGAAAAAAAGAAGTTTGTATGTAGGAATTGCGGTAAGATTGTGAGTGCAGGTGATTGCTTTTGCGGCGGCTGTGGCATTAGATTGACTGAAGAAACAGTTTATTGTGAAGGTTATGAGGATAAAGCGAGACCTAAAAGCGAAGACGCGGAGTCTCAATCATATGCATATGAAGAAGAGGACGCTTCTAAGTATGAGGATGAATGGGAAAGTAATCAGTATTCAGAAGGACCGATGGAAGATGGCAGGGATGAGTACGGAACGGATATTCTCTCACGGCTTAAATGGTTTTTTGGAGAGATTGTTTATTGGCTCAGGCGCATTATAAACGTAATAGCTGATAACATGACTGCATGGGGAGAAGATATACGCAAACCAAACCCCAAATATGAGGACTATGACCGTATCATAGCAAAAGGAAAGAATGATATAAACAGCCTGACTACTGCGGAGCTACATGTTTATATGAACCAAAAAGGCTATAGCGGTCTTGTGACTATTTGTACGATCCTTAATATTTTGACTCTTGTCCTGCAAATTCCAGGAGCTGCATTATTATCCTGGCTATTTGGAAATACTGGAACCGGATTAGTGGTATTTAGCAATATTTTACTTATAGCAGAGTTTGTAGTAGCAGCTCTTGGACGAAATCGAGCAAACGCTATGCGGATTATTTATGGGTTAAGCATTTTCGCGTGCGTCCTTTGCATTAATATTATTGGACTGATTGTGAATATAGTTATTTTTGTTTCATTTGGCAAATATACAGAGACAAGCTTATAATGAATAAAATGTGGAGGCTGGAAAAGATGGATAAAATAAAGAAGATATTATCATATAATTTACGAACCCTCGTTTGTCTGCTGATGTTTATGATTGGGATGTCAATTTTGTTTCTTAATTGTCAGGTGGTTGAGGCTTCCGAGGATGAGATAATAATAGAAGACTTGACGGAATGGCTGGGTGCCGATAAGAAAGAGGTTTATTTCAAATTCTCTAATATGGATTATGATGATTATGGTAGTGAAGGATCGGAATTTACTTATTATGGACTGTTCAATGATGTCACCATGTATCTTACAGACGATAAGGTCAGTGGTATCTCAATAGAATATTTTGTGGATTCTCTGGTTTCCTATTCGGACGAATCTTATGATGAAGTGTTCGGTGATAACAGCGATTTTTATTCCATGTACATGCTGATGTTGAGTCCTTACGATATTCGGGATGTGGAAGCTGTAGATGAGGTGATGGAGCAATATGGACTGAAATTTTACAGCGCATATTTTATTTCGGATACGATGCGCTATGCGGAATTTTATTTTAATGATGAATATTCTGCATGTGTAGTGCTTGGTTATGATGTTGGCTATGATGGATCTGTAATTTTAAGTTCAATAGAATATGGTTTTTTAGAAGACGATCTATTTGATGTAATTCTGACTTATGATGAATACCGTATAAACCGCATAGACGATAAGATTAACAATATTGATACGGAAGGATTATTTGAGAGTTATTGTGAAGACTATGGCTGTTATCAGGACGAGAGTGGAACTTTGTATACAACTGGAAGCATTTCTGATGATGCAAGTTTTATTGTTGTGAATGATCAGGACGAAATTGTATTTGGAATTTGTCCTTTGTTTT
Source organism: Clostridiales bacterium (assembly GCA_020859985.1). Classification (GTDB taxonomy): domain Bacteria; phylum Bacillota; class Clostridia; order Lachnospirales; family Lachnospiraceae; genus Choladousia. The sequence goes on from JAJBVD010000086.1 coordinate 38,348, forward strand.
CCTATATGGAGATAGAGAATAGTGACGATTATAATGGAACGATTATGATATATTCTAAATATCCAGAGGAAAATGGAGAATACAAATGGATAGTTCTCTCGTTTGCAAACGAAGATGGACAGAGTTTGGCGATTCAATATTTTGACGGTACTGAAACGGTAGAACTGAACTTATATGAAGCTGATGTGGAATACGAATCGGAGGATATAGAACCAGAGAGTGAATATTTAGAGTTAGAAACAGAGATAGATGAATCTGAATTGGTATCAAACGAAGAGGATAATGCATTATCAACAGTTTCGATAGAGTATGTTGATATCGAAGAATATTTGAATGCAAATGTGACCACAGTTTTGATAAATTTAAATGCCTATGACAATGGGATGAATGAGTTTTATGATTATGAATATGTGGTTGAAGGATATAGTGGTACCGCAGTTACATTTTGCTACCCGTATACTTCGGATGCTTATTTCCCTTGTTATGTGAAAGTATATTTTAGCGATTATTATTTTGAAACGGACGCGATCGTCTCTAATGGATATTCATTTGGTGGTTTAACCTACGATAGTGATATTGAAAACGTATACGCTTATATTAATGCTTCTTCTGATTATTGGGAACTGCTTTATGATATAGAAAGCAATAGTGTGGGTCACAGAGAACTCATATTTGTGACGGAGAACTATGACAAACTACTGGACATTACATTTACAGGCTATGATGAAAGCAATACAGATATCGTAACCAATGATAAGCTGGAATCTCTGGTATACACAGATGATTCAGATTACATACAGGAAACTATCACATATGCATCACAAAAAGACGCTTGGGTAGAAAACGACCAAACAGATTCAGATTTAACGGTTATTATTGGAGAAGAAGGAAGCGCAAATGCCGCAGATGTAGCTTTTGATAAAGACTGGTATCAAAAATATACATATAGTGATGGCGGCGGTAATAACATGTCGTTTAGCTGGCTGGATGATGGCTATTTCGGTATAGAATTTGATTGGGGTTCTTATTCTGCGTATGATTTGGATTCAGGTACATATTCAATTACCGGAGACGGATATTATCATTACGAAGGGGATGGCTATGCGATTGAATATGACGCCGTGAATAATGCGGTATTGTTTATACCAGGAGCTGGAGGCTCGTCCTGGTTTTATGCAAATTAAGATATACATTTATGAAAAGGAAGGATGAATGATGAACAACTTAAGAAAAAAGATTGGTATGTTGCTGGTGTTTTTGGGAATCTTTATGTTATCCATAAATTGTATGGCGGCTGAAACGGAAGAAGAACCGTTTGAACTGATTGATTTATGGAGGGAGAACACCCCTAAATTGGTGTTAAATGGGTTTTACGCCGGAGATGACGGAAACTATTACAACGAAGATGAAACAGTTAAGATAACACTTACTGAAAGCACAAATCAGGCAGACCAGTTTTTGATTATGGGAGATAAAAGTTATTCTATTATGGGCTTGAAAACTGGTATGAGTGAAGATGAAGTGTCAGCTCTTCTGACTGACGAAATGCTGTATGCGGACGTTATGTACATGGGTTATAGGGTTCAGCTATATTATATTGAATACAACAGTATTGATTATGAAATAGTCGTCTATTATTTTGGTGATTATGCAACTCTGATTGGCTTTTACAATCTTAATGAAGATGATTTACTGACCCTTGGAAATTGTGAAGCGTATGATGAAACGAGTTGGTATGCTCAGACATACTCTGCAACCATCCAGTATGAGTCAGGGGAAGAAGAGAATGCTTCAGAATGCTATATTGCGTATACAACTGACGGATATTTCGGGTTTTATATTGTCAATTCTTTTACTGAGGTTTTATGGACAGACTGTACGGAGGATTACGTGGATGGAGCTTTAGCGATATATCATTCGTCTGATTCTTACGCTATTATAGATGATAAGGAATGTATTATAGAGTGCTATGATGAAGATGGAACGTATTATAGATTTGAAGCGAATGGTGACGATGAAAAAGATGAAGCTGACACAAAACAGACGGAAACCGTTATAATACTTGGCAGTGAAGAAGAAACAGAATCATCGTCTTCCGCTGCTTCATCATCCGGCGATGGTTTTGTAGAAAACTGGTACGAGGTATATCCGCAATTTCATGGCGCGATTGGAACCTCGGAAAGTGAGTATATCTGGTTTATGGAAATGGGAAACACTCTAAGGGTATTCTTCGATGAGGGAGATGTCTGCTTTGATGTCCTTTTGGACGAGTATGTTTATGAAACCACTGGTTATGCAGCTGGCGGCTATCGATATGATGCCATGTATGCTATGGGTTATTCTCTTTTGTATTATCCGGATACTGAGGGCGGATATATCACGATAGAAGTAGACGGTTCAGATGAAGAACTCTGGTACAAAGCTGGATGAAGAAATTAGAAAATATAGTTGTATATTATAACCATGAAAGAGCAACCGATTGCGTTCGGCTGCTCTTATCTTTTGTGAAGGAGGTGCCTATGGAGGACATATTGATTGCGATTGTTGAGGCGATCCTCAAGGAGACGCTGAAAGGAAAAGACGATTCAAAAAAGTAGCACGGCAACAATAGCACAAATTTATATTCAATTCAAAGAAGGAGGAACAGAACTATGGCAGCAAATGTAGAGAGTATGTTTTATGTAAGGGAAACACCATCCGCTTACAAGCAGGAAATAAGGGAGGATGGAACCCCGGCGGCTTATATTTTGCAAGTACAGCACTATATGGCAGTGACAGGGGCAAAGAAAACTTACATCGCTGCTCTGGTAGGCGGCAATCATTTTTACATCCGTGAGATTGAACGGGATGAAGAAATGATTGGCAAGATCATTGCCATGGAGAAATATTTCTGGGAGACCCATGTCTTGGGAGGCGTAGAGCCGGTACCGGATGGTTCGGATGCGACAACTGATTATTTTAACCGCAGGTTCAGTAAATCCAATGGGACAACGATTGAACTTCCTGATGAAGCTTTGCATGTCTGCGAAGAATATGACCGTATTTCTAAGAAAATGAAGCAACTGGAGACGGCTAAGGCAGCAGCGGCGAATCAACTGAAAAGCTATCTGAAGGAAGCGGAAACAGGGACAGTTGGTGATCGGGTAGCCTCCTGGAAACAGGTCAGCAAGAATACACTGGATACAAAGAGGCTGAAAGCAGAGAAGCCGGATATTTATAATGGCTTCCTTGCCCAGAGCAGCTACAGGCGGCTTTTGGTAGCGTAAAGGAGGGTTTGATGAACAGAATCATGTTGATGGGACGCCTGACACGCGATCCGGAGATACGTTATTCTCAGAACGAGAAACTGACAGCGGTTGCCAGATACAGTATCGCAGTGGATAAGAAGGCCAGACGTGAGGACGGTATTACAGCTGATTATTTTAATATTGTTGCTTTTGACCGCCGTGCGGAGTTTGCAGAAAAGTATTTGCGAAAGGGCACAAAGATACTGCTTTGCGGCCATGTGCAGACAGGCAGCTATAACAATCGGGATGGCGTGAAAATACCATTCTTTGAGGTGGTGGTTGATGAGCAGGAATTTGCTGAAAGCAAGAATGGGCTATAAACAGTTTTGACATTACAAACACTTTGGATGCAAAAATTACGCTGCTCAGAACGTCAAGGTCTCTCCTCTGACGTTCTGAGTGGAATTTTAGAAATGAAGCGAGGATATAGTGTTATGGAAAAACGATACGACAGCAGACATCGTCTGCTGAGAACAGGAGAGTCCGAGAGGTCGGATGGTTATTATCAATACCGTTATACGGACAGGAAGGGTAATCGGCACACATTAACGGCTGGCACACTGGAAGAACTGAGGAAAAGAGAAGAGCAGGTATTAAAGGACAAGTCTGATGGGATACGTGCTGAGGCGAAGAATGTCACACTGAACGATTTGTTTGAACTGTGGTGTCGGCTGAAACGGGGACTGAAGGATAATACATTTCAGAATTATTGTTACATGTACAACACATTTGTACGGCCAGCAATCGGTAAATACCGTATCTCTACGTTGAAGCGTTCCGATATTAAAGCTTTTTACAATACACTTGTAGATGGAAAGAATCTGAAAGTCGCAACGGTAGACACTATCCACACAGTTCTGCATCAGGTGCTGACCGTTGCGGTGGAGGATGGATACCTGCGTACCAATATTGCGGATAATTTGCTGAAGGAGCTGAAGCAGTCCCACAATATGGATTCCGGACACAGAAAAGCGCTTACTGAGCCTGAGCAGGATCTTTTTCTGGATTTTCTCAGTAAAGAGAATTGCAGGTATTATCACTGGTATCCGATTTTCTCTGTTATGATTCATACTGGTATGCGCGTAGGCGAGGTTACAGGCTTGAGATGGGAGGACATCGATCTGGACAAAGGAATTATAGATATGAATCACACTCTGGTATATTTTTCTCATGCAGAAAAAGGCGCATATTTTGCTATCCATACGCCAAAGACGGAAGCGGGGCGGCGGACAACTCCCATGCTGGATGAGGTAAAGGAAGCGTTCCTTCTGGAAAAATCTCTTTAGGAGATGAATCACATGACCTGCAAGTCCGTGATCGACGGCTATACGGACTTCATCTTTGTGAACCGTTTTGGTACTGTCCAGCATCAGGGAACGCTTAACAAGGCTTTACGGAGGATTATTCGCGACTGCAATGATGCACAGCTTTTAAAGGAGAAGAATCCGGTGCTGCTTCCGAGCTTTAGTTGTCACAGCCTTCGTCATACATTCACGACAAGGCTGGTTGAAGCCGGAGTCAATCTGAAAGTCGAGCAGGACACGTTGGGACACAAGGACTTCTCGACTACCATGGATATTTATACGGATGTAACCAGGGAATTGAAGCAGCGCGAGTTTGGAAATCTTCAGGAGAAGATGAGGGAGCGCAAGTCTAAGAAGAAAAAGGAAGAAGGTGATGGTGAGGCAGATGAAGAATGAGTGAGAATTTTTAATGGGTGTTGTGATACGCCGCTTTTTGTGCTAGAATCAAGGCATAGAAAGCGGCGTATTTGTATGTAACCTCAGATACAGGATTGTTTCTGCGAAGCAAATGGTGAATAGGAACCCGATGGATTACAAAAAGTAAAGGTGATTAATGTGATAAACATACAGGCAGCTAATGATATAGGATTGCTGTCAGATGGTTCTGAAGGGACTCCGGTACGGCAGATTATACAAATATACGCGAAAGAAGCTATGAAGATTTTTGGGGACAGACTGAAAGCTGTGATACTCTATGGGTCTTATGCCCGAGGAGATTTTGATAGTGAGAGCGACATTGATATTATGGTTTTGCTTGATCTGCCAGAAGAACAGATGGCAGAAGCAAGAAAGAAGATGCGCTGCATTGCAGATGATCTGGACTTGAAGTACGACTGTGTGATTTCGTCAATCTTTCAGTCATATGATTCCTTTGAGTGTTACAAGTCTGTGTCTCCCTTCTATCAAAATGTAGAGAGGGATGGGGTGTTATGCTGATTTCCTGTTACTGTATATCAGAAAGGGTGTGAATGTGAATGGTTAATAATGAAATAAATGCGATTAAAGAACGGATTTGTTCTACAGTGAGGCCGATAAGAGTTTATTTATTTGGTTCATTTGCGAAAGATACTTATAATGATGACAGTGACTATGATTTCTATGTAGTAGTTCCTGATGATGCTGGTGATAAAATTGAGTTATCACAAAGAGCATATAAATCGTTGAGAGGAGTAAGAAAGCGCCCGGTAGATATCGTTGTTGGTTATGAATCATCATTTGACCGAAGAGCTCGGAGCAATACGCTTGAGAAAATTGTGAAACAGGAGGGAATCTTACTTTATGGAGAATAAAGGAATGCTTCAGGAATGGCTTGACTTTGCGGAGATGGATTTCCTTACAGCGAAGCATTTGTACGATAATATGTATCCTAAACCACTGGAAATTATATGTTACCATTGCCAGCAGTCAATAGAGAAACTGTTAAAAGGGGTTTTGCTTTCCTACGGTGTGACGATAAAAAAGACACATGATCTTGGACTGTTGGCGGAAATGCTTCAGGAATATGTAGAAATTGATTCCAGATACATGGAAATGTGTGATGATCTAACACCATATGGGGTAAAGATTCGATATCCACAGGAGCTTTGCATCGAAGAGTATCATGTGAAAAAGGCGTTGGCTGAGACAGAGGAACTATATAATTGGCTTCGAGGTTTATTGAAAACGGAAGAGGACGTTGCTTCTGTAGAGGAAAAGCCACTGGAATCATAAAGGGCAGGCTGTACGGCTGTCTGAACCAATCCTGAACCAATTTTGAACCATTTTGGTTCAGAGACAGGAAGAAATATGCAGGTTTATAAAAATTCACGATTGCCGGAAACCCTTGAAATAAAGGCTTATGGAGAACTGTGCAGGGACATGAAAAATGACGTCATAATGTTCCCGACGATGAGACACATTGAGCAGTAAGATACCAGATATGTCCTGAAAACGCAGGGAAATACACAAGGCCTTGTGGTTTTGAGGCTTTTTAGAAATGCTGTAGGATTTATTTTGTGAAATAAGAAATTATGTAGGAGGCTGTCAGTAAGATTTACATTTTACTGACAGCATTTTTAGTTTGCGCAGAAACGGGACAAGTCTCCTTACTACTCGATTTAATCAAGCTTCATATCCCCATCTTTCACCCATCCGAGTTTTCTGACCGCCAGATTGATCAGTGGACAGAGGACTGCCGGGAGCACGAAGCAGATGAGGACGAGACCCAGCCAGTCTGTGGAGGTGACGGCTGCCTTCGTACCAGCGGCAATGTCATTCATCCATCCGGTGTAGACGCCGATCGGGCCGACAAAACCGCAGGTACCCATGCCGGAAGAAACGGCAGTGCCGTTCATCTCCATGTGGAAGATGCAGGTGGCGATGGGACCGGTAATGGCGGAGGTCAGGATCGGGGCAATCCAGATGCGCGGATTTTTCACGATGTTGCCCATCTGCAGCATGGAGGTGCCAATACCCTGGGAAACAAGTCCGCCCCAGCCGTTCTCGGAGAATGACATGACCGCGAAGCCCACCATCTGCGCGCAGCAGCCGGCGACCGCAGCGCCTCCTGCCAGGCCGGTAAGCCCCAGCGCGGCGCAGATTGCGGCGGATGAGATCGGCAGTGTCAGTGCGATACCGACCACGACTGATACAAGTATTCCCATCAAAAACGGCTGCAGGTTGGTCGCCCACATGATCAGATTGCCAACCTTCATTGCAGCCGAACCGAGCGCCGGAGCCCACCAGGCTGAGAGCGCGATGCCGACGCCGATGGTGACCAGCGGTGTTACCAGAATATCAATCTTTGTCTCTTTTGAGACGGCTTTTCCAATCTCAGAAGCCAGAATCGCGATAAACAGAACTGCAAGCGGACCACCTGCGCCGCCGAGCGCGTTTGCTGCAAAGCCGACCGTGATCAGCGAGAACAGGACAAGCGGCGGACAGTGCAGCGCGTAGCCGATAGCTACCGCCATCGCCGGACCGCTCATGGCGGTCGCCAGAGAACCGACCGTATAGTCCACACCGCTGACGGTAGCTACAGTCTGTGTCAGAAACGGGATTTGAAACTGTGTGCCGATTGTATTGATGATTGTGCCGATCAGCAAAGAGCAGAACAGTCCCTGTGCCATCGCGCCCAGCGCGTCAATTCCGTATCGCTTCAAGGAAATTTCGATGTCCTTTCGTTTCAGAAATGCCTTTACTTTTTCCATAACCTTTCTCCTCTTATGTCGTTAACTGGTTAAGCCGCATTATACTCTCTTTTTTTCATTTCGCGGTTTGAAATCTTCATTTTTTTAATTTTCGGCGTTCCGCCTATCCCGAAAGAAAAACTCAGCCTATAACAGGTAAATTTGCATAGTCAGTGTTTTATACTGTTTTGAACACCATTTCGAATGATTTTAATTTTTGTTAAAAACATACTATCGGGATAACAGGAAAATGTGATATGATAAAAGCAAATATTCTCGTAACTGTTCCGTGTATTTATTATTACGCAGTAAGTGCGAAGGATTGTTCCGGATAGTTACAATATCGCTATATATTTATATCTTAAGGAGACGAGTTATGCCAGTATTTGATTTCAGCAGCAGCCCATCAGAGAAGAAACAGGCAGCGGAGTGCACGTATACGATCTTCCGCTCGAATGAATCCGTGCCCTCGGCCGAGCGGCCGATCCTCATTCTGGACAACAGCAAAAGGCAATGGAAGCATCATTCAAATGGTATTTTTTCCAAACCGGATCAGAAGACAGCGTTTGAATTTGATGAGGAGGGCGGCACGGAGTCTGCCGACATCCTGCAGCTGGATGCACGTTTTGTCAGCCTGCTGCGGTGGCTTGGGGAGAGCCATATCCGGGTACGGCTTTCCGGAGCGAACCGGGAAGACGGCTACGCGGTGTACCGCATCCGGGAGATCGCCTATGGCGGTGCGACAAAGCTTTCCGCGGAGGACGGATTTCTTCAGTTTATGATCGAACGGCTGCTCGCGAGCGACGCGCCGGGGAAAGAGATCGAGGAGGACGAGCAGGAGGAGACCGGCGACGATATGAAGCTGACCAGCCTGCAGAGCATCACAGATTTCTTAAACTGCGCCGGACGGACGCTGCCGGACAACATCCGGCTGTGGGCGCGGCGGAATCTCGCGGTGGCGCGTTCCCATGAGGTGACGGCCGAGGAGCGGCGGCATGCGCAGAGGGCGCTCTCCATTATGCTGAATATCCACTGGAAGAGCAATTATTTTGAATCCATCGACCCGCAGGAGGCCAGAAGGATTCTGGATGAGGAGCTTTACGGTATGGAGCGGGTAAAGCAGCGCATCATCGAGACCATCATCCAGATCAACCGCACCCATACACTTCCGGCCTACGGCATGCTGCTGGTCGGTCCGGCGGGCACCGGCAAGTCGCAGATCGCTTACGCGGTGGCGCGTATCCTGAAGCTGCCGTGGACGACTCTGGATATGAGTTCTATCAACGACCCGGAGCAGCTCACGGGCAGCTCCCGTATCTATTCAAACGCGAAGCCGGGTATTATTATGGAAGCTTTTGCCGCGGCGGGCGAGTCGAATCTGGTATTCATCATCAACGAGCTGGATAAGGCGGCAGCCGGCAAGGGCAACGGCAATCCGGCGGATGTTCTGCTGACGCTGCTGGACAACCTTGGCTTTACCGACAATTATATCGAATGTACAGTGCCGACCGTCGGCGTCTACCCGATTGCGACCGCGAACGATATGAGCCAGATCAGCGCGCCCCTGATGTCGCGCTTTGCCGTCATAGAGCTTCCGGATTATACTCCGGAGGAGAAAAAGATTATTTTCTCGCAGTTCGCGCTGCCGAAGGTCTTAAAGCGTATGAGTATCCGTGCGGACGAGTGTATCGTACCTCCTGCGGCGGTTGACGCTGTGGTAGAAAAGTACGCGAACACGACCGGTATCCGTGATCTGGAGCAGGCGGCGGAACACATCGCCGCGAACGCGCTTTTCCAGATTGAGGTCAATCATGTGCCGTCCGTAGAATTCAGCGCCGGGGCGGTGCGGGAGCTTTTGGCGTGAGTGCAGAACAAATAGTTCCGGAAATATAAGAAAAAAGCATTGACAAAAATATCGAAACATATTACAATAGCCCCGTAATCGAGATTTAACAATTATGTAATATTTTTAATAAAATCGTAGCAAGGCGGTGAAAACCGATCAGAAAAGAGAGGAACCGCTGTGCTGCAAGGCTATTGGGAGGATTTCACATGAAGAAAAAATCAATCTGGATTGCCTTATGTATGGCTGCCGTTATGACTGCTACGGCTGCGACCGGGGCGCTGGCTTTTTCCGATGGATCGCTTCTTGCGACTGCGACGGAGACAGAGACGGCACAGACGGAGACCGCGGCGACGGAAGCAGCGGAGACGGCAGTGACAGAGGCGGCTCAGAGTGAGACCGTTGCGGATACGGCAGAGACGGAGACCGAGGCTGCAGCGACAGAGATGGAGACAGAGACTGAGACGGAAGCCGAGACGGAGACTGAGACAGAAGAAGAGTCAAGCTTCGTGGCGGTTGCCTATCAGGAGGAGGATGCGTGGTCGCAGGTGGCCATCATCAACAGCGCGTATGTGGAGACCGGTGTAAATATCCGGAGCGCTGCGGATACGGAAAGCGAGATTCTTGGATACCTGTATGTAGGTACTGCGGTCTGGGTACTTGATAAGGGTGATGTCTGGACGCAGTTTTATTCCAACGGCATTACCGGTTATGTGATGAGCGATTATCTGCTTTACGGCAGCGATGTGGCAGAGATCGCGGAAGTATATGGCGCGGAAGGCGTCCGGGCCGATTGGGATGGCGTGAATGTTTATACTTCAGATGATGGCGCTACGGTTAAGGATACGATGAATGCCGGAGATGTCTATCAGGTAGTGAATGATTATGATCATTGGATTGAGATCCTGTATGATGAGGATACGACTGCTTATGTTTCCAGCGAGGATGTGACCAGCGTCATGCTGTTCGAGGGAGCGACCGCGAAGGATGAAGAGCGTGTACAGCTTGAGAAGCTTTATGGTGTAATCTGGCCGGAAGCAGAGACATCCGAGACCTATGTAGAGACAGAGGCGGCGTCCACGACATCGTCGAGCTCCTCAGGAACGACATCGTCCAGCTCATCTTCTACGGGTTCTACGAGTTCTTCCTCAAGCTCCTCTTCGTCGAGTTCGAGTTCCTCGTCCTCGTCGAGCTCGTCGAGTTCATCTTCGTCAGGCTCGTCTTCTTCAAGCTCAACATCGTCCGGTTCGACGAGCTCCTCATCGACTTCTGAGACGACAGCGACTGAGACGACGACAACGGAAACGACTACGACTGAGACATCCAGCACGGAGTCCTCTTCTTCCAGCGGAGAGAGCTATTACGATGCGGATACAGATACATACTATGACGCGAATGGCAATGTTGTGACTTCCTCTTACGAGGCAGAGACGACCGCGTCTACAGAAGCGGAGACCACGGCGTCTACAGAAGCAGAAACGACCGCTTCTACGGAGTCAACTGCAACGACGGCTTCGGAGACAGAAGCAACGACCACGACCTCATCTACCACGGACGATACGACGCTCCTTGCAGCACTGATCTACTGTGAGGCTGGCAACCAGAGCTACGAAGGCATGGTAGCGGTCGGCGCGGTTGTAATGAATCGTGTGGCGAGTTCTTCTTTCCCGAACTCGATCAGCGAGGTAATTTATCAGAGCGGCCAGTTCAGCCCGGCTTCCAGCGGAGCGCTTGCGACGGCGATCGCGAATGGTGTCCCCAGCACCTGTTACACCGCAGCGTCGGCAGCGATTGGCGGAGAAGATCCGACGAACGGCGCACTTTACTTCAATACATCAGCGAATAAAGGGACACAGATAGGAGACCACTGGTTCTATTAAGACTCCATGACTATTACAGATGATTACAGATGAACGCAAAACGAAAAGAGACTGCCGGAGGGCAGCCTTTTTTCGTTTCGCAGAACTTTTGCTGGTATCTTGTTCTCCATCTTCTTTGAAATAAGTCGACCGCAATCCCATTGGTTTTAGACAATGGGTAGTTCCCATGGTTCTGATGCCTGAAGGACATCAGTCATCCCATTCACTTTCGAATTCAACGATGGCTCCGGTGGAGGCATTGACTGTACATTCATATTCCATCTGCCCCTGATAAAACTCAATCTCGTACACCATGATACCGTCTTCCTTATCCAGCTTCGCTTTCTTGAATGTTACATCGGAGGCGGAGACTCCGGCTCTTTCAAGGGCAATGGTTTTTGCCTCATCCACGCTGATGTAGGTGGTTCCGACTGTATTGTCGGCCCCCGTAGTTTTGGCTGGTTCGGTTGCTTCAGCGGTTCCGTTTGCGGTTTCAGCAGCTTCGGTTGTTTCAGCAGTTCCGTCTGCGGTTTCAGCAGTTTGGGTTGCTGCATCGGTCGTTTCGGCTGCTGCGCTCGGCAGCAGCTCCATGGAGAAGCTTAAGATATCTCCGCTTGTCGCGCTGATTTCGTACTCATATTCCGCATTGTCTGTGTAAAACTCAATGTCGTACACGGAAAGGCCGTCGTCATAGTCGGCTTCTGCTTTTGTAAAGGTGACAGAGAATACTTCCTCAGAGGCATTGCTCTCTGTGCTCCCGGAACCTTCCCCCGTTGTGTTTTCTGCAGCATTATCTGCTGTATCTTCTGCTCCTTTTTCCAGAAGCTCTGCGTCATTTTGCGCAAGTAGTTTTGCATCATCCAGTGAGAGAGAGACTTCCGAATCCGCTGTCGTATACAGAGACGCTATCAGGGAAGTATATTCTACGGCTTTTTTCAGCACGCTGCCGTCATAGGCCTGAATCTGATATTCGTATTTCATACTGTCTGTGGTAAAATCCACCTCGTAGACAAACTGCCCGTCTTCATAATCGTATTCTGTAAATAAAGAGGTGGCTGATATCGGGTCGATGCCCGCATCCGCAAAAGCGAAATTCTGGGCGGCATCTGCGCCGATGACAGAATCTGCGGAGCTTTCGGAAAAGGTATCTGAAGTGTTGTTTTCCGCGGCATAAGCGATGCCGGAAGTCAGGACCGCTGATAAAGAAGCGGCACATACGAGCGATAACATGGATTTCCGGGTGACCTTTATTAAATTTTGCGTAGTGTTCTTCATAGTGTCGTCCTCCTTTTTCTTTTTTGTGACTATACTATAACAGTGAAACATTAGAGGAAGATTAGAGACACATTAGAATTGTATTAGAAAAACTCCACCAGAAAAGTACTTCCGCCCCCGGGCCTGCTTTTTACAGAGACAGTTCCGTTATGAAATGCGGCAATCTCTTTTACCATGGCAAGCCCAAGTCCGCTGCCGTTTCCGGAACGCGAAGCGTCTGCCTGATAGAAGCGGCGGAAAATATTCGGCAGATCTTTTTCGGAGATGCCGATCCCATCGTCTTTTACAGAAAGCAGGACAGAGCGGGCATTCCTGTTTGCTGCCTTCCCGTTCTCGGGAAGAAGATTGCTGCTGGTGGCAGAGATATGATCGCAATTCCGGACCTCTGCAGCAGTCAGGCTTACATGGATATGCCCATTGGGATTTCCGTAGCGGTAGGCATTGCTGATCAGGTTGGTGAGCAGGCGGGATAGAAGCTCCCGGTTTCCATAGATGTGAATGCTATCCTCTGCACTGCAGGTGAGGGTGATGCCGTTTTCACGGATCAGAGCCATATCCAGACAGATACCTTCCACCAGCCCGGACAGGTCAAGCTCTTCTTTGGTGTAGCGTTCCGGCTGCAGCTTTAGACGGGTGACGTCCAGCATGTCGCTGATCATGCGGTTCATCTTCTGACTCTGGCGGGAAATGGTTTCCAATGCTTCCCGATATTCATTGGATGTACAGGATTCCTCGTCAAGCACCAGCTCACACTGGGCGCGGATGACCGCAACGGGCGTACGCAGCTCGTGGGAGGCGTCAGAGACAAATTGCTGTTGTTCCTGAAAAGAATCCTCCAGACGTGTGAACATTTCATTGAATTGTTCTGCGAGCTGATGCAGTTCATCTTTTCCCTCGTCGAGCGTAATGCGTTCTTTCAGGTCGTCGCCCTGCCGGATGCGGGCAGCGGTATCGGAAATGTCCTGTATGGGAGCAAGCGCGCGCCGGGCGATGACCCAGCCGCCGATGATGGCAAGCAGTAAAAGCCCCGGAAGCAGGAACAGGGATGTGCGGGAGATGACAGACATTTCCACCTCGCCCTGTTCTTCAGAGACGACGCCGCGCAGCCAGAGACCGTTGAGGCCACCGGAGCTGTCAGAACCATTGAAGCTGTCAGAAGTACCTGACAGGCTGGAGACATCCGGCTCATTTTGGCTGTCGGACGCATTAGAAGCATCAGACGCAAGCTGTCGGTCAAAGACATAGTAAAGTGTTCCGCCTACCGTGACGCGCTGCACTTCGGAATCCAGAAAAGAAAGAGAGACAGTCGAGGAGGCAATCGGGTTTTCTCCGTAGACGAGCGTCCCGTCCGACTGGTACAGGGCGGTGTAGATGCCGTTTACCTCGTCCAGAAAATCATCGTCAATTTCGATATAGCCGTCCTGATAGCTCAAATAATAGTCAATGTCCTGCCCGTTCAAAAGGGAATCGGCAGAGGAGTAATATTCGACCTCATCCACATTGTCTTCTACAGCGGTGATCAGAGTATCACGGATGGTTTTCTGAATGGTCTGCCTGCTGACCGACAAAATGATAAAAAATGTGAGTGCAACGTTCACAATCAGGATTGCAGAAAACCAGAGTGTGATCTTTGCACGGATGGAGAGCTTTTTCATGATAAGATGAAACTCCTTTCCCGGACGGGTTTCTGCATATCAGCAGGTAATGCTCAGAAACGGCTGTGGCAAAACACGGTGCTGTCTGAGACGAAACATGGAAACGGCTGTGGCAAAGCATTGTAATATCAGAAATATAACATCTGAAAATGGTTGACGCACAGGAAGGTTCAGTGTGAAGGCGAAGAATCGTCCCGCAGCACATAGCCGCGTCCGCGGACAGTATGGATCAGCTTCTGCTCGTGTCCGTCGTCGATTTTCCGCCGCAGATAGCTGATATAGACGTCAACGACATTGGTACCGCCCTCATAATCAAAATTCCAGATGTGGTTTTCGATTTTTTCGCGGGAGAGTACCAGATTCACATTTAGCATCAGGTATTCAAGCAGCGCATACTCTCTGGCTGAGAGGATGATCTCCTGACCGCCGCGTGTTACGCGGCCGAGCGCACAGTCCATTTTCAGATCTCCGACAGTCAGCTCATTACGGGCACTGCCGTGCGTGGTGCGGATCATAGCGCGGATGCGGGCCATCAGCTCCTCAAATGAAAAAGGCTTGACCAGATAGTCGTTCGCGCCGCGGTCAAGCCCCTGTACGCGGTCGGCGATGGAGTCGCGGGCGGTCAGAAACAGCACCGGTGTTGTGTTGCCGGTGCCGCGGAGTGCGCGCAGTACAGACAAGCCGTCCATGCCCGGCATCATAATGTCGAGAATGGCTGCGTCATACTCCGCGCAGGAGAGAAAATCCAGCGCCTCATTTCCGTCGAAACAGCTGTCAACGCTGTATCCCTCTGCTGTAAGCTTTTTGGTGATGATGCGGTTTAAGTCGCGCTCATCCTCTGCCAGTAAAAGTCGCATAATGATTCCGTATCCTCACTGTTTTCATGCAGCCTTCGCAGAAAGCGCGAAGACTCATTCTTAACCATCTGAAATATTCAGCAAACATCATATCCTGCCGTTCGGTTTTACATCGCAGATTTACAACAGCTCTTTTAGAATAAACTCGTAAATATTCTGGCTGTGATCCCTCCAGCTGCGGCACGCTTTCTTTGCGTGCTCCTCATTCGGGACGGTGATGGTCAGGTCAATGGGATTGGAATACTTATCCTTTACCACACAGCGTACCGAATAGTCGCCAGTCGTATTTTTATAATAATCGGCAAGAACGGAGACCTCATCGTGCATCTTAATCTTGTTTTCCTGCATATACTGGTCAATTTCCGCACAAATGGAAGGAGCGATGCGGGCGTGAAAATATTTCAGCGCTTCGGCCCCGGCCTCCGTGGTCGAATAATAGGAACAGTTGCGTACGGTCTCAACGTGTACCATCTGCCCCTCCTCCAGATCAGCAAACACGGACTGGAGGGTAAAATAGTTGGTGTATCCTTTCTCCAGAATAAAATCCGATATCTGTGCTTTTGTCAGCGGAAAATCTGTCTTGTCAAGCATATACAGGACAATCAGTTTGTAAAGTGAAACCGGTTCAGCCATTGGTGCGCTCCTTTCCAGCAATGTTTTCAGAGATTCTATACGAGTATATCATCGGAAAAGAATTTCGTAAAGTGAAGCGGCGGGGATTTTTTGAGCGGCCTCACGCGAATAAAGGGAAACTTTAGAGAAAAAATAAGATTGAAAAGTTGAAACCTCGGAAATGTCATGCTATACTTATGACTTGGATTGGAGACAGAGCGGCCGCAGACCTGCAATCTGACACGGCAGCAGGGTGGCCGGGTTTTCCAAAAGATTTTGACTGGAACGGTGCGGGCCGGAACTGATCGGAGACCGGGCGGCGCAAGAATGATCAGGGGATAAACGGGGATGCGATATGGACGAAGAGAAGAAAACGCTCGGGCGTGCGAAGATATATACAGGGGAGCCGGAAAGCCAGGTAAATGACCGGACACGGAATGATGCGGGGACACAGCAGACATCAGCGGCGAGGACGAACGTCAGGACATCGGAAAAAACATCCGCAAGAGTATCGGCAGAGAGTGATACGCAGTCTGCTTCGACGGGCGACAGGCGGGCGAGACGTGCGGAGCCCATCGGGACAAAGCCCAAAGAGCATCTGGCTGTGGAGCCGGGGCGCAGGAGAAAAGATATCGAGACCGATGCGAAGATGCGCAGACTGTGGGCGCTCTTAGGTATTCTGGTTGTGATCCTTGTGGTTGCGATCGTGTATGAGATTGTGCTGGGACATGCGAACGTGGAGACCGGCTCACAGCGCATGAATCAGGCTGTGCAGGAGACGGAGCAGATCAAAGAGACGGAGCTGCCGGTCGAGACAGAGCAGGAGAGCGGGACGGCAAGTGAAACGGAGATATCTGCGGACGCGGATGCCGGAAGCGGCGACGGAGGTTCTGCAGATGCGGATGCTTCTGATGCGGATGGAAACTCTGCGGATATCGGAAGCGGCGACGGGAGCTCTGCAGATGCGGATGGAAGCTCTGCGGATGCAGAGGCCGCTGACGGAACGACACTGGCGGGGCTGGATGATTGATGCCGGATGGTTCGTAACAGATGAAGGAGGAATTGATGGGAGACCAGGATTATAACCCGCAGGAGCGGCGGGCGAGGCGGCGAAAGCATGAGCTGATCATGAAGTGTGTCATTTCTGTGCTGGTACTGGCTGTAGTCGTCATGCTGGCTTTGCTTATAAAGGAAGTGGCGGTTCCGGAGATCGTGAAGCTGACGACCCATGAGCAGGGGGATGTACCGCCGGATGAGACGGCGGACGCAGGCGTTATTTTATCTGAAACATCATCAGAAGCATCAGATGGAACGGAAGCAGATGGCACTTCCGGGGAAGCTGCGGATGCTGGCGGAGCCGGGACTGCGGATGCTACAGACGCAGCTGCTGACGGCAGCGATTCAGCTGCAGACGCGGGAGACGACATCTCTGCCGCGGAGGAGATAGAGATTGATGCTGTGCTGATGGAGGCAGAAACGCTGGCTGCCATGTACGATTATGACGGAGCGGTCGAGTGTGTACAGGCTTCCGAGTACTATGAGACAAGCGAACTGCTTCAGCAGGCGGCGACCAGTTATGAAAAAACAAAAGCGGATTGTGTTTCCTGGTCTCCGGAGGAAGTGACGCATATCTTTTTCCATTTGATCATCTGGGACGCATCAAAGGCATTTGACGGAGATCTTTATGCCGAGGGATACAACCAGTATATGGTGACCATGGACGAGTTCTCCGCTATCATGCAGACGATGTATGACGAGGGCTATGTGATGGTCAGCATGCATGATATGTGTGAGGTGAATGTCGATGGCACAGTGACGGCCAAGGAGATCCTGCTTCCGGAGGGGAAGACGCCGTTTGTGCTCTCACAGGACGATGTATGTTACTATCATTATATGGATGGAGACGGATTCGCCTCAAGGCTGGTTCTTGATGAGAATGGGGATGTGAAGGCAGAATACATCGAGGATGACGGCACGGTTTCTGTTGGGGACTATGACCTGATTCCCTGGATTGACACGTTTGTAGATGCACATCCGGATTTCACCTACCATGGCCATAAGGGGACGATCGCCCTGACCGGATATGAGGGGATTCTGGGATATCGGACAGACGAGGTTTATCTGACGCGGGATGAGGACCGGCTGACAAGCTGGCAGAGGGATTTTCTGGAAGAGAACCCGGACTTTGATGAGGAAGCCTGGCAGAATGAAGTGGATACCGCCACAGCGATTGCAGACGCGCTGAAAGCGGACGGCTGGGAATTCGCGAGCCATACCTGGGGGCACATTGACCCGATCGCGAAGGGGCTGGAGGGTCTGCAGACCGATACGGAGCGCTGGAAGAACAATGTGGAGACGATCGTCGGGGAGACTGACATCATCATTTTTGCTTTTGGCGCGGACATCAGCAACTGGACAGAGTATTCTGAGGACAACGAGTACTATATTTATCTGAAAGAGCAGGGCTACAATATTTTCTGCTGTGTGGATTCGACCCGGTACTGGGTGCAGTTTAACGGCACATCCATGCGCATGGGGCGCCGTGATATTGATGGATATCGCATGTATTATAATGCGGACCTGCTGTCGGATCTCTTCGATGTGAGTGCAGTCTGGGATAGCTTAAGGCCGGATACGGTAGCGGAGCTTTCCGAATATGCCGGAACGATGAGCTCGGAGTATACGACGACAGATTCCGGAGACTCGGATTCCGGATCTGCGGACAGCGCGGATGCCGCCGCCGGTTCTGATGGGACAGTCTCTGAGACGGACAGTTCCGGGTCTGAGACGGAAGAGGCGGCTTCTTATGAATGACAGTGCAGAACAGGTCAGTGAGCCTGCTGCGCCGGACAGGATAAAATACAGATGGAGGAACAGTATGAGAACGTACCTTGTAACAGGAGGAGCCGGGTTTATCGGTTCGAATTATATTCACTATATGTTTCGCAAATATGGGGATGAGATCCGCATCATCAATGTAGATAAGCTGACCTACGCGGGCAATCTGGAGAATCTGCGGGATGTGGAGAACCGGACGAATTATACCTTTATCCGCGCGGATATCTGTGATTCCGCGGCAATCAACCGGATCTTTGAGGAGAATGACATTGACCGCGTTGTGCATTTTGCGGCGGAGAGCCATGTGGATCGGAGCATCCGTGACCCGGAGGTGTTTGTAAAGACCAATGTACTTGGTACGCTGGTGATGCTGAATGCGGCGAAGGCGGCCTGGGAGCTCCCGGATGGCTCATTTAAAGAGGACAAAAAGTTTCTGCATGTTTCAACGGATGAGGTCTACGGTTCTCTGGAAAATGAGGGCGAGTATTTTTACGAGACGACGCCGTACGCGCCCCACAGCCCGTACTCCGCGAGCAAGGCATCTTCTGATATGCTGGTAAAGGCTTATATGGATACCTATCATTTTCCGGCGAATATCACGAACTGCAGCAACAACTACGGTCCGTATCAGTTTCCGGAAAAACTCATTCCGCTGATCATCAACAATGCTCTGCAGGGGAAGCCACTCCCGGTATATGGCGATGGCAAAAATGTCCGCGACTGGCTTTATGTGGAGGATCACGCGAAAGGCATCGATATGGTGCAGGAAAAAGGGCGCCTTTTTGAGACCTATAACATTGGCGGACACAATGAGAAGCAGAATATTCAGATCATACATATTATTCTGGATACTTTGCAGGAGATGCTGCCGGACGATGATCCGAGAAAAGCGCATATCAATGAGAAGCTGATCACTTACGTGACCGACCGCAAGGGACATGATCGTCGTTATGCGATCGCGCCGGACAAGATCCGCGCTGAGGTCGGCTGGGAGCCGGAGACGATGTTTGAGGATGGCATCCGCCTGACCATCCGCTGGTTCTTTGAGCATGAGGACTGGATGGCGAATGTGACCAGCGGCGATTATCAGAAGTACTATGATGAGATGTATAAGAATCGCTAAAGGAAGCCGACCGCAGTCCCGGCAGCTCCGGATATCGGTCTGGCCGACCGCGGGGAATGAAAAAGAATGAAAGTAACTGTGAAGGTACGGAATGGTTACTCATGAAAGTGATAAACGGAGGAATGATAAATTGAGTACGATAAAAGCGGGAAAGCTGACCGTGGAGACCTGTGTGGCATTCGGGACCGATGGAGTGGAGATTGAGGGCCTGAAGGTCATCACACCGACTGTGTTCGGGGATGCGCGCGGGTATTTTATGGAGACCTACAATTATAATGATTTTAAACTGGCTGGGATCGACCAGACCTTTGTGCAGGACAATCAGTCCGCCTCGAAAAAGGGCGTGCTGCGGGGACTTCATTTTCAGAAGCAGTTTCCGCAGGACAAGCTGGTGCGCGTGGTGAGCGGCACGGTGTTTGACGTGGCAGTCGATCTGCGGGATGGCTCGCCGACATTTGGCAAATGGTTTGGCGTGGAGCTTTCAGCAGAGAACAAAAAGCAGTTCTTTATCCCGAAGAATTTTGCGCATGGCTTTCTGGTACTCTCCGATCATGCGGAGTTTACCTACAAATGTACAGATTTTTACCACCCGGATGATGAGGGCGGACTCCGTTATGACGATCCGGAGATTGGTGTGACGTGGCCGATTCCGGAGGGGATGGAGCTGATCATGACAGAGAAGGACCGCTGCTGGGGAACGCTGGCTGATCTTTGCAAAACAGCAAGATAGAGCGTTATTAGGAGTTTTGACTTTATGAAGGATATACTGACCTTGGCGACGGATGTGTTTCACAGCCATCGCATGATTTTAAAGCTCGCGAAAAATGACTTCCGGAAAAAATTCGCCGGCTCTTATTTTGGCTTTGTATGGGCGTTTGTACAGCCTGTGATCACGGTTCTGGTCTACTGGTTTGTGTTTGAGGTAGGGTTTCGCTCGTCAGACACAAGTCTTCCGGTGCCGTTTTTGCTTTATCTGGTGGCGGGCATTGTCCCCTGGTTCTTTTTTCAGGATGGATGGAACGGCGGGACGAATTCGCTGATCGACTATGACTATCTGGTAAAAAAGGTTGTCTTCAATATCAGTGTTCTTCCGATCGTGAAAATGGTATCCGCCCTGTTCGTGCATCTGTTTTTTGTGGTTTTTATTATTATCCTGTATTGCTTTTACGGGCATTATCCGACAATTTATTATTTTCAGCTGATCTATTATTCCTTCGGGTTGTGCCTGCTCACACTGGGGCTGGCTTACATGACGAGTGCGGCGGCCGTATTTGTCCGCGATCTGACACAGGTCATCAATATCATTCTGCAGGTCGGCGTGTGGATGACGCCAATTATGTGGGTAGCGGAGGAGCGTCTTGTGAACTATCCGCTTCTCGCGAAGATCCTGAAGCTCAACCCGATCTATTATGTGGTGGCGGGATATCGGGATGCGTTTATTTACCATCACTGGTTCTGGGAGCGGCCGCTGTGGACGCTGTATTTCTGGTGCTTTACGGCCGTCGTGCTGGTAGCGGGGCTGTGGTTTTTCCGCAAGATGCGCGCGCTCTTCGCGGACGTACTGTAAAAGGAGATTTTTATTTTGGAGAATCAGGCTGCGATCTCTTTGGATCACGTGACAAAAATATACAGGCTTTACGATAAGATTTCCGACCGGCTGTTTGATACCCTTGGACTTGCAAGAAAGAAGTGCTACCGGGAACACTATGCGCTCCGGGATGTAAACTTTACAGTCGAGAAGGGCGAGACGATCGGCATCATCGGCACGAATGGCGCCGGGAAATCAACTATCCTGAAGATCATCACCGGCATATCAAGCCCTACCTCCGGTAAGGTAACGGTGAACGGGCGGATCTCTGCGCTTCTGGAGCTGGGCGCCGGGTTCAATAAGGAATATACCGGCATTGAAAATGTCTATCTGCAGGGGACAATCGCGGGATTATCCGATCAGGAGATTGAGGAGAGACTTCCGGCAATTCTGGAATTTGCGGACATAGGAGATTTTGCGAATCAGCCGGTCCGCACCTATTCGAGCGGCATGTTTGTACGGCTGGCTTTCGCCGTAGCGATCAATGTAGACCCGGAGATTCTGATCGTGGATGAGGCGCTTTCCGTCGGGGATGTTTTTTTTCAGGCCAAGTGTTATCGGAAGTTCGAGGATTTCAAAAAGGCGGGGAAAACCATCCTGTTTGTGAGCCATGATCTGGGCAGCGTCAGTAAATATTGTGACCGCGTGGTGCTGCTGGATCATGGGGACGTCGCGGGGACCGGCTCGCCCAAGGAGATGATCGATCTGTACAAGCAGCTTCTTGTACATCAGGGACCGGACAAGCCGCAGACGGCTTCGCTGCAGGATACCGCCGCCGGGGAGGACGGACAGCCGCACTGGCTGGGACTGCAGGATATGAATCCCAACGCGCTGGAGTACGGCGACCGCCGCGCGGAGATGATCGGCTTTATGGTATTGGACGAAAATGGCCTTCCGACAACGACGATCGAAAAAGGCTCTTCCTTTACACTGAAGGTGCGTGCCCGGTACAATGAGGATATCATTGACCCGATTTTCGCATACACGATCAAGGACACGCGCGGGACCGAGATCACCGGGACCAACACTATGTATGAGAGAACTGCGATTCAGCCGCCCAAAAAAGGAGATGTGGATGTCGTTTCTTTTACGCAGAAGGCCGACCTGCAGGGAGGAGACTATCTGATATCCTTTGGCCTGACCGGTTACGACGGGTGTGATTTTGTGGTGTATCACCGATTGTATGATGTGTGCTCTCTGGCAGTGGTGTCTTCGAAGAATACGGTCGGTTTTTACGACATGAATTCAGAGATTACGGTAGAGAGAGAATGAGGTATGGATGTGGAGAACATGAAGATGCCAGTGGAAATACCTCCTCGCCAGGGTTCAGCGGATATCCCGCCTGACGGGCGAGGAGGCCACCCGGCGGGAGCAGGTCGCGACTGCGATTTGGAGAACACTTCGCGCTGCACGGCTGCTTCGGAAATGATCGGCAGGGTAAAGCTGAATCTGGACTTTTATCCGGGTAAGGACCTTTACAGCGATGGTGAGATTGAGCAGAAATTGCTGGAGATTGTAAAGTCTCATTCGGAGGAGGAGTTTGATCAGGTCATCGCTGAGGAGGCGGACTGGGCAATCCTGTACCATCTGTCCCATATCCGTCAGAACATTGTCGGTTCTGTTCATCTGCGCGCAGATGCGAGTGTGCTGGAGATCGGTTCCGGGTGCGGTGCCATCACAGGGGCACTCTCCAGACAGGCAGGAAGTGTTACGTGTGTCGATCTTTCTTTACAGAGAAGCCGAATTAACGCGTACCGGAACAGAGAGCGGGACAACATTGAGATTCTGGTCGGCAATTTTCAGGATATTGAGAAAAGCCTGGGAGAATATGATTGTGTTACGCTGATCGGTGTATTTGAATATGGGGCTGCCTATATCAAGGCGGCGGATCCGTATGTGGAGTTTCTGCGGATCATCAGAAAGCATCTGGCTCCTGGCGGGAAGATTGTCATGGCGATCGAGAACCGTTTCGGCATGAAATACTTTGCAGGCTGTCAGGAGGATCATTTCGGCAAATATTTTGAGGGGATTGAGGGTTATACAACGACGGAGGGTGTCAAGACTTTTTCCGGAAAAGAGCTGGAACGGATCTGTGCCGAGGCCGGCTTTGAAAAAGTAAAATTCTATTATCCCTATCCGGACTACAAGCTTCCGTTTCAGGTCTTTTCTGACGGCCGGCTGCCGGGGACCGGTGAGCTGACGACAAATCTGCGCAATTTTGACCGGGACCGGATGCTCCTTTTTGACGAAAAAAAGGCGTTTGACTGCGTGAACCGGGAAGGAATGTTTCCGTTCTTTTCCAATTCCTACCTGCTGGAGATCAGCATGGATGATACTGCCGATGCCAATCCGGTGATTTATAAAAAATACTCCAACGACCGGGCGAGAGAGTTTTCCGTCTGCACGGAAATGCGGATGGAAAACGGTGAGTGTATCGTCCGGAAGGAAGCGGCTTTCCCGGAGAGCGCCGGGCATGTCAGAAGCCTGCCGAGGCTGGGGGAAGCTTTGCGCAGGCAGTATGCGGGCTCGAAGCTGACCGTCTGCCCCTGCGTAGAAAAGAATGCTGCGGCGGAAGCGCCCATTCGCCCGAGCTCAGCGGCAGGACGCAGCCGCGATTTAGAGAACGCTGCGCGTTGCGCGGCTGCTGTCGTAAGTCCGTTTGTGAGCGGCAGAACGCTGGAGGAGATTGCCGACGAAGGGATCGGGACCGGACAGTATGAAAAGACGGAGAGCATTATCCGGGAACTGATCGCGCTGATCTGGGAGAAAAATGCGGATCGGCCGTTCCAGATGACGGAGGCCTTTACCCGGGTCTTCGGTCCGGCGGAATTTGAGGGCAAGATGCACGCAGGCAGTGTCAGCGACATCGACATGGTGCTGGGAAATATTCTGACAGAGGGCACAGCCCGGCAGGGACAGGATTCAGAGTGGATTTTGATCGATTATGAGTGGACGTTTGAGTTTCCGGTGCCGACGGAATTCATCATTTACCGGATGCTGCACTATTATTTTGAGACGTCGGCGAGCCGCCAGATACTGAAAGACAGGGATTACCTGAAGCTCTCAAAGGCGGATGAGCAGACCTTTCGGCAGATGGAGATTCATTTTCAGCAATATATCAACGGGACGCATGTTCCGATCCATGAGCTCTATCCGGTGATGGGGAAGGCCGCCGTGGATATGAGAGTGGTGATGGAGAGCGGAGAGTTTCCGGAGCAGGCAGCGATGAATCTGCGCCATGGCGACAAAAAAACCGGCTCCCTGCTGCGCCGCGGGGTACGAAGACTTAAGCGGCAGGCAAAGAGTCTGAAAGGGAAAGCAAAGGGGTAACTGTGAAGGTACGGAACAGTTACGTAAAGGGCTTGTAGAAAAATATATGAGATCAGACGTAAAAACCGCGTTGAAAAAGCTGCTTGCCAAAAACGCGGTGACAGAGCGGTGGGGCAGGCGCATCAATTCTTTCTTAAAAGGGAACCGATACTGTCTATGGAAGAAAACTCCTGAAAAAGCGGCGGCAATCCTGTGTCCGCCGGAAGAGTTTGCAAGGCAGAGAAATACAAAATTTGCGCAGGATATCTGTGTCAGTATTGTTGTGCCGCTTTATAATACTCCGGTTGGTTTTTTAAAAGAGATGATCGCCTCGGTGCGGCTTCAGTCTTATGAGAACTGGGAGCTTGTTCTGGCGGACGGCAGCGATGATAAGCACAGCGAGGTGCAGTCTGTCTGTGAAAAGCTTATGCAGGAGGACGGTCGGATCCGGTACAAAAAGCTTCCAGAGAATCTGGGCATTTCCGGCAATACGAACGCCTGCCTTGATATGGCGTCGGGCGACTATATTGCGCTGCTGGATCATGATGACTTCCTGCACCCGTCCGCGCTCTTTGAGACAGTAAAAGCGGTCTGCGAACATGGCGCGGATTATGTCTACACAGATGAAGCGGCTTTTCTGGATGATAATATATTTGATGTGAGTATCCGGCACTGCAAGCCGGACTTTGCCATTGACAACCTGCGGGCAAACAATTACATTTGCCATTTTTCCATGTTCCGGGCCGGACTTCTGGAAAAGGCCGGACGCTTCCGGACAGAATATGACGGAAGTCAGGATTTTGACATGATCCTGCGTCTGACAGAACAGGCGAAGAAGGTGTTTCATGTCCGGAAGATTCTGTACTTCTGGCGTTCTCACCCGGATTCCGTGGCGTCGGACATCAGTGCGAAGCCTTACGCCGCCGATGCGGCAAAACGGGCGGTGGAATCGCATCTGGCAAGATGCCATATGAAGGCGGAGGTGACGCACACAGATGTGTTTCCGGCGATTTTCCGCATCCGCTACGCATTAAACAGCAGGGATGATTTTGCTCCGGCTCCGGTGGACGGCCGCAGCTCCTGTTCGGACAGCTCCCATTCAGATGTTTCATCCCCCAGGATTTCGATCCTGATTCCGAATAAAGACCATGTGGACGACCTGCTGACATGCGTCGGTTCCATTCTTGAGACGTCGACGTATGACAATTATGAGATCCTGATCATAGAAAATAACAGCACCGAGGGAGAGACGTTTGCGCTTTATCACGAGCTTGAAAAACGGGAAAAGGTGCGCGTACTGAATTATGACGGAGCTTTTAATTATGCAGGGCTTAACAATTTTGCGGCGAAAGAAGCAGATGGAGAATACCTGCTGTTTTTGAATAATGATACAAAAGTCATCACCCCTGCCTGGATGGAAGAGCTTCTGATGTACGGACAGCGGCCGGATGTCGCGGCTGTGGGGGCGAAGCTTTATTACGGAGATGATACGGTACAGCATGCCGGTATTGTGATCGGTCTGGGGGCAGACCGCGCGGCGGGACATAGCCATTATGGTTTTGGGCGCGGGGAGGTAGGTTATATGGGGCGCCTCTGCTACGCGCAGGATGTCTCCGCAGTGACCGGGGCGTGTATGCTGGTCAAAAAGAGGATATACGAAGCACTCGGAGGCATGGACGAGCGGCTGGGTGTGGCTTATAATGATGTGGATTTCTGTCTGAAAGCGAGAGAAAAGGGCTACCTGAACGTATTCACGCCTTTTTGCGAGCTGTATCATTATGAGTCGAAGACCAGAGGCTACGAGGAGGACGCTGAGAGAAAGCGGCGGTTCGGGCAGGAGGCGGCGCTTTTTAAGGAAAAATGGGCAAAGCTTCTCGCGGAGGGAGACCCATATTACAGTCCGTATTTCTCGCTTGACCGTGCGGACTTCTTTTTCGAAAGACTGTTTTGATCACACGTGGCCGTCTTCGGGCGGACAGGGAACGAGGCCGTTTCGGCGGCAGGAAGCAGCCGTGGTTCGAAGAACGCTGCGCGCTGCACGGTTGTTTGTGCTCGTAACTGTGAAGATACTGAACAGTTACGTTTGTGATAATTACGCGCAGGGCGCGTTAGGAGGATGTTCAGATTGGGTACGGTCATCCGGTTTATAAAGAAACTGAATTTTTATAACATCAGCAAGGGTCTGAAATACCTGCGCCATTTTGGAGTGAAGGAGTTTTTCATCCGTCTTTCCGACCGTGTAGAGCCGGAGGAGGTGCCTTATGGCCCCTGGTATGAAAAACACCGTGCAAGCGGGGAGGAGCTGAAGAGGCAGAGGGAAAGAAAGTGGAAGGACCCGGTGCTGATCAGCATCGCGGTGCCTCTCTATCGCACACCGCCTGCTTTTCTGGAACAGATGATCGGTTCGGTGAAAGCCCAGTCCTACCCGCACTGGGAGCTCTGTCTGGCAAACGGCAGCCCGGAGGATGAGGCACTTGCCGCGGCTCTTTTGCAGTATGAGTCGGATCCGAAGATCCGTGTGCTGACGCTGCCGGAGAATCTGGGGATTGCGGGCAATACAAACGCGGCGATCGAGATGGCAAAGGGCGGCTATATCGGTCTGCTCGATCACGATGACCTGCTCGCCCCGGACGCGCTCTACGAGGTGGCGGACGCGATCGCGCGCGCGGAAGGAGCAAATGATAGCGCCCCGGAATTACTTTATACAGATGAAGATAAGGTGGAATCGGACTTAAGCCGCCATTTTCAGCCGAACCTGAAGCCGGACTTTTCTCCGGATCTGCTTCGCTCGAACAATTATATCTGCCATTTTCTGGTATTTTCACGTGCGCTTTATAAAAGAGTCGGCGGCTTTGACAGCCGGTATGACGGAGCGCAGGATCATGATTTTATCCTTCGCTGCACCGAGGCGGCGAACGGCATCTGTCACATTCCGCGGATCCTTTATCACTGGAGAGTCTCATCGAAATCTACGGCGGACAACCCGACGAGCAAGGAATACGCCTATGAAGCCGGAGTGCGTGCAGTGGCGGCGCATCTTGAACGCTGCGGCCTGAAAGGGGAGGTCACGCGAAAAAAGGATTTTGGCTGCTATCGGGTGAAGTACGAGGTAACGGGGGAACCGCTGGTTTCCATTATCATTCCCAATAAGGATGAGAAGGAGACCTTAAAAACGTGTCTTACTTCTGTTTTTGAAAAAACTACCTGGAAGAATTTTGAGATTATTATTGTCGAAAACAACAGCGAAACAAAGGAAATTTTTGATTATTATAAAGAAATAGATGGACGAAACGGCGTTCATGTTGTATATTGGGACAAGGAATTTAATTATTCCGCGATCAACAATTTTGGAATCCGCCATGCGTCGGGAGAGTACATTCTCTGCATGAACAACGATATGGAGGTCATCTCCCCGGACTGGATGACGGAGCTTCTGGGACATTGTATGCGCCCCGGCACGGGCATCGCGGGCGCGAGACTGTATTATCCGGATGATACCATACAGCATGCCGGGATCGTGATCGGCATCGGCGGGGTAAGCGGCGTGGCCGGGAACATTCTGGTCGGCTTAAAGCGCGGACATACCGGATATATGCACAGGGAATCCCTGCAGCAGGATCTGAGCGCGGTGACAGCTGCCTGCATGATGATCCGCCGGGAAGCTTATGACGCGGTGGGCGGCTTTGAGGAGAAGCTTGCCGTTGCGTTTAATGATGTGGATTTTTGCCTGAGAGTGAGAGAGGCCGGATATCTGGTGGTCTACGATCCCTACGCCGAGTTATATCATTACGAGTCAAAGACGCGCGGGGCGGAGGATACGGACGAAAAGGCCAGACGTTTTCAGAGTGAGCTGGAATACATGAGGACCCGCTGGATCCGGATTTTGAAGGAGGGCGATCCCTACTACAACAGGAACCTCTCCCTGACGAAATGGAACTATTCTCTGCGAAGCAGTTAAGCGATATGAGACTGGCGGGGAATGGTGCCACAGGAGCTTATTGATATGCAGATTGCAACGATTGTGATACCGAATCTGGACGGAGCGCGTTTTCTTGGACCCTGTCTGGATTCGCTGATGCGGCAGACCCGGCAGGATTTTTCAGTGATCCTGATCGACAACGCCTCGCAGGATGAAAGCGTGGAGCTTGTCAGGACCCGGTATCCGCAGGTGACTGTGTTCCGGTTTGATACGAATAGGGGCTTTTGTGCGGCGGTGAATGAAGGCATCCGTCAGTCCAGGACGCCGTATGTGATCCTTTTAAACAACGATACGGTCTGTGAAGAGACCTTTGTGGAAGAGCTGGTGCGCGCTATAGAAACGCCACCTCGCTCTGCTTCGGCGGCAGAACGCAGCCGTGGTCTGAAGAACGCTGCGCGTTGCACGGCTGCTATTGAAGTGCTCTCCGCTCCCCATGTATTTTCCTGCGCGGCGAAGATGGTGCAGATGAGCGCTCCGGACCGGATGGACAATGCCGGCGATTATTACTGTGCGCTTGGCTGGGCTTATGCCTATGGGAAGGGAAAGCCCGCCGCAGATTATGACCGGGAGCGGGAGATTTTTTCCTCCTGCGCGGCGGCTGCTATTTACCGCCGGGAGGTCTTTGATGAGATCGGCCTGTTTGACGAGACGCATTTCGCCTATCTGGAGGATACGGACATCGGATATCGGGCACGGATAGCGGGATACCGCAATTATTATGCGCCGAAGGCGGTCGTTCGTCATGTTGGAAGCGCGACGAGCGGCTCGGTTTACAATGCGTTTAAGACCCGTTACTCGGCGAGAAATAATATATATCTGATTTATAAAAACATGCCCTGGGCACAGCTGCTGCTGAATCTGCCGTTTCTGCTGCCCGGATTTTTGATAAAGCTTCTGTTTTTTGCGGCAAAGGGTTTTTTCAGGGAGTATGCCGCGGGAATTCTGGAGGGCATATCTTTGTGCCGCCGGGAGAAAAAGGTACGGTTTCGGTGGAAAAACTGCAGAGCGTATGTCCGGATCCAGTTTTCGCTGTGGGGGAATCTGTTTCGCCGGCTTGCGGATATATGAATGTTTGCCGGCAGGGGCAGCACCGTCTGTTCTGATGCGCAGTGCGCGGGATGGTGCTTACTACAGGAGGCGTTTTTTTGAAGGAAAACGAAAAATATTTCAACCGTCTGCAGGTTCTGCTGGACGCGATCGTGATCATCTTCTCCTATCTGGTGGGTTGGTACGTTATGATTGCGACCACCAGAGGGGGCGGGATCGGCGTACTGCCGCGTGAATTTTATATTATGGC
Source organism: Clostridiales bacterium (assembly GCA_020859985.1). GTDB lineage: Bacteria > Bacillota > Clostridia > Lachnospirales > Lachnospiraceae > Choladousia. The sequence continues at coordinate 68,341 of JAJBVD010000086.1, forward strand.
ACTTGTCGCTATCGTGCCGGTTTTTTTGCTGCTCTATTATGCGTTCAGTCTCTATGAGCCGAATCGTCTTGAGGGACGCCGCCGTGAGGGCAGCAATGTTATTAAGGCCAATGCGGTAGGCGGCCTGCTTTTGATGGCGGCGCTGTATTTTATCCGCCAGATGGACGCTTCGCGTTTGCTGCTCGGAGTCTTTCTGGTACTGAATGTGACGCTTACCATCGTGGAGCGTAATGTCATCCGGCAGCTTCTGATGCACGCGCGCAAGCTTGGCCTGAACCAGCGGCATATTCTTCTCGTCGGATACAGCCATGCCGCGGAGCAGTATATTGACCGTATTGTGGCCAATCCTCAGTGGGGATATCATGTGCTTGGAATATTAAGCGACGACACGCGGCCCGGCACGCTCTATAAAGGCATGGAGATCTTAGGACCGATCAGTTCGCTGACAGAGCTTTTACAGAATCACACGCCGGATGAGATTGCGATCACGGTAGGCCTGAGTGAGTATTATAAGCTGGAACGCATCGTTGCGATGTGTGAGAAATCCGGTGTGCACATTAAGTTCATCCCGGACTACAGCAATATCATTCCGACAAAACCTTATACAGAAGATATTCTGGGACTTCCGGTGATCAATATCCGCCATGTCCCGCTTTCTAATACCTTTAATTCTTCGATGAAGCGGCTGGTTGATATCGTCGGTTCTATTTTCTGTATTATCTTGTTTTCCCCGGTCATGCTCATTACGGCAATCCTGATCAAGGCAACTTCCAAAGGACCGCTGATCTTTTCACAGGAGAGAGTCGGACGTCATAATAAGCCGTTCCGGATGTATAAGTTCCGCTCGATGGAACAGCAGACGGAGGAGGAAGAACAAAAGGGCTGGACGACGAGAAATGATCCCAGAGTCACCGGTGTCGGGAAATTTATCCGGCGCACCAGCATTGATGAAATGCCGCAGTTTTTCAATGTTCTGAAGGGAGACATGTCTCTGGTCGGACCCCGCCCGGAGCGTCCGCAGTTTGTGGAAAAATTCCGTGAGGAGATTCCGCGCTACATGGTTAAGCATCAGGTGCGGCCGGGTATGACCGGCTGGGCGCAGGTGCACGGATATCGCGGCAATACCTCCATTCGGAAGAGGATTGATTATGACTTATATTATATTGAAAACTGGACCATGAGTCTGGATATCAAGATCCTTATCATGACAGTATTTCGGGGGTTTGTAAATAAAAACGCGTATTAACAGGATTTTCCAGAAGAAAGGGGAGCTTAATTTTGGCAAATGATACGAGAAGAGGCCGCAGCAGCAGCCGGCAGGGGAGCAATGCAAATGAGAATTCGTCGTACTATGGGCAGCAGGGGTACGACGCCAATGGCAATCCGTACTACGGCCAGCAGGGATACGATGCCAATGGTAATCCGTATTATGGGCAGCAGGGATACGATGCCAACGGCAATCCCTACTATGGTCAGCAGAATGGTCAGACCGGCCCGAGTTATTACGGCCCGCAGGGGTATGGTTACGATCCGCAGGGGAATTACTATAACCAGCAGGATAATTTTCAGGGGAACTATGGGGAAGGATTCTATGGCGCCCCGGGAGGCGCTGCGCAGGAAAGGAGCCGTCAGGGAGCAATGGCAAAAAAGAAAAAGAAAAAAAAGAAACTTTTGTGGATACCGGCTATACTGGTTCTTCTGGTTGCAGCGGTCGGAATTTTCGGTACGGCGATGCTGGGCAAGCTGGATCGGCAGAAGCTCTCGGATATTCTTATCAACAGCGGTGTATCGGAGAGCGGCTATCGGAATATCGCTATCTTTGGCGTAGACTCCCGGGAGGGAGAGCTGGAGAGCGGCACCCGGACCGATACGATCATCATTGCAAGTATCAATAAAAAGACCGGTGATATTAAGCTGGTATCGGTATACCGTGATACGTATCTGGATAATACAGACGATCATTACCGCAAGGCAACGGAGGCGTATGCCAACGGAGGCGCAGATCTTGCGGTCAATATGCTGAATAAGAACCTGGACCTCGATATTGAAGACTATATCACGGTGGATTTTGAGGCGGTGATCGAGGTCGTGGATGAGCTTGGCGGCGTTGAGGTGACGTTGGATGACGAAGAGGTATACTGGCTGAATGCTTATCTGGTGGAGACCTCGGAAGTGACCGGGCGCTCTTACACGGAGGTGACCTCGTCGGGTACCCAGACGCTGACCGGTATTCAGGCAATGGCATACTGCCGGATCCGATATACGACCGGCTGGGACTACAAGAGAACAGAACGTCAGCGGACTGTGCTGACCCAGATATTTTTGAAAGCGCAGCAGCAGGGTATTACAAGTCTGATCTCTGTGGTCAACAATATGCTGCCCTATGTTTATACAAGCCTTAGTAATACGGATCTGATCTCGCTGGCAACCGGTATTTCCAAATATAATATTGCCGATTCTCAGGGCTTCCCGTTTGAGAGTACGACGGCGACGATTTCCTCCGCGGACTGCGTGATCCCGCAGACTCTGGCGACCAATGTGGCAGAACTGCATGAGCTTCTGTATGACGATACGGAATATACGGTTTCTTCGACAGTGCAGGAGATCAGCGATTACATTTCCTCTGTGACGGGGGTATACTAAAGGAGGAGCCATGAACCCGACGATCGATGTGGTGATTCCGACCTACAAGCCGGATGAGCAGTTTCGGGAAGTGCTCCGGAAGCTGATGTGCCAGAGCAGGCCTCCGAGGCAGATTCTGCTGATCAATACGGAAAAAGAGCTTTTTGATGAGCGGCTGCTGGAAGGTCTGGGGGATGTACGAGCTGTTGGAGAACCCTGTCAGGCAGATTCTGTTTTACAAAAGACGGGTCCGGTGATCCGTGTTATGCATATCCGTAAAAAGGATTTTGACCATGGCGGTACCCGCCATATGGCCGCCGGGATGCTGGACGGCGATATGGTTCTGTTCATGACGCAGGACGCAGTGCCGGAGAACAGCCGCCTGCTCGAATGCCTGCTTGAGCCTTTTGAGGATCCGCGGGTCTGCGTTTCCTATGCGCGCCAGCTGCCGCGGCGGGACTGCCGGCTGCTGGAGCGTTACACAAGAAGCTTCAATTATCCGCCGCAAAGCCGGGTGAAGACAGCGGAGGATCTGAACGTGCTGGGTATTAAGACCGCGTTCTGCTCCAACGTCTGTGCGATGTACCGCAGAAGTGCGTACGAAGAGTTCGGCGGATTTGAGCGTCATACGATTTTTAATGAAGACATGATCTTTGCCGGAAAGCTGATTCAGGCCGGAAAGGCAGTGGCATACTGCGCGGATGCAGAGGTGATCCATTCGCATAATTACAGCGGAAAGACACAGTTCCACCGGAATTTTGACCTGGGAGTCTCTCAGGCGGAGCATCCGGAGATATTCTCTGTTACCAGCTCCGAGAGCGAAGGCGTCCGACTGATCCAGAAGACAGCCGGCTATCTGGTAAAAAAAGGCAAACCGTGGCTTCTGGTCTCCCTGATCTGGCAGAGCGGATGCAAATATCTGGGGTACCGTCTTGGGAAAAAGTACCGGCGGCTGCCGCCGGAGGTAATACGGGCGTGTTCCCTGAATAAAGATTATTGGGATAGTGCCGGTGAAGCCTGAACTGATACCTGGACACCATGCCGCAGACAGCCCGTCATAAAAGAACGAATGACACACATTCGACACAATTCTCTGCTAGACTAATCCCGAAATTATGGTATACCGCAGACGGAAGGCCGGATCGTATGGCACACTTCCGAAGAACCAAAGCGGAATGCCAGTCCTTGGGGGATGGCTTGATGGATGACAGATATCGGAAAAACAGGAATCAGAATACGCCGCTTATTGTGCTGCTGATATTGACTCTGGCGGTGATCGTTGGCGGTGTCTCTATAGGACGGAAGGTCACTGGACGGATTTCGAACCTGACGACTGCGCGGCAGCAGGAGACGGAAGCTGAGACGGACAATGGAGAGGCCGTGACAGACGGGGAGAGTGCCGCACAGGAAACAGAGGATGGCGCGGCGGTAAGCACGGCTGCGGAGAGTAAGACGGACGTTGTTGCGGTCGTGAAGAAAGCAATGCCGACAGTGGTGGCCATTACAAATAAATCCATACAGGAAGTTACGTATATGTTTCACGGAACGGTGGAGATGGAGAGTGAGAGCACCGGTTCCGGCATTATCATCGGACAGAATGACACGGAGCTTCTGATTGCTACAAACTACCATGTGATCGAGGGTGCCGAGACCCTGACGGTCTGCTTTTCGGCAGAGATGGAAAATGAAGATGATACGATCGCGGAGGCCATGGAAAAGGGGCGCGACGAGGAATATGATCTGGCGGTGATCGCCGTGAGGCTGGAGGATCTTTCGGATGAGCTCATGGAGCAGATTGACAGTGCGGTGCTTGGGTCATCAGAAGAGCTGGTCATAGGTGAGACAGCGATTGCGATCGGCAATGCGCTTGGATATGGACAGAGCGTGACGCTGGGGATTGTCAGTGCGCTGAATCGTTCTGTCGAGATTGACGGTGTGACAAGAGAATACATTCAAACGGATGCCGCAATCAATGCCGGGAACAGCGGCGGAGCACTTTTAAATGCCGATGGGGAAGTGATCGGCATCAATTCCGCAAAGGTATCCGCTTCCGGTGTGGAAGGGATGGGCTACGCAATCCCGATCGACGAGGCAAAGCCTGTTCTATACACTTTGATGGAGCGGGAGACCCGTGAAAAACCGGATGAGGACGAGCGGGGATATCTCGGCGTTTATACGCAGGACATTTCTACAGAGGCGAGAACTCTGTACGATATTCCGAACGGAGTCTATGTCACTTACGTGGCGGACGGCTCTCCGGCGGCGGACGCGGGAATACAGAGCGGGGATATTATCAGCAGCTTCGACGAGGTTACGGTGACTTCCGCGAGCGGTTTTGAAGACCTGCTGGAATACTACAGTGCGGGAGAGACGGTTACAGTCGAGATTCTGCGCGCGGAAAAAAGCACGTATGAATCAAAAACACTGAGTGTGACTTTCGCGCAGCAGCCGGAGGAGGATTATGGCGGCGCTTCGGGGAACAGGAGCCCGTTTGGAGACATGAAACCATTCAGGTAACTGTGAAGGCATTGAACAGTTACCCATTCAGAAGATAAAGGAGAACACTAAGGAGAAAAATGAGCAGTCAAATGGATGACAAAAATGGATATGAAAAATTTTGCATGCTTTGCGGACGTTCCGAGGGCACGGCAGGAAAAATGATAGAGATTCCAGGCGGCATCTGCGTCTGCCGGGACTGTATTCAGAAGGCGTTTGATACGATGCAGGCGACCGGACTGACGCAGGAAGACGCGAGAAAGCTTGCGGAGCAGTTTGCAAAAATCACTCCTCCGATGGGGAACGCGGGAACAGCCACGTTCAGTTCGCATGACAATGGACATACAGACGCCCGGAATACGGAAGACAGTACAAAGGATGCCGTTTCGGGGACGGAATACCCGGATGACAGAAAGGATGCCGCTTCGGAAGACGGGAATACCGACAGGGGAGACGCTTCCAACGGGATCGTGAAGGAAAACGAAGTATCAGCGGATGATGTGAATACCGGAACAGACGACGGAGCCGCGGATGGAGCTTCCGGGAGGGCGGACGGAAAGTCGGCGGAAGATTCTGCCCACAGGAATTTCCGCATTCCGTCTATCAGTCTGGTCAATTTGGGAGACCTTTTCGGCAATTTCGGCATGCCGCGTGCGCAGCAGCAGATTAAGAAAAAGCCGAAGGAAAAGCAGCCGCAGAAAGAGATTGACATTGCCCATATTCCGGCGCCCCATAAGATCAAGGAAAGCCTGGACGAATATGTGGTGGGGCAGGAACACGCCAAAAAGGTCATATCCGTGGCGGTCTACAATCATTATAAAAGGATCGCTGATTATCGTGAACAGGAAAAGCGCAAAGAGGGCATGGACCAGAAAGCGGACGCGGGCAATGTTCTGACAGATGTAGATCTGTCGGAGCGCTCTTCGGTGCTTTTTGATGATATTGAGATTGAAAAGTCCAACATGCTGCTGCTAGGGCCCACCGGCTGCGGCAAGACCTATCTGGTCAAGACACTGGCACGGCTTCTGGATGTTCCGCTTGCGATCGCGGATGCGACCTCGCTGACGGAAGCGGGCTATATTGGCGACGATATCGAGAGCGTAGTCACACGGCTTCTGACAGCGGCCGACAACGATGTCGAGCGTGCGGAACAGGGGATCATTTTTATTGATGAGATTGATAAGATCGCCCGTAAGAAAAATGCGCACCAGCGGGATGTCAGCGGAGAAGCGGTACAGCAGGGCATGCTGAAGCTGCTGGAGGGCAGTGAGGTCGAGGTGCCGGTCGGCTCAGCGAGTAAAAATGCGATGGTACCGATGGCGACCGTAGATACCAGCAATATTCTGTTTATCTGCGGCGGCGCGTTTCCGGGGCTGGAGGAGATCATCAGGGAGCGCCTGAACAAGCAGGCCTCGATCGGATTCTTCTCCGACCTGAAGGATAAATATGATGACGATCCGGATATTCTCATGAAGGTTGAAGTGGAGGATCTGCGCGCCTTTGGCATGATTCCGGAATTTCTCGGGCGGCTTCCGATCGTCTGCCCGCTTCAGGCTCTGACCAAAGAAATGCTGGTTCGTATATTAAAAGAGCCGCGCAATGCGATCATCCGTCAGTATCAGAAGCTTCTGGCTCTCGACGAGGTAGAGCTTACATTTGATGACGGAGCGCTGGAGGCGATTGCCGAAAAAGCGATTGGGAAAAAGACGGGGGCACGTGCACTGCGGGCCATTATAGAGGAATTCATGCTGGACATCATGTATGAGATCCCGAAGGACGACTCGATTGGTACCGTCCGGATCACAAGAGAATATATTGAGCACACCGGAGGACCGGTGATTTCGCTGCGAAGCGCAACGGTGTAGGGAAATACTGGAATCGTGTTACAATTTTTCGAGTTTCATTGACACGAATTGACAAAAATGGTATTGTAAAAGGCGAAAGGAGATTGTTTATGAACGAAGCACAGGAACAGTTTCTGAAAGCACTTGAAGGCCTGAAAACACTTGCCGCGTCCAGAAAGAATACGCTGATGTATGACGAGATCATGAATGCGTTTCCGGGAGTAGAGCTCACTGAGAGTAAGATGGATGTGATCCTCGATTACATGGAGAAGAATCACATCGACGTTGTACAGGGCAAATCCCCTGATGAAGCTCCCGAGCTGCCGGAAGACAACGCGGACGATATTCTTCTGGAGCTGGACGACGACGTTCTCATGGCGGAACATGAGGAGGTCGAGAATTTAAGCGACGTAGACGTGCTGGAAGGCGTCAGTACAGAGGACCCGGTCCGTATGTACCTAAAAGAGATCGGCAATGTCCCCCTTCTTACGGGGGAGGAAGAGATTGAGCTGGCCAAGAGAGTAGAACAGGGCGATGAAGAAGCCAAGAAAAAGCTGACCGAAGCGAATCTCCGTCTCGTAGTGAGCATTGCGAAAAAGTATGTCGGTAGAGGTATGCCGTTTCTGGACCTGATCCAGGAGGGCAATATGGGCCTGATGAAGGCTGTGGATAAATTTGATTATACCAAGGGTTATAAGTTCAGTACCTATGCGACCTGGTGGATTCGTCAGGCGATCACCCGCGGTATCGCGGATACGGGGCGTACGATCCGTGTCCCGGTACATATGGTTGAGACGATCAACAAGACTCTGCGCATGACGCGCACGCTCCTGCAGGAGCTCGGCCGCGAGCCGACGCCGGAGGAGGTGGCCGATCGGCTTGGTGTGCCGGTCAGCCGTGTACGTGAGGTGCTGAAGATCTCCAGAGATCCGGTATCGCTTGACACTCCGATCGGGGAAGAGGACGATTCGCATCTTGGCGATTTCATTGAGGATGATACGGCGCTCTCACCGGCGGATTCAGCAGCGTTTTCCATGCTGCGTGAAGAGCTTTCGACAGCTCTGGAATCTCTGACTGACCGTGAACGGCAGGTGATCAAGCTGCGGTTTGGCCTGGAGGATGGCCGTGCAAGGACACTGGAGGAGGTAGGCAAGGAGTTCAATGTCACCCGTGAGCGTATTCGGCAGATTGAGGCGAAAGCCCTGCGCAAGCTGCGCCATCCGTCCAGAAGCAAGAGACTGAAGGATTTTCTGAATTAAGAAATGCGGGCCGCGACGGAGCAGGGGATGGGTATCTGCTTTGCCGCGGCTTTTGACTGCAAGGAGAGATTTCCGCTTTACGTTTTTGCTCAGCAACGGCGCGAGAATGCGCCAAGGCGCATTCTTTTTTACAGCTGGAAAAGGAAAGCCTGTGGGAGAAAGAATCTGTGGATGAGAAATTCATGGAATAAAGAGCGGAGTCGGAGACAGAATTGGGGGAAAACAGATGAGAAAGAGAAGGATCCGTTTAAGGACGGTAGAGGATGTGCGGGAGTTTGTACAGGCGGCTGACCGCTGCAGCTTCGATGTGGATATCCTGAATGGCGAGACGAAGATTGACGCAAAGTCGATCATGGGCGTGATGAGTCTGGATCTGACGCGCGAGCTGGTCGTGATCAGTGAAGGAGAGGATGCGGAGCTCGAGAACGTGATGAAGAAATTTGCATGTGAGTAAGAGCATATAACGTGATCATATATGGAAGAAATACAGAAAGTCCGGATATCGGTCCGGAATCTCGTGGAATTTATTCTCCGGGAAGGAGATATTGACAACCGGAGGGGCGCGTTTGGCGAAAAAGAAGCGATGCAGGAAGGCAGCCGCGTTCACCGGAAAATACAAAAAGAGATGGGAAGCGGCTATCAGGCAGAGGTACCGCTTTCCATTGATGTGAGCTGGGATGCTGTCACACCCATCTGCGCGGATCATACCTCAGAAACAGTTGATACCATACTCCTGCCGGAGCAGGCCTCTGCTCTGGTTCTGACTGTAGAGGGCCGTGCGGATGGGATTTTTACAGAGGAGGCTGCGCCGCCCTGCGATGCCGTAACCTACATTGACGAGATCAAGGGGATCTATCGGAATGTGATGACTCTGGAGCAGCCGTTTCCCGTGCATCTGGCACAGGCGAAGTGCTACGCGTACATCTATGGGAGGCAGCATCAGCTGCCTTTTGTCGGCGTACAGATGACATACTGCAATCTGGAATCCGTAGAGTCCCCTTCCCTTCAGATCCGACGGTTCCGCCAGATGTATGATCTGGAGGAGCTGGAGGACTGGTTCATGAATGTGGCCGGGCAGTACCGGAAATGGGCGCAGCTGGAGATTGACTGGAGAAAGCTTCGGCAGAGCTCTATCCGGGGGCTGGAATTTCCGTATTCCTGGAGACCCGGACAAAAGGAAGTCGCCTCTTCTGTCTACCGGACCATCGTTCTTCAGAAAAAGCTTTTTATTCAGGCGCCGACCGGCACGGGAAAGACCCTCTCTACAGTGTTTCCGGCAGTGAAGGCGGTCGGCGAGGGTAAGGCGGACCGTATTTTTTATGCGACAGCCAAGACCATCACGCGGACGGTAGCCGAGGAATCCTTTGCAATCCTGCGGGAGCAGGGGCTTCGCATGAAGACTGTCACGCTGACCGCGAAGGAAAAGATCTGCTTTATGGAAGAGACGGAATGCAACCCGGATGCGTGCCCTTACGCGAAAGGTCACTACGACCGGGTCAATGACGCGGTGTATGATCTGATCACCGAATATGAGGCGCTGGACCGCCCGACGCTGGAGGCGCAGGCAAAAAAGTGGCGTGTCTGCCCGTTCGAGATGGGGCTGGATGCGGCACTCTGGACAGACGCCGTGATCTGTGATTACAATTATATCTTTGACCCGCGCGCCCGGCTGAAACGCTTCTTTGGCGAGGGTGTAAAGGGAGAGTATCTGTTCCTGATCGATGAGGCGCACAATCTTGTCGACCGCGGGAGGGAAATGTTTTCCGCCTCTTTGTGCAAAGAGGATTTTCTTTCTTTGAAGAAAGACTTTCAGACATTTTTGGCCGGGAAAACGGGGGCCTCTGACGGAACGGCCGAAACGGAGTGTAAGAACGAGGCAGGAATCGCGGGGGGGGGGAATCCGGCACTTTCCCGGCGCCGCCAGCCGGGGGAATTAATGTCGGTTGCACATGC
>JAJBVD010000016.1 GCA_020859985.1 Clostridiales bacterium
TGTAACTATTAACCAGTAGTCCTTATCGACTACATCATTATTATACTAGGAGAAAACATTCTGATTGAGTATATAAATTTAATCCATTTTTTAATTGTTTCAAATATACTTTTAAATCCGGATAATTCTTAGATAGGATCAGCCGATCCATTTCTGCTGCAATCTCCGAAAATGTCATATCTAATTCTTCAGCCATGAAGACTATCTTCTTTCATTTTTTGAGTCATCGTCGATATGGTTCGTATAATTATCACTACATAATTGTACAACAATCAAGCTATATATTTCTTACTCGCACAATTTAAGGAACAAGTTTTTCCACTTCTTAACCCATTCACAATCTACATCGTCTTCACCCAACTTTCCAAGCTGTTTTTTTACATCTTTAGCGACTTCGACCTTCCATCCATCTGGCAAATTTATTCCGTTTTCATCTGCATATTTTTCAACTTGATTTACTAATGGAAGGTTGTTTTGGTAATAGTCCTCAAAATAGCCCTCTTCTACCTCAATAAATAACCTATTGATACTTCTTTTCTGCAGTTGAAATGGAATAATGTCCTCAATTTCAGAATTATCCATCCCAGTAAATTCTTTAATATCTACAATTTTTCTCTCGTTCCCTTTATAAAGATTTGACATCAATTTCTTTTTTGCATCATTACCGCTCTTATCCGCATCAATAATCACATATGGAAGATCTCCTGTTTTTCCTGACACCATACTAACGATTCCTGAAATACCCCTAATGCCACCCGAAGGCATAAAAACCATCTCAACGGCTGGTGTTAATAAATTAGTCTTGATTAAAAATGTTTTAATTGCATTCAAATAATATTGATCAGACGGGCCTTCCACAATAATAGTCTGACATCCATTCAAAAGGACATCTGAAACCCCTAACCCAAGTGCTGCATGAACTGCATATATTGATTTTTCGTTTAACTTATCCGCTCCTTGTCTAAGATCACTCGAAACAACTGTATGCCCATTTTTATCTACATACACAACTCTACATGTATCGATATTCGAAGTATCGATTATAAATGGAGAATGAGTTGTGTTAATGATCTGATTATTAATTGCTAACCTTTTAAAAAATGCTATCAAATCCTTTTGTGCCAGCGGATGCAATGTCAATCCTGCTTCATCTAATAAAAGAATAGCATTCTTATTTTCTCTTTGGCTTTCCATTAAAAAAATTAAATAGAAACTTAAGAACCATTGAAGTCCTGTACTTCGAAGCTCCAAGGCCACCTCTTCTGGTCTGATCTCATCTGATACCCAAATTCTGAAATAATCTCCATCTGCCTCAAATCTAAACTTATATTCTCCTTGATTCCACCATTTTTTAAATTCTTGGGTTAAATAGTTTCCTGCAGATTGGAGAAGAATACTTCTCTTTTCTTTGTCATTTTCCGCCTGTTTTATTGCTGATTCGCTTACAACCACAGTTGTTGTATTATTATTTTTCCCTCTTGCTATTTCTTTAGGTTCCTTTCCGAGCATCATTATCTCTTCTGGATCAAGATTTACAAAATCAAATAGCACTTTCAGAGTTCTAACCTGTTCCTCATTTGTATCAATTCCCTGTATCTTTTCACCTTTAATCCACTTCAATGCATGTGGCAAATAGATTTTGCTTGATAAATTTCCGTAATTAGAATAATAAACAAACCCCGGCATTATATTTACAATAGCATTTGGCAAAGTTGTTTTCTTTTCCCCTTCCACTTTAGCATTATGGGAATCAAAATTTTTCGGATACTCTACAACATATTTTCCGTTATAAAACCTCGATACAATTACATAATCCATATTTTGTATGTTTATACCTGTCATCTCATGTAACTCAGCAATATCATCTTCATTTAATTCAAATTTAACGGAAATAAATTTGATGGTATCTGTTTCATTTCTGTATTCGTTTAGCTTAGTTACTGGCATATCATGAAGAACGTCTATTTTTCCATCTCGTACAGGATTAAATTTCCATAATGCTTTTAAAATATTAGTTTTACCTGACTCATTTATCCCGACAAGAGTCGTTGTACTGTCACAATCTATCCAACCACTATTTTCAATTGATCTGAAATTAAATACGCAAAAACTAAGCAGTTTCATTGCTACTCCTCCATCTATATATTACTTAATTTAACAGTCCATTAAACATACATTCTAAAATATACAATACATTAATTTTTGACTTCTTTGAAATCATTTCAATTTTTCTACAATAACAGAATTAATATATTCTTTCCACCCCGGAGCCTCCAATACATCTCTTTTTGTTTCACACTGCACAATCAAATTTCTCAACTGTTCCGGCTCAGCCTTATCTGTTCGAAACATAGATTCAAAATACTTCTGAAACTGCTCCAACGTCAATGGTACAATATCCAACCTCTGCTTCACATCGCCTTTTGCATACCATATTCCATGCCGGAATGTCTCTGCAGTATTCGTATCAATCTTGACCGCGATAAACATCCCATACACCGGCTTGTCATATTTCAATACAGCATCTGATACATGACGTCTAACCGGTTCGCCCTCCATAGCCTCCTGACGTGATGAAGTAGACATCGTAACCTCTGTCAATATCGTGAAATCATTAAATTCACAATACAAATCGCCCTTACCGCCTCCAGCTGCTGATACCGGCAGGAAATCAGAATCTAACCGGAATCCTCTGATTTCATACGGTTTATTGACCAGATGATCAATTGCCAGTGCTGCTCTCCAAAGCGTCCACTCAAGATATGCCGGTGTCTCATCTTTCGGCACTTCAATCACATTTTCATCGCCATAATCCTTTTTACCGCCACCTTTGATAAGCAACGTCATATAATCGGAGATTTCCTGCCACTGGTCGCGCTGTTCTTCCGCATATCTGATTTCATCCGTCTGTGCGAGAATGTTCTCCAATCTCTGTCTGGCAATGTTGATTTCCACTGCTGTTGTCAACGGAAGGTCAGATATATCAAACAAAATATGTCGCTCTTTCATCTGCTTCATCAGATCATCCAGCAATGCCTTTGCAACGCTCTTATTATCCGTCGGAAGAGGTGCGCCGACACAAAGCGTCTGATATGCCTGAAATAGCGGTACTGTACTCGCTGTTGTTTTCGCAAGCTGCTCCGCCAGGACATGCTTTGTCGGTACGATGATCAACCCTCTGCCCTTCCGCTGAAAAATGCCAGAAATACGCAGATAGCGCATATTCATATCACTGTAGTCTTTGAAATTATCCGGCTTTTTATCATAGTGCTCAGCTCTCTTGGCGATTTCCTTTTTGTCAAATGGACGTTTCGCCGGAGCTTTTGCCCGCCGTTCTCTCAGATCGAGAATATTGTCAACAACTTCATTCACATCATAACTGGGATTGGTAGAATGTCCCCATAGTGCAAACTCCATCCGGCCGATTTCAGAGGAGCCTGTTCTCTTTTCCAGTTCCAGCATGATGGCAAGCATCCATCTCAATGGAGAAAAATATCCACTTTTATCCGGCATCTGGAATTGCTCCACGCTCATAGAACGCAGAAAACACTCCTGTACAGCCGGGAGTGTATCTGCTTTCAGAAATGTTCTTCCGAAAGGTGTGATCGCATCCAATTTTCCGAGATCATCCTGCTTTCCATCCTTTTTGCTGACCTGCGGATAAATGAAGCCATTTTTTGCAAACATTAGGCGCCATTTTCGGGCATGACTACCAGAAGCATCTTTGCCGCTTTCGTTCTGAATAATCCCTTTTTCATTCAGGAGATTCATAAATCCAATCTCATTGTCATGCCCGTGGAGGTTCCCTACAAAAGAAGAATTCGCATATACAGAAAATCCTTCCTGAATACGGTTTGGATTACGCAACCCCGTGTTTCCTACAAGCCATATTTCGATCTTTTCATCTGTCATCTAAGCGTCCCTATCAATACCCTACAAATAAATATTCCTGCACTCTGTTCCGATTGGTTTTTGCCTCTTTCTGATTTCCAAATGAATAGGTATAATCAATTGGCACCACCTCTACGTGTTCCTTATGTTTGGACATCAACGCTACCATCTCATCTTGTGTCGGCAGACTGTTGGAAGAATAAGACACAATCAAGATACTCTTTGAAAACTTCTTGAACAGTTTATCAAAGGCATCCGCAGCACCTTTTCTGGTAGAGAACGGCGTCGGATATGATTTAAACTTCTTTGTCTGTGTATTCTGTTGTATCTCTACACCTTTCCAGTCCCTTGCCAGACCCTCTACAAAATGGTATCTGCGCACATATTCATTGTCAGACAGCGGCGAATAATACGGCGGATCTATATATACCAAATCCGGCTGTTCCACTCTCAAATCCATCGCATCACAATTTTTTGCCAAGTTCACTTGCCCGTTATCAAAAACAGATTTATTAACAACTGTTACTGCATCCAGAAACTGCTGTTCCAACGTTTTCTTTAGGTCCTGTCGCCCATCATTATAACGGTCACCCGTGTATGTAAATATTCCTCTCGGCCGTTTTTTTGTACAAGCGCGAATCAATGCAGTCATTGCAATCGCACGTTTGTACTGATCCTTCATTGCAGCAATATTAGTTCGCAATGTATCAATCAAGTCATTGTCGGCATCTGAAAAATACAGTCCCTGAAAAGTTTCCGCAACAAAATGGTCTGATTCCCTATGTGAAAGTAACAATTCCTTTGCTTCCTCCAAAGGCAGAGTAACGTGATTATTTTCAATCATGGCCTTCGCAAAAACAGCAGACATAGCCATATAATCATTACAAATCACTGACTTTCCCCGAGCCTTAAACATATAACCAACAATTCCAGAACCGGAGAATAAGTCTAATGCTGTATCAAATTTGAAATGTGATGCTACTGTCCAAATCTGTGTCAGGAGCTTACTCTTGGAGCCCATAAACCTTGTCGGCGGATACTTCTTTACCTGTTCCGGCAAGGATTCCGGAACAAGCTGAATTAACATCCTCCTCTTCGGCGGGATGGTAACAATAACATCTTCTCCTTTACGCTTACTCCCATCACAGGAAATATATCGCTTCGTCGGAATGACATCAATTTTAAACGGAGCATATAACTCATGCACCAATGGATGGTTGGAGTTGGTCAGTATCACATAACAGCCCAATTCCTGCAGCCGAACTACTTCCTTTGCCAGTTCAACATGATCTTCCTCATAGAATTGCTCTTTTGTGTATCTTTTAAAGTCAGAATACTCGGAAATCGGCAAATAGGGTGGATCTAAAAATACAAAATCTCCCGGCTTTGCATACTCTTTCAGGACTGAAAGATAGTCTCCACACACAATTTCCGATCTCCGCAAAAGCTCCGACGCTGCATAGAGAGCATCTTTATCACAAATATTCGGATTCTTATATTTCCCATAAGGTACATTGAACTTTCCCTTTTTATTCACCCGATACAATCCATTGAAACAAGTCTTATTCAGATAAATCATTCTGGCCGCTGCTTCCGCTTTTGGCAATAGTGTCCAATCAACGGCTCTAACTTCATAGAAATCTTCTTTTGTATTTTTATACTGACCAAGATACACAATCACATCTTCTACATGATCAGCTACCTGCTGATACATGTTGATCAGTTCCGGATTACTGTCCGCGATGATCGACTGCTCCGGATTCAATGCAAAAAAGAGCGCCCCTCCTCCTACAAACGGTTCAATATACCGACCATATTTCGCTGGAGCTTTCGGAATGATGGCATTCAGCATCTGTGTCTTACCACCGGCCCATTTCACAATAGGTTTTGCCTGTATTACTTTTTCTTTTTTCAAAGCCTGTTCTGCCATACTGTCCACCCTCATTTCGCTTCTTCCGTTATCTCCATGATATCACTGATGTCACATTTCAAAGCAGTACATATTTTGACGAGTACATCCGTCGTTACATTTTCATTCTTTCCCAGCTTTGCCATGGACGCATGACTGATCCCAGCCGATGCACACAAGTCCTTTTTCTTCATGTCCCGATCAATCAACAGCTTCCATAACTTTTTATAACTGACAGCCATATCTATTCACCTAACCATTCATGTCGAACATACTTTCGTTTTCTCCTGCCAGTATATCATATGAATTCACTTTACGCAACACTCAATTCAGCGTTCGCTGATTTTTTCGCAGCCTATCATCCGCTACTGTCTCAGAACCGTCAACACGCCGCTAACCACCGTCTTACAGCTTTTTCATGACTATCTTAACTTCCATCATTCCGTTTTTCTAACACAAAAATATATTCGTGAGCCAGCATCAGGAATGTCTTTTCACGCCCATCCCAATAATCAGCAGACCGGCAGTTATGCTGTTCTTTGATAATAATCTCCTTCAGAATAAATCCCACATCCGTGAATTTCTGCATGGTATTCATTCCAAGAGGTAATACATATCCTTTTCTGCGAATATCGCCAATCATAAATGCGCAGATTCCACCTTCTTTCAAAACTCGATAAGATTCTCCTGCCACATCCTCCATCGCCTGTAAGAAATCCTCATATGTCAAAAGCGATATATCTTCCGGTATGTCCTGACTGTAATGAATAATATCCGCATATGGAGGATGAGTGCAGACCAAGTCTATACTTTGATCTTTTATG
Organism: Clostridiales bacterium; assembly: GCA_020859985.1. Classification (GTDB taxonomy): domain Bacteria; phylum Bacillota; class Clostridia; order Lachnospirales; family Lachnospiraceae; genus Choladousia. Next base: position 6,625 of record JAJBVD010000016.1, read on the forward strand.
AACGATAATTGTCTTGCGTTGCCCTGTTTCGTGAAAATTTTAGAAGTTTCCTGATAAGTAAAGTGAAGATTGGAATTAGATAGCTTGATAGAATTCGGATTCACATCGACACCGATTGCATTTCTGCCTAACAGCTTTGCCTCGATCAATGTTGTCCCGCTTCCTAAGAACTGATCCAATACCCAACCATTTTTTCTGGTGTATCGTAAAATAAGATTTCGTGGTACATACGGCGACCAGTTTCCGCGATATTTGCCGGAATGTGTGCCCCAACTTCCACGATCTGGAAATGACCATATGGTGGTGTCTTCCAATTTAAAGTTTTCCGGTTGTAATTTTATAGCACTCATCTCCTTTCTCTGTTTCGAAGTATAACATATATAATAAATTATGTCTATAAATCAAATAGGAAATTTCAGCTTTAATATAAATCTTTTTTTGTAATAAAATACCGGGAGAAAATATAGTCTCCCGGTATTTGTGCCGTTTTTGCAATAAAATTTAATTATTTTACCGGATTTTATATTATTTTCATATACTTATAATTTACAAATCTATTCGAACTCTATCGTCGCCGGCGGTTTCCCCGTACAATCATAGAATACACGATTGATATGTTTCACCTCGTTGACAATCCGGCTGGTGGTTTTCTCGATGACTTCCCACGGCACCTGAGCGCTCTCGGCGGTCATGAAATCGGTGGTGGTGACGGCGCGGAGCGCGATGGCGTAGTCGTATGTACGCTCGTCGCCCATGACACCGACGGAGCGCATGTTGGTGAGGGCGGCGAAATACTGGCTGATGGTCTTGTCGAGACCGGCGTTGGCGATTTCTTCACGCCAGATGGCGTCTGCGTCCTGTACCATGGCTACCTTTTCGGCGGTCACGTCGCCGATGATGCGGATGCCGAGGCCGGGGCCCGGGAACGGCTGGCGATAGACCAGATAGTCCGGGATGCCGAGTTCGAGGCCGGCGCGGCGGACTTCGTCCTTGAAGAGGTCGCGCAGAGGCTCGATGATTTCTTTGAAATCGACATAGTCAGGCAGGCCCCCGACGTTGTGATGAGATTTGATGACGGTAGATTCGCCGCCGACGCCGCTCTCTACCACGTCCGGATAGATGGTGCCCTGTACGAGGAAGTCGACTGCGCCAATCTTTTTGGCTTCTTCCTCGAAAACACGGATGAATTCTTCGCCGATAATTTTGCGCTTGCGCTCGGGCTCGGTGACCCCGGCAAGTTTGGAATAAAAACGTTCCTGCGCGTTGACGCGGATGAAGTTGAGCTTATAGGGGCCGTCCGGGCCGAATACGGCTTCGACCTCGTCGCCTTCGTTTTTGCGCAGAAGGCCGTGGTCGACGAAGACACAGGTAAGCTGCTCGCCGACTGCTTTGGAGAGCAGAACGGCGGCCACGGAGGAATCTACGCCTCCGGAAAGTGCGCAGAGCACTTTGCCGTCTCCGACTTTTTCGCGGATGGCTTCGATGGACTGCTCTACAAAGGAATCCATGCGCCAGTCTCCGGCGCAGCCGCAAATGTTGTAGACGAAGTTGGAGAGCATTTTCTGGCCCTCTTTGGTGTGCAGCACTTCCGGATGGAACTGGGTCGCGTAAAGGTTTCTTTCTGTATTTTCCATCGCGGCGTAGGGACAGTTGTCGGAATGGGCGATGGCCGTAAAGCCCGGCGCCATCTCTGCTACGTAGTCATTGTGACTCATCCAGCAGATGGTCTTTTCGGATACATCGGTAAAGAGTCTGGAGCTCTGGTCTACGGTCACTTCGATTTTGCCGTATTCGCGAACCGGAGCTTTGCCGATTTTCCCGCCAAGCAAGTGCATCATGAGCTGGGAACCGTAACAGATTCCCAGTATTGGCGCGCCGATGTCAAAGATTTCTGTCGTGTAAGTGGGCGCTCCGGGCTCGTAGCAGCTGTTCGGGCCGCCGGTAAAGATGATGCCTTTGGGCTGCAGAGCTTTGATTTTTTCGATGTCTGTCTTATAGGAATAAATCTCGCAGTACACGCCGCACTCGCGCACGCGTCTTGCGATCAACTGATTGTACTGTCCGCCAAAATCCAGAACTACGACTGTCTCTCTTTTCATTTGCCTCTCCATTTCTGTCTTGTTTTCTGATTGCCCTTTGTTTTACTTTCTGTTTTTGTTTTCTGTTGTGCTTTTTGTTTTGCTTTCTGTTTTGTTTTCTATTTCGTTTACTGCCTTGTTTTGCTCCTTTGGAGCTTTGTTTTCTGATTTATACCCTGTCGTTAAAGCGCAGCTCAAAAAGTATCATTCAAAATATAAGCTGCTCACGCAAATATTACAATGGTGCTACTCCATAAACCAGTTTAAGCAGCTCTTCTTTACTGATGAGTCCGACGTTTCTCTCCACACATACCCCGCCGCGGAAAATGAGGATCGTGGGGATGGAAGCCACGCGATACTGCTGTGCGAGTTCTGTGAAATCGTCGACGTTTACTTTTGCCACAAGGTAATCTTTCGCTTCCTGATCCAGTTCCTCGATCAGAGGCGCGAGCGCCTTACACGGGCCGCACCAGTCGGCGTAAAAATCCACCAGCACCGGCTTGTCCGCTTTGAGCACTTCCAGGTCAAACTGTTCCTGCGTATTTATTATAATCATATCCGGCTGTCCTTTCTATATATTTCGTAAAAGTATTTCCGCCATGCCTGATTTTTATTCGGGCACCGTCTTTATCTTACAGGAAACGCGACAGAATTACAAGGCGCTTTTCCTGATGTTGGTATAGAAAATTCTCCGTTTCTGTTTTATAATAGAAAAGCTTTTCAATTCTTCATTTGTATCTTACGGAAGCAATGTTGTTGAAAAAAGCAGCATCTTGATTTGAAGCGAATCGAATCTTTGAATTATTACGAAGGGAACCTGTATTCATGAACGAAAATATTTTATATCTGGACTGCAGTTCGGGCATCAGCGGCGATATGACAGTGGCCGCTCTTCTGGATCTTGGAGCGGATCGTCAGGTGCTGCTTGACGCGCTGAACAGCCTGCCGCTATCCGGATATTCGGTTGAGATAAAAGATGTGTATAAGTCGGGAATCCGCGCCTGCGATTTTAATGTAATTCTGGACGCGGAACATGAAAATCATGACCATGACATGGAATATCTGCACGGACATACACATTCCTGCCATGAGCTCGTTCACGACGAGCATTCCGAGCATGAGCACTCCGGTCAAGGGCACATTCACGAGCATTCCGAACATGCGCACTCACACGAGCACTCTGATCACGAGCATGTGCATTCACACACCCACTCCGCCCGCAACCTGCAGGATATCATTTCAATTATCCACGCAGGAAATCTGACCGCGCCTGCTGCGGATCTTACAATTCGGATTTTTGAGATTCTGGCAAAAGCGGAAGCCAAGGTACATGGTAAGGGTATCAATGAGGTGCATTTTCATGAGGTAGGCGCCATCGATTCGATTGTCGATATTGTAGCAGCGGCGGTCTGTCTGGATAACCTGCATCCGGATCAGGTGGTCGTGTCTGCGCTCACGGAAGGCTGCGGGCAAATTCGTTGTCAGCACGGCCTGATTCCGGTTCCGGTGCCCGCGGTCACTGCCATTGCTGAACAGGAACAGCTGATGCTTCGGCTTACTGATATTCAGGGCGAGCTGGTGACGCCGACCGGCGCGGCAATCGCAGCCGCCATTCGCACACTTAACAAACTGCCGGAACAATTTCTGATAAAAAAGAGCGGTCTTGGGGCAGGAAAGCGCGAGTACGAAACGCCAGGCGTGCTGCGTGCTATGTGGCTGGTGGGTGAGACGAACAAAATTTCCATCCGTACTGCAACAACTGATAAAGCACACGATGCGCCCCTTGATGCAATATCTGGTACCCCAACTAATGTCGTTCCCGATGTATCACTTAATGCAATGCCGTTCCCGGTAACCACTCCGGTCGATAGTGATTCCATCCTCGTCCTCGAGACAAACATCGACGACTGCACCGGGGAGGCGCTCGCGTTCACAATGCAGCGGCTTCTGGAGGCAGGAGCGCTTGACGCTTTTTACCTTCCGATTTATATGAAAAAGAACCGCCCGGCATATCTCCTGAAAGCAATCTGCAATCCGGAGGATCGGGAGGTTCTTGAAGCGATTATTTTTGAAAATACGACGACCATCGGTATTCGCAGGCAAACCATGCAGCGCACAAAGCTGAGCCGCAAAATTATCTCGGTACAAACGCCCTGGGGGCAGGCAGACATCAAGTGCTGTGATTATGAAAGTAATACAAAATACTTCCCGGAAAATGACAGTGTCAGCCGCCTTGCCATGGAAAATGGGATTGGATTCCCCAAGATGTACCGGCTGCTGCAGAATTTCGCGTATGAAAACCTGTAGCTGATAACTGTTGAACAGTTTCGATACTCTGAAATATACATTACTCAAGCACAAAGCATTTCTGCGCGGCAGCATTGACCTGCCGCCGAACTAATACAATGAACTCTTCCGTATTGCCACCCGCCACGCTTCCGTCAGCCTTTCCACTGACCAGACCGCATTGGCAGGGCTGGTAGACGGCAGGCCAATGGAATCCCGTCCGAGGATCGGCTTCTGGTATTTTTGAAACAGCTTCGTGGCGGTGCCGCCGTTGGTGTAAATCTGACGGATTGACGCCTGTTCCAGGATGTGCCGCAGATCGGTCGGCACCACGTTGCGGATGCTGCTGTCGCTGGAGCCTACGATATCACATTCGTAAATCACATCCCAGAGGGCGATGTGATTCCGATGTAAAAAAGCTTTTTTCTCCTCGACTGTCTGCGGCACCCACAGTACACCCGAGACACACGAACCCGAGGCATTTGATTCTGTTTCCTCATAATTCCCGCAACACTGCTGACCCGACTCTGTTTCAGATGGCAAAGCCCGCATATCCTCATCCATCAGAACGCCCGAGAGCACTTTCCAGAAGCGGTTCTGCGGATGGCCGTAAAAAAACTGCTGTTCCCGCGACTTCACGGATGGAAAACTCCCCAGAATCAAAATCCGGCTGTTCTCATCAAAGAGCGGTCCAAATGGATGCGTGATTCTTTTATAATCTGACATAAAAACCTCTCCGCCGGTTCCCCGGCATCTATTTTATGCATTGCTTCCGCAGCTGCATTACTTCCACAGCCGCATTATTCCTCAATTACTCCTCATCCACATCAACCTCAATCCCCAACTCCCGCGGGAGGAACCGCGGGCAAACATTTTCATTGGAGACGATCACGGCAGCGGAAAGTCTCGTGCCAATCTCGCAGGATTCTTCGAGCGTTTTGCCATAGGTGAGACCTACGACCAGTCCCGAGCAGAACGCATCTCCCGCTCCGGTCGTGTCCTTCACCTGCACGCTCATGGCCGGGCAGCACCCCTTATGTCCGTCTGCGTCCGCGTAGACGCTGCCTTTTCCGCCCATGGTAACGACCATGGCCCGATACTGTGCATTCTGAATCTGCTCCGCGAGCACATCCATCATCTCTTCCGGTTCCAGTTGTGAATAATCGGCTGCAAAAAGGAGCCCGGCTTCCTGCTGGTTGCAGACAAAGCAGTCGAGCCGTTTGATGAAGTCACGCCTTTTCAGCGCAATGCTCATATTAGAAACCACTGCGTAAACCCTTTTCCCGTATTTTTCCGCCAGGTCAAATACTTTCTTGATAATTTCTTTGTTGATGTCAATTTCGACCACGATGGAATCCGCATCGCGGAAAATCTCATCGCCATGCTCCTCCAGCACGTTCAGGATCGGCATCAGATCCGGGCGTTTGGAAATTGGCCCCGCCACATCTCCCGAACTGTCGAACACCGCGAGCCAGGTGCCCATCCCGTCCGGCACCGTCCGGACGTAATCGATATTTACCTTATGATTGCGTAGCTTGTGCGCGACCTCCGCGCCCATGGCGCTCTCATCGAGCAGGCTGACAAAGGTCGGACGCAGCTCGATATTTGCAATGTTTTCCACAACATTGCGGCTCACTCCGCCGTGGATGTATTCGACCGTCCCGGCATTCCGCCCGTTCGGGATATAATTGTCAATTGGAAATCCCTTGATATCTACAAAAACTGCTCCGATTACTACAATGCCCATCTTTTGTATCTCCCTCCTTCGCTCATGCATACTCAACCCCTGTGATGTATGCACGAACGTATTCTGCGTTTCCATCTTTTTGAAGCCGGTCTTCGCCGCCCTGTCCTTCATTCTCCGCACATTTTGCCCGCGCTTCTGTCCGCAACGCTTTTTCCTGTAAAATGTTCGTTTTCATACGTTCCTCACAACGAGTGCGAGATACTGTTCTGAATAATCACTAGCAGCTTACTGGTACATGTATAAAGGATGCCAAGCAGGAGAAGACTTCCCAGCAGAAAAACTCTGCCGCCCGAGGCGTACACTGTAGGTGAAAATCCCATGATAAAGCCGCTGCACAATGAAGCTGCCAGCATAAGGAACAGCATACAAAATGTTCCGTTTCTCTGAAAGCGTTGCACAAATCTCCCATTTGTGTCAGCATGCTGTATCCGGTCCGTGGACGGCGATTCCGTCCTCGGATCATCCGGAATCAGATCTGTGTTCGGCAAAATGCTGACAGACTTTTGGGAAATGTCGTTTTCGGAAACAGAATACAAAAGCACCACAATGCATCCCAGAACGCTGCTGAAAAGGACACATTCCAGAGCAATGTCTGTCCAGGTGACAGCAGCATTGATTTCCGGCAGCTCTGTGTTCTGCAGCAGTCCCGCCAAAGGCAGCCGAAAATTGATTCCAAATTTATCAAATACTGTTCCGCAAAGACCGCTCACAAACGTGATCAACCAGCAATACGCTCCAGCCAGGCACAGGAAAATAGATTTTTTTTGGATCAGCGTCAATGCACACAGAACAGACACGATCAGCAAAAAATAAAGATTGCCTGATTCACAGGTAATGTAAAAAGAACAGGTGCGCAAAAAACCTGTCAGCAATTTTTCGCCAAACGTGTAGGATGCAAACTCCGGAAACCAGGCTTTTGTCTCCGCTGCGCTTCTGGCAGCGTTTCCGGGACAGGTGAGTGTAAAAACAAGTACGCAGAAAGTTATCATACACAGCACGTACCCGAACAGGGGCATTTTTTTCCGCTGAATACGCCTGCCGATTGCATATAAAAGGAAAAGGACAAACAGGACAGCCGCCGTCTGCTCCTGAAAACTGCCCAGAAAGCAACCGATTGCGCAGAGCGGATATTCATAGGAACAAATCCTTTTCCCCATTTCCCATCTTCGCAGCAAAACCAGCGACAGGAATCCCAGCGTGATCGGCCACAGATAATTCATTGTCGTAGTGATCCAGCCAGCACCGTTATGCATCTGAACCGGAAGGAGGAAAAGAAAAACTGCGAAGAAAATCCGTGCCTTTGGCTGCCTCTCCCCATCTTCTCCCCATATTGCAGCGAGCTCATACACAAGCAACATGAGAAAGCAGATATTCAGCCCTTTCCAAATCCAGGACGGCCATCTTGACAGATAGACCAGCAGCGCTTCCACCGGAAGTCTGGAGGTCCAGGTCGTATATCTGACCCGCAGATACGAAAGCAGATCATACTGATCCAATACAGCTGCGAACCAGGCATCATCATTTGTGCCCGTTACGATCTGGCTGTGTACAGCAATCAGGATCAGAAAATAAAGAGCGGCAGCGCCCAAATACAGCCTGTTTTTATTCTCTTTTTTCACAACTCTCTCCTGTTTCCATTCCCCGTTTACCAGAATAAAGCAAGCGTCCCACACCTGCATTCCGGTACCCGCACAAGGTGCAACAAAATGTGTTCTGACACAGCCCGACAGCAGGTGTCAGGCTCACCGTAAACAGCTGCCACAAAAATGTACTGCTGCAATGGTATCATGTTCTTTCTTTTCCCGCAACCGGTTTTTGGTTTTTGCAGAATATAAAAAGAATGCGCCTTGGTGCATTCTCGCGCCGAGCGCGGTCGCTTCAGCGACATAATTCTTTACGCGCGAGTGCGCATCCCCGCGGAGCGTTTTTGCTTTATAGGAACGAAGTTTCCTATAAAGTAAAAAAGGCGGATTCTCAGATGATACTTTAACTATTATCTTCTGAACCTCCGCCCTGTTTTCCTGTCTTCTATACTGTTCAACTTTTATGTTTTGCTTTTCGTCTGCCTTGCTGTCCTCCTGTCGCCTTATTTCTCCGCAAATTCCTGAAATGCCGCATAGTCCGCGTCCGCATTATAAAGCTTCAGTACCTGCATCATGTCGGTCGCGCTGTAGGTGTTCTCATAGGTGCTGATGGACTGCGCATACAGCTCGTTGAATTCTTCGGTATCTGCCGCATACCAGTAGGTCTGGTACAGGCGGAACGCGCATCCGTCTTCATCTCGGAAATCGTCCGCGTATCCTGCGTAGGCGTTGCATATTGCGACAAACGACGGGCCGACGATTGCACCGTATTTTCCGACCAGGCAGTTCAGCCTTGAGTCGCCATTTGCGTCTGTCTCGTTGAAAAAGGCGTAATTCTGGTCTGTGAAGCAGTCGACCATGCCGACCTTGATGTCATAGCCGTACTCCGCTTCCGCATTGCAGATGTTGGTGATTGCGTTGGCGATGGTCATGGCCGAGATTACCATGGTATATTCACCGCCGGTCACGGCTTCGCCCACTTCACTGCCATCCACCAGATAGCCTGGGAAAATAGTAATGCCAACGTCTGTGCCGGTCTCGATTTCCGTTGTTTCGGTGATCGCGGCAAGCTCCTCTACGGACTGGTCATAGGTCAGACCGTAAATTTCCTGCAGCTTTGTCAGGATGCCAATCGTTCTTAAACGATGCATTTCGTTGCCGAGACCGCTGCCGCCGGTCACGACCAGATAGCTCGCGCTGTTGCTCTCATCAAGTGCCGCCAGATTCTCTGCCAGCGTCTCTCCCGCTGTCTGCTCATCCTCCGAGGTCGGGCCGATGGTCCCGAGAAAATACGGATTGTCCTTTACGTTTTCATATACTTCATCGGAAATCGTGCCGGATCCGAGCACGTAATACATCCCGTACTCCTCACACACCGGAAGTACATCCTCTATATAGGTCGAAAGGAAGGAGATGATGCCTTTTACACCTGCTTCGTGCAGTTCTTCCACAAACGCAATCTCATCCTCGGCCGTGTCAATCCGCTCCGCATTATAATAGAAAGTCGTGTTAAACGCGGTGCCCAGATAATTTTCAAAATAATCCCTGAAAGCGATTGCTTCCCAGTCCTCCGGATCGTAGACGGACACGCCGATGGTGTAGCCCGCGGCAAGCTCTTCCTCAGCAGACAGGGTTTCGTCCGCTGCCAAAGCCCTGCTTCCTTCCGCCGGCACTCCGGCAAACGTACTTATGCCAAACAGCAGTCCAAGCAAAAATATCGCAGCTGATCTTCTCATGTCGAATCCTTTCTCGTAACAATGTAACTGTTCACAAAATCACTGTCATTTTCAAAACAGATGGCACGCCACCTCATGCCCTTTTCCGATGGTTTTCAGCGACGGTTTTTCTTTTTTACAGATTTCCATGCACCGGTCGCAGCGATTCTGGAACGGACATCCGGGAGGTGTGTCCACCGGGCTGGGAGCTTCACTCTCGATACTCTCGATCTTTTTGGTAAAATCCATCTTTGTGGAAAAAATCGCGCCGAGCATGGCCTGTGTATACGGATGCTGCGCGTTCGTCGCCACCTCATTGCCCGGTAGCGTTTCTACGATATTTCCAAGGTACATGACCGCCACCTGATGTGCAAAGGACTGCACCAGCGCCATATCGTGGCAGATGAACACGAAGGAAATTCCTTTTTCTTTCTGCAGCTTTACCAGCAGCTCAATGATGCGGTCCTGCACGGAAACGTCCAGCGCCGAGGTTGCCTCGTCGCAGACAATGATTTCCGGTTCCAGTGCAAGCGCCCGCGCGATACCGACTCTCTGCCGCTGGCCTCCGCTCATGTTGTGCGGATAGCGGTAAATGAAATCCTCCGGAAGTTCGACCATGCGAAGCAGTTCCTTTGCTTTTGCCTCGCGCTCCGAGCGTTTGATCAGCTTAAAATTCATCAGCGGTTCGGTGATAATGTCGATAATCTTCATCTTCGGGCTGAACGCAGCGGCCGGATCCTGAAACACCATCTGAATCTTTTTCCGGCTCTGACGCAGCTCCTCGCCCTTCAGCTTCGTGATATCTTTTCCGTCAAAGAGGATCTGTCCTTCTGTCGGCTGAAACATCTGGACGATCATTTTTACAAACGTCGATTTACCGCAGCCGCTCTCCCCGACGATGCCAAGCGTCCTCCCGCGGTAAACGGTCAAATTGATGTCATTGCAGGCCTTGAGAGTTCGCCCGCCGGAAGCGGGAAACTGCTTTGTGACGTGGCTGGCCGTCAAAATCGCCTCGTGTCCGGTCTCATTACCTGTTTTCTCTTCTCTTACATCATTTGTCAGTGTCTTTTCCGCAGCCGTGCTTTCATTTTTTTCAGGAGACATAGCGTTTTCCCTCCATTTCCGGCACAGCGGCCAGCAGATTCTTCGTGTAATCGTTTGTCGGATGCTTCATCACATCGTCTCTGGTTCCGCGGTCTACGACCTTGCCGTACTGCATAACGACCAGCTGATCCGCCATATAGGCCGCCACGCCGATGTTATGCGTAACAATGATGACCGAGGTGCCGAACTGGTCGCGCAGCTCCATGATCTGCCGCACGATCTGCGCCTGCGTCGTTACGTCCAGCGCACTCGTGGGCTCGTCCGCCAGAAGCAGCTTCGGGGAAAATGTCATTGCCATGGCAATGCCGACTCTCTGCCGCATTCCGCCGGAGAGCTGGAACGGATAGCTGTTCATGATATTCCGGCCGTCCGGCAGACGCATCCGCTCCAGCATTTCTACGCCTTTATCAAAGGCGTCCTTTTTCGATATCTTCTCGTGAGTGCGTATGTATTCCACATACTGCGCCCCGATCTTACGGATCGGATTGATCATGGCTCCGGAGTCCTGAAAAATCATGGAGACCTTGGACCCTCTTAAGTCGCGCCACTCGTTTTTGGAAAGCTTCAAAAGGGAGCGCCTTTCAAACAGGATATCTCCATCGGTCACCTGTCCGCCGCCGGGAAGCAGCCCCAGCACGGCACGGATGACGGTCGTCTTGCCGCTTCCGCTCTCTCCGACGACACTGACCACCTCGCCCTCTTTCATATCGAGATTGAAATGTTCGATCGTCGGTTTAGGATTTTTTCCGTATTTCACAGATATATCCTGTATGTTCAGCAAATCCATAACCAATCCTCCACTTATCTTTACTCCGCCGGCTTGATGTCTGTGCTCAGCCAGTAGTAGTCAAACGTCGCGATCTCCGCACCTGTCACCTTGGATGCGTTGCTGATCATCGTCGAGTTGTAATAACCATGCAGCAATACCGCGCAGTCATTGACCAGCACCTGCTCCATCTCGACCACCAGTTCATTTCTCTCGTCAGTATCCGTCGAAGCGATAAACTGCTCATACAGTGCGTCAAATTCATCGCTGTCATAGTTGCAGTAGTTTGTGCCGTCCTGATTATCCTCGCTGTAGAAATTCGATCCATCCGTGCCGCCATACCAGTTCAGCAGGAACGCGGTCGGATCACCCGTACCTACAGTCGTCCAGTTGGAGTCGCAGAGGTCATATTCACCGGCCTGCATCAGCATCCATTCCGTATCGCTGTCAACACTGTTTACACTCACGCCGACGCCAATTGCGGATAGGGATACCTGAATCGCCTGCGCAAAATCAGACAGGCAGCGGTTGTTGTAAGTGATATAAGTCAGGTTGATGTTTTCACCATCCAACTCGCGGATGCCGTCGCCGTCTGTATCCACAATGCCGGCCTCATCCAGAAGTGCCGTCGCAGCGTCCGCATCGTACGCATACGGATTGTCCAGATTCTCATCCTCATAGATCAGGGAGGAAGGCAGGATGCCGACGCCGGCCGTATACATGCCGCCTACTGTGACGCTGCACATTGTCTCGCTGTCGATCGCCATGCGTACCGCCTGACGAAGGGCATCATTTCCAAGCACGCCATCCATGTTGATATAAGCAAAACCGCTTCGTAAGCTGGAGGACTTCGATACATAGTAAGCGTCAGAAGCTTCCAGAGTCGCCAGGTCGCTGGATGTCGTCACGTTCTCTGTCAGATCGATGATGCCGCTCATCAGAGACATCGCCTTGGTCGTATCATCCTCGATGAATGTGACATTGACTGTGCCGTACGGCACCTCGCCGTTCCAGTAGTTCTCGTTCGCTGTCATCGAACCGCTCTTGGTCGTCGCGTCAAAAGAAGAAAGTACATACGGACCGGTCGCGATCACACTTGTCGCATAGCCGCCCACATGCTCCGCATCAGTCGTATCCCCGTACACATCAATAATGGAATAGAACGGGAAACAAAGGGTCGCTGTCAGATCTGCAACTGCCGTATTCAGTACGATTGTCACGGTATTGGCGTCCGTATCCGCCTCAATGCTCGCCATGTCAATGTAGCCGGCCGGAGTCGAGCTGTAATCATCGCTGTTCGCACACACGTAAAACAGACGGTTCAGAGAATCCGCTACTGCCTGCGCATCGCAAGCATCACCGTTTGAGAACAGCACGCCGTCGCGAATGTGGAAAGTCCAGGTAATCTTGTCATCAGACACCTCGTAGGTATCACAGAGCAGCGGCTCCACGCTCATGTCATCGTTAAACTTGAACAGGCACTCCGTAATGCCCCAGCGAACGCCCTGCCATGCGGCATTCTGATATGCGGCCGGGTCAAACGAGGTCGAATACACATAACAACCAAAATTCAGCACATCATCCGACGCCGCCTGTGAGACGACCGGGGAGGCGCTTACCACCATTGCGGCCGCCAGCGTGGCAGCCAGTACTTTTTTCAGCTTTTTCATTTGCTTATTTCCTCCATAAAATGTAAATTCGTAAGCGATTCTTCGCTTACGCCGCGCCGGCCTCAATCGCGAAGCGATAACTTCCTTATGCGGCCGTGCGCATATAGAATGATTTATTCATCTCTGGGATCCAGGACGTCCCGCAGACTGTCTCCTAAGAGGTTGAATACCACAACAGTAACCAGAATCGCGAGACCCGGATATAGCATCATCCAGGGTGCCGCCATCATATAGCTCCGGCCCTCGCTCAGCATCAGGCCCCATTCCGCCATCGGCGCCTGCGCACCAAAGCCGAGGAAAGACAGCCCTGCCAGTTCCAGCATCATGCTTCCAATGTCGGTAAACGCAGTCACAAGCAGCGTCGGCATGACGTTCGGAAACAGATAAACACTTAAGATATGCGGCGTGGTCGAGCCGGTCACCCGCGCTGCCGCAATGTAATCACAGTTCTTGATCTTCAGGACCAGTGAGCGTGCCAGTCTGGCGTATTTTGTCCAGCTCACAGCGGTAATCGCGATCACCGCGTTGGTAATGCTGGCTCCCAGAATACCGGCGATGGCGATTGCCAGCACCATACCCGGGAAAGAGATCATCATATCCGCGATGCGCATGATCACCGCGTCCACCCAGCCGCCGAAATATCCTGCCAGAATACCCAGCACCGAGCCAACTACGAAAATGCACGCTACCAGGATCAGCGCCGATGACAGTGAAATGCGGCTTCCGAAAATCACTCTGGAAAAGAGATCCCGCCCCAGCTTGTCCGTGCCGAACCAGTGTGTGGAACTCGGCGCTTGCAACGCATCGGTCAGCACAGCCTCATAGGGATCGTAAGGAGCAATATAGTCCGCGAATATCGCGACAAGCGCGAGCACGGCTGCCAGAATGGCGAACACCGTAAACGCCTTATGTTTTTTGATAAAACTTAATATCTTCTGCATACTCTGCCCCTTTCCTCAGCCTTTCAGTGAACCCGACGTACCGGATGCCGCGGCCGCCTGATTTGCGCCCGCCTTTGTCTGGCGCGTCTCTTTTTTGGAAGAACGGGGCGCAGCCATATTGCTTCTCATGCGCGGATCAACCAGATTGTATGAAAGGTCAACCACCAGATTGACGACCATGTAGATCAGCGCGATCCACAGCACATAGCCCTGTATCAGCGGATAATCCATGGAAGAGATTGCCGACACAGCCAGACTGCCAAGTCCCGGATAGGAGAAGATCACTTCCACCACCGCTGTGCCGCCGAGCAGCGAACCGAGGGACAATCCCAGCATCGTGATCAGTGGAAGCAGGGAATTCGGGAACACATGCATCCACAGGATTTTGCTTTCTTTAATTCCGCGGGCACGCGCTCCGGTCACGTAATCCTGATTCAGCTCCTCCAACACCGCCGTGCGCACCTGCCGCGCATATTTCGACGACATCGGAAACGCCAGCGTAAGCGCCGGGAGGATCATCGGTTTGATTCCCGTGCCGATGGAGATGACCGGCAGCCAGCCAAGCACCATTCCTATGTAATAGGCCAGCAGCAGGCCAACCCAGAAGTTCGGCATAGACACGCCAAGAAACGTGTAGCCGCGGACGATATAGTCAAAAACACTTCCTTTGTACACCGCCGAGATCATGCCGAGCGGAACCGCAATCACCAGCATCATCACCAGCGAGAGCAGCGCCAGCTTCAGCGTCGGCAGAAGTCTCGATGAAAGAAGTGTCAGCACCGGCGTCTTCAGCGAGTAGGATGTGCCAAAATCCCCGTGCAGGCATCCGGTCAGCCAGTTCCAGTACTGTACCAGAAGCGGATCGTTCAGCCCCATCTCCTCTCTGGTCGCCTCCAGTACCGCCTCACTTGGTATCGTACCGTTGACCGCGTACATCGAACGTACCGGGTCTCCGGGGGCCAGATACGTCAGTGCAAATGTCAGAAAGCTGATTCCCACAAGCACAATCACAATCTGCAGGAGTCGTCCGCCGAGCTGCTTTTTACTCATCGCTTTTCCCTCTTTTCACTGTTAATCGCATAAAACAAGAAACGCGCCCCGTTTCAGGACGCGTCTTAAGACTCTTATATCTGCAGCCTGCGGCCATCGATTCCGCATAATCATAAATCATAAAATAAAAAAGCGCCCGGCACGGGACGCTCCATCATTCCTGTTTTTGCATGCAAAAATAAGATGTATAAAAGCTTTTCCTATCCACCGTAAGAAGAAACCAATCCTCAGATGCAAGCAGGTCTCCTGACTTAAGATCATCGTCCTCTATCGCCTTCCCACCAGACAAACGCCTCGCAGTGACATACCACACAGCACCTTTGGTTCCTTATTTTCAAACAAAGACACCGCATTTTTAATAGAAGACTCCCTATCACAGTGACGGGATCGTACCGGATTTTCACCGGTTTCTCTTTTAATCCCCGATTAGGGGGAACATGCATCCTCTATTCAGTTTTAAAATACCTAAACTTCTGTCAGTTTAGCACTCCTGGTTTTATTTGTCTACCCAAAAATAAAAAAAATGTAAAATCCTGTTGACAGATTTCCTGTTTTCCCTTTATAATGCCAGTAAATCCACCCATCGAAATCAAATTTCATTTTAAATTATCTAAGCGGTCATCGCCATCTGCGATGGCTTATTTTCGTATTAACAATTCAGAACAGCATCGAAATGGAAAAACAGATGCAGAGCACAGACCTGTGGCCTGCTGTTCTGAATACAAAACAAATCATAAAACAACATAAAATCACATAGGAAAAGAGGATCCGTTATGAGCAAAGAAGAGCTTCTCCATGAAGAAGATACCTGTGGCTGCGGACACGACCATGACCATGACCATGAAGAACACGAGGAGTGCGGCTGCGGACACGATCATGACCACGACTACGGAGATCACGACGAATGTGGCTGCGGACATGACCATGGACACGAACACGACGATCACGACGAGTGCGGCTGTGGGCACGATCACGAGGATCATGACGAATGCGGCTGCGGACATGACCACGACCATGAAGAACACGAGGAATGCGGCTGTGGGCATGACCATGGGCACGAACACCATCACGATCATGAACATCATCACCACGTCGAGGGGCACCCTGATGACTGTGAATGCGAGCTCTGCCATCCGCATGAGGATTACTGCGACGTTTGCGGGCAGAGTCTCTCGAACTGCACCTGCCGCATGCCGGATGAGGACTGCGTAAAGAAAGTATATCTGCTGGAAAATCTTGGCTGCGCCAACTGTGCCGCCAAAATGGAGAAAAAGATCAAGGAGCTGCCGGGTGTGACCTACGCGACCATCACCTACACGACCAAACAGCTGCGGCTTTCCGCGAAAGATCCGGACGCGCTACTGCCGCAGATTCAGGCAATCTGCTCGGCAATAGAGTCCGAAGTGAAGGTCGTGCCGCGCACAAAGTCGCCCGGCACGCTGGTCACTAGAACCTACACGGTGGAAAATTTAGGCTGTGCCAACTGTGCCGCCAAGATGGAAAAACGGATTAATGAACTGGACGGCATTACAACCGCAACGCTCACGTTCGCGACAAAGCAGCTGCGTGTAAGCGGCAAAAATCCGGATGGTCTGTTTGCGGAAATGCAGAAGATCTGCAGCACTATCGAATCGGAAGTAAAGCTGGTTCCAAAGGACACCCGTCCGAAAAGCAAGGATACCTTAAATGTCAACGAAATTCTGCCGGAAGCGCGTCAGATGGAACCCCCGTTTGCGCTCTCCGACAATATGAAGACACTGCTCGGCATCGGGCTGGGCGCAGTGCTGTTCATTTTAGGCGAAGTGCTGGAGCACCGCGGACAGGATACCGCTTCCCTGCTGGTACTGCTGGTGGGCTATGTGGTGCTTGGCGGCCGTATTGTACTCACCGCCGCCAAAAACCTGCTGAAAGGACAGATTTTTGACGAGAATTTCCTGATGAGCATTGCTACACTCGGTGCGTTTGCCATCCGGGAATACCCGGAAGCCGTCGGTGTCATGCTCTTCTACCGTATCGGCGAATATTTTGAACACATCGCCGTCGAAAAGAGCCGCGGCCAGATCATGGACGCTGTTGATATGCGTCCGGAGGTCGTCAATCTTGTGGTCGGCGAAGATGTCCGTGTCATTGACGCGGAGGACGCCAACGTGGGCGATATCCTGCTAATCCGTCCGGGCGACCGCATCCCGCTGGACGGCGTCATCGTGGATGGCGAAAGCCGTCTAGATACCTCGCCTGTGACCGGCGAGCCGGTACCTGTAAAGGTCGGCTACGGCGACGAAGTCGTATCTGGCTGTGTGAACACGTCCGGTCTCCTAAAGATCCGTGTGGAGAAAATTCTGGAAGAGTCCATGGTCACCCGCATCCTCGATTCTGTGGAAAACGCGGCAGCCAGCAAGCCGAAGATCGACCGCTTTATCACGCGGTTTGCACGAATCTATACCCCGGTCGTCGTCATCCTGGCGGCAGCGACAGCCATTATCCCGTCCCTCGTGACCGGCAACTGGTATTATTACATCTACACGGCGCTAACCTTCCTTGTCATGAGCTGCCCGTGCGCTCTCGTTTTGAGCGTTCCGCTGGCCTTCTTTTCCGGCATCGGCGCCGGCTCGAAGCGCGGCATCCTCTTTAAGGGCGGCGTCGCTCTTGAGGCCATGAGAAATGTCGACGCAGTCGTCATGGACAAGACCGGCACCATCACCAAGGGCAACTTTGTCGTACAGCGTGCCGTGCCTGCTGCTTCTGATGTTTCACAGAACGAGCTGCTGTCTCTCTGCGCAAGCTGCGAGATGACCAGCACTCACCCGATCGGCGTGAGCATCTTAAGTGCGGCGAACGAACAGAAAATCAGCTACGCACGTCCGACAAATGTAGAAGAAATTGCCGGACATGGCATCCGCGCAGTAATTCCTGTTGTGGCAGCCGATTCGGAAGGCAGCAACACTGCTGCAACCTGCACGGTTCTCTGCGGCAACCGCAAGCTGATGGAAAAATTCGGCGTTTCGCTTGAAAACTATGAAAAAAAAGGTTTTGGTACAGAAGTCCTCGCTGCCAAAGACGGTGTCTTCATCGGCCACCTTGTCATCTCCGATACCATCAAGGAAGATGCGAAATCCGCGATCAGCCAGATTAAGTCACTCGGCATCGAGACCGTCATGCTGACCGGCGACGCGGAGGATTCCGCTCAGGCCGTTGCGGACGCAACCGGCATCGACGAGGTACACGCGAAGCTGCTTCCGCAGGATAAGCTCACCGAGCTGATTCAGGTGCGGAATTCGCACGGTGCCGTCATGTTTGTCGGCGACGGTATCAACGACGCGCCGGTACTCGCGGGTGCGGATGTCGGAGCGGCCATGGGCAGCGGCGCGGATGCGGCCATCGAGGCGGCAGACGTTGTATTCATGACCTCCAGCATGGAAGCCATCCCGCAGTCCCTTGCCATCGCGCGGGCGACCAGCGCCATCGCATGGCAGAACGTCATCTTCGCACTTGTCATCAAGGTGCTTGTCATGATCCTTGGCCTGTGCGGCTTCGCCTCCATGTGGATGGCGGTGTTCGCAGACACCGGCGTTGCCATGCTCTGTGTGCTGAACTCGATCCGGGTTCTGTATAAAAAGAAGATTTGAAGGGAGCTTTCATGAAAAACGACATGACCTACGGCGGCCTGACCGCCGCCCCATGCACCAAAATACAGGGGGTCGTCCCGCTCGGTCCATCCGGCGAGACAATCCCTGCGACACTGATCAACGGAGCTAGTGAGGGCCGGACTGTCCTCATCTCCTCCGGCATCCACGGAAGCGAATATCCCGGCATCCTCACCGCCATGGAACTGGCGAGAGAACTCACACCGGAACAGATCAACGGACAGCTGATCCTCCTGCACCCGGTCAACACCGCCGCTTTTTATGAACGGCGCAGCTACATCAACCCGGTGGTCGGGGAAAACCTGAACCGTCTCTACCCCGGCTCGCCAAACGGCTCCATGGCCGAGCAGGTCGCCTGGTACATGGGCGAGGAATATCACAAGCGGGTCGATTTTGTCATCGATCTCCACGGCGGCGATGTTCCGGAAATCCTGCCGCCTTATGTGTACGCCCCCGGCATCGGAGATCCAGATGTGCTGAAAGCATCCATGGATGCGGCGCTTTTGGTGAACGCCGACTATCTGGTAAAATCAAAATCTACCACCGGCTTTTACAACTCCTGCGCTATTCAGGGTACACCGGCCATCCTCATAGAACGGGGCAGCCAGGGTATCTGGAGCCGTGAGGAAGTTGACACGTACAAGGCAGATGTTAAAAATCTTCTTGTTCATCTGGGGCTCCTGCCGGGTACTGTAAAACAACCGGCAAAAAAAGCATATATACTTACAAACGTTGTCTTTCTTGACGCGCCCGCCTCCGGCTGCTGGCTGCCGGAAGTGACTCTTGGCGAGCATGTGGAAAAAGGCCAGCACCTTGGTATCATCACAGACCTGTTTGGAAATACACTTGAAGAAATCCGCGCAGAATTCGACAGTATCGTCGTCAGCTTTGCGGTTTCCTTGGGCATAAAAGAAGGCGACCAGCTGATCACGTACGGGATTTAAAATACAGGCTTCGCGTGCGGAATTGAGTACGTCGGCCTCTGATATCTGTGCCTCATTCCTCCTTAAGTCCCTGCACATATTTTAAAAACTCCTCTGCTGCGTGCGAGAGAGAATGATTTTTATTCCAGATCAGTACGTAGGAGGCCATCATCTGCGGGTTGACCAGCTTTTTGATGCACACAGATGCATCCGTTCCGATGTTGGCAGAAGCCGGATAAATCGTGATACCGACGTTCTGTCTGGTCAGCTCATAGGCATTCACCATATTGGCGATACGGCAGCGGACCTTCAGTTTTTCCTCCGGTGAAGACTGCCAACCGGCAATTTCCTGCAGGCGGGACTCTCTGGAAGGGATGATCAGGTCGTATTGAATAACCCGCTGAAAATCCACAGTGTCCCCCGGCTCTTCCGCCAGAGGACAGGAAGAGGGAATCATCGCGATCCATGGTTCGGAATAGACCGGGAGCGCGTTGATTCCTTCTGCATTGTGCGGTTCCATGATCAGCGCCAGCTCGCAGAGGCCTTTGGTCAGCCGGTTAATCACCTCATCCGAATTGCCGTTCCAGAGGTTGTAGGTGACATGCGGATGCTGCTTTTGGAATCCGGCGATCCACTGTGAAAACAGCGCGGGCGCATGTCCCTCGACCGAGGCCAGATAAATCGTGCCGTGGAGCCCGCCGTGCATCTCTTTTACATCCTCGGCGGATTTGCTGACCAGATCCAATACCCGCGTGGCATACTGACGAAATACCTGCCCTTCCTCCGTCAGCTGCAGCGCACGCGGCTTGCGAACAAATAGCGTCACCCCCAGTTCCTCTTCCAACTCTTTGATCTGCCGGCTTAAAGGCGGCTGCGCGATGCAAAGCTTCTCCGCCGCCCGTGTAAAATTCATCTCTTCCGCCACTGCCAAAAAATAGCGAATGTGCCGAAGTTCCATATTCACATGCCCCCATTCCTTCTTCGGGCAAAATACAGGCATTCCGAAAGATGTCCTGTATCGTCCTTTGTTTTCGATTTACAATACCTTATAGGTATCACAACACGTTTATTATATGTATTTTACATTCATAAGTCAATGCGTTATAGTATGCCAGAAAGAAAAAACAACGCACCGCTTTCCGATCTCTGATCACTGCAGTTTCATTACCGGAAATATCCGGCAGGGAAGAAGAAAAAAGCGATGCACCTGCAAGAAAAGGAGGAATTGTTATGTTGAAGATTATGAAAAAGGCAGCTATGTTTCTGGAAGATTATTATGGAAGCTTCGCAACACCGAATTTTCGCTGATCACCGATAAAACGATAATAACGGGCGTTTCTGAATTCTTTGTTCCTCTCACAGCAGGAACGTCCTCATCATACATCTGCTTTGCGGATGCATGACAAACATTCAGAAAAAAGGAATACCCTTCTGGCGGTGGGTATTCCTTTTTTCTTGTTTTTTTCTGTATTCGAATTTATAATGTGAGCTGAAGAGATTCTCGCTGCTTGCAGTAGAGAAGCTCGAAGCTCAACGAGCAGCTGTGCTGCGAGTAAGAATGTGAGCAAAAGAGATTCTCTCTGCCTGCAGCAGAGAATCACGAGGCCGGGCGAGCAGCTGTACTGCGAGTAAGAACGAAATGGTGTCTGACATAAGGAGAACCTCTCATGTCCTTAAAAAAAATAGCCGAAATGACCGGCGTATCAATCTCTACCGTCTCACGGGTCCTGAATAACCGGGATTATAACTGTGCGTCGGAAGAACTAAAAGATAAGATCTGGGCGGCTGCAAAAGAAATCAGCTATGTGCCAAATGAAAGCGCGCGGAATCTGAAGCTGGGAAACGAAACCCGCCACGCAGTCCCTGTCCGGAACCTGACCATAATTCTGGAACGGTTTGCCTCACTGGATGACGACCCGTTTTTTCGTGAGTTATTCCGCAGTGTTGAACAGGAAGCATTTGCCTGCGGCTGCACCATCAGCAGCGTATGCTTTTTGGAGCCGGATATCTCTGCCCTGCGCAAAGAAAAAGCGGACGGCTATATTGTGTTGGGGCGAAGCTCCTCACAATTCCTGCAGCGTTTGAAAAAAATCAGCAGGAACATCGTTTCCATCAGCCGGAA
Source organism: Clostridiales bacterium (assembly GCA_020859985.1). Taxonomy (GTDB): domain Bacteria; phylum Bacillota; class Clostridia; order Lachnospirales; family Lachnospiraceae; genus Choladousia. The sequence continues at coordinate 28,254 of JAJBVD010000016.1, forward strand.
TCCGACGCAGTTCGAGGTCGATGAAATTATCTGTGACGGAAGAGCCGCGGCGGTATGCGCGATGGAACATTTGATCAGCAAAGGATATCAGCGCATCGCGTATATCGGCGACTGTTCCTACGAGGACCGCTACGTCGGATACTGCGATACTCTGATCCGAAATGGCCTTCCCATGGATTATGCCGCCATTTTTCCCACAGATCAGACAGCAGAAAGCGGCTGTGCCGCGATGAAAAAGCTGCTTGAGGCCAAAAACGATATCATCGAGGCAGTTTTCTGCGCAAATGACGCCACAGCCATCGGCGCTCTGCAGGGTTGGCATGAATATCTGACTGATGCAGGTCGGGCAGGAAACGACATATCCGCATCCGGTCCGACTGTACGTAAAAACGCCGGCAGAATGCCGGCGCTGATCTCTATAGACAATATCAAAGCAGCGGAAGAAGTGACGCCCGCTCTGACCACGGTTCACGTCCCTCACGAGGATATGGGCAAAGCAGCTGTAAAAGTTCTGCTTGACCGCATACAAAGAGGGCATACGGAAAAGCTGCGCGTAGAATTTCCCAGCCATCTGGTGGTGCGGGAAAGCTGCTAAAGTCAGCTCTCTTCTCCAATCACCTGAAGCGCCGGCAGTGCGTTCCCATCGTAATCAAACAACGCCTGATTCGCCCACTCGTTTCCATACGGTCCCGGCTCCTGAATGTATGCGCAGGAAGCCGCGTTCGCCCAGCCTACATTTGGCACCGGAAGCCACGCCGGTTCCCAGTAGATGAAGCCGCAGCCCAGATTGTCCGGCACCTGCCGGATTACCCTGATGCAGTCTCTCATGAAATCTACCTGCCCCTGCGGGGTCATCGGATACGGTACCTGCGCGGCAATTTCCGGTTTTGTCGCCATACCCTTGCGCTCCCCGGGCGCGAGCTTTTCATACGCGGCATAATCCTCCATGGTGAATCCCATTGAGACCTCCGCCACGACCAGCTTTTTTCCATAGCGCTTTGCAATGTCATCCATGTTATTCTGCAGCATATCCAGCGTTCCGTGCCAGAACGGATAATAAGACAGACCGATATACTCAAAGTCTTCCCCGCCATTTGCAAAATAATGATCAAACCAACTGCGGTAAAGCGCATTGTTGCCGCCGTTGTCGAGATGGATCATGACGGGGATTTTATTCTCAGGCGCAGCTTCCGGGGCTGCTGTTTCTTTAGCGATATCCGAACCAATCCCGAAATCTTGCCCTTTCTCAAAATCTCTCACCGCACGGATTCCTGCGCTCACAAATGCCGCCACGTTTTTATACGCATGTTCAAGCGCCTGATCCGATGATGCCGGTCTTCCGTCACTGTTTCCCATTCCCGTATCGGAATATTTCTCTGCGCTTTCACCTGCTCCGGCAGAGGAATTTTCTGCCAGCAGTTTCCTGCGCGGGGACAGTTCCCCCAGCGGCCACAACAGCCCGTTTGACAGTTCGTTCCCGACCGCCACCATCTGCGGTACGATATCTTCCTCGCGACAGCGGTTCAGAATCTGCAGGGTGTATTCATACACTGCCTGTTCCAGTTCTTTTTCATTCATACCGCGCCATGCCTTCGGCACACGCTGTTTCCCGGGATCCGCCCAGAAATCACTGTAATGAAAATCCAGCAGCCAGCCAACACCCAGTTTTTTTGCCCGCTTTGCAAGCGCCAGCACCGTCTCAATATCTCCGCCGCCTGCGCCGTAAGGGTTCCCATTTTCATCGAATGGATCATTCCACAGGCGCAGCCGCACCAGATTCATGCCATAGCCCTGCAGAATTTCCATGGCATCTGCCTGCTGCCCGTTGTCAAAAAATTTACCGCCGTTTTCTTCCACCGCCTGCAGCGTGGAAAGATCCATTCCTGTAATCCAGTTATTCATAATCATCCCCTGTAACGAAAACTGCCGCGAAACCGTTTACTCTTCTTCCATACACCGGCTCGAATATACGGTTTCAAGGCAGTTATATTCATCCCATTTACACTGTCATCCCTCTGAGAAGTCCTCGAAATCCTTCTCCTCAAACCGCCGCATCATCGCGCCGTAGCGGAAACGCGCCATCTGGTTTTTCTCCAGAACGTCTTCCTCACTGCCGCGGTACTGACAGCGGATGCAGTAATATTCTTTCTTTTCCTTATCATAGAACATATCCAGATCCAGGTCTCTCATAAAGCAGGACGGACAGCGATAATTTAATTTGCCTTTTCCAGATTGAGCCATGTCGTGAATACCTCCTTCTCACATAATTTCCCAGTATAGCCAATTGTGAACATCGGGCTGAATGCGTATCCTTCTTTGATATAACCGGCCTTGTCCCTGCCCTCACAAGTCATGGAGACTACCGTCTCGATCGGCGGTACAACACAAGCCGAACGGTCCGCTCCTTCAAGGGATGCTTCGCGGCATTTGTACTCGTAAGGAATCTCTGTCTTTTCTCCGCCTTTCGTCAGGCTTAAGGTCAGACTGGACATATCCTCCGTGTACTCGGTCGTGCCGTAGCACCCTACCATGTACTCATTAATTGTGATGTCAGCTGCATCCATCTCCGATGCGTCCACTCCATCCGCCGGTGTGATCTCCAGCACCTTCCGGTCGATGCGGATGCTGCCGGTACCCTCGATAAAGGTCATCACTGTCTGCAGCTTTACAGTCAGATCCGAGAACTCAATGTCTACCGGATCCAGCGTCAGGATGCGGTTTTTCGGAGCATTCTCACCGCTGCATCCGATTCCCGCGGTTTCATTTTTCATTGCGGCATCTGCAGACTGCTTTGAGGCAATCTCTTCTTCAGAAAGATTTTCCTCCGAGAAGTGCGCCTTCGTGCGGCAAAGGCAGAGATCAACCTCCTCGCCGTTGTGGCAGATCTTCGCGCTGCGGATGGTGCCTTCTCCCGCATAATGGGTAAAGTATCCGGCGCGGTATTTTTCCTGAATCAGGAACGGGTAGCTCGCGTCCTGGATATGCGGTGTGCCGATGCCGACCGGCCAGTTCAGCTTTGCCACATACGGGCGCAGGTCAACGATCGCGCCGCCCTGATCCATATTGACGCCCGCGCGCATATACGGGTCGCAGTACCAGAACACCTGCTTTTTGCTTCCATAGAGAATATCTCGCCAGAGCGCGCATTCCGGCTCCGTGTAGGACTTCTTCTGACGGTAATAGTCCGCGAACTCGCTCATTGTCATGTCAATCAGCTTGCCCTCTTTTTTCAGCTTGCCGTAATACGCGCAGCCGTCCTCGTAGGATTTGAGCAGCAGGTCATACGGTGCCTCCCAGCGGCCCATCTTGTTCATCCAGCCCGGTCCCACGAACATCATATTGTAAGAGTAACCGTTGTTGAACTTTGCCTGATAGCGGTACTGGTCGATCAGATTGTAGAGATACGGATATTCCCAGGTCTCGGTATCGTAGATCATGCCGCGCAGCACGTTCTGCGGATGGGTACCGAAGTTCGAACCGTTGCCGTCATAGCAGGCAATCAGGTCACGGCTCAGGTGCGGGATTGCCACAATGCCGGAATCCTCCGCCTCATTCGCCGCCGGAGCGTGCGTGTTCTGCTTTGACGGGATCCACGGAGCCCAGGGGCCGCCGTCCATAAAGGTATACCAGCTGTTGTTGCAGGTATGGTAAGCCTTCGGGCCTTCCTCCCAGCAGGTCGCCACCGCGCACTTCACAGACGGATAAGTTTCCTTGATGTAATTCGTCAGCTCCGCATCCATGTAATAGGAACCGGTTGACTCCGGATAGAAACCGAAGCACTCGTGGAATTTCTCAAACACATCCTGCACGATCGCCTTTTTATCTTCCATGGAGAACATCCAGATGCAGAAATCTTTCGTCTTATATTTCTCGCGGAACTCCTCGCACGGCAGGCCGAGCAGTGTCAGCGCAATCTCATCACCGTATTTCTCATGATGCTCCTTCGCAAGCGCGATCGCCTCCTCATTGAACAGGCTGGCGTAGGTCATCTCAATTGTTGTTTTTAAACCGTTCTTGTGCGCACACTCCTGCTGTGTCTTAAAAATATCAAGATTTTCCGTCAGCAGCTCCTTGCGTCCGATATCCTCCGCTTTCCCGTGGCCGGTCACCTTTTCGGCATACTCCGGCACCATCTCAGGGCGATGGATAATATTTACAACAAATTTGTCCATGTCTTTCTCCTCTCCTGTGGTATTTTTCCTGTAAAACCTTTTTATAAATCACTGAAAAATCCCGTAGTTACAATTCGTGGTTACAATTTTTATCAGACTGGCAAAAACGGTAATGCTACCGCAGCACCAGAATCGACTGCGCCGGCAGCACTGCCACATCATCTGCAAGCATGATCTCCTCATCGTTCAGCGTCAGATATCCGCTGACTTCCATCCCGGATAAAGCAGTCCCGGCCAGGTTCATCTCCACCTCGTCATCCGAAGTGTTGTACAGGATCGCGATCGTACTCTCCTCCCATGTTTTCAGAATAGCCGCGGTATTGCCATCACAGAGCTCCTCCACTTTTTCAATCGTCCCCCGCGCGATCTCCGGATTCGCATCGCGCAGCGCGATGGCGCGTTTGTAATAATTCAGGATCGAGGTCTCATCCGCAAGCTGTTCGTCCACAGCCGCAAAGGAAGAAGTAATTCCTTCCTCCGCATCAGCCGGACCATCTGTCATACCGGTATCATCCGTATCCGACCAGATCATGGGAAGGCGTTTGTTCTCATCCGCGGTTCCCTTGCTCTTCATACCGATTTCTTCGCCATAATAGATAAAGGTGCTTCCGCTCATCGTCATCAGCAGTCCGGCCGCCATTTTCACATCATTTTCGTCCGAAACCAGCGCATTGGAAATACGCCCGGTGTCGTGGTTCGAGATAAATGCAGCATCGATATAATCCAGATTCTCCGCGGAAAAATCCTCCTGCCACTGGATCATCGAATCAACCAGACTCGACACCTTCAGCGTGCCTCTTGCCGCTTTGATCAGCTTGCCTTCCGCCTCTGCCATGTCAAAGTTGAACATACTGGGCGTCCCGCTCGCATAGTAAGCAGCAATCGTCGTCTCATTCGCCCACACTTCTGATACCATATAGAAATCCGGGTCAAGCGTCAGGCAGTACGAATACAGCCAGTTCAGCACTTCCGTATTGAAAGCAGTGTCACTCTCCTCAAAGTGCAGCGCCGCATCCATGCGGAAACCGTCCACGCCCATGTCAATCCACCAGGCCGCGATATCTTCCATATCCGCGCGCAGCGCCTCATTGGAAAGATCCAAATCCGGCATTTCCGACCAGAACGTGCCCTCATAATACCAGGTCGAACTGCCCGTCACAGGAATTTCATAGTAATCGCTGTTCTCCTGCGTCTGTGAAAAATGATAATAACCCACATAAGGACAAACGTTTTCATCCGGCTCCTCTCCTTCATCCAAAGACGCCAGATACTCGCAGGCCGTCTGGAACCACTCGTGCTGCGAGGATGTGTGATTGATCACAAAATCAATAACCACCCGGATTCCCCGCTCATGGCACTCCTCAATCAGAGCCTGAAAATCCTCAATCGTTCCATACTCTTCATCAATCCCATAATAATCCGTCACATCGTATTTATGATAGGTAGTCGAAGGCATCACCGGCATCAGCCAGATTCCGTCAAACCCCATCTCCTCGATGTAATCCAGCTTTTCCCGGACGCCGTTCAGGTCGCCGATGCCGTCTCCGTCGGAATCGTAGAAGGAATACACAAAGATTTCATAGTAGTTGCGGTAATTATCATCGAGGGCTTCTGTCATCATCCCTGCTGTTTCCGCAGCCTCAGTTCCAGTCGTTTCTGTTTCAGCAATTTCAGAATCGGTGATATCGCTGTCTGATGCCGCCATTACCGGCACCGTCTGCCCAAAGCAGGCCGAAATTGCCAGAAAAAACACCGGCAACAGGTATTTCAGCCTGCTGCCGGTTGCTTTCCTTTTTTGCCAGAAAACAGCGGACAGAGTAGAAAACGCCCTCTCGCATGCGTTGTTTCTCATTCTGTTCCCAAAGCCTCTTATCTTTCTTAAAACTCAGCCCTTCACAGCGCCGCCGGTCACGCCTTCTACATAATACTTCTGCAGGCACATGAACAGGATCGTCACCGGGATGGCAACAAGAACGCCGCCCGCACAGAATCTGGTGTAGTAACCCTGATAGTCGTTCGTCCATACCCAGCGCGTCAACGCCACAGCCACGTTGTAGCTGTCGCTGTAACCAAACGCCACATAAGACGCGAACACGTAATCGCACCACGGAGCCATAAATGCCGTCAGCGCGGTGTAGATGATGATCGGCTTCGTCAGCGGCATGATGATCGTCATCATAATGCGCGCACTGGAAGCGCCGTCAATCCGTGCTGCTTCATCCAGAGCTTTCGGGATCGTATCAAAATAGCCCTTGCACACATAATAGCCCATGCCCGAACTTGCAACAGTCACAAGAATCAAGCCGGGGATCGCACCCGCCTGTGTCAAGCCAAACTGTTTTAACAGGAAATACAGGCAGATCATCGTCAGGAATCCGGGGAACATACCCAGGATCAGCCACAGCTGCATCATGGCTTCTCTTCCCTTAAAGCGGGACCTGGATAACGCATAGGCCACACCCACGATCATAATCGTGTTCAGGATTGCCACAAAAATAGCAATAACCAATGTATTCAGATACCATTTCGGGAAAGAACTCTCCGAGCCGAACAGCCACGTATAGTTATCCAGTGAAAATTCTTTCGGAATAAAATAGGCTACCATTCCGCCATATTCAGTCGCATAGGAGCGGAAGCTCTGCAGCACCAGCCCGACAAACGGGAACAGCCAGATAATGCTCATGAGAATGAGAATAACATAAATAACTATATTGACCGTCCGGTTATGCCCGCTTTGTGATCTTAATTTCTTCTCATTCATTATTGGAATCCCTCCTCATCTCTCACGGACGGCAGTATCCGGTACACAACCAGGGAAATGATCGCCGTAACCGCAAATACCATGATACCGATCACAGCTGCCATACGGTAGTTCGTGTCGTTCACAGTCAGCTTATACAGCCAGGTAATCAGCAGGTCTGTGTAGCCCGCGCCGCCCGACAGATTCATGGATGTCGGGTTGCCCTGTGTCAACAGGTAAATCACGTTGAAATTGTTCAGATTGCCGGTAAATGATGTCAGCAAATACGGTCCCAATACAAAGAACATATACGGAAGAGTGATCTTACGGAACATCTGCCAGCCGTTTGCGCCGTCAATCCTCGCACTCTCATAGAGGTCTTCAGGAATATTCATCAGGATACCGGTCGTCATCAGCATCATGTACGGGACACCGATCCAGACATTGATCAGAATGATCAGGATCCGTGAATACATGGCATTCGACCAGAATGGAATGTACGTCTTGATAATTCCCCATTGCAGCAGGTACGTGTTCACCAGGCCATCGTTTGCGAACATTTTATACATATACAACAGAGATACGAACTGAGGAACCGCGATCGTCATGACCAGAATCGTTCTCCACAGCTTTTTGAAACGTATCCCTTTTCTGTTGATCATCATCGCGACACCAAGGCCCAGGAAGAAATTCAGAAAGGTTGCGAAGAACGCCCAAACAAGAGTCCAGGCCAATACCGTGAGGAAGGTAGACCCAAACCCGGACGATCCAACCGAAAACAGATTCTTAAAGTTCTCCAGACCGACCCACCAGAACAGGTTCGTAGGAGACTGATGATCCGCATCATAATTGGTAAAAGCGATGCAGATCATAAAAATGATCGGCAGGATCACAAATACGAACACACCGACATTCGGCAATGCCAGAAGTGTAATATGAAACCGCTCATCCAGAAGAGATTTCAGATCCTGTCGGCCTGTCGGAAGTGCTTTTCCTGCTTCCAGAGTTTCCCGTATCCGCATCTGCTGTGCGACATTCATTCTCCAGACATAGACAAACGCAATGATCACAAATATGGTCAGAATACCATACAACAGAATCAGAAAACTGTTATCCCCATATACCGTGATCGGAACAATACCACTCTTGTCAACATAAGATTCCACCGTACCCAGTGTAGGAAGCTTCACCAGATAACCGGCTCCAAAAGATACCATATAATAAATAAACAAAATCTCCAGCGCCAGAAACAACACACCTCGCAGGATCTGTCTGTGAACCAGCTGGCCAAATCCCATAATTACGAAAGACAGCTTTGCAGTCCAGTCGCCATCTCTGAATGTTGTACCGATCTCAGCAATGTTTCTGCCAAATCTTGTGAAGCCTCTGCTGATGCTGGAAGAAAGCCCTTTTTTCTCATTCATTGCGGCCTTCACCCTCCCTTACCGTCTTTACATCCGCCCTCATGCAGACCGAAAATCTGCTGCAGATGTTACCTATAGTAAACAACGTAAGTCGTTCATGTCCCGTATCGCGCTTTGATTCAGGACGCCGACCGCGTCCTGCGCTCAACGCAGTTTCCCTGACGCGGCTTCCCATATATCAGTACAGACCGCCAGCTGACGGTCTGTACCAAATATCTTTCATCTATTACCATCTGTTTTCAAAATATTCACAGATGATTTCATAAAGCCATCACTTCTGCAAGTCTCAGCCTGCGTAGCTCTGCAGTGTCTCCTGGAATGTCGTCAGAGCTGCGAGCAGATCCTCGTCAGAGCTGTTATTATAGGTACCCGCGATGATGTCATCACCGAAAGAGGTAGAAAGTGTCCAGAAATCATCCGGATACTGACCCTGCGGGATGGTGAAAGCCAGCTGCTCAGCCAGTGCGGAAAGAGCCTCATCTGCCTGAACCGCCTCATCTGCCTGTGCTTCAATGTTGGACGGGCCCCAGCCTACTTCATTGTAACGCTCAAGCTGTACTTCTGCGCTGGTGAGATACTCAGCAAGCTCCATGCATACAACAGCCTTGCCAACTTCCGTCTGCGGCTTAACGCCCATCAGCTTGAATCCGCCGAATCCGCTCATCTGATACTCTGTATCATCAACTGTGAAGGTCGGCAGCTTCGCGCATGCGTAGTTGTCGCCAAACAGCTCCTGCGCTGCGGAAGAATCCCAGGTACCGCTGACGATCGCTGCTGCGTTGGTCGCGTCACCTACAGAAGAGCCATTATAGAAAGCAGAAGAGCTTGCCAGCTCGATGATCTTCTTGAATGCAGCTACGCCTTCATCTGTAGCATAAGTAATGTCAGAGCCGATAAAAGCACCTGTCTCATCGGACTCATAAGTAGCCGTGCAGCCGGTAGCGAAGAAGAATGCCGGCTGATACCAGCCGCTGTTGATCTCCATGTAGAAGCCCTTGCCAGCAGCCTCGCAGTCCGCAAGGATCTGCTCCAGAGTAGAAGCATCCGAGATCACGCTGCTGTCATAATACAGGAAATAACCATTGTCAGAAGTAAGCGGGAACGCATAGGTGGATTCACCGGACATAGCTGCCGAAGCTGCACCGGAGTCATTGTTCTCTGCAACGAAAGTTGCATAATCGCCGGTCAGCTCCATCAGCGCGCCTGCACTAACCAGACGTGCCATCTGATCCTGCGCGAATCCGTAAATGTCAGCGCCAGCCTCAACGTCGGTGATCATGTTGCTTGCCGCATCGCCCTCGCCAACAGACTCAACCGTCACAGTGTAACCGGAATAGTTCTCATTGGAAGCGAGGAACTCTTCTGCTTTTGCCTGTGTGAAAGATGTCACTTCATCTGCTACCCAGATTGTAATGGTGCCTTCACCATACTCAATCTCATCTGCTGAAGCAACCGGAGCCATGCTCATAACCATGCCCGCTGCCAGTGCAACCGCAAGAACCTTTTTCATTTTCATGTGTTTATCCTCCTTATGGATTAATATGTAGCTGTTGCGCAATCGTTGCGCAACCGTTTGCTCATAGGAACAGTATACCCTATCTGTTTCTTCATGTCAACTATACTAATTAAACAGTATTCGTTCCCTTTTTTTGTGCAAATTGCACATGCATTCTTTTCACGTTTTTATGTGTGCGCAACCGTTTGCGCACCAGATTATCAGCCATTTCGGCTGTTTTATATCAACATGGAATTCCGAAAAAATATTTATGCCTTCACGAAAGAAATAGTTATAATTACAATTATACACATTGCAAAAATAATTATAAAACTATAAAATAGTACTTGCAAGGAAATCCTCTCTGTGGTATAGTCTCAATGAAAGCGAAATTACGTTCGCCAGTAAAATGGCAAACGAAACCCCAGAGACCGGCATCTCTGGGGTTTCTTCCTCTTTATCAGTGAGGTCAAAATGCAGGCATCCCTTCCCCTTAATTACGACAACTACATATTCGATTTATACGGAACCCTTGTGGATATTCACACAGACGAAAGCCTTCCTGTGCTGTGGGAAAAGATGAGCATTTTCTATGGATATTACGGAGCGGGATATCTGCCGGATGAGCTGCAATCCGGCTGGGATCTGCTGTCTGAACGGTATAGAAAAGAAGCCGCAAAGAACTCCGAAGCCGCGCTGCCGCTCTCTCCGGCAGCATCTCGGACGGTCCAGAATTATGAGGTCTCCCCGGAGATTGACATTACGCGGGTGATACGTACTCTTTATAAGAAAAAAGGCGTGGACGCAGGCGAAGAGCTTGTCGTTCACACCGGACAGTTTTTCCGCGTGCTTTCCACAGAATATATCCGCCTGTACGAGGGAACCGTGCAGATGCTTGATGTGCTTCGGCAGGCCGGGAAAAAGGTCTGGCTGCTCTCCAACGCGCAGCGGATCTTCACGCAGTATGAGCTGCGTCTCCTGGACATTGACCGCCGCTTCGACGGCATTCTGATCTCGTCGGATTATGGTGCCGGCAAGCCGGATACACGCTTTTTCGAACAGCTTGTCCTGCAGTACGGCATTGATTTTAGCCATTCGCTTTTCATCGGCAACGACGCTGTCAACGACATCGGCGGCGCGCAGAATGTGGGGATGGATTCCTTTTACGTACACTCCAATCTTTCTTTCATTCAGCCGAAGTGGGTTCCCGAAACGATTTCCGGCGATCGATCAGGAGACGGCTTAACGGTCCCTGATCGTCCGCGCAGGCTGCGTCCGGCACCAGCCGGAAAACTCCTTACGCAGCCCTGCGCATCTAAAATATCCGCCCCGCTTCGTTTCAATCTGAGCGGGACGGATAATTACACCGTCATGGATTTCACAGGCTGGTCGCTGCCCGGCTGATCCGATTACTTCGTCGACTCCCGCAGGATCACCTGATAATTCAGCGGCATAAATTCTCCCTTTACATCTTCACCCAGCTGTTCCAGAAGAAGCTGGCATGCGTTCATGCCGAGCGTCTTTGTGTTAAAATGAAGGCTTGTGACAGCCGGAATGTAATATTCCAGAAGAGAGCTGTCATAAAGGCTGGCCACCTTCACTTCCTGCGGAATCTGTACATCCCGCTCACGCAGGCAGCCCAGCAGCATGTTCGTGATAAAATCGTCCATACAGACGATGCCGTCCGCCCCCGCCGTCAGGATCTTATCCACTGCGGCGGAAACCTCCGCATAGCTGTTCACATCCAGGAACTGCAGCGTCTCATCAAGCTTCACACGATAATCTTTATGAGCATCCTCAAAGCCCTGCACCCGGCTCTTTGTCACCAGATGCGCGCGGCTGCCGCCTAAAAGGGCAATATGCCGCAGCCCTTTCATCAATAAGATACCGGTCAGTTCCCTGCTTCCCTCGCGGTTCCGGTTGTCGATCCAGATCAGCCCCGGTTCTTCTTCCTCCGGTGTACCAATCGCTACGAACGGAATCTTTTCCTCTTTCAGGTAATTCCGCACGGAGGAATTAACCAGCGCCCGCGTCACGATTACGCCGTCCACCTTGCGGTTGGCCGTCAGACGTTTCAGTTGGGTCAGGTCTTTTCCATCCACCATCGAAAGGAGAATGTCATAATTATGCTGCGCGGCTTTTTCGCAGATGCCGCTCATGCATTCTTTGAAAAACGGAAAATCAATATCCGAATAATCATCCGGCAGTAGCAGCGCGATATTATATGTCCTGCTCTGCGCCAGGCTCTTCGCGATCACGTTCGGCTGGTAGTCCAGCCGTTCCACGCAGGCCAGTACCTTCTCCCGCGTTGCCTTGCCGACACGCCCTTTTCCGGAAATCGCTCTGGATACCGTCGTCTTGCTGATCCCCAATTCGCGCGCGATGTCATCAATCGTACACTGTTTTTTCTCTCCTCTTTCCATGCTGCAGCCCCCACTACCACATCCAAAGTTCAATGTAACTTCAAAGCTACATCTCGATTGTACCAACCGTCACTTCCCATGTCAATTCAAGATTGGAGAGGTATTTTCACATCTTTCACATTTTTCACATCTTTCATGATTCTGCTGCTGCTACCTCCTGCCTTCCTCCTCACGGAGCATATTCTCCACATATCTTGGCAGCATGAAGGCGCCCTTATGCAGATTCGGCGTATAGTAATCCGTTTCGATACCATAGGACTCCCAGCGTGCGCCGTCGAAATCGCGCAGCGGGTGATATTTCTTGGAGGCAAAACCAAACAACCAGTAGCCTGAAGAACAGGTCGGGATGTGCGCCTGATAGACACGGCTGATCGGAAAGCTGTGGCTGGCCTTATTGTGCATCAGCCTGCAGGATTCCTCGTCGTCATCGTAAAACGGGCTGCCATGCTGGTAGACCATGATGCCATCCTCTTTCAGGGCGCGGTAGCAGTTCCCGTAAAATTCACGGGTAAAAAGGCCCGCTTTATGGCCCAGCGGATCGACCGCGTCGTTGATGATCAGGTCGTATTCCGCGCTTTTTGAGCGAAGAAATTTCAGACCATCGACGTGATAAAAGCGCACGCGCTCGTCATCCAGACTGGAAGTGATTGCCGGAAAAAACTCGCGGCAGACCTCGACGAACCGCTGATCCGGCTCCGTCACATCAATGCATTCAATCCCGTCATAGCGTTCGAGCATGCGCAGTACGCCGCCGTCGCCGCCGCCGAGGACGAGAACGTTTTTCACATGGGGATGCACGGCCATCGGCACATGCACGATCATCTCATCATAGATGAAGCCGTCCTTTTCGGAAAATACAATCTTTCCGTCGGAGGTCAGAAAGCGGCCGAGTTCATCCGAATCAAAAACGTCGATCCGCTGAAATTCGGTCTGTTCTCCCAGCAGCTGATTTTTCACTCTCACGGACATCTTGATCTGGTCCGCGTGATAGTCTGAGAACCATAAATCCATCGCCTCAATCCCCTCCTCAAATTATCATCTGATTTTTCAGCCGGACTTCCGAAATATCTTCTGTCCAGAACAATTGCCATTCGTTTTCTCAGTCTTTCCACACCTGCCGCTCATCCTTCAGCACGTTCAGATACTCGACCTGCGGATCCTCCGTGCCCTGCAGCGAGCATCCTTTTTCCTTAGCGTAGAGGATGTATTCGATGATCTCCTGCGTGATCATCTCGCCAGGTGCGAGGATCGGAATCCCCGGCGGATAGCACATGACAAATTCCCCGCAGGTGCGGCCCACGGTAGCCCGAATCGGCAGGTAATCCTTTTCCGCATAAAAAGCGGCCTGCGGCGACTCGATCACGACAGGATTGATGTATTCGGAATCCAGCATCTTCGCGGAGCTTCTGGTGTAGCGGCGTTTGATGTCAAACAGTGCGCCGACCAGACGCTCAATATCCTGCAGACGGTCGCCGATCGAGATATAGGCCATGATGTTCGTGAGGTCGCCAAGCTCGATCTGGATATCATATTCGTCGCGCAGCAGGTCGTATACCTCAATCCCGGCGAGGCCGATGTCGCGCGTGTAGACGGAAAGCTTGGTCACATCAAAATCGTAGATACTGTCGCCGTTGATCATCTCGCGACCGTATGCGTAAAAGCCGCCGATGTCATTGATCTCAGAGCGGGCGTACTCTGCCATCTCTACCACCTTTGCGAATGCGTCTTTGCCTCGGAGCACAAGGTTTCTCCGGGAGATGTCGAGACTCGACATCAGCAGGTACGAAGCGCTGGTCGTCTGCGTGAGGTTGATCACCTGATGCACGTACTCCCAGTTGACGTGCTCGCCGGTCAGAAGCAGAGAGCTCTGCGTGAGGCTCCCGCCGGATTTATGCATGGAAACGGCGGACATATCCGCGCCCGCCGCCATCGCGCTGACCGGCAGATGTTCCCCGAAGTAAAAATGTGTGCCGTGCGCCTCATCCGCAAGCACCATCATTTCATATTTATGAGCGAGCTCCACGATCGAGCGGATATCCGAACAGATACCGTAGTAGGTGGGATTGTTCACCAGCACTGCCACCGCTCCCGGATTCTCCAGGATCGCCCGCTCCACCTCGGACACTTTCATGCCGAGAGAGATACCGAGCTTCGGCTCCGTCTCCGGGTTTACATAGACCGGGATCGCGCCGCAGAGGACGAGCGCGTTGATCACGCTCTTATGTACGTTGCGCGGCAAAATGATCTTGTCGCCCGCGTGGCAGACCGAAAGCACCATGCTCTGCACCGCCGAGGTCGTGCCTCCGACCATGAAAAACGCGTGCGCCGCGCCAAAAGCCTCGGCCGCCAGCTGCTCCGCCTCCTTGATCACAGAGACCGGTTGGCAGAGATTGTCCAGCGGCTTCATGGAGTTCACGTCGATGCCGACGCATTTTTCCCCCAGAAAATCCACCAGTTCCTGATTTCCGCGTCCCCGCTTGTGTCCCGGGACGTCAAATGGGACGACTCTTCTTCTTTTCAGGCGCTCCAGTGCCTCATAAATCGGCGCGCGCGACTGTGATAACGGCTGCATGCGCGGTTCCCCCCTGCTGTTAATTTGATTTCTTTGCAATTTCTGTTGCTATTCTCGCTGCAATTTCTGCTTTGAATCCTCTATATTACCAGTGTTTTTAAATGTTGCGCGTAATGCCCTCATTATACTGGTTTCATATAAAAAATCAATCCCTGTTTTCTGTTGCAGTGCCACTTTCATCTATGCTATACTGTTTACAGTACAAAAGAACGTGAAAGACAAAGAACGCCTGTCTTTATCGCTGAGTCGCAGCTATAGTCCGCAGCCCGCGTGATCAGCGCCAGCTGCATCCATACAGAAAAGCAAAAGGAGGAGAATAGATGCCATTGCTAAATGAACAAACCTATACTACAGATGATATTTACAGTTTACCGGAAGGAACACGGGCGGAACTGATCGACGGTCAGATTTATTACATGGCTCCCCCGACCAGAAGGCATCAACGGATAACCGGTACGCTGTATCGCAAAATTGCAGATTATATCGATGCCCAAAAAGGCTCCTGCGAAGTAAACATTGCACCGTTTGCTGTCTTTTTAAATAAGGATGACCGCACTTATCTGGAGCCGGATCTCTCCATCGTCTGCGATCCCGACAAGCTGAGCGACAGAGGCTGCGAGGGCGCGCCGGACTGGATCATTGAAGTCGTATCACCCGGCAGCAGGCAAATGGATTATCTCATTAAGCTGTTTAAATACCGCTCTGCGGGAGTACACGAATACTGGATCATTGACCCGGAAAAGAACCGCATCACCGTGTATGACTTCGTAAAAAATGAGCAAAATGAATATTCATTTGCAGATTGTGTTCCGGTAGGGATCTATCCGGATCTTACCATTGATTTCGGACAGTTACGTTTTTAGCAACAGTTCAGAACAGTTACCATTTATCACACGGGTCTTCGCAATCATCGCGAAGACCCGCTTTTTTATTCTTCTTCTATAGGGAACGACATTAATCGTTTCCTATTGCGCCGTTGCTGTGTGCCAGTGGCACACGTTTAGCCCTCGCCGGGTGGCATCCCACGCTGTACGCGGGATATTCAACGACCGAAGCGGCAGCGTAGACGCAAGGCTGCAAAGCAGCCCTTCCAAATGCTGTTGTGTGCATCAAATTCCCGCTCAATTCTTACTGCAGTTCCAGCTCCGTCACACCCGCCGGTATCACACACTCTCTCACCTGTGTGCCTTCGTACACGGTCAGTTTTACTTTCTGAGCAAGAGCCTCCGCAAGCTTTACAGCAAGCAAAGCTTCGGCTTTCCGCGTTACGCTGATCTCATTCGCGACCGTTCCCTCTGTCGTAACCACACGGCAGGAGGCTGTCGCGCCATCCTGCAGCTGATACAGGCGCAGCGTCAGGTTACCGGCGTAGTCGTAGTCCGGACGTGCCTCGACAGTTCCCATCGCAAGCAGGGTGTTCTCGCGCACAAACAGCGGCAGCGAGAAATAGTCGTATGTGCCGCGGTTCCAGCTGCCTCCCGTCTGTACTTCTCCGCTCAGCAGATGTGTCCAGGTTCCCTGCGGCAGGTAATAGTCACACACGCCGTCCTCCCGGAATACCGGCGCCACCAACAGCGCGTCGCCGAGCATATACTGCATATCCAGATACGTGCAGGCCGGATCCTCCGTAAACTCGAACACCATCGGCCGCATCAGCGGAGTGCCGTCCTCGTGCGCCTCAAGCGCCTTATCATAAAGGTACGGCATCAGAGTACATTTCAGCTTCGTAAAATACGCCACCACATCGCTCGCCTCATCGTCAAACACCCACGGCACACGGTAAGAGCTTGATCCATGCAGACGGCTGTGTGAGGACAAAAGCCCGAACGCCGCCCAGCGCTTGTAGAGATCCGGCGTCGCCGTGTTCTCGAAGCCGGAAATGTCGTGGCTCCAGAACGCAAAGCCGCTCATGGCAAACGAAAGACCGCCGCGCAGCGTCTCCGCCATTGACGGATAGTTCGCGGAGGAGTCGCCGCCCCAGTGCACCGGAAATTGCTGGCAGCCCGCCGTTGCGCTCCGCGCAAACAGCACCGCCTCTTTTTCTCCTTTTACTTCTTTCAGAAGATTGAAGACTGCGCGATTATAAAGGAAGGTATAATAATTGTGCATCGCCTGCGGGTCGCTGCCATCATAGTATTTCACATCGATCGGAATCCGCTCGCCAAAATCCGTCTTGAACGCATCCACGCCGCAGTCCAGCACTTCGCGCAGCTTATCCGTATACCATTTTGTCGCCGTCGGATTCGTGAAATCCACCACGGCCAGCCCTGACTGCCAGTTGTCCGTCTGCCAGACGCCCTTTCCGTCCGCGCGCATCAGCAGGTAGCCGTTTTCGGCACCCTCACGGAAGAAATCTGTGCCCTGCGCAATGTAAGGATTGATCCAGACGCAGATCTTCAGGCCTTTCTCGTGATAACGCTTCAGCATACCGCGGATATCCGGGAAAAATTCTTTGTTCCACTCGAAATCGCAGAGATGGAACGCCTGCATCCAGTAGCAGTCAAAATGGAACACCGAGAGCGGGATGCCGCGCTCCGCCATGCCGTCGATAAAGGAGCTCGTCGTCTCCTCGTCATAATTGGTCGTAAAGGAAGTGGAAAGCCAGAGTCCAAACGTCCACGCGGGCGGCAGCGCCGGGCGGCCGGTCAGTCCCGTGTAGCTCTTTAAGATCTGTTTTGGTGTCGGCCCGTAGAAAAAGGTATAGGCAAGACTTTCTCCCGGAACGGAAAAGCCCACATACTCCACTTTCTCGCTCGCGACCTCGAACGACACCCGGTCCGTGCTGTCCACAAACACGCCGTAGCCGCGGTTGGTCATATAAAACGGGATGTTTTTATAGGCAACCTGAGACGCTGTGCCGCCGTCCTCGTTCCAGATATCGACCACCTGCCCGTTTTTCACAAAAGATGTAAAGCGCTCGCCCAAGCCGTACACGCATTCTCCCGGTGCGAGCGACAGCTCATTTACCATGTAAGGCTCGCAGACCTCCATCAGGTAATTGTCCGCCGGAAGCACCGTCTTCGGCTGGCGGTTCCAGCGCATATAAGCCAGATTCCGGAACCCGCAGGAGGTCAGCTCCCGCCCGTCCTTCTCAAAAGCATAGCGGAAGTTTTTGCGGTCCACCCGCACCTGAATAAGCCCGGTATCCAGAAGTGCTTCCTCATCGGTGATCGTAACTTTCACATCCGGTTTATTATCCGGTTCATATTTCTCAAACTTCGGCACATGGTTGTCATATGCCTCATAATGCCAAGCCTTCACGGCGATCATCTCCGGGCCGCGCGCCACGAATTCAATGCGGAGCGCCGGCATATCGCACGTATCCCCGCGTCCCCGGATCGGGCGGGTCGGCGCCAGGATGCGCATGCCTCCCGGTATTTTTTCCACTTCATACGCCTCTGTTGCAAACAGGGCGTTCGCGCGCTCCGAGCGCAGCCAGAAACCTTCTGTAAATTTCATAGTCGTCCTCCCACAATGGAATATTCAAAAGCATCTTTCTGATGTTTCTGTCCTGAATCGTTTCATCCTGTTACTACAGGCACGCCGCGGCAGAAAACTCCCCCGCCGGAAAAACTCCTTGGCGTCCCACGCATATACAGGGAAAAACGGGGTCCGAATCACAGGCCCCGTTTTCATTTTCAAATATGTAACTGTTCTGTTCCATACCTTCACAGTTACTCACATTCACTTGTTCCCCATCAGCCCTTCACAGCGCCTGCAACCATACCCTTGATGATCTGCTTGCTGAACGCGAAGTACAGCACGATGATCGGCGACATGGTAATCAGCATTGCGGCCATCTGCTTCGGATAATCCGACGCGAACTGTCCCTTAAACTGGGTCAGCGCGAGCGGTACGGTCTGCAGAGCGGAATCGCGGATCAATACCAATGCGAACGAGAATTCATTCCAGCAGCTGAACACCTGAATGATCGCGACCGTCACCAGGATCGGCCGGCAGATCGGGAAAATGATGTGCCAGAGCGTATAGGAAAAGCTGCTGCCGTCAATGGAAGCTGCTTCTTCCAGCGAAACCGGGATCGTCTTTACGTAACCTTCCACAAGGAAAATGCCCATCGGCAGGCCGAACGACACGTACGGCAGGATCAGGGTGAACCACTTGTTGGAGATGCCGCACCGCAAGAATACGACATAAATCGGAACCAGCAGAGAGTGGATCGGGATCAGCATACCCATCAGGAACATCACATACAGTACACGGTTCAGCTTAAAGCGCACACGCGAAAGGATGTAGCCGACGATAAAGCTGAAGACAACGATCAGCACAATGGAGATACCAGTAGTCCGTACACTGTTCCACATGGACTGCGCCAGATGATAATCCGGGTTGCTCAGGATACGGATGTAATTATAAAGAGTCGGATCCTTCGGCAGCCCGACGATGTCGGCGTTGAACACACGTTTTTCCTTCAGTGAGGAATAAAACATCCAGATGATCGGAAAAATGCAGGAGAGGGAAAAGATCCAGAGGATCGCATTCATGAAAAAGCCCAGAACGCCCCTTCTCACCTTGTGGGCAACGGGTACGTTTTTATTCTTCGCCATATCAGTCCTCCCCCTTTCCCTTTGTTGCTCTGTTGATCAGCGCCTGAGAACCGCCGATGACGATCAGGGACAGCACAAAGATACCGACGGAAATACAGCTGCCGTAGCCCATGTTACTCTGACCGAACGATACCTGATAGCCGTACATGGCCATAACCATGGATGATGTACCGGGTCCGCCGCTCGTCATGACATAGATGCTGTCGAATGCTTTCATATTACCCGCAATACACAGCGTAATGCAGACAAGCATCGTGTTCTTGATCAGCGGAAGGGTGATGTGAAGCGCCTGCTGCACACCGTTCGCGCCGTCAATGGAGGCACTCTCAAAGATATCCGTACTGATGCCGGAAATCGCCGATAGGATGATTACCATATAATAACCGATGAACTGCCAGATCAAAGGGATCGTGACCAGCAGCATGACCAGCTTCGTGTTATTCAGCCACACCTGCGTCAGGTCGTCACGCCCAATTGCCTTTAAAAACCAGTTCAGAATACCATATTTGTTGTGGTATACCATCGTCCAGATCATACCGATGCAGACAGCAGAGATCGTGCTCGGGAAAAAGCCGAACGTGCGGTGAATCGTCTTGAACTTTACCAGCTTTGAGTTTACCATCATGACCAGAATAAACGCAATACCTACCTGTCCGATGATACAGGCAACCACCAGATAAATATTGTGGCCAAAGGCTTCCCAGAACGTGGTATCGTGAAACAGCTTTATGTAGTTCGCCAGGCCGGTAAAGGTCTTATTTGGTCCGCCCTTCCACTCATAAAAGCTGTACACCAGCGCCGTGACCAGCGGCACAAATACGGTAAATACAAACATCGCCACCGGAATCAGCAGGTACAGGAAAATCGTTTTATTCTTCGGTCTGGTCGCATTTAACATCTTACTTCCCTCGCTCTCCTGTCTTTTTTTACACGGAAGCCACCGCATTCAGAATCTCCGTCAGCGATGCTTCTGTACAGAAAACCGTCCTGCCCACTGCGGTGAGCAGAACGGTTCCCAGGTTACGTATTATTACTTTTCAGTTCGGCTTACGCCATACTCTTTAGTAGTTCTCCTCGTAAGCAGCCTGTGCGTTCGCAGCTACTTCTTCCGGAGTCATGTCGCCGTTCATAAGGGTCTGCAGATCTCTGTTCAGAACATCCCATACAGCGCTGCTGATGTAGGAGTCATAGATCTCGCAAGCCTCTGTGTCAACATAAGACCAGTTGTAGAAATCTACCGTGATCTGATCAAATGCGGAAAGGTCAATATCGTCAACGGTGGTCAGGCCGCCCAGTGCGTAGTACTCGCCTACGAATGTAGCGAATGCCGGTCCGGTGATCTCCTGTGCCAGGTCGATCGCTGCTGCAAGCTTGTCCGGATCGTCAGCCAGGTTTGCGTTAAATGCTACAGCATAGCCAAGGCCGATGTTCTGAGAATTCGGAGCGTAGGTCGCGTCTGCCGGCTGCGGAAGAACTGCGAAGCCCATGTTGTTGTACTTCTCCTCATCGCTCTCAAGCAGAGTAGCTGCGATGTAGGACTCGTCCCAGTTGCCGCCGATGAACGCTGCTGCGTCGCCAGCGATATAATACTCACGTGCATCCTCGTTCGTAACTGCGTTGTAATCCTCGTTGAAGATGTTGGTCTCAGCAAAGAGATACTGAGTCTCAGCCAGAGCTGCGATGAACTCTTCATCCGTGAAAGCAGCGCCGTCTTTGTTGATCAGGCTGGTGAACCAGTCAGCGCCTGTGTAGCGGTTGCCCAGAGTAGAAAGGAAGTCAGAGTTTGCCTGCCACTGACCGCCGTTACCAAACGCGATCGTGTCGATGCCCTGCTCGCTGAAGTACTCAGCTGCTGCCTCAACCTCTTCCCATGTGCTCGGGAACTCATCATAACCAGCCTCTGCCCACATCTCTTTGTCATAGATGACAACCGTGCAGGTACCGCCGGTCAGTACCGGATAGCCGTAGATGCTGCCGTCTGCCGTGGTGAACGGTGTGAAATAAGCAGTGTTGTAATCATCATAGTACGGAGACTCTGCGATGATGTCAGTCAGGTTCATGATCAGACCCTGCTCAGCCCATGCTACCGTATTCATGCCCTGAAGAAGGAATACGTCCGGAAGGTCGCCTGCAGCTGCCTGCGTCGCGATCTGGGTCTTGTACTCGTCATTCGCCAGGATTTCCTGTGTCAGTGTGATGTCCGGATGTGCCTCATCCCATGCTGCCAGCACGCTGCGGAAGCCGTCGGAACCGCCATTGCCCTCAGACTCCTCAGATGTGGAATAATGGAAAATGGTAAGCTCTCCTGTGTAAGCCAGGTCGTTCACAGCCAGGTTCTTTACTTCCTTCTCGCTCTCCTCAGCATAAGCTGTAACGCCGAGAGATGCAACCATAGCCGCTGCCAGGACTACACTCAATGCCTGTCTCTTCTTCATGTTTCGTCCTCCTTAATTGGAATGTGTTCATTCCTTATTTTTAATATGTCAAAAACCAGTGCCGGCGAAAACGCCCCTGCAAAGGTGTGTGACCGTTCTCATGATGTACAGAACGCCTTTCTATGTACATCCGTTGCCCGCATACCGTCTGATCAGCATATCTTGTACAATTTGCTATTTTCAAACGTTTACGTTCTCAAAACGTTAGTATTATTAAACACCTCTTCCATGGTTTTTGTCAACTCTTTTCTGCGACTTTTTGTCTTTTTCGTGAAAAAAACATGTCCTGTTTGTGAAGACGCATGATTTCGGTTCAGTTTTTGTATATTTTTACTTAACAGAACAGTCATATTTTCGTATTGTTTTCGCATTGTTTTCCTTTCTCAATAAACACTGTCTCTGTCTGAGAATTTCCCCTGTTTGATCAGCCCCGGCCGCATGATTTTGCTTCATTATTTTATGCTTTTTTCACTTGACATTGTTTTTTATTTCTCCTATCATAGCGTAGGGTACAGATGCCGTCTGCGAAAAAATCTTTTTGACACGACGGTGTCTTTTCGTGTAAAAGTATTCCACAGTTATAAAGAAAGCAGAAAGGAGATTCCCATGATTCGTACACTTGCGAAGCAGGTAAAGGAATACCGGAACGCCTCGATTGTCACGCCGCTTTTCATGCTGCTGGAAGTGGTGATGGAGACGATGATCCCGTTTCTGATGGCCTCCATCATCGATGACGGCGTCAACACAGGCGACATCGGACACATCTACCGCGTCGGCGGCCTGATGATCGTCTGTGCGCTGATCGGACTGTCCGGCGGTATGCTCGGCGGCCGGTTCGGTGCGAAGGCTTCTGCCGGTCTGGCAAAGAATCTTCGTGCATCGATGTTCGAGCACATCCAGTCCTTTTCCTTTTCCAACATTGACAAATTCAGTCCGGCCGGTCTTGTGACCCGCCTGACGACGGATGTGACCAACATCCAGAATGCATACCAGATGATCCTCAAAATGGCGATG
The DNA here is from genome assembly GCA_020859985.1 of Clostridiales bacterium. Lineage (GTDB taxonomy): Bacteria > Bacillota > Clostridia > Lachnospirales > Lachnospiraceae > Choladousia. The sequence continues at coordinate 51,094 of JAJBVD010000016.1, forward strand.
AGGGCTCCGGCCAGCATCATCTGCGCCCTGGTCATGGCTTTTATGATCAACGCCAGACTTGCTTCCATCTATCTTGTCGCGGCGCTCCTGCTCGGCACGGCTCTGATCTTTCTGGTCATGCACGCCACGAAATATTTCCAGCAGGTCTTCCCGAAATACGATGACCTGAACGCGTCGATCGAGGAGAACGTCTCCGCTATCCGCGTTGTGAAAGCTTATGTGCGTGAGGATCATGAGACGAAAAAGCTGAATAAGGCCAGTGAAAACATCTATAAGCTTTTTGTAAAGGCAGAGCACAACGTCATCATCAACAGCCCGCTGATGCAGCTTACCGTATACAGCTGCATCATCCTCATCAGCTGGATTGGCGCCAAAATGATCGTATCTTCCTCTCTTACGACCGGAGAGCTGATGAGTCTTCTGACCTACTGCATGAACATCCTCTCCAGTCTGATGATGCTCTCGATGATCTTTGTCATGATCTCGATGAGTGTGGCCAGCGCGCGCCGTATCTGTGAGGTGCTGGATGAAGAACCGGAGCTTGTCAATCCGGAACAGCCGGTCATGAAAGTAGCGGACGGCAGCATCCGCTTTGAGCATGTAAATTTTTCCTACCATAAAGAGAGTCAGGAATATGTGCTCTCGGATATCAATCTTGACATCCGTTCCGGCGAGACGATCGGCATCATCGGCGGCACCGGCAGTGCCAAGACGAGCCTGGTGAACCTGATTAGCCGCCTTTACGATGTGTCGGACGGACAGATTAAAGTCGGCGGCGTCGATGTGCGCGACTATGATATGGAAGTGCTGCGCAACCAGGTGGCCGTTGTTCTCCAGAAAAACGTCCTCTTTTCCGGCACCATTTATGAGAACCTGCGCTGGGGCAATAAAAATGCCACGGAGGAGGAATGCCAGGAAGCCTGCCGGCTCGCCTGCGCAGACGATTTCATCCGCTCATTCCCGGACGGCTACAATACGCACATTGAACAGGGAGGCTCCAATGTCTCCGGCGGACAGAAGCAGCGTCTCTGCATCGCCCGCGCTCTTTTGAAGAATCCGAAGATCCTCATCCTTGATGACAGCACAAGCGCCGTGGATACCGCGACCGACGCAAAGATCCGCCGCGCGTTCCGCGAGGATATCCCGAACACGACGAAGCTGATCATCGCGCAGCGCATTTCCAGTGTACAGGACGCGGATCGGATCATTGTCATGGAGGAAGGCCGGATCAACGGCTTTGGCACCCACGAAGAACTGCTCGCTTCGAATGAGATCTACCGCGAGGTATATGAGTCTCAGACGAGCGGCGGCGGCGATTTTGATGAAAAGGCAGGTGACTGATTATGCCAGGACCAGGATCAAGACCCCCGCGCGGAGTCAAATCAGACGTACAAAATCCCGGGAAGCTGCTCGCCCGGCTGATGGGCTATATTTTCCGTGATTATAAGTTTCACTGTATTGCCGTATTCATACTGATCTGTTTCAGTGTACTGGCCAACGTGCAGGGAACGCTCTTTATGAAAAATCTGATTGACGATTACATCACACCGTTTCTTTTGACGGACAATCCGGACTTCGGCCCGCTCGCGCGCGCCATCGGCCGGGTGGCCTGCTTTTACGCGATCGGCGTCGTCTCGGGCTATCTGTACAACCGCATCATGGTGACGGTGTCACAGGGTACGCTGAAGCATTTAAGGGACGATCTGTTCTCCCATATGGAGACGCTTCCAATCAAATATTTTGACACACACGCGCACGGCGACATCATGTCTGTCTACACGAACGATATCGATACGCTGCGCCAGATGATCAGTCAGAGTATTCCACAGATTATCAATGCTGCCTTTACCATCGTCAGTGTGTTCATCAGTATGCTGATCTTAAGCATTCCTCTGACGCTGGTGACGCTCGTCATGGTCTGCGTAATGCTTTACTGTACCAGAAAATCCACTTCTCTAAGCGGCAAATATTTCATGGAGCAGCAGAGAAACCTCGGTATCGTGAACGGCTATATCGAAGAAATGATGAAAGGCCAGAAGGTCGTCAAGGTCTTCTGTCATGAAGAAGAAAGCATCGAGAAGTTTTCCGAGCTGAATGAAGCGCTCCGCGACAGTGCGGACAAGGCCAATACGTACTCCAGCTTCTTAGGCCCGATCAATGCGCAGCTCGGCAACGTCAGCTATGTCCTCTGCGCGATTGTCGGCGGTATTCTTGCCCTGAACGGCGTCGGCGGCTTCACGCTCGGCGGGCTCGCGAGTTTCCTGACCTTCAACAAGAGCTTCAGCATGCCGATCAACCAGGTCAGCCAGCAGTTCAACTCCATCATCATGGCGATGGCCGGCGCGGACCGTATCTTCCGTCTCATGGACGAAAAACCGGAGACCGACGACGGCTACGTCACGCTGGTTCACGCCAAAGAAGAAAACGGAAAGCTGACCGAATCCGAGACGAGGACCGGCCGCTGGGCATGGAAGCATACGCATCAGGCGGATGGTTCTGTGGACTATAAGGAGCTGACCGGCGATATCGTCTTTGACGGCGTGGATTTCGGTTACTCGGACGACAAGATCGTCCTCCACGACATCAAGCTCTATGCGACGCCGGGCCAGAAGATTGCCTTCGTCGGCTCCACGGGTGCCGGAAAAACTACGATCACGAACCTGATCAACCGTTTCTACGACATCCAGGATGGCAAGATCCGCTACGACGGCATCAATATCAATAAGATCAAAAAGGCCGACCTGCGCCGCTCGCTCGGCATCGTGCTGCAGGATACGCACCTGTTTACCGGCACGGTCAGCGAGAACATCCGCTTCGGCAAGCTGGACGCGACCGACGAAGAGGTCGTGGCTGCCGCGAAGCTCGCGAATGCGGACGGCTTCATCCGCCGTCTCCCGCAGGGCTACGACACCATGCTGACCGGCGACGGCGCGAATTTAAGCCAGGGGCAGCGCCAGCTGCTTGCCATCGCCCGCGCTGCCATCGCCGACCCGCCGGTGCTGATTCTCGATGAAGCAACCAGTTCCATCGATACCCGTACCGAGCGTATCGTCCAGGAAGGCATGGATCACCTGATGGCAGGACGCACGACCTTCGTCATCGCCCACCGACTCTCCACTGTCCAGAATTCCGACTGCATCATGGTTCTTGAGCAGGGCCGCATCATCGAACGCGGCACGCACGACCAGCTGATCGAGGAGAAAGGACGGTACTACCAGTTGTATACGGGAAACGCGATCGGGGCGTAAGGTTCTTAGTATTAACACCACGAAAGCCACGACATACAATGGCTTCGGACACGCTCCCGCTTATAAAATAACGTAACGGTACTAAGCTCAATCATCGCCTTTCGGCTCGATTTCACTAAGTACCGACGTTATTTTGAATAGTCCTCACCCACCGTATGTCGTGGCTTCGCGGCGAAATGTTAAGATGTCATCATAATAATAGTTATAAATGTAGAAATCCCCACTATCTGATTGATGGTGGGGATTTTCATGCTTATTTGAATCATTTGAACCAGTTAACACTAAAGCCTCAGCGCGAAGCCATCCTATGATGGCCCTTACGCGGTTAAATAAATTGTACGCGTCTTATTCCTTTACGAGCCGAATCACGTTCCACGACGCCTTGTGCAGCATGCTGGTGAGCATACCGCCGTCCATCGTGGTCTGGCTGGTCTGCTTCGGCGCTACTTTCTCATCGCCAAAGTGATTCTCTGCTTTCAGATCTTCGTTTTCAAGGACGATGTGTTCTGCTACACGGTAACCTTCGAAGCTTCTGACGTCTGTGGTGAGGACGACATCTTCTTCCAGATTGCGGTTTACTGCGAAGATAGTCAGTTCTCCTTTTTCCTCATTATAGACACTGACGGACTCGATATCCGTCACTGCGTCATGCTCCTTTGTGGCATGCTTTGGGACATCCATGACCGGCATCAGTGCCACGCCGCGTCCGTATTTTGACGCATGCATGTACGGATAGAAAATCGTCTGACGCCATGCCCCGCCGCCGTTCGGATCGGTCATGATCGGCGCGATGACATTGATCAGCTGCGCAAGGCACGCCACCTTTACACGGTCGCTGTGACGCAGCAGCACGATCAGCATCAGGCCTACGAGAAGCGCATCCTCAAAGTTGTAGATATCCTCCAGAAGCGGCGGCGCCACCTTCCACGGGGTCTCGTCCTTGAGCTTCTGGTCCGCTTCATTGGAATGATACCATACGTTCCACTCATCGAAGCTTAAGTACATATCCTTTTTGCTTCTCTTCTTTGCCTTTACATAATCGCAGGTAGCGATGATTTCTTTAATAAAGTAGTCCATGTCGTCGGACTTTGCCAGGAAGTCGTTGCTGTTGTCGCTGCGGTTGCCGTAATAGGTGTGCAGCGAAAGGTAATCCACATACTCATAGCAATGACTCAGCACCGTATCTTCCCACACTGCGTAGGTCGGCATCCCGCGGTTCGAACTGCCGCAGGCCACAAACTCAATGGTCGGATCGATGATGTGCATCGCCTTCGCGGTCTCCTCAGCCAGACGGCCGTACTCATCCGCCGTCTTATGTCCAAGCTGCCACGGTCCGTCCATCTCATTGCCAAGGCACCAGGTCTTAAAGCCGTACGGTTCTTTCTGCCCGTGGCTGATGCGCAGGTCACTGTACTTCGTCCCGCCGGGATGATTGCAATACTCCAGCAGATTGCAGGCGTCCGCGATTCCTCTTGTGCCGAGGTTCAGCGCCATCATCACATCCGAGTTCGCCGCTTTCGCCCATTTGCTGAACTCATGAAGTCCCACCTCGTTCGTCTCCAGGCTCTTCCATGCCAGTTCGAGGCGATGCGGGCGCTCCGCTACCGGACCCACGCTGTCCTCCCAGTTGAAGCTGGAAACAAAGTTTCCGCCCGGATAGCGGACAATTGGAACGTTCAGCTCCTTCACCAGGTCGATCACGTCCGTGCGGAAGCCGTCCGCGTTGGAAAGCGGATGCCCCGGCTGATAAATTCCGTCATAGACCGCGCGGCCCAGATGCTCGATAAACGAGCCATAGATGCGCTCATCAATCTGAGAGATCTGAAACGCCCGGTCAAGGATCATTCTTGCATTCTTTGACATACCTTTTTCCTCCTACAACAAGAGCCGCGTCAAACGCATACCGTCCGGCGCGGCTCCAATTCTGCAAGTCGCAATAATTATGAAACATATTCAGCCAGCGCATTCACGCACTTGCTGCCACAGTCTGAACTCCCATCAGCCCTTTACAGCACCGGATGTCATACCGTCTACCAGATATCTGTTGAAGATCAGATAGATGATCAGGATCGGGATGATACCGAACATGGAGCCTGCGATCAGAAGATCGTAGTTGTTGCCATACGGAGTCAGCAGGGTATTCAAACCAATCTGCAGCGTGAACTTGCTTGTGTCACGATAAACAAGCATCGGCCACAGCATATTGTTCCAGGAACCCATCGCACAGAGGATCGCCATGGAAGCGAATGCCGGCTTGGTGATCGGCATCATAATCCTCACGCTGATGCCGTACTCAGTACAGCCATCCACACGCGCCGCATCCAGCAGTTCCTTCGGCAAACTCGTCATGTACTGCCGGAAGAAGAAGATCGTCGACGCTGCACATAGGCCGGGCAGGATAACACCCGCATTCGTATTGATGATTCCAAGAGTCGTCACTTCCTGATACAGCGGGAGCATCAGAATCTCGAACGGAACACTCATCGTACCGATAACCATAAAGAACAGGAAGCCCTGCAGCTTGAACTTATACATCGTAAGTCCATATGCGATAAAATAACAGATCAGCAGGGTCAGGATCACAGTCTCACAGGTCAGTACCAGAGAATTCCGATACCACATGAAGTACTTCTGGGAATCCGCAAGTGCTGTCGCATCAGAAGTATTCGGATGAATAAACATCGTAAACAGATACGAATAGTTATCAAGGCTCCACTCACTGAACTTCAGGTTCAGGGACATGCCGTTCTGGAAGATCTCACGCGCAGGGCGCAACGATGCGGTCAGGCCTGCAAGCAGAGGGAAAGCAATCAGGGCGCAGATAACTACAAACAATGCCGTTGCAAAAAAAGACGCAACCTTATGATTATCTTCCATAGTCCTTTGTTTTGGAACAGAAGTATTCTTTGCCATCGTCAATCATCCTCCCCCCTGTGTTTTCCAACCTTGATCGTACCGGTCGCAATCAGCTGCGCAACGTTAATCGCCATAGCAATTACCAGGAGTACAACGCCAACCGCGCACGCATAACCCATATCGTTCTTCTCAATACCTCGCTTGTACAGATATCCGACAATCGTCAGACCGATATTCTTCGGGGACGAGTTGCCGTTCCACAGCATGAAGCTCTCAAGGAACATGGACAGACCTGCGTATACGGAAATCGTAACTACATACACGATCGTCGGCTTCAGAAGCGGCAGCGTCAGGTACCAGAACTTCTGTCTCGCATTCGCTCCATCGATGTCGCCGGACTCGTATATGCTGTTATCAATACTCTTCAGACCGGATACAAAGTACAGCATATTAACACCGGTCCATCTCCACATACACAGAAGGAGCAGCGCAACCCAGCCGGTTCCCTTTGACTTCAGCCAGGCGATGCTGGACTGCCCAAACAGATGCATCAGCTGGTTCATCTGGGAGCTGTCGCCCTCGGAGAACATCAGACGGAAGAGCATACCGGAGATAACTACGGATGTCAGCGCCGGAATGTAAAGGATCACCTTCCAGACGCCCCTCGCTTTGGTCAGACGGCTTTCCATAAGGACCGCCAGCAGCATCGGGATCGGGATCAGCAGAAGCAGTGTCAGCAGCATATACTCGACACTGTTCAATACCGCTGTTGCAAAGAATTTATCAGACATCAGCTTGACAAAGTTCTTTGCTCCAATAAAGGTATAACCGCTGAACGTTACTTCCTGAAAGCTCATGATGATACCCGTTACCAGCGGATACGCCCAGAAAATAATCAGACTCAGCATGAACGGAAGAACAAATACATACGGTGCTACCTTCTGAGAGTAAAGCAGTTTCTTTGCTTTTTTCACTGTAATCAACCTCTCTCTCATTCTGGCAGAAATTCTCTGCCCTGTAAACATTCCGGACAAGCAGGAACCACACTCTCAGGGTAACAATCCGCCGCCCCGTCCTGTCTGATATCACAGACAGGAATGCAGCAAATGTTCTATATACAAAGAGGCCCGGGAATGCAATTCCCGAGCCTCCCCTGATTATCTGCATAATTGTCCGAAACGGATAACTGTCAACGTCTTATATATTTACAGTTATCAACGTCATCCCTGCATTACTGCTCCAGCTCGAAGTCAAGATAGTCCTGAGCATCCTGCAGTGCGTCTTCTACGCTCCAGCCATCCTCAAGAACATAGTTCAGAGTCGTGGTGCAGAAGTAATCGTTCAGTGTCGGGGACTTGCTTGTCGTATAGATGGTGCCGATCGCGTCGTTGTCAGCCAGTTCCTGAAGAACGGAATACGGCTCTACACGGAAGAACGTGTTGTAAACATTGTCAGAATCAAACGCGAAATCTTCATCATACCACAAGTCTGTGTTGCAAACGTCAAATCCAAGGTCGTTCCAGATATGAGCCTCGCCCTCTGCGGAGCACTTCGCCCATGCAAGCCACTCAGCTGCCAGCTCCGGATCAGAGCTCTGATTTGTAACAACTGTACCGGTACCGCCGATACCTACGGAATTGATCTGACCCTCTTCGAATACCGGAAGAGTCGTGATGTCATACTTGCCTTCCATCTCCGGCATATAGCTCGTGAAACGACTCATGTACCACATTGCCTTCGGGAAAGAAGCAATCTTGCCTTCCATGATGTTCGCGAAACCAGCCTCAAGGTCTACATGACCATCAGTGGAGATCATCGCAATGCCTTCTTCCAGCCATCTCTGCTGCATCTCAAGCATATTGGTAACAGACTCAAGCTGTACATTTACATCGCCGCCGATACCGCCGGTCCAGTCCTCGCCGTACTCAGCCATCGCGATCCACAGCCAGTCAACGCCGCCCGTATCTACGGAGGTCAGATAAACTTCACCGTTGGAAGCATCACGAAGCGCGATACCGAGCTCTTCATACTCATCCCATGTGGTGATGTTCGTATAGTCAAGACCATACTGCTCAAAAATCTCTGCGTTCCAATACATTACCGTAGCGCCTACGTGTGTCGGAACACCAAGACGGTTGCCGTCTGCGTCAGAGTAAACATCCAGACGAGAGGTTACGAGAGAATCCTCATACTCAGCAAGTGCGTCGTTCAGAACGTACAGAGGGCTATCGGAGCCGCTGTAGTTCGGGAACTGGCCGATCTCGATATCGCAGATATCCGGAGCGCCGCTGCCTGCCTGCAGGGACATCATCAGCTTGTTGTGCATATCGGAATACGGATATGTACTGAACGTGATCTGGATCTGTCTGTCCGGGTTGAGCTCGTTCCACTCTTCTACCATGTTTGCATAGAACTCATTGTGAACGTCTACGAAAGACCACAGCTCAAAATGTGTACCATCATCCGGACCAACCGTTGTAACAGCAGTCGCCTCAACTTCGGTCTCTTCCTCTGCGGATGCAACTACGCCCATGGAAAGTGCAAGAGCGCCACACATCAGCAATGCCAACCATTTTCTTTTCATAGATACTACCTCCTTAAATTTTGTGCACACTGCAAATTACGGTACAGTGCGATCTCCGAAGCCTTTGAAAAATTATGCATCTTTCCCAAAAAGTCACTTCGCCGGTCGCGTTCATCCCGCTTTTTGGTAAAATTGCATATTTTTTCTTGTTCAGCTTCCTTTTGATGTGAACATTTTACTACCGACCATTCCTCCTTGTCAAGGTTTATTTTTGGTTTTTATTTATCATTTTAGTCTTTTCTAAAATAAAATTGAGGTTTTGAAAATGGCAAAATTACGATTTCGCCCCCTGTTCCGTTGACTTTTTCGGCATTTTCGCTATAATAAAATCGTTTAGTTCGGAAAAAGCAAAATAATTTTTATTTATGAATTAATTGTGAAAAGAAGGTGTCGAATCTGTGAATTCCGTGACATTAGAAGAGCAACTGCCACTTTTTCAGGCGCTGAGTTCTGAACTGCGTGTGCAGATCGTGAAGCTGGTGGCCGCAAACAGCGGGATTTCTCTGAAACAGCTTGCCGAAAAACTGAATATGCCGCAGAGCACATTGAGCCCTCATATCGGAAAGCTTGCCTCCTGCGGTCTGATCCGCGTCGAGGAAGAGCCGGCCTCGCACGGCCTGCAGAAATGCTGCTACCCGAATCAGACACAGATTTTGATCAACTTCGGCGATGACTGCAACCGGCTGCCGCTCTATCAGGCGGAGATTCCGATCGGACAGTATTCCGATTTCGACGTGACGCCGACCTGCGGTCTCGCGACCACCGCCTCTTTCCTGGGAACGCTGGATGAGCCCCGGCTGTTCGCACACCCGGAGAGCGCCAAAGCCGGCATTCTCTGGTTCACGACCGGCTATGTGGAATACATCCTGCCCAATTCCTCTTACTGGAATACGAAAATTGAAAAGATCACCTTGATCTTTGAGATTGGATCCGAATCTCCCGGCGCCAATAACGACTGGCCGTCCCGCATTGTATTTTCCCTGAACGGCACCAGGCTGGGGGAATGGATCTCGCCGGGCGACTTCGGCGACCGCCGCGGGCGGCAGAACCCGTCCTGGTGGTACAGCTTTCTGAATCAGTACGGTCTTTTAAAAACACTGACGATCAATCAGTCCGGATGTTATCTGGACGGCATGCCCTTATCTGCAGTGACCGTGGACGATCTGCAGCTTGACAGCCAGTCCGTGATGAAATTCCGCTTCGAAGTACCCGCCGGTACGCCTCTCTCCCACGGTCTGACGATCTACGGGCAGGGATTCGGAGACTATAATCAGGATATCCGGATGATGATCCAGTACCGGAAAGTTTAATCAATCAGAGCCTGCACGATCATCCGCGCAGGCTCTTTTTTATTTCTTCATAAAGATCGGCCGTCCGGTCTGCGGATCCCACTCAATCCGCATCAGCATGGCGTGACGGTTCGGATTGTACAGCGGATTCCCCGTGATCTCTTCTTCCTGTCTCGCATGGTACACCATGATCGTATTGCCCTGCTCATCTGTGGTGAAGCAGTTGTGTCCCGGTCCGAAGATGCCCTTGCCCGGATCCGTTTTCAGCACCGGCCAGCGCTCTTTTGTCCAGGACTTCGGATCAAGCAGATCTGCGTCCTCATCCACCGTAAGCATTCCCATGCAGTATTCCGGACCGGTCTCCGACGCGGAATAGGTCATGTAGATCTTTCCGTCGTGGTGGATGACCGCCGGTCCCTCATTTACCCAGAAGCCTACACGCTCCCAGTCATAATCCGGCGTGGTCAGCAGCACCTGCACGGTCTCCAGCGTGTAAGGGGAGGACATCCTCGCGATATACAGATTCGAGATCTGTTTGCCGACGCCGACCTTCTCCGCCCACACATAGTAGCGCTGTCCTTTGTTCTCAAAGATCGTCGCATCAAGAGAAAAAGCCTCAAACGAGAACGGATCGTCCGCCGCCCGCTGCATCTTGCCTTTCTCAACCCATGTGCCGGTGATCGGGTCTTCATCCGCGCACTCCAGCACGTAAGGACGGATCTCCCAGATGTCGTCCTTGTCGCCGCCCGCATAATAAATGTACCATTTCCCATCCAGATAATAAAGCTCCGGCGCCCAGATGTGGATGCTCATGATCCCGCTCTCATGCTTTTTCCAGATCATGACCTCCTCGGCATCCTTCAGTCCGGCCAGCGTATCGGAATGCCGCAGCACGATCCCATCATAAGCCGGTATCGAAGCAGTAAAATAATACGTACCGTCTGTGTGCCGGTATACATACGGATCCGCCCGCTGCAGGATCCACGGTTCATTAAAGATCAGTTCTGTCGATGCGCTCATAATAATGTACCTCCCGGATTAGTTTTGCACGGTTCTTTTTTCTATACTATAATAAGGTTTTACTGTCTAAGTACGGCAACGCCGTCAGCCAATTAACCATTATATGTTTTTTTTGAAGCTTTGCAAGGAAAATTTTTTATTGCCATTTTTTCATTTCTTCGTTATAATGGCACAAAGATTTTGGTTTTTTCTAAATTAATTTGTCATTTTTTACGTGAAGATTGCAGAAAGGACGCATTGCCATGATTCATATCGAAAATCTTGAGGAAGGACTTCCCATCTTCAAAGCGCTCGGATCGGAAGTTCGCATACGGCTCGTACAGCTTCTGCTGGAAAATAAAGAAATGAACATGAACGACCTGGCGTCCCATCTGGGCATTACGAACGGTGCCCTGACGAGTCATGTGAAAAAGCTGGAAGAGAGCGGGATCGTCACGATCATGAATGAGCACGCCGGACATGGCAATCAAAAGGTCTGCCGTGTCAATGTAGATAAGATTCTGATCGATATCATACCGGAAGAAGAGGATTCCGCAGCGAACAGCTATTCCATCAACATTCCGATCGGGCATTATTTCAACTACTCGGTCTACCCGACCTGCGGACTTTCCACGTCGAAAAAGCTGATCGGCGAGGTGGACGACCCACGCTTCTTCGCTCACCCGGAGCATGTGAATGCACAGATCCTGTGGTTTGGAAAAGGCTACATCGACTACCGCATTCCCAATATGCTGCCGCCGGGCAACCATCTGGACCAGCTCATCATCTCCTTTGAGATCGGCAGCGAGGCTCCCGGCACGAACAACGACTGGCCCTCGGACATCACCTTTATGCTGAACCGCACCCGTCTTGGCACCTGGACCAGCCCCGGCGACTTCGGCGATGTGCGCGGTATGTTCACCCCCGGCTGGTGGTTCCCGAACTGGAACCAGTACGGCACGCTGAAAATGCTGGTGGTCAATAAAAAAGGAACCTTTATCGACGGCATTAAGATCTCAGACATCACGACGAGCCGGCTTGATATCTCATCCCAGGACGACATCACGTTCCGCTTCCAGACACAGGAGCCGGCCGTGAATGTCGGCGGCATCACGCTGTTTGGGAAAGAATTCGGAAATTATAATCAGGATATCCGCGTGCGCGTGAACTACAGTCCGGCGTAAAAGATAGGGGCATGAATATCCTGTCACCACCTGCGTTCTACATCCGGGCATTTCCGGACTTTGATAGCTGCCCGCAGTTCCACAAAGCAGCCGCAGAGTCTGCACATCCCGTTGAGGATGTGTTCGCATTCGCTGCACTTCGTAAGACGCGCTTCATAGGTTGCCTGGTCGACGCGGTCGTCATCATCAAGATTCGCCAGGTATCCGGCCAGTTTTTCCCGGAATGCCTCTTCTGTCTCTTCATACAACAGGCATTTCCGGCAGATTCTCAGATACTCACTCATAGGTACTCCTGAAAAACCCGCCGTGGAAGTCCATGACGGGTTTTCGTATCTTTTCTGATTTTACTTATTGCAGCTCCACATCCAGGCGAACGACCGCGCACGGCGGGATGGTAAAGGAAAGTCCCTGCTCCGTAACAGTTACGCCGTCGAATGGCTTCACAGTTACAACTTCCGGCTCTTCGAACGTGTTCTTCTCATGCATTTCACCGGACACGGTTTCCGCGGTTACGGATTTTACCGCATGCCCGACGATGCTCGTCTCCACCGGATACGCGGCGTCCGCGGAAGCGTTCGTTACCGTGATGTGCAGGACGCCGTCCGCATCTACGGAAGCGGACTCGGTCAGGTTCGGCAGATGGTATGTAATCTTGCGTCCTCCCTCACCGGTTCCAAACCGGTCGTCGCCAAGGTCGATCTCCTCTGTCTCGATGGAGCTGTCCACCAAATCAGCGTCCTGATGTACCTTGTACAGATCAAATACGTGGTAGGTCGGAGTGAGGATCATGTCCGCGCCCTCAGTCAGGATGACTGACTGCAGCACATTGATCATCTGCGCGATGTTTGCCATCTTCACGCGGTCGGAATGCTTGTTGAAGATGTTGAGCGTGATGCCCGCTACCAGCGCGTCGCGAATGGTGTTCTGCTGATAGAGGAAGCCCGGGTTCGTACCCGGCTCTACCGTATACCAGGTACCCCACTCGTCTACGATCAGACCGACCTTCTTCTCCGGGTCATACTGATCCATGATCGCGCTGTGCTTTGTCACGAGCTCGTCCATGAAATATGCCTTCGCAAGCGTTTTATACCATACTCTCTCGTCAAAGTCGGTCGCGCTGCCCTTGATCTGCCAGCCCTCCGGATGTACATAATAATGCAGGGACAGGCCGTCCAGATGACCGTGGAACCGCGGATCGCAGTGACGGTACAGGGTCTTGAGGACATCTTCTGTCCACTCATAGTCGTCGACATTCGGGCCGCTGCAGATCTTCAGAATGCTGCTCTCCCCGCTGCTCGGATCCGGATGCTTGTAATCGCGCACATAGGTCTGATACCGGCGGTACTCGTTCGCGTAATAGTCCGGGTTCATATTGCCGCCGCAGCCCCAGTTCTCATTACCCACACCGAAATAGCGGACATTCCATGGCTCCTCATGACCGTTTTCCTTACGCATCGTGCTCATCGGAGAAAGGCCGTCAAAGGTCATGTACTCCACCCATTCCGACATCTCCTGCACGGTGCCGCTGCCCAGGTTCCCATTTACATAGGCCTCGCAGCCCAGCTGACGGCAGAGCTCGAAAAACTCATGCGTACCGAAGCTGTTGTCCTCGATCACGCCGCCCCAGTGGGTGTTGATCATCTTCTTGCGGCTCTCCTTCGGGCCAATGCCGTCCATCCAGTGGTATTCATCCGCGAAGCAGCCGCCCGGCCACCGCAGCACCGGAATCTGAATCTTTTTCAGCGCCTCCACCACGTCGGTGCGCATCCCGTTCTCATTCGGGATCGGAGAGTTCTCCCCAACATAAATGCCCTCGTAAATGCATCTGCCCAGATGCTCCGAAAAATGTCCGTAAATCTCTTTGTTGATCCTGCTGACTTTCCTGTCAGGATTGATTACCAGTCTGGCCATTCTGCTCTCCTTTTCGTTTGATATAAAACCTTCTGATCTTTTATCGCATTTCCTTCGCAGAAAACGTCCGCTGCCGGACGTCCTGTGATCATTTTAAAGATTCGTAAAATATTATACACATCCCCATAAAAATAGCAATACCTTTTTTTGACTCATACCAGTTCATCAGATTTTCGCAATTTTTAAAATCCTCTTGTTTTTTCACAAGCCCACGATTATACTGTGTTCAAGTCAAAATGAACCGCGAATTTTACTGGCTTTGTTCCAGCGTGTGGGAAATTCCGAAAAGAAAGGAGATTTTTCCATGGAAGAGCTGCATAATCACACAAGCAACGCAGAAAAGTTCAACAGTGCGCTGGATAAGGACGCCAGCATCTATCAGCAGCGGGAGGAAAAGAGCGCAAAGGAACGTCTGGCTGAGGCGCATGGCTGGGAAAAGGTAGAATTTATCGGCGAATATTACGGGATTACGATACTGATTGTCGTCATCATCGCGGTGGTTGCCATTCAGTTCGCTTATGGCAGGCTGACCGCTTCCAAAATTGCCCTCAATGTTGTAGCTGTCAATGCCGCCGGGGAGGCGGATGAAGACTATGAGGCCTCCTGGTTCGAAGATTTTCTTGAGGAAAACGACTACAATACTTCGAAATACGAGGTCAACATCAACCGGACGCTCTATATTGATACGGATGAGTCCTACACTACCTCTTCCACTGTCTACAGCACGGAATCCCTAGTCACGGTATTCGGCTCCGGCTCTGTGGATCTTTTCTTCGCCGACGATTATTTCGAGACCATGGCATCCCTGCAATATGCAGGCAACCTGGAAGAGTATCTGACAGAGGAAGAGATCGCCTCCATCGACGAGGACCGGCTTCTTTACGTCACGATTGTGGATGAGGACGACCCTTCCGATGAGGGCGTGACCATCCTCGCCGGTATCCGCCTTTACAACGACAATGAGTGGCTGAATACACTTGGCTGGTACACAGAAGACGCAGACGTGACGGTCGGCATTTCTTCCACCGCGGAAAACAAAGATCTCGCGCTTGCCCTATTGAAGGAAATCGTTTTTTAAACGAAAGATTCTTTTCTTGCAACTTTGCGGATTTCGATATAGAATGAATTCATCCTTGAATGTTTCGTAACGGACTCATGCTTCGCAGTTGCCAGGCCCTGTCACAGCTGCGGAGTTTTCCCCGGATCTTGTGTGGGCTGCTGCTCCGGCGGGGGAAGTTTCATCTATCCGGTTGCGATATTTCACAATGCCGGTCGCATCAGTGAAAGGATGGGATGTCATGAAGAAAAATAATATATTCCGCGCCCTGCTTGCCGGTTCAATGAGCTTATGTCTGCTGACCGGCTCTGTTTTTATGGTCAGCGCGGAAGAAGAAACGGAAGCCGTCAGCACCTCGCACGTATCCGTGCACGACCCCTCGATTTTCAAAAGTGAAGATGGACAGTATTACATTGTCGGCTCGCACATCGCCTCGGCGACGTCCTCGGATCTGATCAGCTGGACGCAGCTGAGTACGGATTATTCCAATGACACCAGCGCTGTGTTCTACGGAAATCTGCAGGAGACCTTTGCAGAACCGTTTGAATGGGCGGGCTACAATGACGGCGACTGTGTCGGCAGCTACGCAATCTGGGCGGCGGACGCCATCTGGAATCCTTACTATGAATGGGAGGACGGCGATACCGGCGCGTATATGCTGTACTGCTGCACCTCCTCCACCTGGCGGCGTTCCTGCATCTGTTATCTGGTGTCAAAGGAAGTGGACGGCACCTACACCTACGGCGACACGCTTGTCTATTCCGGTTTTACGACAACCGGAGAAACAGACGGCGACAGTACCCGCGACACCTCCTGGGATAATGATTATCTGAACCTGACGGAGCTGATCGCGCTCGGCTCGGAAAACGGCGGCATTGATGAGATCAGCGACAACTGGTTCAACGACGACGGCTCCTGGAACCACAACTATGCGCCGAACGCCATCGACCCGACGATCTTCTTCGACGCGAGCGGCGAAAAGCTGTATATGACCTACGGTTCCTGGTCCGGCGGTATTTTCCTGCTGGAGCTTGACCCGACGACGGGCGAAGCAATCTATCCGGGCGTTGACTCCACCGATGAAGTCTCCGGCAACTATGTGGACCGCTATTTCGGCGTACATCTCGCGGGCGGCAACCATGAGTCCGGCGAGGGCCCGTACATCCAGTACGATGAGGAGACCGGATATTATTATCTGTATGAGACCTACGGCGGCCTGACCGCAGAGGGCGGCTACAATATGCGTATGTTCCGCTCGGAAAATGTCACCGGTCCGTATGTCGACGCGGAGGGCAACAATGCGGCGGACAATGGCGAGGATAACGAATCCTACGGCATCAAGCTGATCGGCAATTACTGTTTCTACGGTCAGATCGGGACACGCTCGGCCGGACACAATTCCATGCTCATCGACGACGACGGCTCCCGCTATCTGGTCTACCACCAGCGTTTCGACGTGACGCCGCAGCTGGAAGGACATGAGGTGCGTGTCCATCAGCAGTTCCTGAATGAGGATCTCTGGCCGGTCACCGCGGTCTATGAATACGTCGGCGACACGCCTTCGAACTACGAGGATTCCGAGGTCGTCGGCTCCTATGAATTTGTCAACCACGGCACAACTACGGACGGCAGCATGCTGGATACCGAGCTGCTGACCCTCTATGAGGACGGCACCTTTGACGGAGCTACCACCGGTACCTGGGTAAAGACCGATTCCGGGAACGGCTACGACTATGTAACCTTTACCATGGACAACGGCACAATCTACAAGGGCTATTTCTTCCTGCAGCACAAGGACAGCAGCACAGAAACGGCCATGACGTTCACCGCCATCGGCACGGACAATACCTGTATCTGGGGCAGCATGGTCGACATGGACGACCCGGAGATGGTCGTCGGCATGGCTTCCGTTTCGATTAGCCAGATTCTGCCGGAAGCGACCTGTGACGATATCGAGCTCCCGACAGAAGTACTCGGCGCGACGGTTACCTGGACGACTTCTGATGCCTCTCTCATCAGTGAGGCAGGCGAGGTGACGCCGCAGGAAAAGCTTGTGAAAGCGACTCTGACTGCAGAGATCACATATGGCGAGCTCTCCGATACAGAGGAATACAAGGTTGTCCTGGAAGGCGCTTCTTCCCTGATCTGCGGCTATGATTTCGAGGAGGCTTCCATGGACGGCACTTCTATCGCCGCCGTCTCTGGCTCGGCGCTTGACGAAAGCGCAGAACTGATCGGCGACGCCGCCATCGTTACGGACGAGGAACGCGGCAGCGTACTGCAGGTGACCAACGAGGAAGACGCTATGGGAGTAAACTATTTAAGTCTTCCATCCGACACTTTAAGCTCCGTCTCGACCACCGGCTATTCCGTCTCCATGTGGGTAAACATCAGCGAGGACACCTGGGAGCACAGCGCTCTCTTTGAGGCGGACGCCAACGCTTCCTACCCTCTGACCCGTATCGGTGCGAACCTGATCGCCCGCATCAACGCCAACGACGCCTACAGCGATGTGACCGGCTCTCTTCTGGCCACCAGCGGCGAGCGCGGCGTATGGCAGCACGTGGTCTATACCTGCGACCCGTACGGCATCCGCGTTTACTTAAACGGCGAACTGGTCGGCGAGGAGACGAAGGATCTGGCAGACTGCTTCAAGAAAGCGGCTACCGGCATCTCCCAGGCTACAGATATCTCGGTCGGCAGCGGCTATATCTGGAGCGATGAAGACTGCCGCAATGTGCTCTTCGATGATGTGATGGTATACAGCGGTGTACTGACTTCCGCGGAAGTGCAGGCCCTGTACGCAGGCGAGTAACTGTATAGGACTGTGAAAAAACTCTATAAATGAATAAAAAGAAGGCTTCTGATACGTATTTCTGTACCAGAAGCTTTCTTTTTATTAAAAATGATCTGCCAGTGACAGTTCAGAACAACATCGAAATGAAAAGACAGGCGCTGGGCATCAGTGCGCTCATTTACCACCGACCGGAGCGGAAACCTGTTGCCTGCTGTTTTCGTTTCACATCTGCCGGAACCGGTTCTGCCTCTGCTCCATGATCTCCTGCGGGCTCTTATCCGCGCACTCATGGAAAAATTCCCGCATATGTTTATCAATGATCTTTGCGATTTCTTCGAGGCTCTCTTCTTCCGCCGGCTCATCCTCGCAGATGATGCGCTCAATGATACCGAGCTCGTAAAGCTCTTGGGCGGTCACTTTCATCAGCTTCACCGCCTCGTCGGCACGGCTCGCATCCTTCCAGATGATGGAGGCAAAGCCTTCCGGAGAAAGGATGGAGTAGGTCGCATTTTCCAGCATCCAGACCTCGTTCGCCACAGCGAGCGCCAGCGCGCCGCCGCTGCCTCCCTGCCCGATGATGATGGAAAGGATCGGCACCTTCATCGTGGACATCTCATAGAGGTTGCGCGCGATGGCCTCACCCTGGCCGCGCTCCTCCGCTTCCATGCCCGGATATGCGCCCGGCGTATCGACAAAGCAGATAATCGGACGGTTAAACTTTTCCGCCTGCTTCATCAGACGAAGAGATTTGCGGTAGCCCTCTGGGGACGCCATACCGAAGTTCCGGCCGATGGTCTCCTCCATAGTCTTGCCGCGGTCCTGACCAATGACAGTCACTGGCACGCCGCAATAGGTAGCGAGGCCGCCGACCACTGCAGCGTCGTCGCCATAATAGCGGTCTCCGTGAAATTCAATAAAATCCTGAAACAGGAAGTGAATATAATCGTCCGCAACCAGCCGTCCGGTCTTTCTTGCCTGGTGTACAGCCTCCAGCGGCTCCGTGTGGCGCTTCGCGATCTTATTCAGCGTCTTCTGACGCATCGTACCGGAGAACGGAGCACGGCGGCTCTTCGGCGCATTGTCTCTCCAGCTCTCAAACTGACGCCGCATGGTCTCTGGAATCGACTCCGTTGAGGAGGTGTGCAGGTTGTTCTCCTCCGACCAGGTCTGCCAGGATTCCTCCCCGCTGTGCAGCTTCAGCAAAAGCCCCAACATCGCTTTCTGGTCCTTGCGCTCCACCACCCGGTCAACAAATCCGTGTTCCTGCTGGAACTCGGCCCTCTGGAAGCCTTCCGGCAGCTTCTGCCGGATGGTCTGCTCGATCACGCGCGGCCCCGCGAAGCCGATCAGTGCTTTCGGTTCTGAAAGGATGATGTCGCCGAGCATCGCAAAGCTCGCCGTCACACCGCCGGTCGTCGGATCGGTCAGCACACTGATATATAAGAGTCCTGCGTCTGAATGATTTTTGACCGCCGCGGACGTCTTTGCCATCTGCATCAGGGAAACGATGCCCTCCTGCATTCTCGCGCCGCCGCTTGCCGCGTATGCAATCACCGGCAGCTTTCGCTCGGTCGCACGCTCAAATGCTCTGGCTACTTTCTCGCCTACATTGTAGCCCATGCTTCCCATCAGGAACCGGCAGTCGCAGACCATGATCGCTGTCTCAAAGCCATTGATCTTTCCGTATCCGGTCACGATGGCTTCATTCAGGGCGGTCTTCTCCTTCACGGCCGCCAGCTTGTCCCCGTATTCCGGATAATCAAGCGGATTGACCTCCTCCATCTGCGCGTCCCACTCTTCGAATGTCCCGGCATCGAGGATCATCTCCATCCGCCGGTAGGCATGCACCCGGAAATGATATCCGCACTTCGGGCAAATGTAAAAGTTATCCTTCAGCTCCTGCGCGGTAAAGGACGCGCCGCATTTTTTGCACGGACGCTTTTCCGGGCGTTTCTCCGGCTCCTTAGTCTCCGTCTGTGTGCGTGCATTTTTGTCAAAAATCTGTTTCAGGCTCGGCATAATTCCTGCTCCTTTTTAAAAGACTTATCTCTAAAGTTCCATCGTTATAAATGACCGTTTTTCGCTGTTCCATACTATCACAGTCAGAATGTATGTAAAGATCTGCCGCCGCTGTCACATGGCATCCATATAATGATTTGAGCGGCAAAAGGGGATGATCCTACGGATTGCTACGTGCTTCGCATCTATGCTCCGTTTCGGTCGATGCTAAACGAGCGTCACTGGTACCCGGTCACATCCATGTGTTACAGCATCACACGAAACAGCTTTGCTCCATGCGCGTCTATCGTGGCAGACAGGACAAAGCCGTCACAATCATCTTCTGCGCGCTCATCCCGGTCACAATTCTGTCTTATGCAATCCGCTCTGCTGCACTCCTGCACATCTCCGCTCCAGAGTTCTTTTACCGGAAAACTGTTGCGGTTCTGAAGCTGCCTCCGCAGGTGTCCGGCTCCCCTGAGAGGGAGACTGTCCGCCAGTTCCTCCATGCTGACGGAGACTTCGGCGCTCTCTTCTTTCAGGTTAAACAAAGCCACATATATATCATTTGCCGCCGATTCCAATGTGCTGCCGGTCCGGTCGTCATTGTCGGTCTCCCGTGCATCGCTATCGACCGCCTTTGGCACAGCATCATCCGAAATTTTCTTAAGAAACAAATCCCCCCAGTTCGCCCACACCGCAAACTCTTTTGTGCGCTGTACCTGCACGCCGTGCCGTCCTTCCTGTAAAAGAGCCAGCACCTCGCGGTTGGTGAGAAGGGATAACGTCCATTCATCCAGCATCGTCAGCTCCGCGCCGATCATCAGCGGCGAGCGGAACATGCACCAGAGCGTCATCATCGTGATCTGTTCCGGTTTCGTAAAGCGGCACTGCCACTCATGGCCAAAGCCCTTGCCCATCGTCCCCAGCGGCAGCATATCGCAGTCCGGAAAGCAGCCGGGACTCACATGATTCTGCCAGAGTTCACAGCGCTCAAACATATTTAAAAGCAGCGGCCATTCATCCCACAGATCGTCGGTGATGCGCCACATGTTCGCGTATTTCTCATAATGCCAGGCTTTTTCGATCAGCGCCGGTCCGGGTGAAAGGCTGAGCACGATCGACCGTCCGCATTTTTCGATCGCCGCATGGATCATCTCGATCTCATGCGCTGCGGAATACGGATTGTGCGGATAGGCATTCGTATTGCAGATATCGTCGCATTTCACATAGTCGACACCCCACTGCGCGTAAAGGGCGAAAATGGAATCGTAGTATGCCTGACTCCCTTCCATGTCCGCCCGAAGGCCGTACATATCCGGGTTCCAGCGGCAGATGGAGGATGGGTCGGCCACATCGGCCGCAGTGATGATCGCCGTCGTCCTGCCCGGATTGTCCGGCGTTCCTGCATTCGAAGCGGCTGTATTGCCGGTATTCATTCCCGTCTCTGATCCTGCTGACAGATTTCCTCTCTCGTCTGCTTCCATCAGGATCGGCCGATGCTCGTGCGCCGCTGCGCGGGGGATTCCCCGCATGATATGGATGCCGAATTTCAGTCCGAGCGCATGCACATAATCCGCCAGGGGCTTAAATCCTGCTCCGTCTGCCGAAGACGGGAAACGTTCCGGATCCGGAAGCAGCCTTCCGTACACATCCATCTCCAGCTTATTAAATGGAATATACTGATATCTGTCCCGCATGGAACCGGCTCCGTGCGCAAACCATTCGATATCCACCACGATATATTCCCAGCCGCAGTCTTTCAGATGAGCAGCCATATAATCCGCGTTCGCTTTTATCCGGTCTTCTGTCACGGTCGTATCATAATAGTCATAGCTGTTCCAGCCCATAGGCGGGGTCAGCGCAAATTCGTTCTTGTTCATATGCATTCCTTTTTCAGGCTTATTCAGCCAAATACTTCTGTTCCGACAGTATTCTTCTGATCGCTGCTCACGCGCTCTCCAGACGGCTCAGCTTTGCCGCCTGATCGGCCGCGATGCAGTGATCGATGATCTCCTGTATGTCGCCGTCCATGACCTTATCCAGCCGGTAAAGCGTGAGATTGATCCGGTGATCGGTCACACGTCCCTGCGGGAAATTATAGGTGCGGATCTTCTCGGAGCGGTCTCCGGAGCCCACCTGACTGCGGCGGGCTTCCGCCTCCGCGTCATGCGCTTTCTGAAGCTCCAGATCATACAGCTTCGCACGCAGCACCTTCAATGCCTTATCCTTATTTTTCAGCTGTGATTTCTCGTCCTGGCAGGAAATCACAATACCGGTCGGGATATGCGTCAGCCGGACCGCGGAGTCCGTCGTATTGACGCACTGTCCGCCGTTTCCGGAAGCACGGAACACATCAAATTTACAGTCATTCAGATCCAGCTGCACATCGACCTCTTCCGCCTCCGGCATGATCGCTACCGTGATGGTCGAGGTGTGAATACGGCCGCCGGACTCGGTCTCCGGCACACGCTGTACGCGATGTACCCCGGACTCATATTTGAGCATCGAATACGCGCCCTGTCCGGTCACCATGAAGCTGACAAACTTCATGCCGCCGATACCGATTTCCTCAACGTCCATCGTCTCGACCTTCCAGCGGCGGCTTTCCGCATAATGCACATACATGCGGTAGATCTCTGCGGCAAACAGTGCCGCCTCGTCTCCGCCCGCTCCCGCACGAATCTCAATAATGACGTTCTTATCATCATTCGGGTCTTTGGGCAGCAGCAGGATCTTCAGCTTCCGCTCCAGCTCCGTGACCTTTGCTCTCGCGTCAGAAAGCTCTTCTTTGAGCATCTCGCGCATTTCCTCGTCGGATTCTTCCTCCAGCATCGCCAGAGACTCCTCCGCCGTCTGCTGGTATTTCTTGTATTCGCGATAAGTATCAACGAGCGGCTGCAGGCTGCCCTGCTCTTTCAGCAGCTTCTGAAATCTCGCCTGATCCGCGATCACGGACGGCTCATTAAGCATATTCAGAATTTCCTCAAAGCGAATCAGCAAATCCTCCAGTTTATCAAACATAACTCCCTCCAGACAATATCTGTCACCGTTCGGAACTGCTTCACAAATTCCGATTCGGGTCATTTCATAAAAATTCCATCAGGGATTTCGTCCCGATACTACCCGGTCCTGCCCCGGCAGATCTTTTGTGATGTGCACCTCCGAAAATCCGTTCTGCCGCATCAGCTCCGACACCGCTTCTCCCTGATCAAAGCCAATCTCCAGCAGCAGCCATCCGCCCGGCAACAAATAATCTCGGCTTTCGCGGATAATCCTCCGGTAAAAATCCAGCCCGTCCTCTCCGCCGTCCAGAGCCATACGCGGCTCGTGCGCCCGCACCTCCTCCGACAGTTCCTCAATCACGGAGGAACGGATGTATGGCGGGTTGGAGACGATCATATGGAATGTGGAAAAATCCCTCTTATTCAGTTTCCTCGTACAAAACGCAGAAAGCAGATCGCTCCGCACAAACTGTACATCTGCCTGCAGCCGCCGTGCGTTTTCACGCGCAACGGTAAGCGCCTCCTCCGAAATATCGGAAGCCGTGATCCGTATGCCTGTACTTTCGGTCTGTCCGGACCGATGCTCCCACAACTTCTCCAGACTTACCGCAATACAGCCTGATCCGGTGCAAAGATCAAGAATTCGAGATCCCGTCAATGCGGCCGCAAGCTGTTCCAGCTTCGCAAGCGCCAGCTCCACCAGAGTCTCCGTATCCTGTCTGGGAATCAGGACATGCTCATTGACCAGAAACGGCAGACCCATGAACTCCTGCTCTCCGGTCAGATGCTGAAGCGGGATGTGTGCACCGCGTCGATTGACCAGCGCAGCATACGCATCCCTCTGTTCTTCACTCATACAGTTATCGCGGTCAGCCAGATAGCCCGCGCGGCTGATCCCTGTCGCATATTCCAACAGAAGCCACGCATCGACTGCCGCATCCTCAATCCCGCAAAACGCCAGAAAAGTCTCCGCCTTTTTACAGGCAAATGCAAAGGAATTCTCTCCATTCAGCACGAACCGGGAGGATGCACCAGATTTTTTGCATTCTGAATGTTCCTGTCCTTCTGCGTTTTTCATGCATCCGCTCCGGCCATCTGATCTGTCGGTTCCGCGGCTGTCTGCAAATGATCCTGTTCCGCAGACACATCCGGTTTCAATTCATAATGTGTCCCAAACTGCTCATTCTCAAACTTTCTCCAGTCAAATACCGCTTCCACAGATGCAATGCCGACCTCGATCATCGAATCGTCCGGCTCCTTCGTCGTCAGATGCTGCATCATCATGCCCGGGCGGCTTAAAGCATTGATCACCTTGTTGTCCGTCCTGCCCGCGAGCTGGATAAATTCATACGACACGCCCGCAATAAGCGGAAGCAACGCCAGACGCAACACGATCCGCCATAAAGACGAATTTACATGGAACAACGCAAACAGTGGAATACTGAACAGCATGATAAAAATAATGCTGATAAACATGACAATGAACAGAAAGCTTGTACCGCAGCGCTTATGCTCACGGGAACATTCCCGTACATTTTCTACCGTCAGCTCCAGACCGTTCTCAATGCAGTTGATGCACTTATGCTCCGCACCGTGATACATAAAGGTGCGCTGGATGTCTTTCATACGGGAGATCAGCAGAAGGTATCCAAAGAAGATCAGCAGCTTCACCACGCTCTCGATCATCAGCAACACCGTCTCTGAACGGATCACCGGCTTCAGCAGCCGTGAGACAAAATAGGGCAGCATCATAAACAGCACGACGGAGAAAGCCAATGAAAAAATGACTGTCAGCGTCATCAGCCAATCGTCATCGCCGGAAGCCTCCCCGCTGGCCGCTTCTTTTGCCAGCTTTTTCTCACATTTTTCCAGCGCCTTTTCCGCCTCTTCCGTCTTACCCTTTGCCCGCAGCCTGTCCGCTTTTGCCGCTGCTTTTTTTCGCGCTTTGCCCTCGCGCTCGGCGCGCTCCTCCTCGGTCTCCTCCGCAAAAAAGCTCGCGGAAAACATTAATGTCTTCATACCAAGGATCATAGAATCAAAGAAATTCACAACGCCGCGGATGATCGGAAGCCTTACAAATTTGTGTTTCTGAAGCTTCTCGCTGGAGCAGTCCTGCGTGTCAACCACGATTCTCCCGTCCTGCGTCCTCACAGCCACGGCATACCGGCCGCGGTTACGCATCATGACGCCTTCGATCACGGCCTGACCTCCGATACCGGATGGTTTCATAAAATCGTTCCTTTCCTATATAATAAAACAGGTTGAGATCCTGCGAACCCCAACCCACTCTTTTCCCCGTCTATTTTCTACTGGAGACCATACTTCTTGTTGAAGCGCTCAATACGTCCGCGCGCGGTAGCTACTTTCTGCTGTCCGGAATAGAACGGATGGCACTTAGAGCAAATCTCCACGTGGATGCTTGGCTTTGTCGAACCTGTCACAAACGTGTTGCCACAGTTGCAGGTCACCTCTGCCTGATAGTACTTCGGCTGAATTGCTTCTTTCATCTTATTCACCTCTTCTTTTCAATTTTGTGAACTGCCTGTACTCACCTGCTGGAAGCCATCTCTCTGAGCGTAGAACATACTCGAAATGGCTTCTCTATGAATCCTCCGCCGGGTTTGTACAAATTCCCGGTCAATGCCGCTCAGCTGTTACCGCGACAAGTCTCTCCGGGCTATCCCTGCAAGTCCCTGCAGTTCTTTATCGTAACTGTTGTTTATAATAGCTGTTCTTTATCCTCTCAGGCATCTAGCCTGAACAGCCACCTTCACAGCTACTTTAATTCCAGCTTTACACAACATACGGAGCATAGCATAATTCATACGGAAATGCAAGGTTTTTTTTCTGATCAGCACGGTACTTTCACATCGAAGTATGAATGGATACTATAAAGGTGCCCGTCTTTAGGATTTAGCACTATATTATTTTGGAATTAATTCAAAAGACACACT